>CAYXCZ010000012.1:10010-108511 GCA_964463695.1 uncultured Lentimicrobiaceae bacterium | reverse complement strand
CATAGCCTTTCTGAATTTGCTGGTTACAGCCCCTCCTATTCCACTTTACATTTAAATACGATTTTTACCGTATTGCATTCCGCAAATTACGCTGGTATTTTTGTGCTAAATGATGAACCATTATATTATGAGTAAGTCATATATATTTGATTAAATATGTTTTACACAAAAACACATCCTATGAAAACCGAACTTAATACTTACAATGCGCACAAAACACAATCAACATTTAGCGTTCAGTTTGTGCGAATATTTTTCTTTATCATGCTGCTTTCATCAGAAAATCTTGTTGGCCAATCCTTTGATGGTTTTGATATGCAAAAGAATTCATATTACGATGAACCCCATTTTGGAGCATCCTTATCCTACACTTTTATGTCGAACCCTGAAGCACCTTACTCTGAAGAGCATCGCAAATCAGGTTTCACTATGCGCGTTTTTTACAAAAAATACAACCTTGGCAAAGGCGACACACGTATGTTCTGGCAAAACAAAAGTCTAGGCGATCTTCTAAACCTGTTGGTTCAGCAAATTCAAACCAATACAGGTGTAGCCCGTGAAGAAAACTCTGTACTTTCCGATCTGATAGGTAGCACAAGCTGGGGCTGGAACATTATCGACAAGGATCGGATGAGTGGCGCTTTGGGCTTCAATTTGAATGATTACATCATAGGAGCCACGTATTTTGAGCGACAAAACGGGGAGCCTGTTAATGGTACGACGGGCGAGCCTCAGGGTTATTACTGGGGCACTGGCCCTTCGGTTTTTTTCGATTATGTAATAAGTAATCATCTTGTACTTCAGAGTTTTGCGTCATACTCTTTAAGCATGTTTCGTCTTGTTTCAGTAAGCGACGCCATCAAAGACAACAGCTACCCCAAACCGCATTTTGCTCATATTAACCTCGAATTACAAACCACTTTCATGCTTTACGGTGGTGTGGACTATAGCTGGCTTATCAACCGAGGCGACCTTCCTAACCAAACCCGCCGCTTTGATGTTTTTGTGGGATTGAGATTCTGATAACTTCAGAAGTCTATTTTTTCGCTAGAAATTACCAGGAAATTAAATCATAAAAGAAGGAATAACAGGTAGTTTTCTGAGTTTAAGCTTCAATATCACCTTATTACAAACTTTTCAACTTTATTTACCTCAGCTATTTTCACAAAATAAACGCCTGAGGGTAAACCACTTATGTTGATCACAGTTGATGATTGAGCTATTCTACCTGCCTGTAGTACTTTTCCGCTGAGGTCAACAATTTGGTAATCTTTCCCTTCAAAATCATCAACATTCTGAACATACAATCTGTCGCTGGCAGGATTAGGGTAAAGTTTCAAAACAATTCTATCCATTCCTACTGAATGGACGCCAGTCGGCGTTAATCTAAAATCCCAGATGCCACGTGCATAAGTTGCAAAACGCGCTGTAGCTGTGGCAGAAACGTATTCAACATCCATATAATGAACCAGAGGGGCGGTGTCATCGGCGATAGCTGTCCATCCAATTTGATTGCGATCTAGAGCAAAAGGCCCAATACTGGTGGCGGCAAACAAAATACTCTCATCCTCGTTTGTTGCAAGTGCCTCAACCAAACACGAAGGCATTCCAATATTCAAGGCATTGAATGTCAATCCATTGTTGGATGAAAAATAAACCGGGCTATTCGAATAGCCACTTCCGGCTACCCAAAGTTCTCCAACATTTGTTTTTGAAGGAAGAATCACCCGTGGAAACATAGAATTTGACAAAGTAGCTGATGTCCAGCTTATTCCGGCATCGGTAGATCGAAGCAGCTTTCCATTATCGGTAGCCACGTAATACAACGAGCTGTCAAGGGGAGATATGGCAATAGCAGTAATTCGCCCTCCAGCCTGAGCTTCAAAATTGTAAGGAAATGTGGTAGCAACTGCTTCAGCACCAGGTATTGCCTGTAGTTTAATGAGATAATTTCCGCCTGTATTATTCAGATAACCAGCTGTATAACACCGATCAGGATGATGTGAAGGAACCCAAACAGGAGGCTCCCAATAAGGGATTGAACCTCCATGAGGATAGGGCGACCATGTTGATATCACATAATTCTCATTGGGGCCACTCATATAATTGCATCCATCTCCCAACCACCACAGCCAGAAAGTTTCGCCACCATCACCAGTGGCTACGTTGGTAACATCGCCTCCCCACTGCAAATTGAATGGCACTGTTCCAGGATAAAAATTTCCTGCACTTGTATGTGCATAGCCATTATCCTGTGTTCCGATAAACATTTTTCCCGGCTCAGATTGCTTTGTAACCATTTTATAAATCTGGGTGCAGTTTAAACCCGGAATACTGACCGAATTGAAATGGTCGGTTGCAGCATCGAGCTTGTAAATACCTCCGTCAGTCCCCATATATGTTTCTTCTTCGCCTGTATTCGGATTGATACAATTAAGTGTTTTCGGGACATCGCCATGATAAAGCGCATATGATCCTGTTGGGTCAAGGTCAATTGTTGTCCAACTCACACCACCATCCGTACTTCTCGACGTTAAAATACTTCCAAAGTATATTGTATCAGGCGATTGCATGGAGCACGAAAGTGAGTTTGAACCGAAGGGTAATGCAATATGCCATTGTGTTAACATACCTTTATAGTGCCACTGTTGATCCAGACTTGACCATTGATAAAACCTGCCGGTATCATTAAGTGCCTGGTAAGCAGTAAGGTTAACAACATCATCTGAACTATGACCCGTTAAAAGGCACTGACTCATTGTTCCGCCACTGACAAAGCTATTGAATGTACGAGCTCCTGTTTGTTTGTTGATCAACAACAATTGATCTTCCTGCAAAAAATAAAGCGGGCTTTGCGTTTCGTTACTTCCCCACATATCTGTTTTCACATGCTTGCCTCCATCTCCTGTTGGAATGTTAGTCCGATACAATACTGCAAATGTCACACCTTGATCTGATGACTTATAAATTGTAAAATAGTCGGTCGGAACAGCATTGTTATACTCTTGAACCAGCAGAAAAATTGCCTCATCATCCTGAACTATCCTGCGAATTCCACTCATAGGAAAACTGCCTATTCCTGCTGAAGCGATCCAATTAGATCCACCATCTGCTGATCGATAAACTCCCCAACTATTTGTAGATTTTATGTAACCACTGGATATCAACACATTGGACGTACCTTTGACTAACTTCAATTGTGATGCAACATCTAATCCAAGCGGAAAGTGATCATTCATGGCTTCCCATTGTGTTCCATTTAAATCGGACGAGCGAAAAACAATGCCATGATCACTTAGAGCATATAATCTCTGTGTCAGATAGTCAATATCCAAATCGGTGATGCGCCCCGGAATATTTGATGGACCGCGTTCTGCCCATGTTCCGGCAAAAGAGGAAGTTTTTATTTGAGTTCTGTTGTGGATAAGTTGCTGAATGCTTTGTGCTTCTATCATTCGCCAGTCATCGCCTGGAGCAGTTTTACGGACGGCTTCAAACCACGCTGCAGGATACTTTTTACCGGAAGGTTGACTTTCAATAACGGTAATATGTTGGTTATCAACTAGTGGAGGTATAAAAGAAGATGAAGTTATTTTTTCATTTGTCCCCAAAAAGCGCATCACATCATGTGAGCAAAAGTTCCAGCCGATGAGTAAAGCAGCAATGAGTGCAGCAAAAATAAGCCGTTGGATTTTATTTTTTGAGGTTGTATTTTTCATTTGAAACGTATTAAGAACCAATGCCTGAATCATCATGTTTCTGTGACAAAGGTAGCAAGCCTGTTTTACAAATAATGAACATTTATTCTATTAGAAAGAATGCTATTTACAGAAAACAAAGTTATAAATTGAAACTGAACTGCTTTGAAGCCATTGATTAACATATCCGAAAGAAGCACCTAAGGATTAGCTCGACTTTTCTATCCAAATATCATGAGGTTTCATGTAGCATTTAACCATCGATTCACCAATTCACCTGCTGTTGTCGCAAGTTTATTGTTAATAAAAACTTTTAGTTAAAGCTCTTATAATCCTCCATTAATTCCATGATTTCATCTTCAGAATAGAATTTTGATTTAGCCACTGACGTGAGAAACAATTTCTTTGTATCGGAGGTATCCTTTCCCAGTTTCATTTGAGCATCAATTATATAAAGATATCCCTCCGAAAAATTTGGATAATTCTTCAGTAATATTTCCCAGGCTTCAACCGCCTCATCATACTGCTCATTACTATAAAAATCCCATCCTTTTCCATTTAAAATACCAAGCGAAAACGCAAGTGAGTTTCCATAGCAACGTTCTATCTCCTTTTCCAATTCATTTATTTTAGTCAAATCAAAATGTTCATTTATGAGATATTCAGATTGAATTTCAGACCATTTTTCAAAAATTTGATAAAGTGCCATTGCTATTGTTAAACCAGGTGTTACGTTATGTTCAGCTTCCTTAAATAAGTAGCCTTTTGCATTAAGCATTGGGATGGGATGGCTTTGTAAAACGGAATCCATTTTATAAAAATCTTCCGGATAATCGTTTCCAATTCCAAAACGGTAATAAACAGGATGTTGTAGATTTTTGGCACTTAGTAAGTTAAGAGAGTCCGTTAAACAAACATTTTTCTGCTGAAAGAAAGGGCTTAAGGAAATGATTGCATTCAGTTCTTCCGTTCGGGATGTTAATAATGATGTGGTAAAAAACCCATATCTCGAATGCCCGACAAATAATCGGTAATCGGAGGCTTTGTATTGTTTTTCTGCGAGAGGGATCAGTTCTTCAAAAATGAACTTTTCATTTTCCTCTGCCAAACCATTTGCGTCAGAAGCGTTATATAATGTTTCAAGGTAACGGTATTCCTGAACCGATTCGACGCTGACAATTACACAAGACGGCATTTGCTCATTACTAGTCAAATAATCTATCGTTTGAAGGATATAGTTGTGACTTCTTTGATTTTGTTTATCAAAAATGATAATCAGCGGAAAATTTTTATTTATGTCACTTTGCCATTCAACAGGCACAGTTACTTTAATGCTTTTTTCAAAGCCCAGATTCTTTGAAATAATTGTAGTATCAGTGAGTGTTTTGTAACGTTCAAAGCTTTGAGCTTTTATACTCATTATCAGGATCAAATGGAATACTATGGTTAATGTAATTGTTTTCATGTTCTTTAAATTTTGTGTAACAGTATGAAGCTGCCTCAAATGTATGTTTTTCACGATAGAACTCAGTTTTGTAGCAAATATTTTGATTGAGGCGCAAAACTAACTGTCGGACTCAGCCCATTCCTGATTCTTCTGTCTGCAAAACAGTATGTGAGTAGATTATGCCTCATAAGAATCCAATTTTCCTGATAAAAGCATCACATAGAAGGTTCGTTAATCCAAGAGTTCATACAGGGTACTGTGCGCCAAACGAACTAACGATTTATGGCTTTAGCTTATTCAGTCCACAAAAGTTTCCCTTATAACTTCTTTGCAAGCCTTGATTTCTGTTTTTGTTAGTTTGCCTAAAACTTTCAGAATTCTCACTTTATCGACAGTTCGAATTTGATCGATAACAATCATGCCTTTTTTACCATCAAATTCAACAACTACTCTTGTTGGATACCGATTAAGGTTAGTAGTCATAGGAGCAAGAACAACAGTATTAAGATACTTATTCATTTCGTCAGGCGACACAACGACGCATGGTCTTGTTTTCTTTATTTCACTACCCAAAGTTGGATCCAGATCGACCAATACAATCGAATACTGCATTATTTCCATTCCTCAAAAGTTTCATTTTCAAAAACATCATTTACTAACAACTGATCGTCGTTTTCCAAACGCATTTTCTTGAATGCTGTTTCCCAATTCTTTCTTGGTGTTTCGATTGGTTTAAGAATGATTCTTCCTTTCTCTAGAATAATTTCAACTTTATCATTGATATTATATTTCTCAAGAATTGACTTACTTAATCTTAGCCCCCTTGAATTTCCGATTTTGATAATAGACGCTTCCATAATGTCTTTCTTTGTAAATACAAAGTTATTACATATCTAGTAAATATTTAAATCTGGAATTCTTTTTTTACAAATTAATTTAAAGAAAGAGGCTTTACTTTAGGTAATATCAACCTAACACACAGAAAAACAATCAGTTAGCAGTATACTTTGAAAGATAAAACTTTTCGCAAACAATTTCTAAATAACCACTAAAATGTTCATTTTCATACCCAAAATTAAAAACAAAACCTGATTGAAACTTTATATCATAATTGAAGGGTAGCATTCCCAACACAAAGATTTGAATGATCAAAATTAAAGACTGCTTTAAGCACTTTGGTTTATGAGCACCGACGTCATTGTGAGCGAACCTGCAACAGCCTCATCGTTGAACAAGCTAATATGATCGCTGGGTTGTTGCTGAGCCAACACATAAAGCAACGGTAAGTAGTGCTCCGGACTCGGGATAGCAAGTTGAAAAGCTCTGCCATAATCCTTATAGCGCACAAGGCCTTGATGGTTGCCTTCAATGATCATCTTATTCATTTTTTCGCGCGCTTCAAGTGCCCAGTCGAATCCAAAACCTGCAACGTTTAATTTGTCCCATGCTACCATTCTCAGGTTGTGTACCATATTTCCACTGCCAACAATGAGAACTCCTTTTTTTCGAAGAACTGAAAGTTCCTTCGCAAGTTGATAATGGTAAGACGCAGGTTGACGCTGGTCGAGACTTAACTGAATGACAGGAACATCAGCCTTAGGAAAAAGATGTTTGATAACTGACCACGCTCCATGATCCAATCCCCAATGATAATCAGCCATTACCTGAGTTGATTGCACAAGTTTTTGGGTGATCTCAGCAAGTTCAGGACTTCCGGATGCAGGATATTGAACATCATACAGCGCCTTGGGAAACCCGCCAAAATCGTGAATGGTACGTGGGCTTGGCATTGCTGTTACAAAAGTCCCTTCTGTTTCCCAATGCGCCGAAATACAAAGAATGGCATTTGGCTTTGGGATTTTCTTTGAAACTTCTCTGAAACCCTTAACAAAATCGTTCTCTTCAATAGCATTCATCGGACTACCATGACCCAAAAAAAGCACAGGCATTTGTGGTGATGGTTCAAAATCATCCGACATTTTCGACAACAAGTTCAGTGGCATTGCCGCAAAGCTTAAAGGCATCATAATCATGGATTTAATAAACTCATTTCTTTTCATGTCACATTTTGAATGGAGTAGAACCTTGAACAATTCTAAAGTTTTTCATTTTACAGCAATGAATCTATATGATGGCAATTTCTCTTGTATTCCAGTATCCACATATTTCATAGTTGCATAGGGACTTCCATAAGCAGCAAAGCCGCAACCTTGCTTCCTGCTGTGATTTGTAACTGTTCTGCTCCGGTTATTCCAAGTCCGTCGCGCGATTCAAGGGCAACTCCCTGTATGTTGAAATTTCCTTTTAAAACAAAGGCATATAGTCCGTTACCCGGTTTATGCATTTTATATGATATTGTGAAACCTTCATCAAAATTTCCCAGACTAAACCAGGCATCCTGATGAATCCAAACACCTTCATCCAATGGATCAGGTGAAAGAATCTGGTAAAGGTTGTTATGTAAAAGCTTCGGATCGAGTGTGATCTGATCGTAGCGCGGTTCAACATTTCGTTTATTTGGCATTACCCAAATCTGCAAAAACTTTACGGCATCAACATCACTTTTATTGTATTCGCTATGTCGAATACCAGTTCCTGCGCTCATTACCTGCACGTCGCCTTTACTTATTAAAGCAACATTTCCCATGCTGTCTCTGTGTTCGAGCACTCCTTCAAGAGGGATTGAAACGATTTCCATATTGTTGTGAGGATGCGTTCCGAAGCCTTGTCCCGGATCAACAATATCATCATTCAATACTCTTAAAACACCAAAATTCATTCGTTGAGGATGATGATAATCAGCAAAACTAAAAGTATGCCTGCTCTCGAGCCAGCCATGGTTGGCATATCCGCGCGAAGCTGATGTGTGAAGTATAAATTGTTCCATTTTGATTGAGGATAAAAAGGGTTAATCAATAATTGAATACCGTATATAGCCTGATGTAAAAGTTAGGCTGACTGAACTGAAACGGAAAACTTTCATTTTTGGAAACTCAACTCAGTCAGCCTCAACCTGAAAAATTTTAAACTGCTAAGTTATTTATCAGATTAAGCCTGTTTAACGAATTGAACTTCAGCGCTAATCCTAACCTCATCACTTACCAAAACACCCCCTGTTTCGAGAGCCGCATTCCAGTTGAGTCCCCAGTCTTTACGGTTTATTTTTCCGCTCAGCGAAAAACCTGCCTTTTCATTTCCCCAGGGATCTTTGTTAATACCACCAAATTCAATATCAAGAACAATCTCTTTTTCAACACCTTTGATCGAGAGCAGGCCTTCAAGGCGGTAATTCTCATCATCAAGTTTGATGAAAGAAGTTCCTTTGAAACTGAGTTTTTCATTGTGCTCCACATCGAAAAAATCGGCACTTCGCAGGTGATTGTCGCGATCGGTATTATTTGTAAAAACTGAAGTTGCAGCAATACTTACCTCAACGGAAGCTTTACTAAAATCACTTCCAACAGTTTCCAAAACAGCACTAAAATCACGAAATTCACCTTTTACATTGGTGATCATCAAATGTTTAACCTTGAAAAGAATTTCACTGTGTGTGGGATCAAGAACCCATTTTGTACGTGTCGACATAGTATTCATTGTTTATTTAATTTGTAAATCTGATTTTAAATTGACGATGCAAAGATGCAACCGACTTTAAGTAAAAGTCGTTCACCTATGTTAATTTCGTATCTGAGTACTTAATAAAGTGTTGAAGTGAAGTACTTCGGAATACTATTTTTTGGACGGGGTGTTCCTTATCCGACTCAGCGATTGTGGTTTGATGCCAAGATATGAGGCAATCAGGTATTGTGGCACGCGCTGTACCAGTTGAGGGTTTTCTTTTACAAAAACATCATAACACACTGAGGCTTCTTCACTATTGGATTTGGCAAAACGGTATTTTAAGTCAACATACGCATTCTGAATCAGTTTTCTAAAAAAACGCTCAATGAGATGTTGGTTACAAGCCTCTTCAAATCGCTCCTTATTAAGCATCAGCACTTCCATTGTTTCGAGTGATTCAATTGTATAAATTCCCGGTTTGCCTGAAAAAAAACTGTATAGATCTGAAATCCAATTACCTTCCAACCCAAATTGAATAACAGTTTTATCACCTTTTTCACTGGTCGTGTATGAAACGCAAGCTCCCTGAAGAATAAAATAAACATACTTACATGGATTATTTATTTCAGCCAGATACACTTTCTTTTCAATTATTTTTTTGAACATCAGATTTCCGAATGTGTCAAAAACCTCATCTCCAATCGTTTCACCAATAAAATGTTCAAGGTTCAAACGGAGTAAGTTATGTTTCATAGTGATAAGTATTATTTTGCCTTAAGAGTACGAATTTATAAAAAAAGAGCAAACTCTTTGGTTATCATTTCGTTTGAATAGTGAACATGAAGGATCTGTACTGTGATTAATGTTTGTGAGTTAACCTAAGAAAAACCAGTTATTCAATTGTTTTTTATCAATGGTTTTACTTCCTCATTGAAAAGTTTTGCTGCATAGCGCACATTTGCAAGCATGTTAACAGGCTTTTCCATGTCACATATCATCTGCTGGCGTGAAAAAGAGGGAATATCAAAATGTCCGTAAGCGGTATAAAGACGCTCGAATTGATCAAAACACACCAAAGCACGCGCAATTACCGGCAAAAGAAATCGCAGAAATACAAGGATGTTTTTTTGGGGATAAGGCAGTTCAACAGCCCTTTTCACAACTTCGCGTAATAGCTTGAAATATGCGTCTTTAAGATCAAGTGGGTTTGAGCTTATTGTCGCCAGCGTTCTATTACCGTTTCTATGATCACTCCAGGTATCAAATATATCATTTGCAAACTGCATCAATCCTCCGGTTGCAAAAACCAACTGCGCCTCCCCTTCCTTCATTTTATTACCCAAAAGATGACGATACAATAAGGTAGCATTACCCCCTTTCATCATCATTATTTGCTTTAACTCCTTCTGGTCAAGTTCACTACCATTCATTTGACGAAGACTTTCTTTCTGGCTTACTATGGTTTGTTGAAAAAACATTTTGTATTCATCTTTCAACATTATGCTGTCGTAGGCCTGCTTCATCAGCCAAAGAAACAACTCATTTAGGTTGTTCTTCATGCCATGATACATACTCTCTTCGGCCAAAATTTGATCAAATGATTTGTCGGCCAGACTAGTAAAACCATGAACATCAAGCAGATCATCGTAAATAGGCGTCAATGCACCTACAAGTAGTCCGCAACGTTTTTCTTCAGCATTGGAAGAAAAACCTCTTAATGAAGAGAACCAAAGATTGGTTATAGCAGCAATAGACGTTCCTGCCGAAATGCGCTTTCCTGTGTATTCATCAATCACAAAGCCTCTGTCAAGCAGCTCTTTAAAGAAAGCATCATGCCGCTTCTTATTCAAGTAAAACACCTCGAAAGCCATTTTTAAGAAAGCATGCAGGTTACTCATATAAATTTAGAAATGAAAATGTGGTTAAGTTGTTCTCAAGTAAGCCTCAATATGTTTTAAAACATTATCTAATACTTGTTCCGGCAACACAAAGAAAATAAGATTATTTCAATACGCGAAAAAATAGGTTGAAAATTTTCCTGATAAAATTGCAACCTTATGATTAGACGCCTTCATAATAACTTTAAAAGCACGTCGCATCAAAGGATTTTTTTTTTATTTTTGACGTTCCAAAAATTAAAGCAAAAATCAAATGCAGTATCAGGATGACACAGATATGACGAGCTTGAGCCTGTTGAACATTTTCTATCGATATCGTAAGCCATTCATTATCATTGCTATAGCATCTGCATTTTTGGCTATGATTTTCAGCAGTCCAACCTTTATTACCCCTCTTTTCAGGTCTACTGTTATTCTCTATCCAACTTCTTCCAATTCTATCTCAAAAGTATTACTCAGTACTAATTTTAATTCCACGAAAGATTTGCTGGAGATTGGAGAGGATGAGCAGACGGAGCGTATGCTTCAGATACTAAATTCGAATAAAATACGTGATCGTATTGTAGAAAAATACGATTTGATGAACCACTACGAAATAAAACCTGGTTCTGATTTTCGCTATACCCGCTTGTTCGAAACCTATGAAAGCAACATAAAATTTCGCCGAACCGAGTATATGGCGGTGAAAATCACTGTTCTTGATAAAGACCCTAAGCTTGCTTCTGTTATTGCCAACGATATTGCCGAATTGTTCGACTCTACAATGAATGTGATGCAAAAAGAAGTAGCATCACGTGCTTTTCTCATTGTAGAAGGAGAATATTTTAAGCTCAGAAACGAAGTCAAAACGATGGAGGACTCCCTTAATGCCATACGAAGGCTAGGGATTCACGATTACGAAAGCCAGGCCGAAATGCTTAATCAGCAATTAGCTATTGAATTGGCTAAAAATAATAAAACTGGCATTAAAGCTATTGAAGAACGCTTAAATTTGCTCTCTCAGTATGGTGGCTCATATGTATCACTGCGCGACATGTTGGAGCATGAGCGTAAGCAACTCTCCCAAATCAAAGCAAAATACGACGAAGCTAAAGTGGATGCGACTCAAAATCTGCCACATAAGTTTGTTGTAACCAATGCTTATGAAGCCGAAAAGAAAGCCTATCCCATACGATGGCTCATCATGCTCATTGCTGTGTTTTCAACCCTCTCACTGGGATTGATTGTGATCATCGCTTTTGAGAAGTTCGCTGCAACTGAAGTAAAAAAAAAACTTCAGTACGACCCACTTTACCCTACGTCAGGAAATCCATCAGATCAATAATACACACAATAATACCGCTTCAACAGCAAAAATGGGAAATCATGGACAACTACTTTAACAATACATCTTTTGTCAATCTTATCCTGAAATGGCGCCTTCATCTTGCGGTCATCATCGTTGCTGCAGCACTCGCAGGTACAATCTTTTCCGGCTCTGCTTTTATTACACCTTTGTATAAGTCGGAGGCCGTAGCCTATCCTGCTAATATCAACAGTTATTCAGATGAAAGTGAAACCGAACAGATGCTACAGATTCTTCAGTCACAGGATATCACCGATTCCATGATTGAAAAATTCCAACTGGTTCAACATTATGAAATTGACCCGGCATACAAATATTTCAAAACTGCTTTATTGGCTGAGTACCACCAAAATATTAAAATCAGCAAAACTCCATATGAAGCAATTTCAATTAATGTAAAAGATAAAGACCCTGAAAAAGCAGCCGAAATGGCGATGGAGATACTCAAACTTTATGATCATAAAGTTGCTTCAATGCATAAATCCAAATCGGGGGAAGTCATCCAAATGTATGAAATGCAACTTGCAGCCAAGAAAGCCCTGATTGACTCACTTCAAAACAGGCTTTATGAAATGGGAAATGATTATGGTCTCATTGATTACAGCGTACAGTCACAGGAAATCATGAAAGGTTATTTGCGAACCATTTATGGAAACAATGGAAGCAATATCAACACCAAAGGGGTACTGGAATTGAAATCCAATATCGAAAAACATGGTGGTGAATTGCTTACAGTTATTGAAATGTTACAACATGAAGCCCGCACCTTTGTTGAAATTAAATTGGATTTGGAACAAGCTCAACGCTTCAACCGTTCAAAACTAACTTATTCCAATATTATCAGCAAACCTTATCCATCCGACAAAAAAGCCTATCCGGTACGGTGGATAATTGTTGCTTTTTCAGCTTTGGGAGCTTTTTTACTTGCCATATTGGTCATTTTTGTGATTGACGCCCGAAATCCGGCAGCACAAAAAAAACAGAATATTTAAAACCCTTATCATTTTGAACGAACGTATCAAAATAGCATGGGTTTACTTCTTTGCCGCAGTTTTTCTAGCGGCAAATTTGTATCTTGTTATTCAAAAAGACCTCTACCTCGTTTTTGCACTTCCTTTGGTACTAGCCGTACTCTTGCTTTATATTTTTTCGCTCGATAAAGTCATCCTGCTCATTAGTTTTCTCACTCCCCTTTCGCTAAATATTGAAGATATGGAAGTGGGCCTTGGAGTTTCATTACCCGTTGAACCAATGCTGTTTGCTGTGATGATCCTCTTTCTTACCAAACTTCTCCATGAACGAAGGTATGACTTAAAGATAGCCTCTCATCCTATATCCATTGTGATCTATATCATGTTTTTATGGATGCTCATAACTACTTTCACAAGCGAACTCCCAATTGTATCGATCAAATACATCGTTTCGCGCATGTGGTTTGTTATCCCTGCATTTTTTATCGCATCACTTGTTTTCCGAAAAACATCTAACATACACTGGTTCATTTGGTTATATAATATAGGTTTGATAATCGTTATTGCATACACCATCATTAATCACGCCCGCTTCAACTTTAGTGATAATTCTGCTCACTGGGTGATGTCGCCACTCTACAATGACCACACTGCTTATGGAGCTGCTTTAGCCATGTTTCTAATACTTACAATAGGATATTTATTCTACCCGGGTTTATCACATACCAAACGTTTTTGGATAGTCAATATGGTCATCCTGCTGTCGGTTGCAACATTACTATCATTAAGTCGTGCAGCCTGGATTAGTCTTGCGGCTGCAACAGCTGTATTTGTTGCTATTATTTTCCATATTCGCCTGAGATGGATACTCATTTCAGCATCGGTGCTTGTATTTATATTCATTAGTTTTCAGCATCAGATTATCGATGCATTGGAAAAAAACAAACAAGATTCTTCAACAGATTTTGTTGAACACGTTAAATCCATTTCCAATATATCCTCCGACGCTTCCAATCTTGAACGCATCAACCGCTGGCAGGCGGCTATCCGGCTATTCGAAGAGAGACCTGTATTTGGTTGGGGTCCAGGAACTTATCAATTTGTTTACGGACCTTATCAACGATCCAAAGAAAAAACTATCATCAGCACCAATGCCGGTGATATGGGAAATGCTCACAGCGAATATATCGGTCCAATGGCCGAAATGGGACTGCCGGGCATGCTTATCATGTTCGTTTTAGTTGGAACAATGGTGTATCGTGGTATAAAAGCATACAAGAAGTCGAAAACAAAGGAAGCGAAAATTATTACTTTATCTGCTACACTGGCACTTGTGAGTTATTTCGTTCATGGCTTTTTAAATAATTTCCTTGATACAGATAAACTGTCCATTCCCGTTTGGGGATGTATGGCGATTATCGTAGTAATGGATATCTATGGGACCGATTTTCAAACTGCTGAAAAGAAAGAGATTGAGTAAATCATATTAATTTATGTCATGTTGGTGAATAAAAAAAGGAGCAAAAGCTCCTCTTTTAGTTATCTCATTTTTGCAATCAGATCAGGCAATTGCCGCACCGATGCTATTTCGCGCCATTTTTTTCGGGCCTCATCAGCTGGCACACCAAAATAGGTTTTGCCGCCTTCAAGGCTTTTGTCAACAGCTGAAGTTGCAAGAATTACAGCTCCCTTACCAATAACAAGGTCTTTGTTGATCGCCACCCTACCCCAAATAATTACATCATCCTCGATTTTTGTAACTCCTGCAATAGCAGCGTGTGCACCAATCAAACAATTCTGTCCAATAACTGTATCGTGTCCGATTTGACAATGATTGTCCAATTTAGTTCCGCGACCAATAATAGTATCTCCGGTTACACCTTTATCAATGCTGCATAAAGCCCCAACTTCCACATGATCTTCAAGGATTACTCGTCCGCATGATTCAAACTTACGATAACCTTCCGGACGACGTTGAAAATAATAAGCATCAGCGCCAATTACCGAATTGGAATGTATGATAACATGATCGCCAACTACGCTGTGATCATAGATACTCGCATTGGCATGAATAATACAGTTTTTTCCAATCGTTACATGATTGCCAATAAAAGCACCGGGTTGAATTACAGTACCTTCACCAATTTCAGCACTTGAGCTAACCTGCTGATTTGCAGGTTCAAAAGCTCTGTACTTGAGTATAATTGAGATGAAAGCATCAAAAGGTTTATCATGAAATATCAACGCTTTTCCTTCAGGGCGATCAACTTTCTTATTGATAAGAACGGTTGTTGCTTTCGAGTTGAGAGCTTTGTCATAATATTTTGGATGATCAACAAAGGTTAGATCTCCTGGTTCAACCATATGAATTTCGTTCATTCCGGTAACAAGAAAATCAGGGTCACCATCATATTCAGCCTGTAAAAAAGCAGCAAGTTCAGCCAGCCGCAGAGGTGGATTAAATTTCATAAAAAAAAGTGCTAAACCTTGTTATTTAACGCGTTCTGAATAAGATCCTTCAGCAGTATTTATCTTTACCTTATCACCAATATTGATAAAAAGCGGAACTCTGATCAAAGCTCCGGTTTCGAGAGTAGCTTCTTTCATAGCATTGGTAGCAGTGTTGCCTTTTTCACCAGGTTCGGTATAGGTTACTTCCAGCACCACACTGGCTGGTAGTTCACAGGTTAAAACTGATTCAGTATCTGTATGATACATGATTTCGGCACCTTGCCCCTCTTTCAAAAATTCTGGTGCGTTAATGAGATCCTTAGCTATTGAGATCTGCTCAAATGATTCGTTATTCATGAAGTAATAGTCGAGACCATCATTATACAAATACTGCATAGGTCTTCTTTCAACACGTTGAATGTTGATCTTTACTCCTGCCGGAAATGTATTCGGAAGCATCTTACCGGTCTTAAGACTTCTTAAACGTGTGCGTACAAAAGCATTGCCTTTGCCAGGTTTTACGTGCTGAAACTCAACAATTGAGTATAAATCATTATTAAACTCAATAATCAATCCGTTTCTAAAATCAGCAGTTGTTGCCATATATATTTTTTGTTAAAATAAGGCCGCAAAGGTAGAAAATTCCTGTGAATTCAGAAGCCTCAGGCTATGATTATTAATGAAAATTATTGAATTCCAAAAGTTTGAGAAATCAACTGTTACCAATGGCCCATTTTACAGCAAGCAGAATTTTTACCAGATGTTATCTAATAAGATGACAAAGTAACAATATCCCGCCAGTCAAGTCATAACAGACTTTTACATTTTCAACATCCTATATCTTTGAAACAAAAACCTTTGTTTGCGCTCAAAAAAAAGCCTTTGCTCAAATGTTATTTGGACAAAGGCTTTTTTATTTTGTTATCTAAACATTATTCCCTTGACTTGCCGTAGCCTTTCATAATACCACGGGTAGAATTATTGATAAAACTTAGGATTTCATCGCGATCGGGTGAAGCAGGAACGTTAGCTTCGATCAGGTTTATAGCTTGGCTAACATTGTAGCCTTTTAGGTAGACAGTACGATAGATATCCTGAATGGCATTGATACGTTCATCGCTGAAACCTCTTCTGCGCAACCCAATCGAATTGACACCAATATAGGATAAAGGCTCACGGCCTGCTTTGGTAAATGGAGGTACATCTTTGCGGGCCAATCCTCCTCCGCTGATCATGGAATGTGCTCCCACCTGAACAAACTGGTGTACTGCGGCCAACCCGCCTATAATTGCCCAGTCATCAACTCTGATATGACCGGCAAGAGTACATGCGTTTGCAAGGATTACATTATTTCCAATAATACAATCATGGGCTATATGCACATAAGCCATCAAAAGGCAATGGCTACCCACAACAGTTTCCCAACTTGCTTTGGTACCCCGGTTAATTGTTACAAATTCGCGTATTGTAGTGTGATCACCAATCCGAACAATGGTTTCCTCGCCATCATATTTAAGATCCTGAGGCATCGCCGAAATAACTGCACCTGGAAAAATGCGACAATTTTTTCCAATTCGTGCGCCTTCCATAATGGTGACATTCGAACCTATCCAGGTCCCTTCTTCGATGATGACGTTTTTCTCAATATTTACAAACGGTTCAATCACAACATTGCTGGCAACTTTTGCCTGAGGATGAACGTAAGCTAATGGTTGATTCATTTGATAAGGTCTAGAGTTAAGTTTAATGTTTTTTGGCAATCTGAGCCATGAGATTTCCCTCTGTGACAACTTTGTTTCCTACATAAGCCACACCACGCATGTTGCAAATGCCACGGCGCACTGGTGCTGTAAGTTCAAGTGTAAACACAACAGTGTCGCCTGGCACAACCTTTTGACGAAATCTTACATCATCAATTTTCAGAAAATAGGTGATGTAATTTTCAGGATCAGGCACTTGACTTAACACAAATATTCCTCCGGTTTGTGCCATTGCTTCAATCAGAAGCACTCCGGGCATCACAGGCTCCTGAGGAAAATGACCTACAAAAAACTGTTCGTTCATTGTCACATTTTTAAGACCTACGATATAATCTTCAGTAAGTTCTAAAATGCGGTCAATGAGCAAGAAAGGAGGGCGATGAGGAAGTATTTTCTGAATCTGCAGAATATCATAAACTGGCTCTTTCAGCAGATCAAATGGTGGTTCTTTCATCATAATATTTAATTGTTTATGTGTGTGTTTATTAATCGGGCAAATTCGGTATTTGCAAAATGACCTGGACGAAAAGCAGTTACATGTCCCTTAATCCGCTTACCAAGCAGACTGAGATCGCCAACAACATCCAGCAGCTTATGTCGTGCCGGTTCGTTTGGGAAATGTAATTCAAGATTGTTTAAGATACCTTCATCCTTCACTTTAACTTTGGGTTTGTTAAAAAGCGTGGCAAGCCGATCCAATTCATCCTGGCTCACTGCCCTGTTAACAAAAACAATAGCATTACTCAGGTCGCCACCTTTTATCAGGTTGTTTTTAAGGAGGTATTCCAACTCATGCAAAAAGACAAAAGTTCTGCATGGAGCTATTTCGGTTTTAAACTCATTTAAATGATGCATGCTGGCATACTGAACACTCAGAACTTCAGTATTATAATCAATTTTAACATCAACTTTATACTCATCGGAAGGCACAATCCTTAATTCAAATCCCTTTTCTTCGTTTGAAAGCACGATCTCTTCGTTGATGCAAATATATTCTCTGACCTGATCTTGTTCTTCAATTCCGGCATTTTCAAGAGCCTCAACAAAATACTTTGAGCTGCCATCACGAATAGGCATCTCATCAACATCAACATCAATTAATACATTATCAATACCAAGACCGGTGAGTGACGCCATCACATGCTCAATGGTGTATACTTTTGTTCCATTAATACCTATAGTAGTTCCACGGGAAGTATCAACAACAAACTGAATCGTAGCTGGAATAACAGGCTGATCTTCTTTATCTACTCGTCGAAACTTAACCCCATGACCAGCAGGCGCGGGATGAAATGTAATCGTTCCATGCTGTCCGGTATGCAAACCCGTTCCTTCAACACTTACTGATTTTTTAATTGTGCATTGGTAATCACCCATATATGAACAGTTTTTCCTGTCTGAAAAATTTTTGCAAAATTAATAAATTTTGAAACATGATTTATCATTCTGACTTCGTGAGACTATTGAGCTTTGTTTCAAGTTCCTGAATCTTTTTTGCCATTTGATCGAGACGTTTGAAATGCACCGAAGCTCGCTTATAATCTCCAATAGGTATGGCTGGAGAACCCATTAAAATGGCATCGGCATCCTTTACTGATGAACCAATTCCTGACTGTGCAGCCAGTTTAACTCCGTTAGCTATAGTGATATGACCTGCTAATCCAACCTGTCCGCCAAACATGCAGTTGCTTCCTATTTTTGTTGAGCCACTTATGCCGGTTTGTGCGGCCATAACAGTATTCTCACCAATTTCTACATTATGTGCAATTTGAATCAGGTTATCAAGTTTCACACCTTTACGAATTAAAGTTGACCCAAGTGTTGCCCTGTCAATAGTGGTATTTGCACCAATTTCAACATAATCTTCAAGAATCACGATACCTGTCTGAGGAACTTTTTTATACTGTTGATCCTGCTGTGGAGCGAAGCCAAAACCATCGCTTCCTATCACACAACCGGCATGCAAAATACATCCTTTTCCTACCTGTGTTCCTGCATATAGTTTTGCACCGGGATACACAATTGTTCCATCACCAATAATACTTTGGTCACCAATGTATGCTTGAGGGTAAATTTTAACACCATCACCAATTTGACACTTTTCACCAACAAAGGCAAATTCACCTACATATACATCAGCACCTAAAACAGTTTCAGAGCCAACAAATGCCAATGAAGAAACTCCTGTTTTCACTGATTGAAACTGCTGATACACCTCAAGTAGTTTTGCGAAAGCACTATATGCATCTTCAACCCTGATGAGTGTTGCTGTTACTGGCTGATCAGGGACAAAATCATTGTTCACAATCACAATCGAACTAAGGGTTGTATAAATATAAGGTGTGTATTTCGGATTTGCCAGAAAGCTTAAAGTTTCGGGCTGTCCTTCTTCAATACGTGAAACATTTGAAACGACAACATCAGGATTTCCCTCGATGCTACCTGAAATGAGTGCTGCGATCTGGCCGGCGGTAAATTTCATGGAATAGAAGTTAAAAAAGTGGTGCAAGTTAATACATTTTTTTAGAACATTGTTTGTTGCTTCCAGACACATTTCCTATCACCATCCTAACTGTCAATTAATCACGTAAAATGCTAATTTTCATTAACTTTCATTTAAATGCTTTAACGTTTTTTAACGCTGAAACTCCTTTCACCCGTGCTATCTTTGCCACCCAAATTTAGAATTACTACCATGATTATTACGGACATTAAAGAATTGAACGAAAAGATCCAGCGCGAGAGTCAATTTATTGACCTGATCAATCTGGAAATGAACAAAGTGATCGTTGGTCAGCGCATGATGACGGAAAGACTGCTCATTGGACTACTTTCAAACGGTCACATATTGTTAGAAGGTGTTCCAGGTTTAGCTAAAACATTGGCCATTAAATCGTTGGCACAAATTATTAAAGCAGATTTTAGTAGAATTCAATTTACGCCCGATCTTCTCCCTGCCGACCTTATTGGCACGCTGATATACAGTCAGAAAAAGGAAGAATTTGTTGTGCGTAAAGGCCCTGTTTTTGCCAATTTTATCCTTGCCGACGAAATAAACCGCTCACCTGCAAAGGTGCAAAGTGCCTTGCTCGAAGCAATGCAGGAAAAACAAGTCACAATTGGAGATCAAACTTTCAAACTCCCTGATCCTTTTCTTGTGCTTGCAACACAAAATCCTATCGAACAGGAAGGAACATACCCACTCCCAGAAGCTCAGGTGGATCGTTTCATGCTCAAGGTTGTAATCACCTATCCTAAAAAGGAAGAAGAAAAACTTATCCTCAGGCAGAACATTACAAATGAGGTGAGGACCACAATGAGTATCATCTCGACAGAGGAAATTATGAGAGCCAGAAGTGTTGTCAGAGAAGTCTACCTTGATGAAAAGATTGAAAATTATATCACAGACATCGTTTTTGCATCACGTTTCCCAGGTGAATATCGTCTGAAACGTTTCGAAAGCCTCATTTCTTACGGTGCATCACCACGTGCAAGTATAAATCTGGCATTGGCAGCTAAAGCCTATGCATTCATTAAACGCCGTGGCTATGTTATCCCTGAAGACGTAAGAGCAATAGCTCATGATGTGCTCCGCCATCGTATTGGACTCACTTATGAAGCTGAAGCTGAAAATGTTACCACTGAAGAAATTATCAACGAAATTCTCAACACCATAGAAGTGCCTTAAAAAATGCCTCAAACAATGGATACCACAACCACGGGACAGGAAATTTTCAAAAAGGTACGCAAGATTGAGATAAAAACCAGAGGGCTTTCTCAACAAATTTTCTCTGGTCAATATCACAGTGCCTTTAAAGGAAGAGGTATGGCTTTTAGTGAAGTGCGTGAATATCAATATGGTGATGATATACGCTCCATTGACTGGAATGTTACTGCTCGTTTTAACCATCCCTTTGTGAAGGTGTTTGAAGAGGAAAGAGAGCTCACTGTTATGTTGCTTATTGATGTTTCAGCCTCAAATGAGTTTGGGTCGAAGAAACAATTGAAAAAAATGCTGGCGGCTGAACTCTCGGCAGTATTAGCTTTTTCCGCTATTCAAAATAATGATAAAGTTGGTGTGATATTCTTCAGCGATCAAATTGAGAAGTTTATCCCGCCTAAAAAGGGGACGAGCCATATCCTCCGCATCATCAGGGAGGTTGTTAGTTTTGAACCACTTCATCGCAGTACTGACATTTCTGAGGCATTGCGTTTTCTTACAAGTGCCATCAAAAAACGATCGACAGCTTTCGTTATTTCCGACTTCATCAGCAGGGATTTCGATCAGCCATTGCGCATTGCTGCTAGAAAACATGACCTGATCGCTCTTCGAATTACCGATAAGCGTGAAACAGAGCTGCCATCAATTGGTCTTGTTCGTTTTGCTGATGCAGAAACCGGAAAAGAATACTGGATCGACACATCACATGCTGATTCACAAAAACGTTATATGCATTGGATAAGGCGTCAAACAGAGCTGCTCGATCAAACTTTCACAAAAAATGGCGTTGATAACACCATCATTTTTACGGATGAAGATTACGTGAAGCCGTTGATGAAATTATTTAAAAAGCGTGGAAATTCTTAACATAAAGAAGACAGTTTTTGTTACTGAAGAAAAAATGCGAAGAAAATCTATCAATGAAAAAATGAATATGAAGCGAAATTCCTATTTGATAGTTTTATTTTTGTTGTTTTGGGGCTTCAAACCCAACATGTTGCCAGCACAAAATGTGGAGGCAATTGGGACATTAAGTACTGATACAGTTGTTCCGGGTCAGCAATTTGGTTTTGAACTCAACATGAAAGTTCCTGAAAATTTTCAGGTAAAATGGCCTGTTTTTGCCGACACCCTTTCAGCTTCAATCGAAATAATCAGCCGAAATACTACTGAAACCTCTACACCTGATGCTGAAGGGAATAAAATTTTAAGGCAGCAGTTTGTATTGACAACATTTGATACAGGATGGGCCTACTTGCCTGGAATTAACATACAATTCGCCCCTGAGGGTGACACAGCATTTTATTTAGCCCAGTCGAACCCGCTCATGTTGAGGGTGCAATCTGTGAACATTGACACTACTGCTGTTTTCAAACCCATTAAAGATACCGAAGGCATTCCACTCACCTTTGCTGAAATATTTCCCTGGATTATCGGATCATTGGGAATCGCCGCCCTCATCGCAGGTTTGATATGGCTGCTGCGCAAGCGCAAACCTTCGGCTGCTACTCCCAAAGAAGTTATAAAACAAGGATTACCTCCACACGTTATCGCTATTGATCAACTGGAACAACTTCGGTTGGAAAAATTGTGGCAGCAAGGTCAATTGAAACAATATTACACCCGGCTTTCAGATATTATCCGCATGTATATCGAAGCGCAGTTCCCTGTTAATGCAGTGGAAATGACAACACACGAAATACTCGCTTCGCTCAAACCATTGGACATCAATGATGAGGCCATGAATAAGCTGGCACTCACACTTGAATTGTCCGATTTGGTGAAATTTGCCAAAGCGCAACCAACAGGCATGGAAAATGATATGAGTCTGAACCATCTCATCGACTTTGTAAATGAAAGTTATGGAAGTGCATCAGTTATCTCAGATGGTGTTATTGAAAAGGAGAGCGTGTCATGATGGATTATTTTCAACAGATAACTTTCAGCCATCCGGGGTATTTATACCTGTTGCTCATCATCCCGCTGATGATTGTTTGGTACTATTTCCGTGAAAAAAGACAACATCCTGCACTTCAGCTACCTGACATGAGGATGTTTGAAAATGCGGGTAAAAGTCCACGCGTCATTATGCGTCATCTTCTTTTCGTTCTCCGGATTGTAGCAGTTAGTTTGCTTATTGTAGCACTGGCTCGTCCTCAAACAAGCTCCAAAGGACAAAATATTACAGTTGAAGGCATTGATATAGTGCTTTCTATCGACGTTTCAGGAAGTATGCTGGCGAGGGACCTTACACCCGACCGTTTGGAAGCTTCAAAAAATGTTGCTGAAGAGTTTATCAAAGGCAGAGCCAATGACAGGATCGGATTGGTCATTTTCAGTGGTGAAACCTTTACTCAAGTGCCCTTGACTACGGATCATGCCATTTTACTCAACATGCTTAAAGAAATTAAAAGTGGTATGATCGAGGATGGCACTGCTATTGGCGATGGACTGGCAACAGCAGCAGGAAGGCTTAAAGATTCTGAAGCAATCTCCAAAGTAGTTATACTCCTCACCGATGGAGTAAGCAACGCCGGTTCAGTAGATCCAATGACAGCAGCTGAAATCGCCCGGGTATTTGGTATACGGGTTTATACTATCGGTGTTGGAACCTATGGCACAGCACCCTACCCTGTTCAAACTCCGTTCGGCATTCAGATTCGTGACATGAAAGTGGAAATAGATGAGCCTTTGTTGGAACAAATTGCCCAAAAAACTGAAGGTCGTTATTTCAGAGCTACATCCAATCAGAAACTCGAAGACATTTATAAAGAAATTGATCAACTCGAACGATCAAAAATTGATGTCACTGAATTCAGCAGAAAATACGAAGAGTATCTTACCCTGGCGGTGTTGGCATTCATTCTGCTGTTTCTCGAAGTTGTTTTACGATTTACCTGGTTTAGGACAATCACATAATTTTAGAAGTGTAAGAAAATGGAAACCAGTATATTAAAATTTGAGCGCCCCGAAGCATTTTACCTCTTGCTGGTAGTACCAGTGCTATTTATCTTGTTTTTTGTTGCCCGGTATTTACGTAAGAAATCAATGAAAAACTTTGCTGAGTTGCAACTTTTCAAAGTTTTACTTCCACTCGAATCGTTTACCCGCCCCTGGCTCAAAATTATCCTGATTCAAATTGCATTTATCCTTCTCATTATTGCAATAGCTAATCCTCAAACAGGATCGAAACTGGAAGAGGTTAAACGGGAAGGCATTGATGTGTTTATCGCGCTTGATGTGTCAAACTCAATGCTTGCTGAGGATATACTTCCAAATCGTCTTGAACGTTCGAGGCAAGCAATCAACAGGTTAATTGACAAACTGACAGGCGACCGGGTTGGGATTATTGTTTTCGCCGGAAAAGCATACATTCAACTTCCCCTCACAACCGATTATAACGCCGCCCGTATGTTTGTTTCAACCATTAACACAAACATGGTTCCCTCACAAGGAACAGCCATTGGAGAAGCTATTCAATTGGCTCTGAACTCGTTTGACCCTGAACTGGAAAGAAACAAAGCTATCATCATCATTTCTGATGGCGAAGACCATGAAGAAAATGCAATCAGTATGGCTGAACAAGCAAAATCATTGGGTGTAACGGTTTATACAATTGGCATGGGTCTCTCCGATGGCGCGCCCATACCTGTTTACAATGAATACGGGAAACGAATAGGATTTAGAAAAGATAAAAATGAAAATACCGTCGTTACCCGATTGAATGAAAGCTTGTTGCAACAAGTTTCGGCTGCTGGCAACGGAGCTTATGTCAGGGCAAATAACACCCGATCAGGATTGGAAACAATTTTCAATGAGATCAATAAAATTGCCAAATCGGAAATAGAAGCAAAGGTTTTTACTGATTACGAAAATAAATTTCAGTTATTTATTGCGTTCACAATCCTTTTACTGTTGATTGAGATCTTTATCTCAATGAAAAAAAGCTCATGGGAATCTAAGATTAATCTTTTTGAAAAAAATCATAAGTCATGATGAAAAAATTTCTTTTATTTATGGCCATCGTCTTTGCCAGCAGTGTGTTGCAGGCTCAAAAAGAGCGTCAGTTGATACGCGAAGGCAACAATTTTTATGAAGAAGGCAAATTTAGCGAAGCAGAAATCAGCTACCAAAAAGCGACAGATGTCAATCCTGTTAGTGATAAGGCAACTTACAATCTTGGTAATGCCCGCTATCAGCAAAATAATTACGAAGATGCCACCAATCATTTCAAACGTGCAGCTGAAATGAGTATGAATCCAAAAATTGAAGCAAAAGCCTTGTATAATGCAGGCAACAGTTTGATGAGTCAGGAGAAATACGATGAAAGTATTCCGTTATTCAAACAGGCGTTGCGATTGAATCCTGACGATGCTGATGCGCGATATAATTTAGCTTATGCACAATGGAAATTAAAACAGCAACAACAACAGGATCAACAAAATAAAGATCAAAACAAAGATCAGGATAAAGATCAAAAAGAAGACCAGCAGAAACAAGACCAGGAAAAAGACCAAAAGAACGATCAACAGGACAAAAAGGAGCAAGAACAGCAGAAGCAGGATCAGAAGCAGGATCAGCAACAAAATCCACAGCAACTGTCAAAAGAGGAGGCTGAAAGAATGCTTCAGGCACTTACCGGCGAGGAGAAAAAAACACTTGAAAAGTTGAACGAAAAAAAAGTGAAAGCTGCGTCACGTGTATCTAAAGAAAAAGACTGGTAATCTTTTATCTGTTAAGTTTTTAATCACTAAGTTAAAAAACACAAGGTTTGGAATATTTTTTGAGGAAAAAGGACGTTGTAATGAACGAAATTGGTAAAGAATTAAATTGCAAAATGATGAAGCAAATTGTTTTCCTTTCTGTTTTTCTGATGAGTTTCCTTCCTGTTTGGGTGTTTTCACAAGAGGTTACTTTCAGAACAAATACAAAAACCAGTGTTGAAACAGGCGAGCAATTTCGTGTGGTTTTTGAAGTAAATGCCGAAGGTGGTGGCTTTTCCGGTCCCGATTTTAAAGGATTCAATATCCTTACAGGACCAATGATGTCGACAAGTTCCAGCATTCAAATTATTAATGGCAGAATGGATAAGACCTTCAGTCAAACCTACACCTATATCATTACAGCAAAAACAGAAGGCGAGTTCACAATCGATCCAGCCACAGTCACTGTCGATGGAAAACGTTATCAATCGAATAAAGTTACTGTCAAAGTAGGTCCTGCAGCTGTCAGGTCCACGTCAGGAAATGCAGCAGGGAATGAAAGCTCATCGCAAAGTGAAGGAATATCAGCGAAAGACATTTTCCTTAAGGCCATACCGGATAAAAAAAACATGGTGGTCGGCGAACAAGCTATCATCACTTACAGGCTTTATACACGCTTACCTTTGTCAAATCTCTCAGTAACCAAACTTTCGTCTTTTCCCGGATTTTGGACCAAAAATCTCTTAGACGATAATGGTGACATCCAGCAATCTACACAAGTTATTGATGGTGTAGAGTATATCGTTGCTGATATTCGCAAAGTTGCTCTCTTCCCACAAAAAGCAGGAAAACTTACCATTGAGCCAATGGAACTTAGCTGTTTGGCACAGGTGAGAACCCAATCAAATCGAGCTGCGCGTGATCCGTTTGAGAGCTTCTTTAATGATCCATTCTTTAACCGCAACGTACAAAATGTGGAAAAAAACCTTGTTTCTGAACAGATTAACTTACAGGTTGATCCGCTTCCGGTGGCACGTCGGCCTGAAGCTTTTAAAGGTGCAGTCGGACAATTTGGATTCCAGTCTTCCATAGATCGAAACGTGTTGAAAGCCGGAGACGCCGCAAACCTTACTTTTTCTATCTCAGGCACTGGAAATCTAGAGCTGATTGAACTTCCAACTCCAGCTTTTCCAGCTGATTTTGAAGTCTATGAACCAAAAATTTCAACAGATATAAAAACAAGCGCGAGTGGTGTAAGCGGAAGCAGAAAAGTGGAGTATCTCATCATCCCCCGATTCGAGGGGAATTACCAAATACCCCCGCTTGAGTTTGTTTATTACGACCCAAAGAAAAAGGAATTTTTAACCTTAAGCTCTCAACAATTTGAAATAAAAGTTGAAAAAAGTGATGGCGATGGAAATCGTGAGGCTATGGTTACCACGGCACAAGAAGGAATACGCTATCTTGGGTCAGATATCAGATTTATAAACTTGAATATTAATAGCTTAAGAAAGACGGACAGTTATTTCTTTGCTTCACCTCTATACTTCTTTATCGTGGTTGGCGCCCTCTTGTTGTTAGGTTTTGCACTTTGGTACGATAAAAAACAAAATAAACTTCGTCAAAATCAATCGCTTGTAAAGTTTAAACAAGCAACTAAAGTCGCTAAAAAGAAACTTAGCAACGCTCAACAATACTTGAAAAGTAAGGATCAAAATGCATTCTACCTTGAAATGTCACAAGCGTTATGGGGATATTTGTCTGATAAATTCAGTATTCCGCGATCTGAACTTTCATTCGATAATGTGCAAACTGCTTTAGAGCAACGACAAGCACCAATCGATCTTGTTGAAGCCTTCATTTCAACATTGAACAATTGCGAATATGCTCGTTTTGCGCCCGGTGATGCCAGTAAAAAAATGGATGACCTTTACCAGCAAGGAATTGAAGTTATCACTAAAGCTGAAAGACTTATTAAATAGGAGGATAGGATATGACAATCGAAAAAATTAATAAAATCATTTTTATCACTCTTTTATTGAGCAGCTCATTAATATCACTTGCTCAGACTCCGAAACAGCTTCTTGAGAATGGCAACGCTTTCTATAGTGAAGCTGTTTATGACAGTGCATTAATTTCCTATCATGCAGTACTCGACAAAGGATATGTTTCTGATGCGCTGTATTATAATCTTGGAAATACATATTTTAAATTAAAGGACATTCCTTCAGCCATTTTATTTTACGAAAAGTCATTAAAAATCAACCCTTCGGATGAAGACGTAAAAAACAATCTTCAAATTGCCAATAGCATGATTGTAGATAAAATCGAAATCATTCCTCAAATGTTTTTCAGGGTATGGTGGACAACATTTTATACTATGCTTCCTGCCAACAGCTGGGCATGGATTTCTGTCTTCATATTCCTTATAACTATAGTGGCCATTTACCTTTATCTCACCTCTTACAATACAGCGGTGCGTAAAACCGCATTCTTTTCCGGAATCGTCTTAATTTTTCTGACCATCATGAGTTTTGGATTGGCATCACAGAAATATTACTACACACAGCAAACGAATGAAGCTATCGTGTTCACTCCTACTATTACTATAAAAAGTTCTCCGGCTCAGTCAAGTGTTGATCTTTTTGTTCTTCATGAAGGAACAAAAGTTGCGCTGCTCGACAAAACCAATGGCTGGACAAAAATCAGAATCGCTAACGGCAGCGTTGGATGGCTTCCTGAAAATGTGCTTAAAGGCATTTGATGATGTTGCAATTCCGATGGCACTATAAAACCCTTTTATTCTTGCTGTTTTCAGCAGGTTCAACAATCATTTTTCATTCGTGCCTTAAATCGGATAAGCCGGGCATTCCGCCAGAAGTAGTGGAAGTAATACAACAAACTGGTTTCAACCGCATCGAACTCACAAAAACAATTGGCAATTACCTTCCTCCGGAAGATAGTCTTAAATTAAAGGCTGCCTATTTTCTCATCTCAAATATGCCAAGGCAGTACAGCATCGACTTCTCCCTGAAGGATTCTCTCGGAAATGAGATTACATACAACCCCCAAACAATCAGTAATGAAGATGAGTTTCTTTCTTATTGGCAAAATTTGGAAGACCAGTTGGGAGAATTGTCTTTTGAAGTCGAAAAATTTACTTTAGACAGAGACACCATTGATTCTGAAACACTTATCGAGACAATCGACCTTGCCCTAGAATCCCGATCAAACACATGGTCACAAGATTATTCATTCGATGATTTCCTGGTTGGCGTATTACCATATCGTATTGGAAACGAACATATTGAACAATGGAGACCGTTTTTAAAAAATTGGTTTTTACCCCTTATTCCAGATAAAATCAAACATAACCCTCAAGAAGTAGCCCATTGGGTCAATAATTATATCAATGATAACTTTCGGTTTGATATCCGCTACATCAAAAAAAGCGAGGTTCAGCCTATTCTTTCAATGTTTGCTACAAAAGGAGGCAACTATCAGGATTTAAGCTATTTAAAAGTTAAAGCACTTCGCAGCCTGGGGATTCCCGCGTACCTTGATTATATCCCCTATTTTGCCGACAGCACCTACTCCTATTACTTTGCTTCCTTTCTAAATCCTGAGCATAAAGTTGAAATGCTACCTCATAAAGGTCACGAATTGCTTTTAATGCAAACTATCCAAATTCCAAAAATATACCGAAGAACATTTTTGGAATTGAAATCAGGACTATTTGCACAAAAAAATATCGAAAAAACAACGCCGCCTTTTCTTGGGCATTTTCATTATGAAGATGTTACATCAGCGTATTTAGAAGTTGAAAACATCATCTTCAATGGAAAATGCTCCGATTCACTTGTCTATTTAACGGTATTCAATGATAAAAAGTGGCGAGCTATTGACTGGGCTGTTTGTAAAAATGAACAGGCAATTTTTCAATCTGTTTCAAAACCTGACAACTATCGGTTTGCATTTCTACCCGACAGCAGTAAAACACTTCAACTCCTGACTGAAAACACTTCTTTACAAATACGTAGCTTGAAATAGTTCACTTTAAACAGTTTCTATAAAAAGGCGTTTTCATATTTAAAATAAATCCACTCTTCTTTACCTTTTTAATAAGAATTTCTCTATAAGCGAGTGAGATTCTCGTGTCGCAATAGCAAGTTCACAGGTGAATCTCTCAAAATCCAATCTTTTAGTTCACTGAACCGGAATCTTATATTACATTTGCAGGCCGGATAACGGTTTTAAGTTGTTAATGATTGTTAAATAAAAACTGCAATTGGCTATTGCAGGTCAAAATAATTAGCGTAACTTGTGCCACTATTTCAGATTTGAACAGATCCATATACCATCTAAATTACATGATATGAAAAAAGGATTTTTACTCGTTAGTATTCTTTTAATAATCAACATTTTGCATGTCGCTCAGGCGAGTAGCAATAACGAGCATTCCGGTTCGGCAGCACAGCAAAAAGCAGCTGCAGAAGCTTATCTTCATGCGCTTCGTAGTCATCAAACGACAGGAAAAATCAATCCGATTGATGTGATTCAAGCTAGTTTTGAGTCACAGGCTTTGTTAGCAACGCGCAATCCCAATGCTCTCAACTGGACTTCCCTTGGCCCTGATAACTATGGAGGAAAGACCAAAGGGCTTATTTATGACTCCAAAGACGCAAGTGGTATGACATTGTATGCCGGTGCTACTGGTGGCGGAATTTGGAAGTCAACAAATGGAGGTATTACATGGCAAGTTGTTGGAAATAACAACCTTGTGGTTAGCGCCATGGTTCAGAATGCTGCAGGTGATATTTATGTTGGAACCGGTGATGGTTTCAATTCTCAGTTATTGAGTGTACTTAACGACATGGGCTATTCAACCGGCTTTATTGGTAACGGAATCTGGAAATCAACCGATGGACAATCCTTTACTCAATTAGCCGCAACTGTTCCTCAAGCAAACAACAATACAGCTGCATGGGCATTCGTAAACGAGCTGGCTATCAACGCTCAAGGACACCTTTTTGCTGCAACTAATGCAGGTTTAAATTACTCTTTAGACGGCGGAAATACATGGCAAACTGCAAAAGACAGTGAAGGTAATGTGCTGTCACAAAACGCATCAGATGTGCAGGTTGCTTCCGATGGAACTTTAGCTATCGCTGTTGACAATAAAGTTTACATTTCATCCAACGGACCTGAATCATTTGTTCTAAAATCAACAGCAGAAGAAAATATGCTTCCTTTTGAGGGTGTTACACGTGCCGAACTGGCTTTTGCACCTTCAAACCCAAGTGTTGTTTATGCTTCACTCGTCGCTTCTAATGGAGTTCACCTTGGAATATACAGATCAGGCGATAAAGGAGATAGCTGGAGTGTTATTTTACCAGCCACTAACACAGTTAATTTGTACCAGGGTAGAGGCAACTACAACAATCACATCACTGTTTTCCCTGATAATCCTGATCGTATCTTTGTAGGAGGAATAAACCTTTGGCAAGGCAAAAAAGTTGTTGAAGGCGGCTTGTTTGCCTGGGATCTTGAATCTATCGCCGGTGGAGCAGGTTTTCTGGAAAATTACCTTCATTTTGGACAGGAGCGGGTTATTTTTAAACCTGGATCTTCCACAAAATTCTTTGTTGCCACTGATGGTGGAGTTCAGGAAGGTACTGTTAATGGTGATGATTTTATCTTTTCAATTAATAACAGAAATTACATTACAAGTCAATTCTACGCTGTTGGACCATCAGGCATCGAAAACAGACTGATGGGCGGATCTCAGGACCAAGGTGTTATTTATATATCAGGCGATGGAAATACGACCCGTCAAGGTGAAACATTATATGCTCAAAACAGCCCCGGCGGCCAGTCAGTGATTTCAACTATCAATCCTGATGCAATTGTTGTTACTTCTTATCTCGGCGAGATGCAACGCTCTGAGGATATGGCATTCACTTTCTCGAACCAGTTTAAACCTGTAACAAGCGTTAACCCTCAAGCTTTTCTTACCCCAATAGCATTATGGGAAAGTTTTGATGACCAACTGAGTGGTGATTCAGTAACATTCAAAGCAAAAAGAGCATATCAAGGTGGTGAAGTTATTAAAGTTAAAAGCAAAAACTTTGATCAACCTTTCTACTACAAGCTTCCTTCTAATGTCAATTTAAATTTTGGTGATACACTAAGAGTTAAAGACATTGTTACAACAAAGCTTTTCATAGCAGCTGCAAATAAAATCTGGATGACCCGAGAATTCCTTGATTTTGGAAAGCTGCCAGAATGGTATGAAATCAGTAATACAACTGTCGGATTTTCTGGTATTCCTCAATCCATTGGCTTGTCGAAAGATGCCAATCATGCTTTCGTTGGAACCCGTGATGGTAAATTATTTAGAATTTCGAACATAGGTATTGCATACAACTATGAAAGAGCTCATGTAAGCAGTCCAGGTTGTGTAATTGCAACCAGACCAATGGAAATTTTCCTACCAGGTACAACAACGCCAATCAGTCAAGCCATTACTTCAGTTTCTGTTGATCCTGCAAACGCTAACAATGTAATTGTTACCTTGGCAAACTATGGTAATAACGATTATGTTTTCGGAACCACAAACGCTCTCGATGCCAACCCAACTTTTACCAGCAAACAAGGAAATCTTCCCAAAATGCCTGTTTATTCAAGTGTTCTCGAAATGAGTAACACAGGTGTTGCAATAATCGGTACCGAGTTTGGTGTTTATCAAACAAGTAATGTTTTTGCTTCTTCGCCGGTTTGGACTGCAGATCAAAACATGACCAATCTTCCGGTTTTTGATTTGAAACAACAATTGATTAACAAATCATCTGACACACTGCAACTTATAAATGGCCCTGAGGTAACCGTTAAGACATTCCCGGGAACCAATAATCTTGGAATTATTTATAGTGCGACCTTTGGAAGAGGATTGTTCCGCTGCAACGAATACCGCAAACCTGTAGGTATTAACGAACCGTTTGAACACAACGCAAATAACTTCAAAGTAGCAGTATACCCCAATCCTGTAAACGAATCTTCTATAGTTGAATTTGAACTTGCTTCAAAAGGCAATGTTGAAATCGAAATATTTGACTTCCAGGGCAGGACTGTTTCCAAAGAAAGTTTAGGAGTTCTTAATAGCGGTAAACATCAGCAAAAGATCAACTTAAATGATCTTTCTGCAGGAACATATGTTATTAGAATCAGCACACCGGAAGTTTCAAAAGCTGTGAAATTCCTCGTTTATTAATTTAGAATTTATTAAAACCAGCATACAATGAAAAATATTTACCTGACATTGGCATCCATTCTACTGGTCAGCTTATTTGCGACAGCGCAGACAAAGATATATACACCTGCACTACGTGCTCCGGTTGATAATGCTTCCAGTCAAGCCCCAGATGCTACTCTCGACTGGGATGCCGTAACCGGTCAAGGTCAAACAATTTTGTACACGTTGCAATTGGCTCAGAATGTAGATTTTTCTGACGCTACCACCTTTGAGCCTACCATTTTAACGGCTGTTAAAATGAATGAACTAAGGTTTGATGAAATCTATTTCTGGAGGGTAAAAGCTACAGATGGTACACTTACATCTGACTGGTCAGCCCCATTCAGCTTTAGAGTTATTCCTTCTCCTTCAATCACATCGCCTGCAAATCAATCCACTCAGAACCCTGATCCATTGGTAAAATGGACAGCAATGACCGGAGTAACTTATTATGATCTTCAAATTGACACTGCTTATTCATGGGCAGCTGAAGCTTCAGGATCAACTTCCCAACTGAACGATGTTTTTGAAGTTGATGAAACCATCGCATGGGCTGTTGGTAATGGTGGTACAATTTTAAAGCGCACAAGTAGTGGCTGGGAAAGTGTAACCTCAGGGGTTACTTCCAATTTACTGGATGTGTTTTTTGTAGATAACTCAAATGGATGGGCTGTTGGAGCTGCCGGAACTATTTTGTATTATAATGGTACCGAATGGTCGGCACAAACCTCAGGTTCAACTGCACAATTGAATGGCGTCTTTTTTACAAGCCCCTCAAATGGATATGTTATCGGGAATGCCGGAGCTGCCTTAAAATTTAACGGAACTGATTGGAGTTCAATATCTACCGGTATTACCGTTGATATTTATGCAATTCATGGTTTAGACGAAAATCACATCTGGGTAACAGGTAAATCAGGAAATCTTTCATTCTTCAATGGAAGTAGCTGGAGTACCAGCATCATCTTTAACAGAGATATGCTTGGCATCTGGGCTCTTGCACCAGATAAAATTTACACCTCTGCAAAAGCAGGCAGGGTTTACTATTATGACGGAGCCACCTGGACTGAGCAAGCAAGCGGTAGCACCCGCGACCTAAATGACATTTGTTTTATCAATGAAACCACAGGTTATGCCGTTGGAGGACAGGGAACTCTTGTCTTTTTTAATGGAAGCATTTGGGGATCAATTGCCAGCGGTACAACGCAGAATTTGTTTGGAATTAACTTTTCAAGCGAATCATCTGGTTATTTCGTTGGAAACACGGGTGTTGTTGTTGCTTTTCAGGGTGAAGGATTTAATAGTGCATATCTGAAAAACTTTTCACTCGCTGCCCCTGCGACTGAGTTTCAATTTGCTAATCTTTTGTTTGGGCGTAATCACTACTTCAGAATGCGCGCACGTCATGCTTCCGATACATCAAACTGGTCATCAGCACGATCTTTCACAGTTGTTGCCAGCCCTTCTTTAAGCAAACCTGCTAACAACGCTACCAACATTGCATTGGATACACTGGCTCAATGGGATGCACTTACAGGTGTTGTAAGGTATACTATTCAACTCTCTACAAACCAGGATTTTAATGATCCTTTTACCTTTGAGACAGGTGCTAATACCTATCGTTTTTCAGGTCTATCTTATGGTCAGGATTATTACTGGCGCGTCAACACACGTCATGCCGGCGGAGTTTCTGCATGGTCTGAAGTGTTTAAATTTACCACAAGTAACACGGTAACTTTGACATCACCCGCAGATAATGCAACAGATGTCGCCCGTCTTCCAAAATATGAATGGCAGCATATCCGTGGCACGGAGAAGTATTTACTACAAGTAGCTACCTCTGGCACTTTTTCTGATGCTGTTGAGTATTTAGCAAGTTCTAACTTCTATCAAACAACTGCACTACTTATACCTAATCAGTCTTATTTCTGGAGAGTAAAAGGAATTCAAGGTCTTGATTCAACAAGTTGGAGTAATTCAAGAACTTATGTTACAACAGCTGAAACTAGTATTAACTCTCAAAACACTCAAAGTTTCTCTGTTCATCCAAATCCGGGAAATGGGTTAGTTGCTATTACCATTGCCAAAGCCACTCTTCAAATGAATGTTGAAGTTTATACCCTGATCGGCAAAAAAGTGTTTGCCACAACACTATCAAACGTCAACTCAGGCTATTCTGAGTGGTTTGATTTACGTGACCTGGGCAAAGGCATCTATCTCATTCGTTTGAATGACGGAAAAGAAAGTGTGACACGAAAACTTATAGTTGAATAATATTTTTGAACCAAACGCACAATGAGTTCATTTCTAAAAAGCTGCCTCCTGGCAGCTTTTTTTATGTTATGATCTTATTGATTTGACCAAACATAAGCTCCCTTCTCCCTAATATCATGAAGTTGAATTTCCATTTCTCTTGCACGTTCTTTCCATTTAGGCACCTGGAAAAGAGGGACAGAGAGATCAAGAACAATCAATGATGGTTGTAAACAGGGCTTCAGTTTTTGAAGTAATTCTTTGGTATTTCCTGTGACCAGTAAAATATCTGCTTTAAGCTTCCCATCCTGACAATCATAATTTTGATGAACTTCCTTACTCCAAATAACAATGGTTTTGTCAAGAAAGCGGATAACAGGACCGGATTTATGAACATAATAATTTCTATACGACTCCTGATTTTCAATCCACTCAGGCTTCCCAGTTAGTCCTCGTTTTACCCAATGTTTCTGCAAATTGAACCCAATATTAAAGGTATCAACTGACATTGCTGAATCCCCGATAAGCACATGTTCTTTTCCATAAATCAAATCAATAGCTGTCTGTTTGTTAATGCCGTAAATCACCAATGCTGCCTGTTGCTCATGGTTTACCGACCTATAGACAAAGGAGGAGAATAAAATTAAAATGATAACCATTCCCGGAAGAATGAAATTGTGAATGCGTTCATTAAATACCAGCAGAATAATCAACAATAAAACAAAAAAGAAACTGGTTTCAAATGCTGAAATGTAAATGTTGTGCAATACTGCAGCTGGCAGTCGCTCTATCCATAAAATGACATAATTCATAAGGTAGATGAGCCCAGAAGTTATCCATCCCAGATAGTTGGCAACAAAAGGAATGAATGAAGTAACTAATAACGCCATACCGGAAACAATAACAACAAATGACAGCGGGACAAGGATTAGATTGCCAAGCAGAAAATAGGTTGGAAACTGATTAAAGTAATGCAACACCAATGGTGTAGTAGCCAATTGAGCAGCTATAGCCACAGAGGTAATCTCCCATACATAATTAAGAAGCTTGTTTTTGACAAACAACAAACCATAGATTGGCTTTTGATACAAAACGATTCCCAAAACTGCTATGTAAGATAACTGAAATCCAATATGAAAAAGTGTTGATGGGTTCATTACCAACAATATAAAAGCTGAAGCTGCCATTGAGTTTATTACATAGCCTTTTCTGTTGAAGGTCTTGGCCAGTAAAATAAATGTCAACATTATTGCTGCCCGCAACACAGATGGGGAAAGACCTGTCAATAAAGCGTAAAACCAAATTAACAGAATTAAAAGAATTGTTTTCAAGCCGGTGCCAATCTTTCCCTTTCGTAAAAACCCTAATAGAAATTGAAAGAAAAGAAAAACAATTCCAACATGCAGCCCTGAAACAGTAAGCACATGCATCGCTCCTGCTGCTGTATAACCCTGCCGAAGGTAAGCAGGCAGATGATCATCATATCCAAGCAAAATAGCTGCAGCAACACCAAAAGTTTCTCCTTCCAAATGATTAGATTTCAAGGCATTCAGTAAATAATCCCTTAATTTATAAGAGAAGTTGAATAATGGGTTTACATATCCCATTCCATCTTTAATCCATTCTTCCGGCTTTAAAAATACCTGATGAAAAATGTTGTTTCGATTAAGATATGTTTGATAATCAAATTGATCAGGATTAAGAGATGGAGGTATGACAACCGGTTGCTTGGAAAATTTGATGAGCTGCCCATAAACAGGCAAATTCATGCTGTCCTGTTGACTCAGATAACCAATCATGTGCCCTGATCGCTGCATTAGCCTTATACCATCACTTACAGCAACTATCTCGAGTTGCAAACGTGTTGACTTCTCTCTTTCCAGCGGAGGCTCAGTAACCCGTGCAAAATAAGTGAGGTAAGAAGTAGTATCATTCAGCAGATGATTTTTATCACGGGAAGGATTTCGCAGATAGGTATTTTGCATGCCTGCTACCAATAATAAAAGGCTCAGCAAACCTCCAAATACCCATCTTAACCTGTATGATTTCAGAAAAAAATAAATGAAAAAAAGTGATGCGAAAATTGTGGGCAACATCCATAATAAAAGTTGATTAGGTAATGAAACCTGGTATTTTGAGGCAAACCAGATTCCAATTGCAAAGGGAATGAACAGACGTACAAATGGATATTTGTGCAAATGCATCGGAAAAGTTCAATCGGTTATTCAAAGGTAAAAATACAGAAATAGATAACATAATCAACCCTTATTTTTCAAAAGGAACCTATTGAATAAAATAAATTTTGGAAAGCAAAATGAATAAAATAAAAAAAAGCATCCATGTTATGGATGCTTTGTACTCCCAAGGGGATTCGAACCCCTGTTACCAGGATGAAAACCTGGCGTCCTGGGCCTGACTAGACGATGGGAGCCTTTTGTTTCATTTTGTGGGTGCAAAAGTAATATTTTTTTTATTTCCGCACTACTATTTTTGAAAAAAGTTTCAAATAACTAACTATAAGTATCTTGTTTAAATTGGAAACCCATGCGTTTTCCCGTTTTTACACTAATTTGATCCAGAGTATCAAGCATATCGCTCACCGAGACAATCTTCACACTGTCATAAGGTGGCGTTAAAAGATCAAAGTTTATGGTATAGCGAATGGCCGCTTCAATGATTTTTCCGGCACTCTCTTCGTTCATGATGTTTTTGCCAAAATCGTTATAAATAAAACCTAACTCTCTTTTTCCTTCAATAAAATAGTGATTGTCCTTATTAATAAACACCCTTCCTATGAGGTAGCCCATGTCATTTACGCGGTTGTAGCGAAAGGAGTCAGCGAGAAAGTTATATATATGAATTACACCACTGTACGACCTGCTTTTATCTTCACGGATATACGATGTTCGCATCACCTCGTGATCACGCGAGAAGTCGAAAATATTGGTATGCATAAGGAAAAGGAGAACATCTCCACCAAACTTCATCTCAATTTCAAAGTCGCTTCTGTAGTTATTTTCAAACCTGATATTTCTGGAAGAATTCAAATCCTTTAAAGCGAGTTTGTACTCCTCATCCAATTTTTCAAGCACCTGCTTAAACAAACGCAACGTTTGAAGGGTGTTGTCATAGATATCAAGTTTGAGCGACGATTTGTCAACTAGGGTTTTAAAAAGATCGTGATGAGCTGACTGGTCCATACGTCAAATTATTCAAAAGTAAATGATAGCTGAAAGACTTTATTGTTTAGCCGATCCAAAACCTGACTATACACAAATTCATCTTTCACGAGGATGTTTTTAAACCCATAACTCATCTTTAGCTCAGTGCCAAACTTAAAATATGGGGTGTAAAAATCAAACCCTACTCCGGCTTCGGCTGCAAAATCATTCCTGTCGACTTTAACCGGAACATCATTGTTTGCAGATGAAACCTTTTTAGTTGAAGCCATTTCTATGCTGTATTTACCACCAGCAAGTACGTAGGCTGCAAAATTATTTAAACGCTTGGAACGGTATTTTATGTGAAAAGGAAAATCAACAGTTGTTGAAGGAATACTTTTTCTAACAGGTATTGTATCAATTATAACCATTAAGTTATTTAACGCCAATACATTATAATCAATGTAGCGCTCGCCAAAAGCCAAAGTTGGAATAAACCTCAAATCCAGATGGTTACCCAGTCGTAAATTACCAACAATACCAACAGCAAATCCAGGTACAGGGGTCGAGCTAACATCCAGAAGCTGATAATAACTGGCATTAGGAATGTTTAAATCTTTTGCTTCCTCAGGCAGCCATAGCATGCTCCGATAATTCTCGACAGGTTTCCATGTCAGCATCATCTGATTACCTGCCAGAATAAATCCAAAATGATAGGGATCCAGGTCGTATTTGGGCTTATTTACTACCACACGCCGCTGAGCATTTACGTTGCTGGAAAGAGCAACCAAAACAATGATTGTCAAAACCGTTCGAAAATGATACTTCAATTTTATTTCCTCCTTTAGTATGTGACAGAAACGTAGCTTTACGCAAAATAGTATTGAAATGAACGTTGTTCTATTGGATTTACAATAGTTCTAGACTTTAAATCCTGTATATATTGTTGCTATACCGAAAGTCAGGCGCTCTTGTTTAACATTATGAAAGCCATTGTTCTTCAAATGGTTGAGGAAATCCTCACCGTCAGGGAAGGATTTTACGGATTCCGGAAGATAGGTATAAGCACTTTGATCCTTAGAAACTAGTCGCCCCATCGTAGGTAAAATATTTTTGAAATAGAAGTTATACAACTGTTTTATTGGGAATGCAACGGGGCGTGAAAACTCTAAAACTGCTATTATTCCTCCTGTCTGAAGCACCCGATTCATTTCATTTAAACCTTTATCCAGATCTTCGAAGTTACGAACTCCAAAAGCTACCATTGCAGCATTGAAATGTGCTGAAGGAAATGGAAGCGATTCAGAATCTGCCAGTTGTAATTTAATCTGTTGGTCGAGGCCTTTGCGAAGTAATTTCTGCTGTCCAACATCAAGCATTGCCTGTGCAATATCGACTCCAACAATTGGGGAGTCAGTTTTTGAAGAGAGTTCAATTGCCAGATCAGCTGTTCCGGTAGCCACATCAAGAGTAAAAGCCGGATTTGTCTTCATTACCAATTTTACCACACGTTTTCGCCACAGATGATCAATACCGGCAGAAAGGAAATGATTTAAAAAATCATATTTTCCGGCAATATTATTAAACATGACCCTTACCTGCTCTTTTTTCGACTCTGAAGCTCCCATGAATGATTCTTTCTCTTTTTGTAAACTACACTTTCTTTGATGCTATAACTTTAAACGCTTCAGCAAGTAATTTGTTCTTATCAACCGGAACTACACCCAATTGTTCACAAACAAGGCCTCCGGCCAAATTCGACATTTCGGCAAGCCATCCCATGTCCAGATTTAAAGCCAAACACAAAGAGGCTACACTTATAACTGTGTCACCTGCGCCTGATACATCAGCAATAGCGCGAAGGTGTGCAGGTATGTGTGTAAATTGAATTTTATTATCTGCTTCAGGCTGTTCTGAGATGAGCACTCCTTTTTCAGAGAGAGTTGCCATAACGATTTCAACTTTCAGTTGTTCCTGAAGTGTTTGAACTGCATATTTAATTGATGAAAGCGATGAAGGATCAAAAACCAATCCCAACCCATCTTTTAACTCTTTCAAGTTTGGCTTAAAAAAACTTACGCCGCTGTAGGCTTGGAAATGTTTCTTTTTTGGATCAACAGCTACAGGAATACGATGATTATTAGCAACCTGGATGATCTGAAGAATGACATGCTCTGTTAAAACTCCTTTATTATAATCCTGGAGGATAATCACATCTATCTTTTCAAATGCAAGAATCGATTCGATTTTTTTCAGAAGTGCCTGTGATTCACTTTCATTTATGTCAGATGTTATTTCTTCATCCACGCGTAACATCTGCACTTTGTTACCAATAACCCTGAATTTGGTTGTTGTTTTACGCTGCGAACTTGACAAAATGCCAACTGTATCCAAACTAACATTCCTAAGCAGATCCAAAAATTCACTGCCCTTCCCATCGTCACCTATTACCGAAACTAAAATCGGAGTAGCACCAAGTGCATGAATGTTCAAAGCTACATTTGCAGCGCCACCAAGTCTGTTAACACGCTCTTTCACAGCAACAACGGGCACAGGTGCTTCAGGTGATATCCTGTCAACTGTACCAAAAACATAGGCATCAATCATCACATCGCCGATCACCATAACTTTCAGTTTGTTGAAATCTTCAAACAAACGGGTTATATCGCCGGCTTCATTAAGGTATCGTAATTGCTTTGACATGCTGATTAATTATCTATCAGACGCTTTTGAAAGATCATTGAAGTCGCTTCAATGCGTTTTTTACGCGCTCAACAGCTTCTGTTATCATTGCCGGACTGGTTGCATATGAGAAACGAATACAATTATCACAACCAAACGCATCACCACTCACCAAAGCTACATGAGCCTCGGCAAGCAAATACAAGCAAAGGTCATAACTGTTCTTAATGAGGTACTTGCCATCAGTTTTACCGAAATAAAAACTAATGTCAGGAAACATATAAAATGCACCATGAGGTTTATTTGGAATAACTCCTTCGACTTCGGAAAGTAGTGCAAACAGCAAATCGCGGCGTGTCTCAAATTGATGAATCATATCCTGAAGTTCTGCTGAACCGGCAGGATCAGTAGAAACAGCTTCGAGTGCTGCCGCTTGTGAGATGGTGCTACTACCTGAAGTATATTGTCCCTGAATGGTATTACAAGCATCTGAAAGCCATTGAGGAGCAGCCATATAACCAATTCTCCAACCAGTCATGGCAAAACCTTTCGACAAGCCGTTAATTACTATCACACGATCAAAGACATCGGGGAACTGAGCAATACTTTCGTGTGCGTTTCCAAACTGAATATATTCATAAATTTCATCAGAAAAAATCATGATGTTTGGATACCGACTAAAAACCTCAGCAAATTGCTTTAACTCATCGCGGGTATAAACTGAGCCACTTGGATTACAAGGGGAGCTGAAAATAAACGCTTTGGTTTTTACTGTAATTGCAGCTTCCAGTTGCTGACCGTTGATTTTAAAATCCTGATCCACATCAGATGGGATTACTACAGGGGTTCCACCTGCCAGCTTAACCATTTCGGGATATGAGACCCAAAAAGGTGCGGGAATAATAACTTCATCACCTTCATTCAACAAGGCAAACATAGCATTCATGATGGATTGTTTTGCCCCGTTGGATACAATTATTTGTGATGGTTTATAAACTAAATTATTATCTCTTAACAACTTAGATGAAATTGCCTTACGAAGTTCAGCAATTCCAGGCACAGGTGGATAATGAGATTGATTGTCAAGAATAGCTTGTATTGCAGCCTTTTTGACAGCTTCCGGCGTGTTAAAATCCGGCTCGCCGATGCTAAGGGTAATAACATCTATGCCTTGTTCGCGTAGTTCCCGACTTTTTCGTGTCATTTCCAATGTTGCCGACTCGGTAAGCGACTTAACCCGGGTTGAAAGTAATTGCTGATGGTCCACTTTACTCAAAGATTTAGATTGCAAATGTATGGAATTTCTCCGATGCCTTTGTTATTAAGTAAACAATTGCAATCGTTTTCTGAAATCAAAACGTATTTTCCCTGAAGAAATGAACGGCTGAAATACTTTAGGTTACAAAGTATCATTTTGATCATTTAGATTCTGCTTAATTGTCTATCTTTGGAAAGCATTCAAACATAAATTTTTTCAAAAAATGTTCAGTGAAATTTTAATTATAGTTCTATGGTTCAGCTTTATAGGCTTCTTTATTTATCAATCCAGGCAATGGATTATGTCGTTAAAGCAATTGTTACAGAACCAAAATGAACAGCTTGAGATGGTAATTAAAGCAAGTAAAGTTGATCAAAAAACTGAAGGATTTAAAATGATTTTGCCCTTGCGCATTCAGGCCAGCGAGCGACTGGTTCTGTTTTTGGAAAGACTTCAACCTCAATTGATTGTATCAAGACACATGAACGAAAGCGCATATGCACTTGAGCTTGCTCAACATATGTTGAGAGGGATTCGTGAAGAATTTGATTATAACCTTTCTCAGCAACTTTTTATCAGTGATACTGCATGGCAATTGACCAAAGCCGCCAAGGAAGAAGTTATTCAAGTGATTCATATAAACTTGAACAAACTTGATAAAGAAGCTGACAAAACGCAATTAGCCTCGCTGATGCTCGAATCTGATATTCAACTAATTGAAAGAGCCATTCAGCTTCTTCGCGATGATTTAAACCAAATGACACGCTAAGTCTTTGAGTAAGTATTTGAGAATTTTGACAGACAGCTGAAATAAATACAACTCCAATGAACGTGCTTTTTGTTTGTTTAGGAAACAGTTGTCGTTCACCAATGGCGGAAGGGATTTTGAAGAAGTTCTTTATTGAACATCAATTGGAAGGAAATATCGAATCAGCAGGCTTTGAATCCGTTCAAACCGATGGCTCACCAAATGAAAAAGCAGTTAAAGTGTCAGCTAATCATGGAATTGATATCAGAGCCAAGCGCGCCCGAAGATTCCATCAAAGCGACTTTGATGCTTTTGACAAAATTTTTGTGATGGATCAAAAAAATATGACAGATATTATGCATGTAGCACGTAATGAGGAAGATAAAATGAAGGTGGATTATCTGTTAAATCTTGTTGAACCCGGAATAAATAAGCAGGTTAGCGATCCATATAATGGTGAAATTGATTCTTATGAGCATACATTTCAAGCAATTGAACCTGCTTGCATGGCTTTAGTGAATAAAATAAAAAATACGAAATAATGAAATTAACAAGTGCGCCAACCTTAGATGATATCCAGGCTGCTCACGAAATGATCAGACCTTATATTGAATATACACCACTGCTTCAATCGAGTCAGCTTAACAGTATCAGCGGATCAAAGCTGTTTTTTAAGTGTGAGAACTTTCAAAAAGCAGGCGCCTTTAAGTCAAGAGGCGCTACCCACGCTTTGTTGCAGCTCGACAAAAATCAACTTAAGAATGGTGTTGTAACACATTCAAGTGGCAACCATGCTCAGGCATTGGCCAGAGCAGCTGCCATTTTAGGACACAAAGCATACATTGTTATGCCTGAAAATGCTCCTTCAGTGAAAGTTGCCGCAGTAAAACAATATGGTGGGTTAATAACTTTTTGCAAACCAACCTTACAGGCTCGTGAAGAAACTACTGAATCTATTGTGAAACAAACTGGCGCAACAGTCGTTCATCCCTACAACGATTATGATATCATTGCAGGACAGGCCACAGCTTGTCTTGAAATGTTGAAACAAGGCCCACTACCTGACTATATACTTTGTCCTGTAGGAGGTGGTGGATTGCTAAGCGGGACATTGCTTTCAGCACATTATCAGTCACCCCATACAAAAGTAATTGCATGCGAGCCCGAAGGTGCAAACGATACCTGGAAATCAATAAAAACCGGAAGCCTTGTCCCAAGCATAAATCCTCAAACCATTGCGGACGGGCTATTGACTTCACTTGGTTCCTTGACCTATCCAATTATAAAACAATATGTTAACGAAGTAATTACTGTTTCAGATGAGGCAATCATACAGGCGATGCGTTTGGTTTGGGAACGGATGAAAATCATTATTGAACCAAGCTCAGCCGTTCCGGTTGCAGTTGCTCTTTCAGCGCCTGAATATTTAAAGAACAAAACAGTTGGAATCGTCATTTCAGGCGGCAACATTGACTTAACTAAAATTCCCTGGTTATGAACCAACAATCAAAAAAAGGCTCACTTTATCTTATCCCAACGCCATTGGCTGATATTCCACCTGAGCTGGTGATGCCAACAGAGGCATTACAAATTCTAAAAAAATTACGGTACTTAATTGTTGAACAACTTCGCACTGCCAGAAGATTGTTAAAAAAAATAGATCAATCCATTGATATTGATTTACTTGTATTTAACGAACTCAATAAATTCACTGATCCCGCTCATATAAAATCCTATCTTGATCCAATTTTTTTGGGTGAAGATGTTGGCTTAATATCCGAAGCAGGGAGCCCGTGTGTAGCCGACCCCGGAGCTCTTGTTGTGAGAGCAGCACATGAATTGGGAATAAAAGTCAGGCCATTGTCAGGGCCAAGCTCTATCAATCAGGCACTTATGGCATCAGGATTTAACGGTCAGTCGTTTTGTTTTCATGGCTATCTTCCAATCCATGCCGAAGAACGTGTTCGATTTTTAAAAATGATTGAGAAGGAAAGCATTATAAAAAATCAGACACAGATTTTTATTGAAACACCCTTTCGCAACGATCAGGTTATGGAGGCTGTCATCAAAACCTGTAATCCTTCCACTTTTCTATGTGTAGCTTCAAATATCAGTTTGACAGATGAAATTATTGCTACAAAAAGCCTTGAGGCCTGGGAAAACAAACGGCCGGACATTCATAAGAAGCCGACCGTCTTTTTAATATGGAATCCGGGAAAAGGCTAAAAACTTTTCAATAGATTCAGTTAAGTTTTTAATGATGATGATGACCGTCAGGACCGTGAGCATGTCCATGTGACATTTCATCTTCAGAAGCTTCACGTACATCGAGAATCTCGCCGGAGAAATGCAAATCCATACCAGCTAAAGGATGGTTAAAATCCATTTTCACTGTATTTTCATTCACTTCTAATACAATACCTTCCAGCGGATTTCCATGATTATCCTGCATAGTGATCTGATTACCAATGGTAAGCAATTCCTCATCAACAACTCCATCTATTTCAAAAATTGATTTTTCCAAATCAATAATTGCTTCTTCAGTGTGCTCACCATATGATTCAGCAGCTTCCATACTAAAACTGAACTTGTCGCCAGCCGAAAGACCTTCAAGACTCTGTTCAAATTTTGGCAGTAATCCGCCAACGCCAAAAAGGTAAACAAATGGCCGATCTGCATCAACCTTTTGTATCATCTCACCCTTTTCGTTCTCTTCCCGCAATTCATAAGTAAGCGAGACTACTTTTTGATTACCAACTTTCATTTTAAAAGATATTGCGTTTATCAATGTTCAGACCGTAAGCATCTTACTGCAATCGACATATATATATCAGTGAATGAACACTATAAACAATTAGTTATTTGTTATTTGAGTAGAATAACGGCTTCTACATTTTTTTGCAAAATTAAGTATTATTTGCGTTCAGGCATAATCTTGTATAAATCTTCATTATTTGAATTTATTGATATTAAACTTAAGGTAATAATTAAGATTTTAAAAATTGAATTATTATTGAAGACGTGATTTTTCATATATTTGCGACAACTACTAATTGCTTGCTTACTAAAAAAGATAAAGATTTCAATGAGAAATTCATTTAAACAAGGTCAGAAAGAGTCTTTTAGAGTGTTCAGAATTGGTGTTGGGAAGAGGTTTTTTGACATAATTTTCTCCTTTCTAGCTTTAATAATTTCTTCACCCTTCTTATTGATAATAAGCATCTTAATTAAGCTTGAATCAAAAGGACCGGTTATTTATGCTTCAAGTAGAATTGGTACTGGTTATGATATGTTTCGGTTTTACAAGTTTCGTTCGATGCGTCTTGGATCGGAGGAAGAAATTAATAAACTTTCCGATCTTAATTTATACCTTATCAATCGCAAGCATCAAAATGAAGAAAGTACCGACCCTAATTCATGTCCGGATTGCGCTTCACAAGAAACTCCTTGCTCCCCACTCCTTTTTATTGATGGCACTACCATTTGCGAGAATTGGTATATGGAGCTTAAGAGGCGAAATCTGACAAAACCGACATTTTTCAAAGCTGAACATGATCCTCGAGTTACACGTGTCGGTAAGTTTATCAGAAAAACAAATTTAGACGAGCTTCCGCAATTTTTTAACGTATTGAAAGGAGACATGTCGATTGTTGGTAACCGCCCACTACCACTTTATGAAGCAGAACGCCTTACAACTGATCAATTATCATATCGTTTTCTTGCCCCTGCAGGTATCACCGGTTTATGGCAAATAAAGAAAGACCGGTTTCAATCCGAGGAAGAGCGCATTGCTTTAGATAATCAATATTCTATCGTAGCAAGCCCATGGCTGGATATAAAAATTCTGCTAAAAACTATTCCCACCTTCTTCAGAAAAAACAATTACTAAGCTGATATACCCGGTAGTTAAGACAAGAGTATAAGCTTGAACTTAATAAGTGCCGTTATACTTTCTGATGAACCATTCCAGCGTCAAAAGAAGTAATAGAAGCAACAAAATTGAAGGCAGTGAAATGAAAGAGTCATAAACTTTTGTAAACGAAGCTGTTGATGTAATTGCCTGATTAGTTTTCAAGGTCTCTGGTAGTTGATTCAAGTCAGCGAGGTACAAAAAATCTCCATCGGCCACTTTTGAGATTCGGTAAAGAAGATCATGATTTGCAATCATCTGCCGACTTTCCAATGATGATTCCAGGACAACAAATTCACCATTAGCCTGTAACTTATCGCTGCCATAGACAACTTCAGAGTTGTAAACATATCTTCCTACAGGAAAACGTCCGGCATTCAGCTCGTATTCATTATCCGTCCGCGAGAAAAGAAAACTATATTCGCTACCTGAATCAATGTGCTTTACTTCCAATTTCAGCTCGGCATCATTCACTTTTTCCATGCTCTTGTTATAAAGTTCAGCACGAAAACGAACCGGTTCATTCAACATAAACTCTGTCCCAACATGCAAACGTAAGCGTCGTTGATCTTTTTTCACCAAAAGATACTGAACCGTCTTGCCAATAATCTCCCGAAAAGAGTCCTGATTTCCATTCATTTGGTAATCTGCCAACCTCCATTTCCAGATCCCTGAACCAGTGATATAACCCCAACGCCGTGAAGGTGTCTCTGAGAACCCGATCAGCGGGAAATAGGTCTCAACAGACTTAACTTTTTGAAGGACAGCAGACTGAAACGAAACCGGGGTGCGCATTTCAACTAATGGGGCAGTCAATGCCGGAAAACCTCTCAGACGATCCCACATATAAGATTCAACAGAGAATAATGCAAACTCCTTCACAGGAACAGGATATGCCTCAATCATCGGCTGATCAGCTGTTCCAACAAATTGAAGGCCCGATTGTAAACTATTAAACGCTGCTAAATCTGTTTGGGGACCAACAACAACCAACACAGAGGCATTGGATTGCGATTGAAGCAGATTCTGAACCGTTTGGTTATCAACACCTTTTCCAGGGAGTTGATGTAAAATAATCAGGCTATAATCCGTATCATCAGGCGAAAAAGTTCTGATGTATGCTGTTGTAACGTCGAAATAATCTTCAAAAATTGATTGGAAAGCGCCAAGATCAGGATGTGGTGATAAAGAAAGTAACAACACTTTCTGCTTCTCATTCACAATATCAACATAAAATACCCTGCTATTATTTAGCAATTGACTCTCTGCTTCTAAAGGAATTATTTTAGCTGTTAGTCGCTTCTTCCCACTTTCTGAAGCGCTTACCACAAAACTGCATGTGCCAGTATAACTGCGTGTTTCAATTTTTTTCAGCTCAGAACCAACCAACTTATCCTCCATATATAGTTCAATCTTCACCTGAGTGCCTGGTGCATTAACGCCTTTAAAGGAGATTTCAACAGGAAAATCTGTCTGGTTGAAAATCATTTGATTGTACCTCACATCAACAATACTCAGATCAGGATATGATGTGGTGTCGCCTAAAGCAACCGAATAGACCGGAAAAGGAAATTCTGTAGCCACTAATTCAGGCTGAATACCTGTGTTGACAATCCCATCTGAGATCAAAACTACAGCACCAACATTCCGGTTGTAATAGCTGTTGGAAATTGATTGAAGCAGTTCTGAAATATCGGTCCGCTGATCGTTAAAATCAAGCGTTCCGCTTTTATTAACCTGCTGCCCAAAAGTATAAAAATCCATTCTGAATTCATCTGCTATCTCATCCTTAAACTGTTGTAAAACAGCAGTATATTCATTCCTAAAATAAAGTGAATCTTTCGAAAGTGCAACCGAAGCAGAATTATCCTGCGCAATGATGATTACAGGTTGTTCAACCACCTTCTTTGTTTGCATCAAATGAGGTGATAGCAACAAAAATGCAATTAAGCTTACCAATATAAACCTAAATACAAAAAGAGTCCATTTCAAGAATGAACTTAGTTGTAACTGACTGTTTTTGTAATAGAGAATTGCAGCATAGACAATCCCGGTTAAAATAACCGGAATAATCATCCACCAGGTAATTCCTGTGATAATATCCACAGATTGAATGTTTTTAAAAAAATGAAAAGTCCGATGAAATTCACCGGATTCAAAACTACATACTCATTCCCCCACAAACGCTGATCACCTGACCAGTGACATATGAAGAAAGGTCGCTTGCCAAAAAGACAGCAACATCAGCAACATCTTCAGGCTTTCCGCTTCTGCGAAGTGGTATCGTGCTAATCCATTGTGCACGAACATCTTCTGGAAGTTTATGAGTCATCTCCGTTTCAATAAATCCAGGAGCAATTGCATTACAACGTACGCTTCTGCTTCCCAATTCCTGAGCCATAGATTTGGTAAAACCAATCATACCTGCTTTTGATGCAGAGTAGTTTGATTGACCAGCATTACCATTCACTCCAACAACTGAGCTCATATTAATGATTGACCCACTGCGTTGTTTAATCATTGTGCGTTGAACAGCCTTGGTTAAGTTAAATGCTGACTTGAGATTCACATTTATAACGAGATCCCAATCCTGCTCAGTCATGCGCATCAGCAAATTATCGCGTGTTATTCCGGCATTGTTCACAAGAATATCAATTCTTCCAAAGTTAGCAACTACGGCCTCGGCCAGCTTTTCGCTATCTTCAAGGGAAGCAGCATTGGAAGCAAATCCTTTGGCCTGAACACCCATAGCTTGAATCTCCTTCTCTGTTGCTTCCATGTTTTCATCATATTTTAAATCAGAAAAAGCTATTGATGCACCTTCTGCTGCAAAACGGAGTGCAAGTGCTTTTCCAATACCTCGGGCACCTCCTGTAATAAGTGCTATTTTTCCTTCTAAAAGTTTCATTTTTAAATGGTTAAATTATCAATTATTTTATCAACAATTCCAGGATCATGACTATTTGTAGGTTAATTCGTCAAAATAAGTCATATTCACCGGCCAAAGATACAAAAAATACCAAGGGTTTATATGCCAACAAAACAGCTTTAGGGCAGGCAGAATCAATGATGAAAAAATAATTTTCGAAAAAAACAGGTGTTAACCGCAAGAAATTTCCGTGATACTTGTCAAAGTAATATCATAAAAATTTAAACCATGAAAAAATTAATCTTAGCCGGAAGTATCTTAAGCTTATTTGCTTTTACTTCCATTCAGGCCCAAACGACTCAGTCCGAAGAAAAGAAAGCTGTAACCACCGAAAGAGGACAGTTTAAAGATGCCGACAAAAACGGAACATGTGATAATTTCCAGCAACGTCCGGCGCAGGGAAGAAGACAAAACTTTGTTGATGCCAACAACGATGGTGTATGCGATCAAACAGGCAACAATGCCGGACGTGGAAAGGGAATTAATAAAGGACCAAAAAATCGTAAAGGAAATTGTGACGGCCCACAACAGGGAAGAGGTAACAGAGGCAGAGGTGCTGGAAATCAAAATACAACAGCTCCGGCACAAAAATAAATTGCAAAAGAAGAAGTTGGACGCCGATTCGCTACATTTGTCAGCTCCAACTTCTTTTTGAAGCTTAACACAATGCAATGAACCAGGAAAAAGCTTTCATTCAGGCTCTTAAAAACAAAGAGGAAGAAGCTTTCAATCAATTGATTGCATTGTATCAGCCAATGATATCACGAGTGATTTACAAAATCGTTTCTGATAAAGATGAAACGCAGGATCTAGTTCAAGAGGTATTTATTCAGGTTTGGGAAAGTATTGCTTTTTTTAAGGAAGAATCGAGCTTAAAAACATGGATATATCGATTAGGGATAAACAAAGCCCTCAACTATTTGAAAAAGAAAGATATAAGAATGGCAATATCATTTCACACCTGGTTCAGCGAAAAAAAACCGACAGAAGGACTCTCAAGCAGTAATGAGTCAACTATGTCGGATATTTTTCGTAATGAAGATCAGAACGCCATATCAGCTGCGCTGAAACTATTGCCAGCACAGCAAAGAGCCGCTTTTGTGCTTTCCAAACAGGAAGGTTTATCAAATCCTGAAATAGCTACTGTTTTAAACACGAGTATTTCTGCAGTTGAATCGCTGGTTTTCAGAGCCAAGCAGCGTTTGGTGAAAGAACTACTGCCTTACTATCAAAACAAAATATCATGAAAGAGCTCAACAAACCCAACATCTGTCAAATGACAGAGCTAATGTTGCAAGGTACCATTGCCGGTAATTTGTCAAAGGAGCAACAAATTGAAATCCAAGAGCATATCACATTATGTGAAACATGTCGTTTACAGCAAGCCAAATTAAAAGCAGATATTGATAGCTGGAGAGAAAATTCTTATCAAACAAAAGCTTTTACTATTGCTGAAATTCTTGAAAATTCAAGAAAGAAAAAACTTCGAACAAAACGACAACTTACAACAGCTACTCTTTTTGCAGCAGCCTCACTTGGTTTTGGGATAGCGATTGGGGTAGCATTAGACCCTTCAACACCATCAGCAACAGTTTATGAAGCTTTTTCCGACGATTATTCACTTTCACTTTCAAGTGATGAAGTTTTCCCAGTAGATTTTTTTAATGAATAAATAGCAGCCATGAAAACAATCTCATTCTATAAAACCGCATTTTTTGTCAGTCTGTTTTTGCTGTTAGTAACACTGTCTGCTTTCATTACTTTTTTGTTAAAGCAAGACCCTGCGACAGAAATTAATGATGAAACGGCCTATGGGCGCGGCTTTGCACATTTCAGAAACAGCGCTGGTTTCGACAGTCGGCAACAAGAAGAATACAAACTTTTTTTGGATGACTACAGGGCCTCAATTCATTCGGAACAATCCCAGCTGCGTGAAAAACAAAGTACCATGTTTGAAAATATAGCCGGTGAAAATCCGGATACTGCCGTTCTGAATCAAATTTCAATCGAGGCATCACAGCTACAGCATCAAATACGATTACAAACTTTTCGGCACCTGATGAAAGTTCGTGAACTTGCAAATGAACAACAGCGAAAAGGCCTTCAGGTACTTTACAGAGAAATGTTGAAGGAAAGTCGTCATCCCAATTCACCGACTGGGAAAGGACGTAATCGTATGCGTCATGGAAGATAAGATTCACAAAACATCTTTCATTCTTTATCCTATGGGTTTATAAAAGGCCCAATATGCACACCGACATGGTTTTGATTACCAAATCGTGATCTTTATGCATTCCCAACAACAGTAGTATTATTGTGAGATTCTTCACAAATAATGACCCTATCAGCTTTTACATGAACTATTTGAAACACATAAGGAAAGTAAAGCGTTTTTTTAACAAAAACCATTCAGAGCGAATAGCTTATATTAACTATTCAGTTGGTTTTCTGAGGACAGATTGTTTGCGCAACTGATCATAAAACAATTCCAGGCGATGTACAATTAATTTATTATCATAAACCTGCTCAATCAAGGTTCTGGCATTCACACCAATATTTTTGTAAAAATCCGGCTGCTTAATACATTTCTCAAGGGCATTTAGAAACTCCATCTTGTTGTTGGCAATCAAAATATTATGTTCATTCTGATATAAAATTCCCTCCGCTCCTATCTCAGTAGTTATCACTGCCTTGCCCTGTGCCATCGCCTCAATTATCTTTATCCGGATGCCACTTCCTGAAAGCAGCGGCACGATAGCAATATCATTTGATTGAACAAAATCATCCGCATTTGGCACCTCTCCTAACACTTTCACTTGTGGTTTATATCCGGTAAATAACCAGTTAGGCATATATCTGCCAGCAAGATGAAACTCCAACAAGGGATAACGTTTGTGAACTTCAGGCCATACATCATCTAAAAACCAGCGAATACCTTCCTCATTGGGTATCCAATTCATAGCACCAATATGAAAAAGGGCAGGCAATGTTTTACCGCTAACTTCAGTCTTTTTCTCACGAAGCCGGATACCAAAAGGAATGTCAATAACAGGTGTTGCAGTTAGTCCGCGAAAAAATGCAGCATCTTTTCTTGTTATGGCAGCAATTCCATCCACCTGTTCGAGCGATTTGAGTTCAAAGCGTTTAAGCGTTCGTGTCAGGTGATTAAGATACCATCTTTTAATGGCATTGCCTGCTTGCTGACTTAATCTTTTCCAAATTAAATGTTCGATATTGTGAGCACGAAGGATAACTTTGGCCTTGCTATGTGTTCGGATATCAGCCACATAGGGCATCATAAAAAGTGTTTCAAGCTGAACGATATCAAATTGATAACGCTGCAGAATATCAAGAAGTTTTTTTCGAAAGTCGGAAGAAATAAACCTTTCAACATGATAAGAGGAACTTGTAAAAAGGTTTAGAAATGCTTCTACGGGCTTAACCCTCAGATCGAGATGAACCAGTTCGATACCTGTTTTCTGTTTGTAATCCGCAGGGATTTCGGATGGGTCGACATGATATTTATCCGAGTTGACAGCCAAAATCTTTACCAGATGACCTGCATCAAGTAAACCTTCAATGAGACTATTCATCGCAATTGGACCTCCTTCACGAGCAGGATAAGGAGATTTATTGCATAAAAAGAGCACCCTCATGATGAAGCTTGTTTTGATGTCATGCGATGAAAAACCTTGTTGAAAGTTTTCTTCCAGCTTTCAGAGTCAAGCAATGGGGCATCAGTTGTTGACTTAAAAGTGAGAAAAAGTCCAATTGGAAACAGCACGATGGATGAAAGCCAAACACCAAGAAACATATCCATATCGCCAACTTTTGCCGATTTCTCGCCAGTGATGCTTGTAATATGATAAATTACAAAGAAAAAAACAGCGATTACCACAGGCAATCCCAATCCGCCTTTTCGAATGATAGCTCCCATTGGTGCTCCAATAAAAAAGAGTATCAGACAGGCAATTGACAGCGTATATTTTTTATGCCATACGATTTCATGCTTTCTGATGTTCTCAGTCTGATAATTAAAATCGTTTTTATTGAAAATGATATTGTCTTTATTACTCTTTGATGTGCTGATTGCCATCTCCAGAACGTTGAACTTTTCGCCTTCAGCGAAATTATCTATCAATGGATACTTAAGCTGAATTTTATGCAAACTGTCAGAGACCCTCTCAACAATTGGTTTAAGGGCGATCGACTTCTTTGGAATAGCTTTCTTTTTTGTTGTGTCAATTGTTGAAAGATGTTGATAACGGCTGTAAAAACCGCCGGTAAACCGTTCTTTTCGCTCATCATACCGAAGAGTTAGCGAATCAATATACTGTGTTAACTGTTTTGTATTCAACATAGTATAATGATTTTTAAAAAGATCTTCCTGGGTTCGGGTAAGATCAAATGCTGTCAGATCGAATTTTATCCGCTGTTTTTTAAACTCAGTACGATCAAAAGGCCGGTTTTCGCGGTAATTTTTTGTCGTTATAATATCCTTGTAATTGTATCCGTTGAAAAGTGTAAAAATCACAAATTTCTGATCAGGACTCAACTCCATATATCCTGATTCGGCTGTTGTTACTTTGATATTTCCCATACGATCGGTATGGTCATAAATTTTTACATCATAAATTGTACGGCCATCTTTATCCTTTTCGCCCACACGAATGATGTAATTTTCAATCCCATTGTAAAACTCCCCTGCTTTGATATTGAAAGCAAGTTTTTGTTGTCGCACATCGTACAACAACGACTGAAACTTAAGATTAGCGACGGGAAGCACATTATTGGAAAAAACAAAAGCCAGAATACTGATTAAGAAAGACAGATAAACGAGCGGTCGCATCACTTTCCATACAGAAATTCCGGATGCTTTCATTGCGACTAACTCGTAATGTTCACCCAGGTTACCAAAAGTCATGAGTGAAGATAAGAGGATTGCCAACGGCAGCGCTAAAGGGACAAAAGTTGCGCTGGCATAAAATAGAAGTTGAGCAATAACACCACCTTCGAGACCTTTTCCAACCAAATCATCGATATATTTCCACAGAAACTGCATCAACAAGATGAAGAGAGAAATAAAAAAAGTAAGAATAAAAGGTCCGAGGTAGGACTTTAGTACATAAAGATTAATCTTTTTCACGAATTGCAATTCAGATTCATTGGCAAAGGTAATACTATTTACCCTAACAGGGTTTTGGAAGCTCAAAAGTCATTTGGAGGCTTCTGAAAAATAAATATTAGTTAGCGCTGACTAACCAACCACTGCAGCACATTTATTCTTCTTATACCATCATAATCAGCATCAGGGTCATCATCTAAAGTTAGAATGTATTTGGGGTATTGATCGTTTATTCGCTTCAATGGGGCAAGCTCTCTATCAAGTGTTTCTATGTTTCTTACTGTGGCTGCTACCTGATAGTAAGTTAAACCCTGCTGATTAACAACAACAAAATCAACTTCCAAATTATCAACTTTGCCAACATAAACATCATTTCCACGACGAATTAACTCAAGATAGACTACATTTTCGAGAATGTGGCCTACATCAAAGGCTCTTGAACCTAATAACAGCGTGCGTAGTCCAATATCAACAACATAATATTTCTCTAAGGTTTTCAGGTATTGTTTTCCTTTAATATTGTATCGTTTTGCCTGATACAAAATAAAGCTGGCTTGTAATGCTGCAAGGTATTTTTCAACTGTCTTTACATCAATTTTTCTTCCATTTGATGTCATAGTATCAGCGATTTTTTTTGCTGAAAACAAATTACCAATGTTATCAAACATAAAGCGGATAATACTCTCAAGCATCATAACATCACTAATCTTATGTCGGGCTACAACATCTTTAAGCACAACAGTATTGTATAAGCCAGTAAGGTAATCAGCAAGAACCTTTGGCTGGCTTTTCAATTCTAAAGCATAAGGAAACGAACTGCTTTGCAAATATTCGCTGTACTTATGGTTAAGGTTATTGGCGTTGCCAGTGCTATCCACATATTCCTTAAACGACAAAGGCAATAATGCTATTTCAACATATCTGCCCGAAATTAACGTAGCAATTTCTCCCGAAAGCATATAAGCATTTGAACCTGTAAGGTATAAATCAACATTTTTTTTAATAAATAAACTATTTACCACATCAGGAAAGTTGGGTACATGTTGAATTTCATCGAGAAAAATATATGTAAAGTGACTATGAGTCAATTGGTTCGATATATACTCATGAAGGGTATGCGGATTTCGAAGTTCAAAATAATCAAAATCCTCGAAATTGATCGAGATTATTTGGCTATCCAAGACCCCTTTCTTCCGTAAATAATCCTGATACATTTCAAAAAGTGTCGATTTTCCGCAACGTCGTATGCCTGTTACAATTTTTATAACTTGCTTCTCGCGCAATGCAATAAGGCGGTTTAAATACTCATTTCTTTCAATAAATCTCATTTGATAATAGATTTCTGACGCAAATATAATATTTTTTAGGAACGTAATCCCATAACTATACTTCTTTTTAAACTTATTGGATTATACAGTAATATAATTTCTAATTCATGAATTTAATTGACTCACCCAATTTGTGCTATGCTAATTGCATTTGCCTTTGGTTAGATTGCTTTAGGTCAACATAAAGTCTGTAAAAGCTGAACAACGTAACCATGTATAAAGCAAGCTCATAATTCGCGACATCTGCCTGGACAAATTCCAGACACGGAACGTAAGGTTAAAAAAAAAGGCACCTGGTAATTATCCTGACGCCTTTATGAAATTCAGTATTATAATTTTAGCTTTTAACAAACTTGTAATTGATTAGTTTCATAAGCATTAGTTAACCATAAAAGAGGTTGGTTGAAGATATCCTGCTATCCCTTTTAGGATGACATCGCCATTTGTGAGGTTATAATTTAACCATCCGTACAGAACCATTAAGTCCGCTAACGGAAGTTAACCTCACCAAGAACAATCCTGTTGATAAGTGTTGGACATCAAAAAAACTACAGTTCTCCACTTTGAGGCGCGAAACAACTCTTCCTTCTATATCAAATATCTCTGCCGAAACCCAGCACTCTTTTTGACCTAAAATGCTAACAAGACCGGTTGCCGGGTTCGGGGCTAGCATTAAGGATTGATGGTCTTCAATAACTTTCGGTTGCCCAACAACCATCCCATTTACATCAAAGCGCACCAAGACAAGGTCATTACGGGTATCATAAAGAAAATTCGGATCATAATTCCCAACATAACCTGCTGCTATATACCCACCATCCTGTAATGGAAATATATCAGTAAGTGAATAGTTTCGAATGCCATCACCATAATCGACTTTATAAACCTTTTCAAAATTAGCATCAAGCTTGCTTACCATTAAAAAAGACGTCTCACCTAAGATATTATTTTTTGTCCCAGCAAGCAAAAACCCGTCTGAGATTAATTTTAGAGTGGTAAAAGTATCAACAGTATCAACGGCCCCGGCATGAATTACCGGAAAAATTTGACCGTCAGCACCTATAGGTATAATTGCAGGGTCAATATCATAATCCTGACTGTCAACTAAAATATTACCTCCCGCATAGAATGTGCTGTCATTCAGCAAGCCGAAACGCCTCAACAAAAAGTTCGAAATCGCCGGAATTGCTATTACGGTGTCAGTTGAAAAATCCGCATTGAGTAAAGTCAGGTTTTCAGAACTGTATTGAGCATATTTACCTTCATCGCCAAAGGATACAATATCAAAACGCATGACAGAACTCGAATCCTTTACAAAACGCAACAACTCACCCGATGGTAAATACTCCAGATAGAAATGCTGATGCATGCCGGTAGCTGGATTGAAGGGATACCATCCCTGCTGCACCAAATTGCCTGCTTTGTTTTGTCTTGGTGGAAACAAACCTTCTGGCACTTCATTATTGCCCCAGATATACTCGTTCAAAATTTCAAGATCATCATTCAGCCATGCCATATACATTTGGTAATCACCACTTAACGAGTCATATGCCAGACCTGAAACAGCTATAATGTTATTTGCAAGCCTGACTGCGCCGTTTAACCTGAGACCATACCCTTGAAAAGGAGGAAAATCAACACTGTCCAAAATTAAAAAATCCGAATTCATTTTGTAAAGGATGTCTGTATAACCATAGTATAAGGCTATTTCATCGACTACCTGTGCTCTTTCTCCTTTAACTACATGAAAAACAAATACATCCTCCGAAAAAGGAATCAACGACTGGCTTATCATATCGTTATTAGAATACATATGGTATTCAGTTGTTGATATGAACTGACTATATGATTCATGCCATATTAAAATGACAAATATCAAAATAATAATTCGGGTCATTTTCATAATTGTTGTCTCTTAAATTATTCCTCCGGCATGTAATACACTTTCCTGTAAATTTCAAAATATACACAATGTTGAAACCAATGAAGAGGAGTCCATACAGATCCGGGTGATGGGCCTGTAGAATTACCGGTATTCGAACAATTGATTGAAAAATAACCAATTACTAAATCATCAAATACTACTGCAGGATTATTTTGATCAATTAACTGTTTCGTACTGAACAAATACTGATTCAATTGCTGTGAATTCATCATATATAAATTACATTTGCCGTATGCCCAAAACAAACTTGGGTCTGCTACACCAGGGGCAATATAAGCACATTTAGAAAATAGACTGACTCTTACAAGAGTATATCTTCCTTCAAACATAGCCTCTTCTAATGATATTCTATTAAAAAAATCTCTATCAGCTCCTGGATATTGCCAACTATGAAGCCCAGCATAATTCATATATCCATCAGGAAAAGGCATTATATACGCACCTGGTAATTTTGGCATTATAACTGTACTTCTTGTATAGCTTTTTTCTCCCCCAGCATTAACGACTATTACAGTAGCAAATTCATCTTCAATACTTTCAACTTCAAGATAAGTCGCCCAAAAAAGATAGTCACTGTTTCTATCAATCTCAATGCGTAAAATAATAGTATCAATTAGCGCATCAATGCGATTGCCTTCAATAATTGGGATTTGATCATCCCAATCTTTTATTTCCAAGGTATATCTTGTTGTATCAATGGATACCGACTCTATTGAATCATTGCGAAATCCTTTTTCAAAATTCACATAGGCTTCCGTAAGCCACATTCCTTCATCAAGACGTAAATCCTCATTGGAATTTTTCAAAGTGCCGGCATTTTTTGTCCTTGTAAATCTACTAAATTTATTACTCGCTATATTCTTTGGCGGATCGTATTCATTTAATTTTTTTATTATTTGTATGCTTAAATTACTTTCATCCAATAGCGCTGGTTTTTCTTTGGCACAAGAAATGATTAGAATAAGTGCAAATACTGAACCTACAAAAAGAATGTGTTTTATTGTTTTCATTATACTTTGTTTTATGTTTGTTAGAATGATCGAAAGAAAAAATAGCCTCCTCCATACAAAGCCGGAGAAGCTTATTCAGGCTACTTATTATTTCTTTATTCCTAGGTAATGTTTAAATCCAGCACATCAAAATAATAAATAGCCATTATTCAGTCGAATTTATTCTTCCCAATTAAAAATATGTACTTAGTTGTGCAACAAAACAAGAAAGTGCTTGAAGAAAATAAAAGTAGTTCCAAACATGCGTTGAAACTTTTTGATCTGTTCCAAAGCCCATAAAATCCACTGTAAATCGCCAAAACGAGGTAGTTTAGACAAACTATCTGATAAAGGAGGGGGGGGGGGGTAATATGGTATAATTTGACCCATTGAACTTGTTTTGTGCCACAATAATACAAATTTTTTATTTATTCAAAAAAAATCCTAAAAAATTCTGGCTAACTTAGTCCAATGTGAATTATAGTTGAATCCATAAGCTGTACATGGTATAATACCGATTGATAGAAATGTTAGACCAATTGAGTGAGCGATAATTTGGACTATTACATTTCTACTTTCGTATAATGCCTCTAAGATCGAAATAAATGTTGTACAAAAACAACACAATGGTAGAAATAATGTTGTTTTCCTACAACATAAATGCAATTGAAAAGAGTTTTTTGTCAGTTTCTATGGCTTAATAATAGAAATTGGCATAGTCTTCAGAACTTATTGCAATGGAATTACTTTGCTACCTTCCAAGCGTTTCTTTAAACTCCTCGTCAATGAGCTTGTTCAAAACATCACAGCCATGAGCAAACTGAAGGTTAAAGTTATCTTTTTCTTTATACACAAAATGAAGGTTTTTGAATTCACCACGTTTTGGCAACAAACTAAGTGCTTCATTTAATGCTTCTTCTGGTGTATCAAGTCCGTTCAAGTCAAACATTTTCAATAGTGAAACCAACTGAATGAACGAATTTTGAGCCAAAGGACCTTCCAGTTGTTTTGGAATCATTTGGATTTTTCGTTGAGAATTGGTGAAACTGCCACCCATCTCCCAAACAAATGAAGATGGTAAAACAAGGTCGGCCATTTGAGCTGTTTCTGTCATGAAAAGATCCTGAACAACAACAAATTCAATACGGTTGATGGCTTGTTTCATATGCTCTTTATCCAACGAACATCCCATTGGATCTTCGCCAAAAATAAAGGCGTTCTTAATTTTTCCACTTGTAAACAACTGATAAAGACTATTAATGGTAAAAGGCAAGCTATCTACTTTCCATTTATAAGCCATCCTGTATTGCAAATCATCATCAAGAATTGACTCGGCTCCAACGCCTATTTTATGACAAACACCCATATCAAAAATACCATGGCTGTTGTTTTTCTCTTTTAGTGCAATAAGTCCGTTCGCTGTTTTGCCAAGTTTACCAGTAATCATCGCCAGATTATGCATTGCCATGCTTGCATTTGCAGAAAGTTCCTTTTCCTGAAACACCATAATAGCATTCATTTCCTGGTTAAACTCATTAGCAAAACTTTCAACAACGCTTTGAGTTGTTCCGGCCAAAGCTAATAGTTCATTATAATCACACTGCAGCAGCTTTTCGGTATATGAATCCCAATCCTGTGTCCGGTCTTTGATAAACATAGCATTTTGCTGACCGCTTTTAATTAAGTAATAATTAACTGCTTTTATAAAGTAGAAGTAATTTCCGAACGAAATAACTCTGTCAACTTTCTTACTGAACTGATTGTCAGGCTGAGTTGTGAGCAATACAATTTCGATTTCTTCTTTAAACTTTGTGTTAAAAGCGATATGATTCACAATCGGGTGATCCAGATGCACTTCATTTCCGGCAAAATAGATTTTTGATGCACCTCTTAAATCACAATAAGAAGCATTTTCGTTGGAGTTGAAGAAATACCCATCACCTCTTCCCATATAGTGGAAACTGCTCACATTGTTGGTTTTTGCACCGGCACGGGCGAGTTTTTGAATGAGGTAAAGTTCCTCATTCGATAAGCGGGCGCCTCCAAAAAAAGCATTTTCATCAGCTTTTATCGATTTGATACACTCAGCAATTAGCTTATAGGCTTGTTCAAACTCAATTTCAACAAAAGCACCATTCACTTTCAAAAGCGGTTTTGTGATTCTGCCTGATGAGTTAAATAACTTATAACCAAATAATTGATCTCTATTTATTAAGCCCATTTTATTTATTTCGCCTTTACGGGAGCTGGCGCTATAAAACTGTCCGCGGTAATGGTGAAGATTAATTTCATAGCCTTCAGAGCCAAACATATCCACAGCTTCAATGGTTTCAAGTGGCAATGGACCAGGTTTGAAACTAAAATTCTCACTGATAGCACCGGTAGGGCAAGCAGTGATACATAATCCACAGCTTTCGCAGCTTGTTTCTTGCAATGGAAGCTCTAAGGCAGGCGCAACATAACTTTTGAAACCTCTGTTAATCAAACCAAGGGCACCAGCGCCTACTACCTCGCGACAGATACGGATGCAACGGGAGCACAGGATGCATTTGTTACTGTCAATTTCGATGAACGGGTGCCTGAAATCAATCTTATATTCGTGAAATTCACCGGCAAATGCTTTCTGATCAGCCTCGTAGGTTGTTGAGTGCTTTTTCAGATCACAGGTATAATAAGCGTTACAACCACACTCCAAGCAGCGGCTTGCTTCCATTTGAGCCACAAATTCATCGACATAACCAAGCTCCACTTCTTTGAAATTGGAGCGTTCATCAGCATCAAGGACAGGCATCTCCTGACGAAGCTGATGCGGGAAACGCGGAGTATAATCTGATGGTATCTGTGTTTTAAAATTATCTTTTTTACTTAAAAATTCTTTTTTTGGTTGCTGAAGCTCAGTTCCTGACAAATACTGATGACAGGAGCGGGCAGCGATTTTGGCCTGAGCAATTGCTTCAATAATTGTTGCCGGGCCTGTAACTCCATCACCAGCTGCAAAAACCGACGGGATTGCTGTTTGAAGCGTTTTTTTATCCGCCTCAATGTCCCCCCAACGTGTCAGTTTGAGTTTACTACCAACCGAGTTATCATTGATATCATCAATAAAATTCACATCGGTTTTTTGACCAATGGCTGCAAGTATAAAGTCAGCCTGCAAATCGAATTCTGAACCTGGTTTTGGGACAGGTCTGCGACGCCCTGATGCATCAGGCTCACCGAGTTCCATTCGGATGAGTTTAAGCGATTGCAGCTTACCATCCTGATCTTTATTAATTTCAACAGGATTGGTAAGAAAAAGATACTCAACACCTTCTAATTTAGACTCATGAATTTCGATCGGATTGGCGGGCATCTCTTTCTCTGTCCTACGATACACAACATACACTTTATCTGCTTTACATCTACGAGCAGTGCGACAGCAGTCCATAGCAGTATTCCCACCTCCAACGACCACAACTGTTTTACCAGAGAAGTCATAACGTTGACCGGTAACTTCCATGTTTTTTAGAAAATCTATTCCTGAGAAAACGTTCTCCGCATCATCACCAGGACAACCAACTCCGGTACCCTTCTGTGATCCAATGGTAAGTACTGTTGCATCAAACTGGTTTTCAATATCTTTATATCGAATGTTTTCCCCAAGCTTCTTATTGTAGTGAATTTTAACACCTAAATCGGTGATGTTTTTTACCTCTTTATCAAGTAAATCATTGGGAAGGCGGTATTCGGGAATTCCATACCTGAGCCATCCGCCAGGCTGAGGTGCAGCTTCAAAAATCTCCACCTGATGACCTTCTAAACGAAGGAAATAGGCAGTTGACAGTCCGCCGGGTCCGGCTCCTATTACTGCAACTTTTTTTCCTGTTTCCGGCTGAAGTTTCGGGACAAATTTTTCTGACGATTCAAGGTCGCGATCAGAAGCAAAGCGTTTTAGGTAGTCGATACCAACAGCAGCACCTTCTTCCATCAAGCCTCTTCGACAAGCAGCTTCACAAGGCCGAACGCAAACACGTCCGCAGATTGCCGGAAGTGGATTTGTTTCTTTTATTAAAGCAACAGCATCACTATAACGTCCCTTGTCAATCAGCGAGATATAGCCCTGAACATCCACTCCTGCCGGACATGTTTGCTTGCAAGGTCCCAAACAATCAGCATAATGATTACTCAATAAGAGATCAAGTGCAGCTTTACGGGCTGATTTTATGGCTTCTGTTTCAGTATTAACCTCCATACCTTCAGTGATATACGTAGAACACGATGGCTGATGACCCCGCATACCTGCAACTTCAACAACACAAACATAACAAGATGAATAGGGTTCAATGCGAGGATCGTGACACAAAGTTGGGATTTCGATACCATAGCGTGAAGCACATTCGTAAATGGTTTCACCTTTCAATCCTTTAACGACTTCGCCGTTGAGTTTAATATTAAAAAATTGGCTCATACTATTCTTTTTTCTGAAATAATTAATCGACCATTACAGCCTCAAACTTGCATACAGTATAGCATTCGCCGCATTGTATGCATACCGCCTGATTGATGATATGGGTTTGTTTCCTGTCTCCGTTGATTGCATCTACAGGACATTTTTTTGCACAAACAGTACATCCGGTACATTTTTCAGCATCAATACTGTAATGAAGCAGCGGTTTGCACACCTTAGCTGGACATTTCTTGTCAAAAATATGCGCTTCATATTCATGCCTGAAATATTTAAGGGTGGTGAGCACAGGGTTAGGTGCTGTCTGGCCAAGTCCACAAAGTGAATTATTTTTTATTTGATAAGCCAGAGTTTCCAGTTTCTGAATATCATCAGGCTCACCTTTTCCTTCGGTAATACGTTCAAGGATTTCCAGCATGCGCTTTGTCCCGATTCTGCAGAACGTACATTTTCCGCAGGATTCATCCTGTGTAAAATGTAAAAAGAATTTAGCCAGATCGATCATACAGGTTGATTCATCCATGACAACCATCCCTCCAGATCCCATGATAGCTCCAGTTGCATTTACCGAATCATAGTCAACAGGAGTGTTGCCGAGTTCAGCGGGGATGCAACCTCCCGATGGGCCACCCAATTGAACGGCTTTAAATTTTTTGCCATTTTGGATGCCACCACCCAGTTTAAAAATGATTTCATTTATGGTAATGCCCATTGGCACTTCAACCAAACCCCCATGTAAAATCTTTCCTGTGAGGGCAAAAACTTTTGTTCCTTTACTTTTTTCGGTACCATAAGCAGCATATGCAGCAGCGCCATTATTAATAATCCAAGGAATATTTGCCCATGTTTCAACATTATTAATATTGGTAGGTTTTTGCCACAACCCAGAAACGGCAGGAAAAGGCGGACGCTTACGGGGCATTCCGCGCTGACCTTCGATAGAGGCAATCAAAGCAGTTTCCTCGCCACAAACAAAAGCACCAGCACCCTCTTTCACATAAATATCAAAGCTAAAATCAGACTGTCCAAAAACGTTTTCCCCCAGATAACCCTTTGCTTTAGCCTGTGCAATGGCAATATTTAACCGTTTGATTGCCAATGGATACTCAGCCCTGCAATAAATCACCCCTGTTGATGCGCCGATTGAATAACCACCTATCATCATCCCTTCAAGGACGGCATGAGGGTCGCCTTCAAGCAGGGAGCGATCCATAAAAGCGCCGGGGTCACCTTCGTCAGCGTTACAGATGATATATTTTTCATCTCCTTCACTTTGGGCAGCAAAACGCCATTTTAGTCCGGTTGGGAATCCACCGCCTCCCCTGCCTCTCAAGCCTGAATCCAGAACAGTCTGAATGACATCAGCAGAACTTTTTTTTGTAGTGAGAATTGACCGGATAGCTTGATAGGCCTCATGTTTCTCAGCCTGTTCGAGCGATTCGGGATCAATATGGCCGCAATTGCGTAAGGCAATCCTCACCTGACCTTCAAAAAATGCGTCTTCCGAACCTGTGAGCGATTTGGTACTTACAGCAAACTCTTCAATTGTTTCTTTTTGAACGATATGGCGGTTTAGTATTTCTTCAATACGATCTTCAGTCATATCGCCATACATCACCCAGCCTCTCTCATCATGAATCTCAACGAGAGGCTCTTTATAGCACATGCCAACACAACTGGTCTTCGACAATTCAAAATCAATGATTCCGGCAGCTTTCAATGCTGAAAGACGATCATACGTTTTGGCCGCACCTGCAGCAATGCCGCAGCTTCCCAACCCTACAACAACTCTTGGTTTTGATAAAATTTCCATTTGAAAAAGTGTTATTGCTTAATGACTGAAGCATTCATTTTAATCTCACGTACGATTTTTACAGCTGACTTTCCATTCAATTTGCCATATGTATTATCTCCAATCATCATTACCGGTGCTAATGAACAGCACCCGAGGCAAGCTACTGACTCCAGAGTGAATAAGCCATCCGGAGTGGTCTCTCCATCTTTCAAATGAAGTTCATTGCGCATTGCCTCAGTTATCGAATTGGCATTTTGCACATGGCATGCCGTTCCGTGACACACCTTTATTATGTTTTTTCCAACAGGTTTCAGCCTAAATTGTGCATAAAAAGTGGCAACCCCATAAATATCAGCCACCGGAATTCCCGTCTCATCAGCAATCATCTGAAAAACCTGTCCAGGTAAATAGCCAAAATGCGTTTGTGCAGCTTGAAGTAACGGTATAAGGCTACCGTGTTTGTTTTTGTATTTCTTGAAAACTGGCTCCAAAGGAAGCAGATCTATACTTTGATCAAGTGAGATGTTCTCTCCGACAGCAATACGATTGATTCGCATATCTCAGGTTTATTAATTCGTTTTTTGCGCGAACTAAAGTAGAGATATTTTTATGTACGAATAGCTTTAAATGCTGATTAGCAGCAATTTATATTCAATCTAAATAAGTTTAATCGGTAAGATGCTGAAAATGTAATGATAAGAAAAAACGGCCAATAGAAAAATTATACTCACTTGCAAATCACTCAGTGAAACACACAAAACTAAAATGTATCCTTTTAAAAGTTGAAAGCTATTGATATATATACATTTGACGAACTGATTAATTCAGAATGAATTTACAGACGGAATGGCTTCTTACCGATAAAAAACGTACGCTTCTAATCAATTAATTTTTCTTTAAGCGTTTTTTCAAGAGCCGCATTCACTAATTCAGCCATAAGCAAATAGCCTTCTCTGTTTGGGTGAACACCATCATAGGTGTATTCAGCTTTAAGTCCTGATTGTTCATCAGACATTGGACTATGGTAATCCAGATAGGTATGGTTTTGTTCCAAAGCATACTTTTCAATCATTTTATTGAGGGCAATGATTTTGAATGCCGGTTCTATGCCAGGTTTCCACGGAAAATCATATGCTGGAAGCACGGCACTTAAAACAACCTTGATATTGTGAGCTTTAGCAAGCTCTGCCATTGAACAAATGTTGCCAAAAATCTCTTCCAGTGTAGCAGGTCCCGTATTTCCAGCAATGTCGTTTACACCTGCAAGGATAACCACTACAACAGGCTTAAGATCAACAACATCTTGTCTGAATCTTAAAAGCATCTGAGGTGTTGTCTGACCACTGATTCCACGGTTGACATAAGGCTTGCCCTGAAAAAATTCAGGCATGTGATCGCTCCAGCCCTCTGTGATGGAGTTGCCCATGAAAACCACACGGTCAGCAATGACAGAGGATTCTTTCAATTTCATATTATCTTCGCTATAACGTTCAAGATTAGCCCAGGATTGGGATTGTGAATCAACTGTTTGTACTAACAACATCATGATTATTAAGCTAATGGTTCTCATACCACTAATTTTAAGTAAAGACTAATTATTCTTTATAAAACAATATCCCCGCTGGAATTGATTGCTCCATGATTTTCAAACTTGAAAACCCCACCTCCAAAAACTGATCGCCTGTTGTTTCAAAGTATTCTACTTTAAAAGAGTGATAACCTGCTTCAAGAGCAACAATCCCTTCAGCTTTTGTTATTCCATGAGCCCCATCATTATTCACAACAAGTTTATTTCCAACGTAAAGCCTTGATCCATCATCTGATAAGGTATAAAAACGATAGTACCCTTTATGGGAAATATGAATATGTCCTTCAAAAACTAATCCAAAGTTATTGGTAGATTGAACTTCGTTGAGCGTAATATTTTTTGAAACCCAGGTACCAGACGGTGTCTCTTTAGCTAAATCTTCTGTAGACTGAAAACTACCATCAAAAAACGAAACATTTATACCTTGAACTAATGAAGAAGAATCATCAGCAGGTAAAAAACTGATCTCATCTTCTTTAAAACTCAACCCAAAGGGATAATTATAATGAAAAGCCTCGCCCTCAGCAGTTCTGATCCAGGTATTGAAACCTCGTTCACCTTCAGACAATTCAATAATCCGCGCTCCTCTTGGCAGATTACCATATGAGTTTGCTCCAGTTTTCTGCCCGTAGGCTAATGCAATATCGTAAAAGATCCCTATGTAATTATTATCATGATCATGCCCAACAAAAGTACCCATCACATCTCCCATTTCGATAAAAGCGGTAATCAGCCCGGCATTTAAAACTGCTGATGAGACTCCTTCTCCTTTTACACCCATCATTGCAGGACTTGTTGCAACTTCTTTGTATTCAAGAGTTGGAATGTGAAAGAAGGCCAAAGATGGCAAAGGGATTCCTTTATTAGCAAGCGTAAATTCAGCACTTTTCTGGCGATACCATTGAATCTGATCAAATTTAACCCAATCGTAATAACCAATCGTTTTATCCTTAGAATACCCTTGAGAATCAAAGCCATAAATCAAAGCAGAAAGGGTATCTTCATTCGCAGATAATAATGGAAGGATGTAATTTCCAGCACCTGAAACATAACCAGCATCTCCAACAAAGCCAGGTTGTTGTTCGAGCAGTTCAAAAATCTGTTTTCGAGATAAGGATGTTTCATCATCGTGATTTCCCAAAACTACCGTCCATTTTACCGTAGCTTTATTAAATATTGAAGATAGCTCTAACCATCCGTTTATAGCAGGGTCGTTTGTCACAATATCACCAGTAAGTATAACCAAATCAGGCGACTCATCAGATAGAACTTTAGTAATGGTTTCAGTAACCAACCTACAGTTTTCAATTTGATTGCTATCCCAATGAATATCTGTAAACTGGCTGATTTTAAACTTTTTGTTTTGTGAAAACTTCAAACCAGGAGTTTTATCTACTGAAGGATTGTTGTCTCTAAATACAAAAAAGCTTGTAAGTATCATGCTTACAGCTAAAAATGATGATAAAATGAATTTCATACTGCTCATTTTTTATGTTAGGTGTTTTTTATTCTCTTGTCACTCAATGTTAACATGATGAAATCGTAAATAATTCAAGAAATTTTTCTTTTGTAGCCGTATATTTGAATGATCGTGCTTAGGCGGAATTGCATTATTCTAATTTAATCACCAATTAACATCTGGACAACGATAGGATTGTGATCCGAATAGAACGTACTATTGATTTCCTTGAAAATATTTTTATAACTTAACACTTGAACAGAATCTGTAACAAAAATAAAATCAATGAGTTGGCGCTGATCGACTGGTAGCCGGCCAAAATCATGAAAACTCCAGGATGGTCCGGAATTACGATTTGAAATTGAAGAAGTGTTTTTCAACCAACCGCTCTCTAAGATACTTTGAACAGGTTTTGAATCGGGTGCCCCATTGAAATCACCGCATAAAATCACTGGTAAATTTTCTGCTATTTGATGAGCTTTCTCCACAATCAATTCCGCACTTTTAATTCGGGCGTTCTGACCCATATGATCGAAATGCGTATTAAAAAAAGCAAAAGATTCTCCGGTGCTCAGGTCGTTAAATATAGCCCATGTAACAATTCGCTCACAAGCAGCATCCCAGCCCTTTGAACCTATACTGTCGGGGGTTTCGCTCAGCCAGAAGTTCCCGGATCGAACTACCTCAAACCTGTTTCTTTTGTAAAGTATTGCGCTATACTCCCCTCCTGTTTTGCCATCGAACCTTCCAACCCCAACATAGGCATATTGGGGCGACAGTGAAAGTAAATCATCCAATTGATTTTTTAAAACTTCCTGTGTACCAACAATATCAACACTTTCATTTACAAGTAATTCAGCAGCATAATTTTTTCGGTAACGCCAATTATGCTGTCCATCTCCATCGTGATCAAGTCGAATATTGAACGTCATAATATTCATCGAACCTTGCGATTGAACAACCTGATTTCCAACCGAAAACAGCCAAATTAAAAGTGATAGTAGGAAAATTCGCCTCATAATTAAAATTTTAACCTTTATAAAAAATAGTTTCAAGCCTTTGTTATAGCAAATCTACCATTTTTTGATCCATGGTACTTTTTATTAATAGCATATTGATGTTCTTTAAGGAAATACATAGAACATTTATACTAATAGACGAATTATGAAAGAAAAATCACACCTGATCGTAAAACTTATCTTTACGACTCGACTAATCAAGAGCGTTCATAAGATCATAAACACATACAAAAATCTTCCAATAACTCTTGAAATATATAGCAAAAAAAATGTCCTGCAAATTGCAGGACATTTCTTAAATAAATCCTAAGTTCTTAATTGACAAGGATTTTGGTATTTTTTTCAAAACCATCACCTTTAACTGTGATGATATACAATCCATTTTTAAGCGAAATGGCTTTGGAAAAACGTGTTGCTTTTGGCATGCTTTCATTGAGTATTGTTTGGCCACTGGCACTAGTAATCGAAAGTAACATATTACCTAAGCTAAGCTCAGATTCAATTAGGAGTTGACCAGCAGAATAATTCACACTGATTTGTTTTTCAACACTTTCCTCAACGCCAACAGCACCCCAATCTTCTAACTTAATTGCATCAACAAACTGTCCCATGCCACTTGGGGTATAGGCGTGCCAACCTACAAAAATATGGTCATCAACACCGGGAACAATCACATGACTACCTACTAACCAGTTTTGATCACTAATCGTTTGACTGTCAAATAGTATATTAGAAAGATTTTCAGAATCAGCAGCTGTTCCCCATGCTACTTTCATTGATTCCGGTGTTGTTGGGAAGAAGCACCTATAGGCATAAGTAAGCTTATACTCTTTTGCTGCACTCACTTGAAATGGAGGTGAAATCAACCAGTTATTCAGTACCTGGGCTTGTCCGTTCTGAGAATAACAAGCAAAAGCTTTTGAACTGTTATAACCAATCAAAGAGGTGGTAGTCCAATTCAGTAAACCGCTATCAATTGAGGTCCAATAATCAGGTAATGCAGGTGTTGTAACTCCTTCAACCGTCATTTCATAAGGATAATTTGTAATAACATCCATAGTTGTAAAACTATATATGGTTTGACACTCAGCAACTCCAAAAGTATTACGTGGTCTTACCATTACATAATAAGTGGTGAGAGGTTCAAGGTTTTGACGGAAGAAATTATCAGGAACCGTTATACCATTCATTATATTTGTTGGAGGGGTTACGCCACCACCATCGGTACCAAAATACACATCATAAGCTGAAGCAAATAATGCTGTTTCCCAAGTCACTTTATGATTTAGGAATGCTCCTTCAGCGCCATTTACAGGACTAACTAAACCAGCCGAACATTCAGGAAGGCTATTGAACTCATCAATACCAGAAATAATAATTGAAAAAACCTGGTCAGCTGTTAAACTTCCGGCATGATCAACAATAATTGTATAAGTTCCTGCCGCTGGCGTTGGTATATAAACTTGCTCAACATTATCAACAAAGTTCTTTGAATCAGTGGTAGCAGCAAGAGCTGGATTATCCGGATCAAGTTTGTAAGGATAATAAATATTCAGGCTTTCGTCCACAACTCTGAGATCAAGGTCATGAACAATTGAGGGAGTTCTGTTATTCAAAGCAGCAGTCTGTACGTTACCTTGCTTGTCGGTCCAGCAAATAGTAATACGTAGTGGTTCAACACCATCAATAGTAATATCGCGGGTATAATTTTGGTTATTAGCGAGGACCACTTCATCAATAACCGTTTGTACCTGATCCTCAATAATGATATCAGCAGCACGTGCAGTATTCATCAGTCCCCATCCAAAACGGTAATCCGGACCTTGGTTTGCGCCTGCTTCATCAGCAGTATGTGTTACGAGGCCTTTTAATGTTGAGGATCTCATTGGTGTCCCACCATGGGTTTCTTGATAAAGCTGTTGCAGAAGTGTCATGCTGCCAACAACATTTGGAGATGACATACTTGTGCCACTCATGGTAGTATAAGATGTATTACTGCTTGAATTGAGGGAATAAACATTGACACCTTTTCCAACGATGTCTGGTTTAATACGACCATCATCAGTTGGTCCCCAACCAGAGAAACTACTCATTACCACATTAGATGGTCCTGTATAGTTAAGCACTTCATTTACAGCCCCAACGCTAAGAATGTTTTTACTGTTCCCCGAACCGCCAATACAATCATATCCATCGAGACCACCATCTTTTTCTGGTTCACCACCTGTACCGGCATTTGATGGGCCATCGCCACGATCATTACCAGCTGATTTTGTGATAAGAAAAAATGGTGCATTGTAGGCGATTAAATCCCAGGTACGAGCCTGAGAGTTATAAAAGCCGAATAAATAGTCTTCAATCGGAGATACACTTGCAGAGCCGTTCCAAGTCCATGCACCAGTTGTTTCACTTTGATTCCAGCCTCTGACCTGTCCCCAGGAGTGGTTTGAAATCTCCATTCCTGCTGTAGCAGCGGCTGACATCTCGGTTTCAACACTGTTCCAGTCATAAGCTTTCAACTGTGCTTTGTGAGCCATACCTTTGGCATTATTATTAACCCCACCGGCAACAACAGTTCCTGCAACGTGCGTAGCATGTGCTGATTGCGATGAAGCGTTATCGGGCTGGGTTACGCGCTGAACTCCTGTATTGTTAAACTCCTGATGCGTACGACGAACAGATCCGCCATCCCAGATTCCAACTTTACTATAGCCTTCACCTTCGATGACAACACCAACACTGCCCCCTTGCCACAATTGATTGGCACGGGTTGTAATAGCAGCACCTACGTTATCCGTTTTGTAATAAATCGGCTGGCCGTCGATGACATCGATCAATTCAATAATTGTTCCATTGTCAGACTCTTGCCTGATCTCGATTTTATGTTCTTTAGCGTATTCGCTTACGCGTTTTTGTTTTTGTTTCCACTCTTTTTCCTGCTCTTTGGCAATCTGCCTAAGCGCTTCTGTATTCGTTTCAACCTGGGCAAATGAAGGCAGGGCCAACATCAGCGCCAACAGCACTAGAGCTGTTTTGTACAAGATATGCTTCATGATCTGAATGTGTTGTAGTTAACCCGACAAAAGTAATTTTTTTTTATAAAAGTCAGGTATTCTATGCAGACGATTGTGCCAGATAAATAATAATGATTTCTATCTGCTTGAAAAGCAATTTATTATAAATTCGTTTATAATGAAGATTTTGGATTTTTGCACAAAACATTGCTCACTTGTTTTAGTAATAATGGATGAAATGATTGAATCGTATATATTTGCTAAAATTTTCAACAAATGAAATCTTCTATCGTAATTTTAGCCGGTGGTGGTCCGGCACCAGGCATTAATACTGTAATAAGTACTGTAGCAAAAGTATTTCTACAAAGTGGCTATAGAGTCATTGGACTTCATGGTGGGTATAAAAGTCTTTTTGCGGAAAATCCAGAAATGATTGAATTTGACTTTGCTTTTGCTGATGACATTCAAAAACAAGGTGGATCGGCGATCCAAATGAGTCGTTATAAACCGAAAGATGCAGAGTTTACCACACGCTTTTTTATTCAGAACAATGTAAAGCTTTTGGTGACTATTGGCGGTGATGATACTGCCTCAACAGCAAACAGAATTTCGAAATTTCTTACAGAGAATAATTTTAAAATTCAGAACCTCCACGTACCAAAAACTATTGATAATGACCTTCCTTTGCCAGAAGGCTCCCCTACATTTGGTTATTACTCAGCCAAAGATGAAGGGGTACGCATCGCACAAACCGTTTATGAAGATGCGCGCACCAGCGGTAACTGGTTTGTTGTTTCTGCAATGGGTCGTGAAGCAGGCCATCTCGCATTTGGAATAGGTGCAGCTTGTCATTATCCTATGATCATCATCCCTGAAATGTTTTATAAAACGACCGTTACTTTTGACAAAATCACCCGATTGATTATTTCCTCGATGGTTAAACGTAAAATGCTCGGTATACAATATGGTGCTGCCGTTGTTAGTGAAGGTGTGTTTCATTTCATGACAGATGAAGAAATTGTTTCTTCAGGTGTAAATTTCACGTTTGATGATCATGGTCACCCCGAACTTGGCAATGTTAGTAAAGCACACATCTACAATATGTTATTACAATATAAGTTGAAAGAGCTTAAACTGAATATAAAAAGTCGCCCGGTTGAACTAGGGTATGAATTGCGCTGTGTCAGGCCTACTGCTTTCGACTTGATGTACTGCGGTTTATTGGGTTACGGCGTGAAAGCACTTTACGACCAAGGGATAACCGGAGCAATGGTAACATCGGACCCAGCTGGAAATGCTGCACCATTGTATCTTAAAGATGTTGAAGACGAAAACGGAAAAGTAAGACCGCGTTTAGTCAACATGCATGGTGAAAAAACCAAACTGGTGTTCGAAAACGGCATGCAGTATATTGGTGAGGATGATTATGTTGCTGCAAGAGCCTATCTTGATAATCCGGAAGAATTTGATTTCAAAAAAATATTGAACTGGTAATTTCAAAAAAGAGGCTGTTTTTGTTCAAAACAGCCTCTTTTTTTTACTTCTTATTTATCAGATTCTCAATCTTATCGGCAAGAACCTCAGCCATTTTAAGATGAGACTCATGTGTCCAACCTGCAATGTGCGGACTTAAAAGGACATTTGGCATCCTAAGTAATGTTTGAAACGCTTCAGGCAAAGTTTGAGATTGTATATCTTCAAACGAAAACTTCTCATACTCCAGAACATCAAAACAAGCTCCAAGAATTCTACCTTCGTTCAAGGCATCAATAACGTCACTCGTCCGAACAATCTGACCCCTTGCAGTATTTATAAGATAGATTGGTTTAGCAAAACGCTTGATAAAAGCCGTATCAACAAGCCATTTCGTTTCATCTGTCAGAGGAAGATGTAAACTGAGAATATCCGTCTCAGCAAAAATCTGTTCCATAGTAGCCTCTTTCACAAATGCATTTGAAAAACCTGATTTGTACTTATCGTAGGCCAATGTATGGGTTTCAAAACCAGCAAGTTTTTGAGCGAACGAACTACCGGTATTCCCATAACCAAGGATAGATATTGTTTTATGTTTTATTTCATGGCCTCTGTTTTCAGCTCTTTTCCAAATACCCTGGCGCACTTCAGCGTCGACTCTTGTCAAATGATTCAAAAGTGAAAGAAGCATGCCCATAGCATGTTCAGCAACTGCGTTTCTATTTCCTTCGGGAGCATTCAAACAGACAATGCCTAAATCATTTGCGGTTTTTTCATCAATGTTTTCCATTCCAGCACCTACCCTGGCGATAAATCTAAGGGAGGTTGCCTTTTTTAATAATGGCGCATCCAATGGAATTTTACTTCTGACAACTATTCCAGTGTAGTTATGAATAATAGCCAAAAAGTCGTCATAGCTGTGCGATGGGAAAAAATCACAGCTAAAACCCATAACTTCGAGACGTTGCTGTAATACAGGGTGTGCTGTGTCAATAAACAGGATTTGTTGCATAGAAAGAAAGAGTTAGTTCAATTTCGATCTTAGAGTCAATAAACAAATTCGCGATTTATCGTACTGAAATTAAGATATAAAATAGAAAAAAATTACTTATCAAGTTTTACATATTTTGAATTGCTACTGATATATTCTGGTAAAAAATCTTTCATTTTCATCACCAAATCCATATCTGTTCCATCTTTTAACAGAAGTTCCATCTCATGAATAAACCGATCTGTTACGATCTTGTCCAATTTTTGGATTCTTGCCCTTAATATTTTAGGATGATGGGTTGGGATTGTATTTTCATGAGCTGTAAGCAGCTCTTCAAAGAGTTTTTCGCCTGGTCTCAGTCCTGTTTCAACTATTTTGATATCTTTTTCTGGTTCAAAACCTGAAAGGCGTATCATTTTCTTTGCAAGATCATAAATTTTCACCGGTTTACCCATGTCAAAGACCAGAATCTCTCCGCCATTTCCCATCACTCCAGCTTCGAGCACGAGATTACATGCTTCGGGTATTGTCATGAAATAACGGATAATATCTTTATGTGTTAGTGTAATTGGGCCTCCCTGTTCTATTTGCTTTCTAAAAATCGGTATTACAGACCCACTGGATCCCAGCACATTACCAAAGCGAGTTGTTATGAAATGCGTAGAGTCATTGGACAGTGATTGTGTATAAATTTCAGCAATTCGTTTGGTAGCACCCATAACATTTGTAGGATTAACAGCTTTGTCGGTGCTTACCATAACAAACTTCCGAACTCCATACTCCAAGGAAAGATCCGCGACAGTTTTAGTCCCAAAAATATTTACAAGTATTGCCTCATAGGGATTTTCTTCCATTAAAGGCACGTGCTTGTATGCTGAAGCATGAAAAACAATCTCAGGCTTATACAATTCAAAAAGACGCTTCATCCTTACAAAGTCATTTACATCTGCTATAATTGGAAATGCAAGGGCTATGTTCTTTTTATATTCTTTGTTTGCATTTAGGTCAAACATTAAGTCAAAGAGTGCTGATTCAGCCTGATCTACCATTAAAAGCTTAGAAGGTTGATAAGATAACAGCTGACGCACTATTTCACTTCCGATAGATCCAGCAGCTCCTGTAACCATTATTATTTTACCAAAAACCTCTTTGACAATATGATCCTTTTGAAGACTGATTTGCTCCCTTTCAAGAAGCTGTTCAATACGAACTTCTCGCAATTGAGTAGAATTTATCTGGCCATTGATCCAACGTTCGATTGGAGGGATATCTTTCACTTCTAATCCAAACTCAATAGCCAATTCAATGATTTCAGCTTTTCGTATTGGATCAAGCTTTTGCAAAGCTATGATCATCATTCCAACTTCATTCTTACGGATAAAATCCATATTCAGGACTTCCAATGGAAGCATAACAGGGACTCCCTCGATCATTTTATTTGCTTTGTTGGGGTTGTCATCCGCAAAAGCGATTATATCATATTTGGTGCGCGGATCGGATACTAAAGCATTGCGTGTTATGATACCTGTTGAGCCAGCACCATAAATAATCACATTTTGACGATGCTCTTGCGGCGACCTAATCATACGTGAAAAGACCGTTTTAACAACGATCCTGAAACCCATTAAGATAAAATAGGAAAGCAAAAAATGGATTAGTAAAGCAGCAAAAGAGTTTGTCCATGGAACATTGATTAATCCAGCTCGTGCAACTAACCCAAAGATGAAAAGAAAAACAAAAGCCGTAGCCGTTGCCTGAAAAATACGATAGGCATCATTAAGACCGGTATGCCGGATAATCCCCGAATAAGACCGATACCACTGAAAAGAAGCGAGGTAAACAAGTGTTACAAAAATAGCCTGAGGTGTTTCTTTATCGACGCTCAAGCCTTCAAGTTGAAAATTTAAACGAATGGCATAAGCAGTATAAAAAGCAAAAAAGATAACTGCTAAATCAAAAAGCAGCACTAACCACCGGGGCAAAAACCGATATGAGTACATTTCGTAGAGCTTTGTCAAATATTCTCTGAAATAGTGTTTCATGCTGATTTAGATGTTACTTAGAATCTGATACCCGAAAATCAAAAAGCTTATTTGAAAGGTTAAAATTACAATTTGTTTATCTTTGCTGACATAAATTTTATTTTTGACAAAAACAAAATCGATAATAATAGTGTGTTAATGCATTCCATCTCAACTTTTTTCTTGAATTCATTTAACTCACTATTAATTAAAACTATTGAAAATGAGTAAAAAAGAATATTCCAGCAATAAACCAACAACTACTTTTAAAAAGACTGAGCCTTTTAAGAGTAAAAGCGCCAGCACTAAAACCTTATCAAACCCTCTAATCAAGGTTTCTGAGTTGCCATATCTGTTGATACTTCTGGCCTATATTCTTATAACAACTTTTACTCCCAATTGGATGGCTTTGGATACCAATGCACCAAAGTTTATGACACTTTCATTTGTTAATCTTGCCGCGTTTATTTTTCTCATTACAAACAAAGAACTTCAAAGGAAACCTGCATCCTATCTACAATTGTTTAAAACTAACATAGGTATAGCATACTCTGGCTTTTTGATAATGTCGCTTCTTTCTTTTACACAAGCAATTAATCTCAAAGAATCAGTTTTGCAATTTTCGAAGCTTTTTACAGTCTTTTCAGCAACCTACATTGTCTCCGTTATTTTTCTTCATAATTTAAGACTCATAAAACCAGTCATAATTATCATGACCGGATTATTAATTTTTGATGCAGTTTCAGTATTCTACTATATAAATAAATTTGTAAATGGCGAGATCGCTTCAATTGCCGACATAAAAACTGTTTATTCTAACAAAAACATCCTTGCCTCTTCGATTTTTGTAAAAATCCCTTTTGCAATCTGGTTACTTTTATTTGAAAACAATTGGCTAAAACGACTTGGTTGGTTGACTCTTGCTGCTGCAGTGCTAGCAACATTTTTCATGGCGACCCGTGCATTTTATTTAGGGTTATTTGTTTTATCCTTGGCCTTCTTAGCTTTTGTTCTTTATAATTATTTCAATAAAAAAGAAAAAAACCTGTTAATCACTGCAGCTTCTTATGTTGTTGCAATTGCAATAGCTTATTTGTTATTTTCATTTATTCAACAAAACTTATATCCTAAGTCGGATGATAGATTCTCACAAGGCGTTGCTGCTCAAGTTACAAGCATTAGTGAATATGACAAATCAACAGGCTTAAGACTCAACGCCTGGAGATGGTCTTTCGAATTAATTAAAGAAAAGCCTATATTGGGAGTTGGGAGTGGCAACTGGAAGATTGCCATTTTGAAACATGAAAATCAAGTAAACGCAGGTTTTATATACCTTTATAAAGCTCATAATGATTTTATCGAAAACACGGTGGAAGCAGGCATTATTGGAGGATTATTTTTCCTTAGCATCTTTCTTTTTGGACTTTGGAATTTAATCCGGCAATACCGCATCAAGTTTGATCCCGACTCTCTTTTATTTCAAGCCATATTTCTTTCAACAGTAGGGATGGCTTTTTATGCAGTAGACGCATTTTTTAATTTCCCTGCTGACAGACCTGAAATTCTTATTTTATTCATACTCTTTGTTTCTACAGGAATCGCTGCAGCCACTTATCAAAAAGCTCAAAATCAGGTTGAAGAAAACATTGACGCTGTTTTGATGGATAAAATGATTGCAAAAGATAATCCAAGAATTTTGAAATCTCATAGAATTTCGACTTCCATTTCACTATTTGTGATCTTAATAATGACTGGCATTTCTTATGCTCTATATCTAAATTTTCAATCAATAAAATTACAACGAATTGTTTATCAAGAAATAATGGCAGGATCACTTAAAGAACCTTCCACCAAGTTCGTTAGTAAGTTTCCTTTTATCCCTGAGATTAGCATTTGGGGAGAGTCAATTCCGGCTATCTGTGCCCGTTACCTTTTAGAAGAGAAGAAATTCAAAGAAACGATTATTTTTTTAAAAGATGATATGAGTAACCCTTATGATGCCAGAAAAGAATTTTTTATGGCAATGGCATATAGTGGTATGGGCAATTTGGACAGCACTTTATATTACTCAGAGAAGGCGCACTTATTAAAGCCAAACTATTTCCGAAACCTCCACATATTACTAACTACCCTTGAACAGAAAAAAAGAGACAGTGAAATCCCTCCCTATATTGATCACTTTCTTGAGAATCAAAAAGGTGAGGCAAATGCATGGCTCTTCAGTTCAGGATTTTACAGCCGTATTGGACAGATAGACAAGGCCTACTCGATAATTCAGGAGGCACTTATACACCTTTCAAATGATAGCCTTATCAATCAACAAGAAAGATATCTTTATTACAAAAAAAATGTCGAACCATTTGCTGATTATTTTAATAGAGCAATGGAATTTTTTAATAATGGACAACACCGGGAAGCTGTGAGAGCTTTTGAATCGTATCTGAAATTAGTCCCACTAGATTTAAACGGATCTAGAATGATTGCATATTCATACTATCAATTAAAAGAGTATTATGCCAGTATTGAAAAAGCTACCGACTATTTAAATGCTAAAGAACCAGATGGACAGTTACTTAATTTAAGAGGCATATCATATACTGCACTGGGAGATACAGAGAAAGCATGCAAAGACTATGAAGCTTCGATGAGACTTGGAGATCCAAATGGGAAATCAAATTATGATGTCTTCTGTAAAAGATAAATGACAAAGGGAAATTGCATTGAATAGGTTTTTTTCAATGCATTTATTTAAAGAGCAATAGCCTTAGATCAAAGAAAGAACTATTCGTTGTCTTACAAAAAGATACCCCGATAGCATTAAGGCTATTATTAAAATGAAAATAGGCCAGTTGAGATAGCCTTTGAAATAAAGAATTATCGTAGCTATATTAATAACTAATTGAGTAACCGCATAAATAACAGCAACTCTCAAATGTGGCCATTTTTTTTCGTTAGCCAGCAACTGATATAAATGTAAACGATGAGGTTTAAAGATGTTTTCCTTCCTTTTTATGCGAATTAATATAGTTATAAAAGTATCTAATCCATAAACAGAAAAAAATAATAACCAAAAAGGTGAACGGGTACTTTCAATAAGGCTCAGCATCATCCAGGAAAGGAGAAATGCCATTGAAACACTTCCAACATCACCTGCAAAAGTTCTGGCTTTCTTCCTGGCATTGTAAAATGCAAAAACGCCAACCCCTAAAAAAATAATACCTACAAGGCTTCCAGGCAAGAAAGATTCCCAGTTTTCGGGAAAATCCTGCCCGAAAAAAGGTGATAATAATCGTGAGGCATTGTTTAGAAGGCTGATTGACCCAAGCGAAACGAGTGTATAAAAGGCTGTGATGCCATTGACACCATCCATGAAATTAAAGGCATTGATCCATGCACCAGTAAGAACAAATGATGCTAAAATCAGATACCAGTGCATCGGGTAAAGAAAGTCGTACAACAAAAGTGCAATTGAAACAAAGTGAATTATTATTCTCACACTTCCCGGTAAACTTTTGATATCATCAATAAAGCTAATGAGGCTTATCAATACCAGACCTGCAATTGCATAAGGCGATGTAAAACTGCTGTGCCAAAACCACAACAATCCACTAATCGTAAAAATTATACCGCCTCCCCGAATTGTTGGAAGATCATGTGAACTTCGGTCTACAGGATAATCTACAATATCAAAATATTGAGCAATCTTAAAATAGATTAGCATAGAAACAATCAAAACAAGAAAATAAATGATATAGTTAACAATCATGCTAAAAGCTTTTTAATGTTTTCATAAGGCCATCTTTCGCCTCGATAGGCAAAGAAACAATGTTCAGAGCCTCTTTAATTTTTGTATTTGACACGACATAGTTTTCCGTAAGCTTTTTGAGTCGCTCACTATTTAAGGGAAAATGAAGCCAATCGCCAAGAGTAGAAATTGAGTGAACTATAGAAGTCGGAATATTCCAAATTCGTGTTTTCTTACCCAACTCTTCCGACATCAGGTGAATAAGTTCATTGGTTGAAATTGGCAGATCATCAGCAATATTGTAAGTGCCTGAAGGAATATTCTTAGAGAGCAACTCTTTTAAAATGAAGACCACGTTATCAATTGAAGCGAAAGAACGCTTGTTTTCGAATGCACCAAGAGGCCAGGGGATTCCCATTGAAACCAATTTATATAAAAGATTTAAATTGCCTTTGTTTCCGGGACCGTGAATCATGCAGGGCCTTAATATATAGACTTTTTTTTCGTGTGGTATTTCTTTTGAATGGATGTAATTTTCAGCAGCGAGTTTTGACATCCCATAAGGAGTTTTGGGAGCAGGAATATCATTTTCGGTCAGAACTCCTTTAACTTCATCAGCCACTGCTTTTACTGAGCTAAAAAAGATAAACTTTGTTGCCTCAGAATTTAAGAAATGATCAAATATCTTTTTTGTTAGTCCCAGATTTACATCAAAATACTCTTCTGATTTAGATGTATTGGCCGTATCATGCGCTTTTCCAGCCAAGTGAATGATAACATCTACCTTTGGCAACGCATCCATCTGATCCCAACGATAAAGATTTGATTCCTGAATTTTACCCGACTTACTTATATCCAAACCATATAGATCAAAATCCTGGTTCATTTGATCGTAAAGATTAGAACCAACAAAGCCTGATGAACCGGTGAGTAGTATTTTTTTCATTATAGGATGGGGTTAAGATTGAGGTTTAGGTTTTTTCTTCCTCTTTTTATTATCCTGCGTCACAATTTTTGTGATTTTCATCATCAATTCGATGGTTCCCGAGAAACCAACATTGGGACGTTCGCGATCCAGATTCAGTGAAAGTTTGTCGAATATTTCTCTGAGCCGTTCAAGTTCATGGTTAGATTTTCGTTTGACAGCACCAACGGGTTTAAACCCGGGATGGCCTTTAGCAAATTGTCCGTTTTTTTCGCGCTCGTTGCTCATTTTAATTGGATTTTTATGGACCATAAAATCCATAAATTATGGATATAACGGTTTTGATTTTCGATTCATTTTTTGAATTAATCATTTGATTTTAAATTATTTGCGAATTAAAATTCGATAAAGATAAGCATTCTATAAATTTGTCAGAATTAAGTGAGGTTGCTTCTCACCAAACAGAATACACACTTCTAATTTTTCGCGTTTTTCATTTTCAAAACAAATAACATTGCAAAAATAAAACTAACCAATTAAAGTTTTAACGTACAAAATGGCAATATTTTCAGGGGCTGACAAGAGTCTACATTTTCAAGTTTAGAGCCGAGGTTGTGTTTTGAATATTATTCCAATTCACTACTGTCCGGTAAAATCACATAACTATTCTATAATGCATGATATATTTCGTCCCTACGGGACTTTAAAGATGCATGGGTTGCTTTTGATCTACTAATATTTTGCCCCTAAAGGGGCTTGTCACGTTAGGGACAAAATATTGGTAGTAAGCATGATACGGATTATCTAAAAAGTCCCGTAGGGACGAAATAGATTTTTACCGGACAACAGTGATTCCAGTTAAAAATCAAGGACAAGCGAGTTGTTTTCATAAACAAGAGGTTATTTAGTTTTTTAGCATTAGCCCTTTTGGTTTTCGAATCATATAAACAAATGATTATCAGTTAAATATATGCATTATCATTCAATTTTGTGTAAAGCACTTCTCATCGCTTTTATTATTGTAACGAAGCTTTTAACCTATGGTTGCTAACCTGATGATGCATACTTTAGTGAATTATAGCTTATTACGCAGGCATTTCAAAAGAGCGTAGTATCAATTCTGCATCGCAGGATACAGGATAAACTGTTTTGTAAGCCTGATACTATCAAAAAATCCTTTTCCTACGCTGTAATGGGAGATTCACGAATTTAAAAAAGCCAGATAAGCTATTGCATCTGTTTCCAAAATCAGATTTATCGCACACGCATTAAAAACCAATTTGCTAAAATTTCTACTTTTGTCAGTTCAATTCCTTTAGCTCAACATTACTATTCAGCGCATTGCAGAGATTTGGGTTAAGGAATCCAGATGAACCGGTAATTAGTATATTAGTTGTTTGAGGCATCAATTAATGAAGTAAGATTATTAAGAATCAACTCCTTTTGAAAATTTTCGTCGTGATAATTTTTCCCATTTAGTCCCAATTCTAAAAGTAATTTCTGATTCATTTGGTATGCCTTAATTACCAAACCGGATAATGAGACATAATCACCAGCGGGACAGGCAAATCCACAATTAGCCTTGCTAATCAATTCTGCGCCAACACCATTTAACATTCCTGCTACAGGTTTTCCTGATGCCATGTATGGTTGAAGTTTAACAGGAATTGTCAAGGAAAAAATGTCTTTGTCTTTCAGACTAATGAGTAAAATATCAGCCTGAGCATATAATGTAGGCATATCCTCCAAGGGAAACGAACCGGGAAGAAAAACGGTTTTTTCCAACTTCTTTAATTTAATTTGTTCCTGAACCCATTGTTTTTTTCGACCATCACCAACAAAAACCCACTTTATATCAGGAAATTCTTTTGTGAGGGAGGCGGCTTTAATCAATGATTCAAAATCCTGAGCCTCCCCAATATTACCTGCAAAAACGATTTTGAATCCATCAGGAAGATGAAACTTAGCTGGGTCAGTTGTAATTACCGAAGAGGTAAAAACATCTTCAGCCCAATTGGGTATGTAATGAATATTTGATTCTTGCATTCCCTTATTAATAACACTTTCGGTAAAAGCTTCGGACTGAACCAATACTTTATCGCAGTTTTTGTATATTGTTCTAACCATTTTATTCAACAAGTACATCGCTAAACCAGAGTTGACTTTTCCAGCTGCAACAACGCTTTCGGGCCATAAATCCTGTAACCAGATATATACCTTACTTTTAAAAAACAACTTATGAACCAAAGCAGGGAAGGCTTGCGTTATTGGCGATATAGCATATGTTATACTCAGATCGTATTTTTTTCGATGAAAAAGGATAAAAAGAGAACCGAAAAACACAAAAGATAAATAATTTAAGAGAAGCCTTATCCCGCTTCCATTGCCACGAGGAAATAAGGGAACCCGATAAACATCGATGCCATTGTAACTTTCTTTATGAGGGCTAAAAAACCCATAGCCTTTAAAAAATTTACCATGGGGATAATTTGGTTTTCCTGTCAAAACGTTAACTGAATAACCGCGCATTTTTAATGAAAGAGCTAAATCATTAATTTTGAAATTTTCAGGCCAAAAATATTGGCTAACAATTAAAATATTCTTCATAAAAATTGCGAACTCATGATTACCAATATAGCAATAAGTCCATAAGTTGGTAACCCTATCTTGTTATCGTTTTCTTTTACTTAACCGATTCTGCCGAAAAAATGGCATGTTCATTATAATCTAAATCCAATGAAAATTTATACAATTCAAGTACTTTCAACGAATTTTTTGTAACGTTAAAGTGCACTTCTGTAAGCTTCTTTGCATTTTTGCCCATAATTTCTAGTTCATCACGATTAAGATACAACCGTTTGATTGCTTCAAATAACTGAGTTGGATTTTTTTCTTCTATTACAATTCCTGTGACACCATCAATTATAGTATCCTCCATCGGGTTTCTAATTGCAACAATACTGGGTTTGCTAAAATAAGCTGCTTCAAAGACCGGCCGACCCACTGCATTTAAGTGAGAGGGGAAACACAATAAATCAATTTGGCTGTATATTTCTGTCAAATCATCCTTAAAAGGAATTAGATGAACTACCTCGCTCAAAGCGTTAGCCTCAATAAATCTTGCTATTTCATGACTGGCATCCTGATTGACGCCAATGGCAGCTTTCATCTTACTTACCATTAACTTTCCTAAGTTCTGGGCGCCGAAAATATGAAAACTTATATTCAATCCGTTATCACGAGAAAGCCGAGCTGCCTCAACAAACTCCATGACTCCTTTAAGATATAGAGGATTTCCAACCATCGCAACCTTAAAGGTAGAATTTGCAGGATTGCCTGTCTCTTTCTGAAACTTGTTATCCATTTGAGGCTTGTAATTAAAGCCATTGTGAATTACATATGATTTAAGTATGGGGGAAAGCGAGTTTTGTACTGTATGATCTATTGCAATAATTACTTTGGTATATCGCAATACCAACTTAGAAATCAACCTTTTGCGAAAACCATTGGTATTTCTTTGCAGGGAACGCACATGCAGAACAATTGGTTTTTTCAGAAAGAATTTAGCAAAGATTAAAGAAGGGAGATTTGTAATTTCGTTTACATGAACAAGATCGATCTTATTTCTTATTTCTTTTCTTATCTGCCAAAAAGCAGCCAAAGTAAAAGGAAGAATAAAAAGTTCACGCAGTAGCACCAGCCAGCGTAAACCCCGATAGTAACTATACTGATTATTGTCGAACTGTGCCAGCCCAAAACATGGAATTACCTGTATTTGATGTTTTTTAAGAGCTTCCATTGCTGTCCCCTTTGGCAAGAGAACTACGGGTTCGACTTCACCTTTGGGGAATGCCATTATCATTTCGAGTAAACTTCTTGAAGCACCCCCAAATACCCCTGCATGATGAATATATAATACCCTGATCATTTGTTAATAATTTGAATTTATATAGCACACAAATTGTTTATCTGTACTCAAACTTATAAAAAAGAATTCCTGAAATATGAATAAGCAAACTTAACTTTCTTTAGGAACCCTATCATTTTGTAATTTGTATTGTAATTTAGGAAGAGTTTTGGCTCAGCAGTCATAATTTCCTCGAATAAAGAGGGTGTCAGATCTAACTTCTTGATTACATATTCTTTATCTTCCTGCATCAATTTAGGATCATAAACTGGCTTTCTCAATTCGGCCAAAGCTTGATCTCTCGACATTTGACCCGAGCAAATCAAGTTGGAAAGATGAGCCTTTCGTTTATCAATATCAAATTTTTGGGGCAAAATATAAGATTGGAAGAACCGGGTATAAATGGATTCATAATGTTTTCCCCCATAATAGACCCAATCCAATTTTTGCTGCAGGATATTCATTGCATCTTCTTTTTTATACTCTACATAATCAAGAATTGAAATAAATTTAATTTTTTTTACCTGCGAATAATAAAATAGTTTCTTAAGATTCATTGAGGGATATGTGCGAAGTTTTTTCATCCCAAATTTGCTGTGAACATCACGTATATAAACAAAATCGTAATACCCGTACCCCCATTTAAGAGGCATAATCGATTCACTCTCGACATTTACACCATTCAGAATATGCTTAAGTCCATATTTATTGGCTATTCTATACAATATTGATATTATTGCATGATCTGTTGGCACTTCACCATCCGGTACAGATGCTTTAAGAAAAGCTAGTTGAATATCTTTAAACTCCTCCCAATCAACAACATAAGTGTATAAATCTATGTTTAATTTATTCAGTGCTTTCTCTATATTTTTCACCGCAAGTTCAGAGTTCCATCCGTTATCAAAATGAACTGCCAGTGGTCTTAATCCCATTTCTTTTACAATATAGGCAACATAGGTGCTGTCGACACCTCCACTCACTCCAATTATACAATCATATTTCTTGCCTTTCCCAGCACTTTTTACTTCATTGATGAGTTTATCAAAAGCGTCCTTCCTCTTTGTTTTATTTGAAATTAATTTCTCTGCTTTTGTCTGATAGTTGAACCAATGATTTGAGATCCCATGTTCATCAAAGATGATATCAGGATCGGTTGTATCCATTACTGTTTTGGTACAAATTTGGATTCTCATGTTTGTCATTTAAATAAAACTTCTAATTCATCACTATTTGGATAATTAATTAAAACGGCTCTATTTGAACCATAAAAAACAAAAAGGCTTCCTGCAGAAACGGCAGAGACACCGGATATTTTTACTGCTTCAGCAAAGTGTTCGAGCGAACCAGCTCCACCACAAGCGACAACGGGCATATCAACATTTTTTACAATCCTACTAAGTAATTCTATATCATACCCTTTGTAAGTTCCATCTCTATCGATTGAATTAATAATTAATTCCCCAATTCCAACTTCTTTTAATTCTTTTGAAAAACTTACTGGCCCTACTCCGGTGCGTTTTGCTCCGGAATGTGTGTAAACTTCATAATTGCCCCAAAAGTTTTTTTTGACATCTAAACATACTACTATGGTAGATGATCCAAACTCTCTTACAGCTTCCCTGAGAAATGATTTATTGTAAATTGCCACTGAGGACATCACAATCTTTTCAACCCCAATCTTATTTAGACGTTCTATATCATTTAATGACTGAATACCTCCTCCATAAGCCAAAGGCATAAAGCATTCACCAGCAATTTCTTCAATAAATTTAAAGTTTGGCCCTGTTTTTTTTACTGTTGCATCTATATCAAACAGTAACAGCTCATCAACCTCTTTATCATTGAAAATCTTTATTGCATTAATTGGATCACCGATATAAGCAGGACTTTTAAATTGCTTTGTTTTCACAAGCCTTTTGCCACTTAGCAATAAACAGGGTATAACTCTTGTTCTTAACATGCGAATTCAGCAAAATTTTTCAATAATTGCATCCCGAACTTATGACTTTTTTCCGGATGGAACTGTACCCCCCACAAATTCTTTTTATTAATAGCACAAACGAATTTATTCCCATAAACAGCATATGCTAAAATGTCATCCTCATGTTCAGGCACAATATAATAAGAGTGTACGAAGTAAAATCTTGGTTGTTTCTCATAACCAAGAAAGAGTTCAGAACCCATTGATTTTGTTTCAACTTCAACCTCGTTCCATCCCATATGAGGAACCTTCAAATGAGAAGGAAGGTCGAATTTTACTGACTTTGCACCGAACCAACTTAGCCCTTTGCAAGAACCTTCATAACTTGAAACTGCCATAATTTGCATCCCTAAACAAATACCCAAAACAGGGATTCTTTCAATTAATGCTTTCTGGTTGAGCAGATCAATTAGTTCTAATTCTTTCAGAAAACCCATTGCACGATCAAATGCGCCAACACCCGGAAGTATCAACTTTGCAGCGTCAGCAATAATATTTTTATCGGAAGTTATTACTGCATCGGCACCAACTTTCTTAAGCATATTTTTTATAGAGCTGGAATTTCCCATTCCATAATCAACTATTATAATCTTATTATCAATCACTTTTTATGTGCTTAGGTTCGAGAATCGCATAAAATACGCTTATATAAAGAGGTTAATTTTTCTTGAAATGCACTTAATCCATAAGAAGTTATGCAATCATTTGATAATTTTTGAAGGTCAAATTCTTGATAATTATTATAAACATTATCCATCGCTTTGGCAAGGCCAATTATATCTCCAGGGGAGACTAAAATTCCATTTTCCTTGTTTACAATGTCTTCCGGGCCTCCGCAACTTGTAGCTACCAAAGGGTTACCACAGGCTAATGCTTCAATTAATACAACACCAAAAGTTTCATATTTACTAGATAAAACAAAGCAATTGGATTGACTCATTTCCTTTTTTACCTGATCACGTGAAAGTTTACCCAAAAGATTGACCTGTTTTTCAATGTCAAGTAAAATAGCCAATTTCTTTAATTTTTTAACCAATGGGCCATCGCCTCCAATTCTTAAAACTACATTCTTGTTTTTGAAAGAAACTGAAAAGGCGTTAAGAAGAGTTGAATGATCTTTGTTGGCATTTAGTGAGGCAATATTTAAGAAAACAAAGGGATCAGATTTTCTTTGAGAAACGTTTTTAAGCTCAAAAGAGGGATCGAGTACATTAGGTATAATTTCTGTTTTATTAACTGGAAAAGTAACCGTTTTTTGAATCAATTCAGCAAAGTTTTTGCTAACCGCACTCACTATTGAAGCCTTTTGAAATACTTCAAATGCAAGTCTTAACTCATTTTTTGTAAATGATTTATCGGCATAGGCTGAACTATGTTCAGTTACCAGAAAAGGGATGTTGTATTTTTCGCTGATTGCAGCTGCTACAATTCCTGCATAATGTACATTATGGGCATGAATAATATCAGGTTTTCCAGCATACTCTATATACTCCTTGAACGCATCATTCCCAATTGATGATTCTATGTCTATTACCCGATTTAAAGGGGTGATTTTTTTGGGAATTGCCCTTCTGATATACTTTCGAACAATAATTATACTTCCATTTTTTTCAAAAGGTTTGTAAGGGTATTTACTAAGCACAAAAAGATAAGGAATTGTTCCAGTAGATAAAATACCTACCTGATACCCAGCGCTTACCAATGCTAATGCCTGATGATGCTGAAAAATTCCTGATAAATGATTATAGAAAGGAAGGTAATGCTCGGAAGTAACAATGAGTAAATGCATCCCAGACTATTTTTTTTTGAGTGAATCAGCCATTTTCAAGGCGTTAAAGTAAAGAAACAACCCTTTTATTCCCATTATCTTTCTTATTCTTGCTTTATTATATAATGAATTCCATTGATTGATTGAATTTTGATAAAAAAACAAGGCGCCCTCGTAGTCACCTCTTAACCTTGCAATCCTATCGCCAAGCCAAAGGTATCCATGAGCAATTTTCCTTTTCTGAGAATAATCAGATGATTTGAGGCAGTCATAAATACTGAGGGAAGTAAAAATATCCAGATACATATTTTTCACTTCCTCATTAACACCTTTGCTGAATTTGAGAGATCCCTGATTTTTATGTGTTCTTTCAAAAGACAGGATTTCATCAACTTTACCTATGGAGAATTTATTTAGAATTCGAATCCACATTTCAATATCCTGAGAATAGCGAAGTGATTCATTAAACAGCCCAACTTGATCAAAAACAGTTTTTCTTATCAGCAACGAACAGCCATTAATGTATCCATTGCCAAACAACTCCAACAAAGCTCTTATTCCCGGATACCACGGGACTTTTACTGTACTCAGTTTCTTTGAGTTTTCATCAATAACATCATAATCTGAATAGCAAGCTCCTATGCTTTTATTTGATTCCAAATATTCAACCTGAACCTGAATTTTGTTGCTTTTATAGGCATCATCATGACTCAACCAGGAAAAATACTCCCCTTTCATTTCTCCGATTCCCAGATTCAGAGCAGTTGCTACGCCACCATTTTGTTTTTCAAAGTATCTAATTTTATTGCCATAGCATAAAGCGATTTTTCGTGTTGCCCCTTCATCGTTTGAGCCATCGTTAATGACAAGGATTTCAATGTTTGAATAGGTTTGTGCCAATGCCGAATCAATTGCCTCCGACATATAGTCAGAACCATTGTACACAGGAATAACTATTGATACTAAAGGCAAGTCATTCATATACTTTACAGATACGCTGTTTAACGAAATTTGTATAACTCAGAATTATTTTTAAATCACTACTGTCCGGTAAAATCACATAACTATTCTATAATACTTGATATATTTCGTCCCTATGGGACTTTAAAGGTGCATGGGTTGCTTTTGATCTACTAATATTTTGCCCCTAAAGGGGCTTGTCAAGTTAGGGACAGAATATTGGTAGTAAGCATGATACGGATTATCTAAAAAGTCCCGTAGGGACGATATAGATTTTTACCGGACAACAGTGTTTTTAAATCTTTATAGGAGGCTGAGGGAGCAAAATAATTATTGACTAATTGTACAGTTCTTTTTTTCGCCTCTTCCAAAATCATGAACTTTCTTTTCAATATCACTTCTTACTTTATTAATAAGTAACATTTTATTTCTTCCCATTACAATGGTATCAAGACCAAGCTATGTAGTTTGGTTTCTTTTTATCACGACTAAAAAAGTTAACTTCACCAATATCTGCTTCCAGAGGCCGATCTAAACCAGTATTCCAAATGCATTTGTTCCACCGTTAATTGGACCTGTTCTATATTTACAACTTTCTTTCATTTCTGAACGTTTACAATTTGCTTATAGGAATTTATTGTAATTTCCTTTAATTTATTGTAATTCGCATATGTAGCGATTTTATTGTAATTCTTCAAAGCAGCGTTATTAACAAGTTGATCATCCGTCAATGCTTTACGTATTGCTACCTCAATCTGTTCAGGTTCTTCGGGGTGTACAATTATCCCTGTTTCGTTATCGATAATCCATTCACCAGCACAGGCTGTATCGGACTGAATCGGGAATGACCCCATTGCCATAGCTTCTAACAAAGATGTACTAATGCCATCACTTATGCTCAACCCAATGGAGATACGCGCCTTGCCGTGATATGAAAGTATGTTTATATAACTTGTAGAAACCGGTAACAGATGAACAGGAATATTGGCTGATTGTTGCAATAAACTTGCTGCAATATGGATATCTTTTGCTTCCGTGTTTGAATAAACAATAACTTCGAAATTTGCAAGGATATCTTTACACCGTTCAAGAGCTCTAAAACCAACTAAAGCCCTTCCTGCCCAGCCTTGATAGCCTTTTAGCATAATGAACCTCCTTTCAGAGGTTATTAAGCAACTTTCCCGTAATCTATTTATAACTTCTAAATCCAAACCACCGGTGTTTGGGTACACATTCAACACTTTTCCTTTAAGCCCAAATTGTATAGCGAGATCAACATCCCTATGACACTCACATGAATAATAATCAGATTCTTCCATAACACTCCTGATTAATTCAATATGTTCAGGCATTTTTCCGAACAAATAAATATCGCTTCCCCAATTGGTATGCCACCATGGAGGGAATTCGTTTTTTTTAAAATATTTTTTTTTGGCCTCAAGAACGAGATAACCAGCAGATTGAGTTTCTAAAGAATGTATGATATCTGGTTTAATGTTTTTTAAATATCTGGAAAGTCGTTTTGTATAATAATTTGGATCTAATTTTAAGAAAATTGCATTAATTAATTTTACTAACAAATTTAATAACTTGTAATTACTTGCTCTCAAGGCAAAAGGGATACAGATTTTAATATTATGAATATCATGATGGATATTATTAGTTCTTTGGGATGGATATAAGTAAATATCCCAACCCTGATCAGCTATTTGCTTGATCCAACGAGCAGTATGAATACTTTCAGAAATTGCAACAAGAAATACTTTCATAAATATCTCCTATATTTCAATATCATTAAGCAGATACAGCCCCAAACTTTTGTCGGTAAACAAATTATCTGCTTCGGTACAACCCTCATTTATCATCATTAACGGCTTTGGAAAATTAAAGGGCGAAGAATTCATATTTAGCACTCTCCAAACATCATCGTTAATTAAATCCGTATTGGTACTTCGCTGAGTAAAAGTAGTTATTAGCAGGTATTTAATATTTGAACGTTTAAAATTTCTTATGGCTTTAAGCCCGTCCTCAAATGTTAAATGAACCAGGCAATCCCTACACAAAATAAGATCACCTGCAGGCAAATTATCATTTACTATATCCAAGCACAAAAATTCCTTTTGCGAATTTGCTAATTTGCTTTTGTTAACTTCAATAATTTTATCCACAATATCAATACCAATATAATGATCAAGAGCAGATAAATCAACCATTTTCATCCAGTTAAAATCCCCGCATGGAGCATCAATAAAAGTTTTCACACCAAAATCATAAAAAACTTTAGGTAAAATTTCCCGAACTATTTTTGTTTGTTCAAAAGTTGAGCCTTCACCAGATTTAGATTCTTTAGAGTTAAAGATATTTTTTTCATAAAACATTGTAAACTTCCTCTTATTTGAAAGTTTAGAGTGTTTAAAATAATTCAAAAATTTTTTCATAACAAAAAACAAATTTGCGAATTTGCGAGTGTCAGTTTAATAATTGTTTATAAGTAACGAGATAATGCCTCAAGGTTATATAGCTTGAATCTGATATTAATTTATAGATTAATTTATGGATTAAATGATTCACAGTTAACACTGGCAAGTTAGTCATTGCATAATCTTATGCAGTCTTGCAACATAATTCATAAGCGAATTTAGACAGATTAAGACTAAATTTTTTGAAACTCTTATCAAATCAGAGGTTTATATTATTGTATAGATTATAACTCAACCTTTTGTTTTCTAGCAAAATGAAATCTCTTAGCAATGAGAAAATCAACTCTGATACAAACGCACGACACAAAACCTGATAATTCTATTTTCGAGGCTATCCGGCAGTAAAAACCAAAACCAGATAGTGGCTTATACAAAGTCGTTTCAAGAATATCTTTTCCCTTGTTGAGGCAAAACGCAAGCATTCATCTGATTGAAGAGTCAAATGAAAACAAAGAATAATGTTTTTCGGGATTCATTTGAAAGGTTAATACGTTTTAATGGTTTTTGGTTGAGGCATTTAAAAACATTCTTTTGTAAAGACTTATTGAAATTCTATTAAACAAAAAAACAAAATAACTAAACCTACGAAATTTTTTAATTTCGAGTATGTCTTTAACAGGTCGGAAATTATTGATCTCATACATTTCTTTGATACTTGAAAGAACCAAAGGAGGGAACAAACTATTCAAGACATCTTGCATTTCTTTTTTAACGAGTTCCTGCATGTTTTTAGTTGAACTTATGCCATTACTATCGAAATAAGAAACAGGTAAATCTACATGCTGTATAATAACTCCTTCAATGACAATTTTTTTGATAAAAAACTTCCAATCTGAAACAATTTTATAATTTTCATCATAGAGTTCTTGAAGAAATAATTCTCTTTTTATGAACGAAGCCGGGTGTGCTATAGAAGTTTTGTAAAAATACGCTAAATCGATTGTTTCGTTTTTAAAAGTCCAACGCTTGTATATTCCTTCCCTAAACCAAACATAAATATCTCCGTACAAGATATCCGCTTCATAAGCTTGATTGAATACATATTGAAGTACATCCTTATCAACCAACCAATCACCTGAATTTAAAAACAATAAAAATTCACCTTTTGACTGAAGAATTCCTTTATTCATTGCATTGTAGATTCCCTTATCGGGTTCACTTACCCAAAAAGTTATTCTACTCTCATATTCTTTAATTACCTCAAAACTACCATCTGTGCTACCACCATCAATTATAATATACTCGTAATCAGCAAATAGTTGCCCGACCACGCTATCTATAGTTTTTTGTAAGCCTATAGCGTTATTAAGATTAATGGTAATGATGGAGAGTTTAGGCATGAAACTCAATTATGTGACTTAGTTTTTAATTATGCTTATAATATGAATGATCTTGTTAGGAAGCACTTTTTTTAAATAATACTTTATCAATTCCTTTGGTGAGCTACTGATTATCTTTAAATTTTCAATTCTAAGATAGTTTTCTCTCATTTCCATAAAATGGTTTTTTATCCTCTCAAGCTTCTCTATTCCATTTTTAATCAGCAATTCGTTATAATCAAAATAAATCTTTTTAAGATCACTATTTGTATCAAAATTGTAACGTGTATAGTATCGGCTAATTGCGTTTGATTTTTTATAGTCGTAGTTACTAAAATGATAGAAAGCTAAAGGGAAATTATTATTTACCAGGTAAACGTAATTTATTTCTGAAAGCTTTCGCTCGTGTAAATTCCATGGTCCAATGTTTAACCCAGGATGATGGGAGACAATAACATTTTCAAAGAATATTGGTGTAAAATTATGCCATAATTGATCAACGAACAAACCTTTTGAAGGTTGATTATAACCTAAGTGATATGTCCTTTCTTTCCACCAGTTAATTATTTCATTATCAGGCTGTGGATTTTTCATTCCGAAAAACCCCAGATTAAAAATTCCATGATTCAAAAAAAGACTCTCTCCAGGCACTTCATTGTCTAACTTAATAGGTCCAAGGATATGGGGAGTAAGAAGGGCGGTTCCATTTTTGCCAAATTCCTGCTCAATTATAGTGAACTCATTGTAAACGAAGGTATCGGGATCCAGATAATATAAAAATTCAAGGTCAGAAAAATGTTGAATAAAGTAATGAAAATAAAATGGTTTCACATTGGTATTAAATTCGATTATAGAATAGTTTTTCCATAGATAATCAAATTCTGGTATTCCAATTTCATCAACGGGAACAATTGTATACCCGATTTCATTTTGATAATCAATTTCACTGCTAAAAACATCCGTTAATCCAATAAAAAATTCGTATTCCGAATTAGTTTTTCTTATCGAATCGCCTAGCGTTTTAGCTTGAGCAAGATAATTATTCGAACAAATTGTGAATGCTATTTTCATTTTATCTCCGATACCCAAAGATGTTCAATTGCAAATCAAAATATGGTCCCTTCTTTTCGATAAAAGGATTTTTCATGTTTTCCCAGGCTTCTTTAATGTAAATTTTAAATCCAGCATTTTTCAAAATGAGCAGCAATTCCCCAATCATTTGCTCTTTTTCGTGAAAACTATGATATTCAACAAAAATGTTATCGATATTCTTGAGATTCTCTTCGCAATCCTTTAATATATCAAATTCAGCACCTTCAATATCAATCTTTAAAAAATCAACATTCTGAGATAGTAAATCCTTAAGGCGTTGGGTTCTAATTTGGATAATATTGCAATCTTTTTCCGTCGAGATATGTCCTCCCAAGTTTCCATTTTGCTTAAAGAATAACGGCTCACTATTTTTCCAAACTGCTTTATTGTGTAATTCTACATCTTTAAATCCAAATTGATTAATATTACTTTCCAATATTTTATATATTTCATAGTCAGGTTCGAAACCAATTACTTTTGCATTAGGCATAAGTCTTTTAAAATAGATAATACTTAATCCAATATTTGAACCACAATCAATTACTAATGGGGTTTTTTTATCAGATTTAAATCGGTAAACTTCATCGATAAATAGTTCATTTAAACTATGTAAATACCAAAATGAATCGATCCTTTTTATACTTTTTCCAAACAAGAATGTAATTGTTCTTCTTTCATTTCTAAGCTTAACCAATTCAAGTAATGAAACATTAAGCTTTCTAAGCTTTCTATAATCTTTAAAAACTTCAATAGATTTCTTAAGTTTTATAAAAATTCTTCTAATCATTTTTTAAAGATTTTGAGAATATCCATTTTTTTTCAGTTAGACTATATGTTTTTATTAATCTTGCCGGAACTCCAGCAATTATTGAATAATCAGGAAAAGAGGTAACTACTACTGAATGCGCTCCAACCACGCAATTTCTACCTAAAGTAACACCATTTAAAATAGATACTCTATACCCAATGAAGGAGTTTTGACCTATACTAACTTTACCCTTTGTAAATAATGGTTGTTTTGCAGGTATAACATCGGAGTTTGGATCAAATCCATGATAGTGGTCTGAAACATAAACATATTCACTTATTAAACACCCATCTTCAATTGAAATTTCATCGATGCAAGTAATACATGCATAATTTCCAATTCTTACATTATTCCCAATATTAAGTTTTGGTCTAAAGGATTGATCTTGATAACGATCGAAAGCACCAAGCCAAGCATCACGTCCAATTGAACTAGAATCACCTATTGTAATATACTTTCCCCCATCTATTTGTACAGGCTTTTCAAAGTGCGATTTTATCCCAACTTTTATCCCATACGGATTATTCACTCCAAATTCTAACGGTTCTTTTAATTGAAAATATTTATTTAGATATTTTCTCAAACAAACTTTAATCCATTGCATGATGAAATGTAGTTTTTAAATTTAATACCCCTCTCCATTTTTCATTTAGGACTGATTCAAATTTATTCTTAACTGTTAACATAGTTGTTGAAATCCATTGGTCAATAATTTCATTTTCTCTGACTAGTGCAATATCAACTTCATAATCACCGTGTATTATTGGTAAGTTAAAAGTAAAAAAAAACGTATGAATACCTTTTTGTAATAGCAAATAATTGCCCCCAAAATCTCGACTATTACAACCAAATATAAGTTGTCCCTCAGAATTTCTAAAAACGAGACCCAATTCAGCATTATTCAAAGTTTCAATAGCATTAAAAGTAAATTCTATTTCAAATTCTTCATCAGAATAAACTGCAAAATCGTCAGTATCCTTATTAGATACTTTCCATGATGTAAAACATCCTTTCTGATTATTAGGTAAGGAGATTCGTGATCCATTATCATGAATCTGAATATTTGAAAAATATTTTTCAATCACCTTTGAAATTTCTCCATATTCCATAAGGTTACCATTACTTAATAAAAGTCCCTTCCCGCACAAATTTTTTATAGCCCCCATATTATGACTCACAAACAACACCGTCCTACCTTCTCCTTTGCTCACATCCTGCATTTTACCGATGGCTTTTTTCTGGAATTCGGCGTCGCCAACAGCGAGCACCTCATCTACTACCAAAATTTCAGGTTCGAGGTGAGCGGCAATGGCAAAACCTAATCGCACTGTCATCCCGCTGGAGTATCGTTTGACAGGTGTGTCAATATAGCGTTCAATACCCGCAAAGTCGACTATTTCGTCCAGTTTACGGGAGATTTCGCCACGGGTCATGCCCATTATCGTGCCATTCATATAAATGTTTTCGCGACCCGTCATTTCAGGATGAAAACCGGTTCCAACTTCTAAAAGTGAAGCTATGCGGCCTTTGTAAGTTATCTTTCCTGTTGTTGGCTTGGTAACCCGTGAAAGAATCTTTAACAAGGTCGATTTTCCGGCTCCATTCTTTCCAATAATACCGAGTACCTCCCCCTTTTTAACTTCAAGGTTGATATCACGCAACGCCCAAACATAATCTGAAGTGCCTTTTGTGTCACGTTGATTGGTTTCTCCGATTTTCAGAAAGGGATCTTCTTTACCAAGGATATTCATTCTCCACCAGCGATTTAGGTCGTGTGAAAGCGTACCAGTACCTATAACGCCAAGTCGGTATTGTTTGCTGAGGTTTTCTATTTTGATGGCTATTTCGCTCATGTGGAATTGTGGAATTGTGGAACTGTGGAACTGTCTAACTGTGGAACTGTGGAAATGTGGAATTGTCTAACTGTGGAATTGTGGAATTGTGGAATTGTGGAACTGTGGAACTGTGGAACTGTCTAACTGTGGAACTGTCTAACTGTGGAATTGTGGAACTGTCTAACTGCGGAACTGTCTAACTGTGGAACTGTCTAACTGTGGAATTGTTTAAACGATTCCGCGATTGGACGATTCAACATTTAGCTGTCCTTTTGTTTTTTTCTTAATGCATTGATTTTGTTCGCAACCATGTCTATCTGCTGTCGGAAAGCCACATATTCATCCTCATTGATATATCCCAGCTCAAGAGCGATGATAATCAGGTTCAATACTTCCATTAAACTGGCATAAGCCATCGTTGAGAAGTTTGCTAGGTCTTTCGAAGTACTTCTCGAACTGCCTTCGGAAATGTTGGCTGAAACCGAAACTGCTGCCCGTTGCAGTTGCGATGTGAGTCCATACATCTCTTGCTTTGGAAACTTCTGGGTTACCTTGTATGTCATAACAACCAAATCTTTTGCATCATGCCAGACTGTTAGTTTTTCGAAATAATACTGATACATGGTTAGTGGCTAATTGTGGAACTGTGGAACTGTCTAATTGTGGAACTGTCTAATTGTGGAACTGTCTAATTGTGGAA
>CAYXCZ010000012.1:0-9910 GCA_964463695.1 uncultured Lentimicrobiaceae bacterium | reverse complement strand
TGTCTAATTGTGGAACTGTCTAATTGTGGAACTGTCTAATTGTGGAACTGTCTAATTGTGGAATTGTCTAATTGTGGAATTGTGGAAAGGATTCAACGATTCAACGATTGGACGATTCAACGATTACACATTCTAAACCGTATCCATAAAGCTTTTTTCGACTTTGTTAAAAACAATGATTCCGACTAATAGCAAAGCAACCATGAAACTACTACTGTATGCTAGATGAGTCCAGGAAAAAACGCCCTGTCCAATAAATCCATATTTAAAGGTTTCTACAACGGCTGTCATCGGATTGAGTAATAACAGCCACTGCTTTTCAGCCGGGATGCTGCTAAGAGGGAAGATAACCGGAGTTGCATACATCCACAACTGTACTATAAATTGCAATAAAAAAGTCAAATCTTTGTATTTAGTTGTAAGGGATGAAAAAATTATACCAAATCCCAGACTTAAACCTGCTGCCAAAACAACTAACCATGGAAAAAGCAGTATTGTTGGGTTGGGAGTGATGACGGCTTCCGTAAACAAAAGATAATAAAAATAAATCAGGAGAAAGATCACAAACTGAATAAAAAACCTGACAAGGTTAGAGATCGTAATGGACAGAGGCACAACCATTCGTGGGAAATAAACCTTACCGAACACCTGTTGATTTTCAGTAAATGTTTTGCTGTTTCGGGTGAGACAATCAGCAAAATAATTCCATAAAATAATTCCCGAAAAATAAAACAGCGGCTGTGGCATGCCGTCGGTTGACAACCCAGCAAGGTTTCCAAATACAAACATAAACATTATCGTAGTGAGAATCGGTTGCACTACAAACCATAAGGGTCCCAATATTGTTTGTTTGTAAAAGGTGATAATATCGCGCCTTACATACATCACCAATAAATCGCGGTAAGCAAAAAGCTCCGCAAGGTTGAGATCCAACAGATGGGATTGGGGCTTTATTTCAGTTGATTTTTCGTGTATCATACTTCTCGAAGAGTGATGCTTAATTCAATTTTTGTGTTTTGTAAATCAGATTTTTATACAATTAATATACTAATATGGCTTAAGTTATGAAAGATTTGTTAAAAAATGTAATGCCTATTATTTAATGATAAGTTGCGGTTTTCAACCAATTAACCTTACTTATTGTTCACAGATTAATTATGCTCAGATTATTGAATTTTGACAATTAAATATGCTTATATTTTGATATGCTTTCGCCTTCTAAGTCCCATAAAAAAAATCTAAGGAACTGATTGATAGCACACAAATCTATTATAACTCTATGCTAATAATTAAAAATAATCATCCCTTTTGAAAGATTTTCATCGAAGTTTGTTTCTGCAATGAAAAATAATCTTTCCAAAAAGAATAACTATATTCAAAATTTTGTTCTAAAATCTATTCAACTGATTCGTAATAAAAATTATCGCAAATTTACTCAAAATAGCAAGTTGTGCAATTAATACTACTTTGTGTTGAGCTGGTATTAAGACAATTATTGGTTTTCAGTAAAGAATCAACTATAATATGAAGAGAAACTAAGGGCAAAGATTCATTCCAGACATTAAACTGATATTGGTTTCCCGCTTAAAGTTTGTTGATGGGGAACCCACTATGGGGTTCTTTTTGTCTTGCATTCTATTGCGCACTGCCCCCAATTACATTGGGGGTTATGCACAGGGAATCCCTACAGGATTGAAGGACAGGGAAACCTTATAGGATTCAGGGCGACAGTGCTGTGCAATTTCATAAGTCTATATAGTGAACACCCTACGGGGTTCTTTTTGTCTTACATTCTATTGCGCACTGCCCCCAATTGCATTGGGGATTATGCACAGGGAATCCTTACGGGATTGAAGGACATGACCTATACAGGGAAATCTTTTAGGATTCCGGGCTGAGCAGTTTTAACAGGATACTATTGATAGTAATTATTTGAAAATACCCGTCTTATTCTTCTCCACCAACAAGCGCTTTCTCTTTTTTCAATCTGGCACGCAGACTCTCATTGAGTTGTTTTGCAGCATCCATAATCATGTTTCCATCAGGAGGAAACGGAACGGGTCCATTATTCATCATAGCGGTTGTTGCTGCACTTACAGCTCTCAGATCTCCGTTTACAATTGCAAAACGATGATTGAAACTGACCACAGATTCAACCGGAGAACGTTGCATCAAACGATCATCAGGCAGACTGTAAAAATCAACAGAAGCTAACAGCTGGGCATCCTTCGATATGAACGTTTCATTTACCATAGCTTCGATCATTCGAAAACGAGGTTCTTCCAACACTTTTCCTGCAGAGTCTAAAACAATGGTTCCATTTTCATCCCTTACCGGCTGCATGCCATCCTGAATCTCTTTCTTTTCGATAAACCGGCGGCGATCAACACGTTCGGGAGATATGTTAATTTTTTGAAGAACAACTTCAACCTGATAATCATAAACTACCCCTTTTTGATGTACCAGATCAAATTGTAAAAATTGTTCATTCAATTCTTTTGGAGAAAATTGCATTAACTCCTGCTCAACCTGAAAAGGGATATTTACTCCCGATTGATTGACAAACACCACCAGCACTCTATTGGTTGCCTGTGCTATTGCCCTATCCATCAATTCGTTCCATCCCGGATATCCTGGAGAAATGATTTTTAGTTCGTTCAAAATATCCACAGCTTCTCTGGCATCGGTCTTCAAGTTGGATTTTAACAAGTCATTAGCACGGGCAAATAAATAGTCTTTTGCCTTGCTACGTGCCTGAGCAATCTCTTTGTTTAAATCCATAGGAATAAACCCGATTGCCGATTTTGTGCTCTCTGACAAAGCTTTAACACCCACCTGGCGTTCATTCATGCGGCTGAATAACGAAAAAACTTCAGGCCAGATGTCAGGCTCTCCACTTGCCCTTAATAAACTTATGCGATCATGGTCCTGCTGATTCGCAGAATGGAAAGCCTGTTCCAATAACCGCAGGTTTTTTTCTTTGGGAGAAGACGTATTCACCTTGTCGATCAATTTCAAACAGGCAGCATGATAGTTGCCATGCTGAATCATTTTTGATGGTGTTTGACAACTCTGAAACAAGGTAAAGAGCATGAGTATAAAGATCCACTTTTTCATCATTTGAGGGTATGAATTGCTTTTGATTCATGATTTTAAAACAAATATTGAACCATTTTTTTATGTAAAAATAATACTCTAATTTCGGTTTCGGAAACTCTCTGACAACACACATCAGAGTTATCGCTTTTTTTTCATCAAATTGCTTGATAATGTGGACTTTATTAACTAGAATTATTCTCAGAAACCGCCTTACTGTTTTAATAATAATAGGGTTAATTACTGTTTTTATGGGCTGGCGCGGATCAAAAGTTCATATGTCGTATGAATTTGCCCGCATGCTTCCGGCTGATGATACCATCAACTTGGTTTATGACCGTTTCAAAGAAACTTTTGGACAAGATGGAAGCGTGATGTTTGTTGGTGTTCAGGACGAAAATATTTTTGAATTATCGCATTTTAGCAAATGGAATGAACTGACAGAAAAGGTTAGGAACATCGAAGGAGTTGACGAAGTTGTTTCAATAACACGTATGTATACCTTACAACGTAACGATTCACTTAAAAAGTTCGATTTCAAGCCATTAATCGAAGTATTTCCAACCACTCAGGCAGAATTAGATTCTATAAAACAACAAATTTACAGCCTTCCTTTTTATGATGGGATTCTTTTCAATAAAGAAACCAATGTTAATATGATGATGATTACCCTTGATCGTCAGGTATTAAATACAAAAAACAGAATCTCACTTGTTCACACGATTAAAGATACACTTGACTCTTACACTGCCGAATTTCAGGTTCCACTTCATTATTCCGGACTCCCATACATTCGCACCATCACTTCTCAAAAAGTTCAGCACGAACTCATTCTATTTATTTTCCTGTCATTGGTGATTGCATTCTTAATCTTGTATGTCTTTTTCCGCTCAGCCGGGAATGTGAGTTTTATCATACTGATTGTAGTGATTTCTGTAATTTTTATGTTTGGTATCTTAGGGCTGTTAGGTTACAAAATCACCGTATTAACAGGCATTCTACCCCCGCTGATGATCGTAATAGGGGTTGAAAACTCCATATTTCTTCTTAACAAATATTACAGCGAATTCTTTCTTCACGGCAACAAAGTCAAAGCACTTGCGAGGGTTATAAGGAGCATTGGTTCAGCCAATTTTTTTACAAATGCTACCACGGCTGCAGGTTTCGCCTCCTTTATTATAACTGGAAACGAAATGCTCGTTGAATTTGGCATTGTAGCTTCTTTAACGATTTTGATCGCCTATGTTGTAAGTTTGTTGATGATTCCAATCATATTCAGCTATTTGCCCGAACCTAAACCCAAGCACTATCAGCATTTTGAGAAGGGTAATGTAAATAAAATCCTTAAAGGAATTGTTTATATTGTTGTAAATCACAGAAGTAAAGTTTATATTACAACGATTTTACTGGTCCTTGGTGGGGCATTTGGCGTGACTTTACTAAAAACAACAGGTAATGTGGTTGACGATATTTCTCACAAAGAACAGATGTATAAAGACCTGATGTTTTTCGAAAAACATTTCAACGGGGTGATGCCATTTGAATTTAGTATTGATACACATAAAAAGAAAGGCATCCTGCGGGCTTCAACCATTCAAAAAATTGATCAGCTGCAAGACACCCTGGCACTTTACCCTCAAATGAGTAAGGCGCTTTCTGTTGTAGAACTGGTGAAATTTTCGAAACAAGCCTTTTTTAACGGTGACCCTTCATTTTATTCACTGCCAAACAATCAAGAACGGAATTTTATTTTATCATATATTCCTGATTTTAAAAGCGATAAAAAAACGATCATGAATTCCTTTGTTGATACATCTCTGCAAATTGCCCGAGTAAGTGTGCAACTTGCCAATGTGAGTACCAAACAGATTGATAGTATTGAACAAAGTCTGAACCCAAAAATCGCTGCTATTTTTCCTCCTGAAGATTATACAGTTACGAATACAGGCACCAGTGTTGTTTTTCTCAAAGGAACCAATTATCTGGTAAACAATTTAATCTCCTCGCTTTTATTAGCATTGGCAATCATCGCCTTATTAATGGCACTCACCTTCTCATCATTTAAAATGATTGTGATTTCGATGATCCCAAATTTAATACCTCAATTGCTGACTGCAGCAATGATGGGATATGCAGGTATTTCAATCAAACCATCCACTATTCTGATTTTTAGTATTGCACTAGGAATAAGTGTGGATAACACTATTCATTTCCTTTCGCGTTATCGCCAGCAATTATTACTTAACAACTGGAAAATACACGAATCGGTTATTGCTGCTTTGTTGGAAACAGGCTTTAGTATGATTTATTCGGCTGTAGTTTTGTTTTTTGGATTTGCTATTTTTATTTTATCATCCTTTGGAGGGACCGAAGCACTTGGTTATTTGGTATCTTTCACACTCCTGATAGCCCTGTTATCGAACCTTTTCCTTCTTCCTTCGTTATTATTAACACTCGACAGATGGAGCACGACAAAGTCATTTAAAGAGCCCCTGCTTGAAATCCTTGATGAAGAATACGATATTGATCTGGATGAGCTTCAGATTGAAGAAACAAAAAACAAATAATTTCAGTTGAGTTAAACCTAAAATTAAAACCATGAAAGGCATTATTCTCGCCGGAGGTTCCGGTACCAGATTACACCCATTAACGCTCGCCGTAAGCAAGCAACTTATGCCTATCTACGACAAGCCGATGATTTACTACCCGATGTCGATTCTTATGATGGCCGGCATCAACGAAATACTTATTATTTCGACACCACAGGATCTCCCCCATTTTAGAAAACTTTTGGGCGACGGAAGTAATCTGGGCTGTTCGTTTACTTATGCTGAACAAGCCATTCCAAACGGACTTGCTCAGGCTTTCGTGATTGGAGAGCCGTTTGTTGGCAATGACAAAGTTGCCTTGGTTTTAGGCGACAACATCTTCTATGGAAGTGGATTACAACAACTTATGATACAAAATAGCGATCCCGAAGGTGGTGTTGTATTTGCATATCACGTTTCTGACCCTGAGCGTTATGGGGTTGTTAGTTTCGACGAATCAAACAAAGCCATTTCAATAGAAGAAAAGCCAATTAACCCAAAATCGAACTACGCTGTTCCAGGACTCTATTTCTATGATAATTCGGTTATCGAAGTTGCTAAAAACATTCAGCCAAGTCCTCGTGGCGAGTATGAAATCACCGATGTTAACAGGTACTATCTTGAGAAAGGCTTGTTAAAAGTGGGTATTTTAGGACGTGGAACAGCATGGCTCGACACCGGCACTTTTGAATCGCTGCTTCAGGCCTCGCAGTTTGTGGAAGTTATTGAACATCGTCAGGGATTAAAAGTGGGTTGCATCGAGGAAATGGCCTATAACAAAGGTTTCATTAATAAAGAACAACTTGAAAAACTTGCTCAACCTCTTATGAAAAGTGGTTATGGGCAATACCTGATGAATCTCATCAAATAAATCATTATGAATCGAATAGCTGAATTTCAACACATTATAAATAAACTTCTTAAGGAACAAAATTTCAAACGCTCACCAGAGGCGCTGTATGCACCGATTGATTATGTGATGTCGCAGGGAGGAAAGCGTTTGCGCCCGATGCTTACATTACTTGCCTGTGACATGTTTGGCGGCAACATTCAAAATGCCTTGTATCCAGCACTTGCCATCGAAGTGTTTCATAATTTTACGCTGGTTCACGACGACATCATGGATAAAGCTCCCATGCGAAGAGGCTTGGAAACGGTTTATAAAAAATGGAATTCAGATATTGCTATTTTATCCGGAGACACCATGTTTGCAATGGCATATCAGTTTGCAGTAAAAACAGATCCTGCTCTAATTCCTGATATCCTTGATGTTTTTAGTAAAACAGCTATCGAAGTATGTGAAGGTCAACAACTTGATATGGACTTTGAACTACTGGAACTTGTCACCATAGAAAACTATCTTCGGATGATTACTCTCAAAACGGCCGTACTTTTGGGTGCAAGTTTAAAAATCGGCGCCTTGACAGCTTATGCCGACAAAAAAGCTGTTGAAGAAATGTATGAATTTGGAATTAACCTGGGGATTGCGTTTCAACTTCAAGATGATCTATTGGACGTGTATGGTCAGGAAGAGAAATTCGGGAAGAAAAACGGCGGTGATATTGTTTCCAATAAGAAAACCTATCTGTATCTGAAAGCACGTGAGTTGGCTAACGAACAGCAAAATGAAACGCTAAAGGAGCTTTATGCTAACTCTTCATCGGAAACCGAAGTTAAAATCAAAAAAGTAACTGATATTTTTAACGAGCTTAACATCAAGGAAGAGGTATCAAAAGCTATGTCTGATTTTTATACAAAGAGCCTTTATCATCTAGAGAAAAGCAGTGCCGACCCTGTCAAGCTATCGTTGTTGAAGTCATTTGCAAACCAACTCTACACAAGAAGTCACTGATACTATTCGCTGATTACACGTTTTATTTCTTCCTCCGTTACCTCAAGGAGTGCGTGCTTCTCCTCCCACTGTTGCATAAGAAGGGTCAACTTTTCTTTTACAGCGTTATAATTCTGATACCATTTCTGATCAAACAGCGCCTGAGCATGACCATCCGGGTCAGAAAGCTGTTCGTCCATTTTCAGTAATGTATTTTCCGAACTCTGAATCTCGGACTCCGTTTTCTCTATTTCCTTTTCAATTCGACGTTTTTCTTTTTCAAGAAGTTTCTTTTTCTCCCAATTCTGTTTGCTTGCAGAAGCTTCCTTTTCTGCGCTCATTGTTCCCTTCGTTGTTGGAGTCTCCAAATCCTGAAGGCGAGCTAGTTCGCGGGCTTGAAGAAAATCATAAATATCTCCCAGATACTCTTTAATTTGTGGCTTTCTAAACTCATACACTTTATTTGTCAAGCCTTGAAGAAAATCCCTGTCGTGCGAAACAATCAACATTGTCCCTTCGAACTGAAGCAAAGCACTTTTCAAAATATCCTTTGATTGCATGTCCAGATGATTGGTAGGCTCATCCAAAACCAACAAATTTGTTGGATGAAGTAACATCTTAGCAAGCGAAAGTCGCGCTTTCTCCCCTCCGGATAGAACCTTGACTTTTTTATCGATGGCTTCACCACTAAACATAAAGGCGCCTAAAATACCTTTCAAGCGTGTTCGGATATCCCCAACTGCTACATCATCCAGCGTTTGAAAAACGGTCTTTTCCATATCAAGCATATCATGCTGATTTTGGGCATAATATCCAATTTCAACCTGATGGCCGAACTTCAGTTCACCTTCGAAATCAAGTGCTCCGGTAATAATTTTAGCTAAGGTTGATTTGCCTTCACCGTTTCTCCCCACAAATGCAATGCGTTCACCACGGGTTATAAGAACATCCAAATCCTTAATAACCTGGAGATCGCCATATGATTTAGATAGAGCTTTTGTTTCAACCGTAATTTTACCCGAATGTGGAGCTGGTGGAAACTTAAAGTGGATACCTTTCATATCCATTTCATCAATAACAATCTCATCCATTTTTTCCAAAAGCTTGATCCTGGATTGTACTTGTTTGGCTTTTGTTGATTTATAACGAAATCGTTCGATAAAACGTTCAATATCTTTTACTTCCTTTTGCTGATTCTCGTAAGCAGCTGATTGTGTTTCAATACGTTGAGAACGTTTTTCTATATAGTCAGTATAGGAACCTTTGTAGTCGTAAATTTTTCCCTGACTGATCTCAATTGTACGCTTTGTAACATTATCTAAAAATGCCCTGTCATGCGAAACCACCATCACAGCGCCATAATACGTTTGTAAAAAACTTTCGAGCCATTGAATAGATTCAATATCAAGGTGGTTGGTAGGCTCATCCAAAAGTAGCAAAGAAGGCCGTTTCAAGAGAATCTTTGCCAGTTCAACCCGCATTTGCCAGCCGTTACTAAACTCAGGCATCAGGCGGGTCATATCTTCATGTTCAAAACCAAGACCTGTCAAAATCTGTTCAGCATCGCCCTCCATTGAATGCGCTCCAAAAAGTACCAAACGCTCATTCAGAAATGATAATTTTTCTAATAAACGATGATAATCAATTGAATCATAATCCGTTCTTCCAGAGATTTGTTGCTGAGTGGAATGAATTTGTTTTTCCATAGCTTTAACCTCCTCAAAAGCCAAAAGCGCTTCTTCCAAAATGGTATGCTGACTTTTCAACTCTTTCTCTTGTGGCAGATAACCAATAGTAACCTCTTCCGGAACAATAACTTCGCCTTTGTGCGGGTTTTCGAGTTGGCAAATCAATCGAAGTAAGGTAGTTTTACCGGCACCATTTTTTCCAACAAGTCCTATCCGATCCTTTTCACGAACCAAAAATGTAATATTGGAGAACAGATCGTCTCCTGTAAAATGCATGGTCAGATTTTGAATGGTTATCATTTATAAATAATTTGAATCGGATTGACTTTAATTAGAACAGCAAAAGTACGAACAAAGGATAAGGTAAGTGGGGAAAAAGAAGGGGTTGATTTGTTGATTTGTTGATTTGTTAAGGGCTAGAGGCTGTTGATTTGTTGATTTGTTGATTTGTTGATTTGTTAAGGGCGGACGCGAGACAAGAGCTGACGCCGATATCCAAGGTTTCACCCCAATTGTCAGCTGTGACTTTCAAGTGCGCCAGCATCAACAAATAAACAAATCAACAGATCAAATTTTTTTCAGAGGGTTGATTTGTTAAGGGTGTAAAAAGGTGTACTATATATATAAGGTGTAGAAACAAAAAAAGGGGAGCCTGTTTGGCTCCCCTTTTTGGTGTTATTGACTTAGGTTATCTGTTGATAACGATA
>CAYXCZ010000011.1:0-109790 GCA_964463695.1 uncultured Lentimicrobiaceae bacterium | reverse complement strand
ATTTATTCCCATAAAAATACTCCTTTTTTCCTATTGCGTAATCTGGGTTTAATGGCAGTTTATAAAGCTAATCAATACCGAAGTTTAGGGTTGATCTGTTGATTTGTTCTTTGTTGATTTGTTAAGAGGTGGTTTAGAAGTTTAGATGGTTTAGACAGCCGCGTATAAAGCAAGTTCGATGTTAGAGTTCAATGGCTGGCGCGTTTAAAGATTTAAAACCGCAAAGACCACAGAGGAGGCGCAAAGAACGCAAAGGGCTGACGCGTTCATAATGAAAGCTTTAGTTGTGGGCCAGAGACTTGCGTCAGCCCTCAACAAATCAACAGATCAACCCTAAACTTCTACATCTCTAAACGCTCGCCAAATACCTGAAATACTCCCTGATGACCTCACCGCTGCGCTCAGCGGGGCTCTTTATTTCCAGTAAACAAGCTTTCTCTGCCGGTAAATAGAATTCCGCCAACACCTGATTCAACTCCTCCTCAGAGGCTGCTGAGAAATAGTTCACGCCAAAGGCTTTAGCAATGTATTCAACAGAAGTCTGATGCCGCGCTTCGAAGAAAGGTTCAAGGAAATTAGTTTTATCCGGTCCTTCAATGAAACGGAATATACCTCCGCCTTCGTTATTGACCACAATAATTTTTAAGTTTGAAGGCAAATGTCTGTTCCACAGTCCATTCGAATCATAAAAGAATCCGAGATCACCACTAATCAGCAAGGTCGGCTTCCCATTTGCAACTGCAGCGCCTGCCGCCGTTGAAACACTTCCGTCGATTCCACTTGTACCACGATTCGAATCAAACTTGGCTGCCCACTTACCATCAAACAATTGCGCGTACCGCACAGGGGTGCTGTTGGCAAGCTGAACATAAAAGTCGTCAGGAAGCGATTCAATAAGTTGATGAAATATCTTCAGATCCGAAAAATCAACACGATCAACAAACTCCTTATGCTTTGCAGTTGCAGTTTTTGAGGCCTCTCTCCATATTGCAGCATAGTTGCTGTCGGCTTTTTCGGAAAATGTCGTCAGATTCAGAAGAAATCCGACAGGCTCTATAGGAAGCGCATGTGTTAAGTGCTGATAGGTATCTATCTGAGCATCTGCCACATCAATGTTCAAATGGTATTTTATATGGCTTTTGCGGAGGAACGACTTGATACGTTTTGAGACGACAGGTCCCCCAAAAGTTATTAATAATTCAGGTTGAAAATCAGCTTTTTCGTGCGTTACACTCAAACAGCGGTCGATGCAACCAACAAAAGCCTCGTCAAAAACATTGGAAGTCGTTTCTGTCAGTACAACCAAATCGGGCCGTTTGGCCAAACTGGCAAGTAATTGCTCTGTCTCGGGACAGGGATGCATCTGACCGACAAGAATCATCTTCTTTTCGATCGACTCCCAAGCCTGATGCAACTGATTTAAAACTTTCTGCGAAAGGGTTTTCTCAACAGGAACAACAAAAAATTCATTTGGAGTTGTATTTAACTGATGGTCAAAATTATATAATGGTTCCGTTAAAGGAATATTGATCTGAACAGGTCCAGGAACAGGATACTGCGTTGCATTCAGCGCCTCATTGATCAGGCGGTCGTTGTACCAAATATCGTCCTGAGTTTTGATTTGCTGTGGCAATTGGATACTCTTACGCACATGCGGACCAAAGATATGCTGCTGGTGAATGGTTTGACCATCGCCCTGATCGACCCATTCCACCGGGCGGTCAGCTGTTAAAACGATCAAAGGAACACGCTGGTAGAAGGCCTCGGCAATAGCAGGGGCGTAGTTGAGTACAGCCGTACCGGAGGTGCAAGCTATGGCGACGGGTTTTTGCAACTGCTGAGCTAAGCCCAGTGCAAAAAAAGCTGCACTACGCTCATCTACAACGGTATAGCAACTAAACTCAGAACGTGCGCCAAAAACGGTCACCAAAGGAGCGTTTCGCGATCCGGGAGAAATTACCAAATGATGAAACCCTCTCCTGCTCATCAGTTCAGCTAAATGTAGCAAAGCTGTTTTATCGTGCATCATGTTGCAAAGTTGCGTATTTATTTGGGAATACCGACAGCAAAGTTTCTGCTTTAGCTTCTGTCTCATCCCATTCAGCTTCAGGATCGGAGGCTGCTGTGAGGCCGCCACCTACATAAATATATGCCTCATTTCCGATGAGTTGCATGCATCTCAAATTGACAAAAAGCTTCAATTCTTCCTGTGGTTTTACAATTCCCAGGTAGCCTGTATAATAGGCCCTGTTATGTAGCTCGGTGGCCAAAATCAAGTCGAATGCCTCCTTTTGCGGAAGGCCGCAGACGGCCGGTGTAGGGTGCAGCTTATTGATAAGTTCCGCTGTATCGCAGTTCTCAGCAGGTATATGGAAGGTGGTTTTCAGGTGCGCCAGATGTCCGGCAAAAACGGTTTCCGGACCGGAGATGGTGTAATCCTCCATGTGTAAATTTCTCAACACATCATGAATATAATCAGTCACAAAAGCCTGCTCCTCTAGCTCTTTTGGATTCCATCGAATGTTTTCGGGCTGTCCATCTGCAGACTTTTTTGTGCCGGCTAACGACATCGTAACGTAGTGATGCTCCATTTTCAACAGCAATGTTTCAGGACTCGCACCCATCCATCGAACTTTCTTTCCGTCACTCAAAAAGTAGACAAATGCGCCCGGATGTTTGCTGCATAATGACTCAAAAACTTTTGGCTGATCATCCAAGGTAAGTTTGGCAGAGACAACACGTGAGAGGACAACTTTTTTGGGATGACCTTTTTTCATCGCTGAAATGAGGCCAACAGCCTGATTCAGGTAAACATCTTTTGTAATAACAATGGGTGCAAGCACATCATTGCCTGAAAAATTGGTTTTTGTAGATGATAAACCTTCAATGGCGATTTCTGTTCCAAAAGCAACATTTCCAGCTTTAAAATACAATTTCTCATTTCCATGACCAGAGCTAAAAGGAGCGAAAACAAATGTATTGTCATCATCCTCAGCACCTTCAGCAGAAAACGTCCCTCCTGATAAGGTAACAACATTGGTAGTCCCGGGCAAGCGGTAGCTTACGAAAGGAATCCCATTCTCCAAAAAAAACAGATGTGCAGCCTTCAGGTGCATTGGAACTGAATCAAAGTACTTGTTTTGGAATGATAAAATTTGTCAGACGACATGTAGAAACAAGCATACCCTCCTCATCAGAAATATCAATATTCCAAATATGTGTATTTCTACCCCTGTGTAAGAGGCGAGCTTCAGCAAAGACCCAACCGTCTTTAGCTGCACGTATGTGATTGGCGCTCATATGAGAGCCACGCACATCGTTGATTCCAAGATCCACGATCAGCGCCGAACCAATACCACCCACTGTTTCGGCCAGCGCGAGGCTTCCACCTCCGTGCAGCAGTCCCATCGGCTGTTTGGTTCGTTCATCAACAGGCATTTTGGCTTTCACATAGCCGTCTTCAACGGTGACATATTCGATGCCCAACTGCTCCATCAACGTTCCTTTGTTGGTGGCATTCAAATCGTCAATACTCCAGGTTGTATCCATTCTTCTCAATTAAAAGCAATCAGCTTTTGTATAAAAGATTTTAGTCTTTTATCTCCAACTCATTCAGCATAAAGGCATATTCCAAAGCTGCCTCTTTCAGTCGTTCGAAACGACCCGAAGCACCACCATGACCAAAGTCCATATTTGTTTTAAGGAACAAATGATTGTTATCTTTTTTGACAGCCCTTAGTTTGGCAACCCATTTTGCAGGTTCCCAATATTGTACCTGACTGTCGTGCAAACCTGTTGTTACAAGCATAGCCGGATACACCTTCGCTTCAACCTGATCATATGGTGAATAGGACAGCATATAATCAAAATATTCTTTGGTGTTAGGGTTACCCCATTCGTCGTATTCACCTGTCGTGAGCGGGATAGTTTCATCGAGCATGGTGGTAACGACATCCACAAAAGGCACTTGTGCTATCACACCTTTCCAAAGGTCGGGACGCATATTCACAACAGCACCAACAAGTAGACCTCCGGCACTTCCACCCATTGCGAACATCTTCCGGTTGTTGGTAAATTTCTGATCTATAAGGTATTCACCGCAGGCAATGAAATCGTGGAAGGTGTTCTTTTTGTTCAAAAGCTTACCATCTTCGTACCATTGACGACCCATTTCCTGTCCGCCTCTGATGTGTGCGATGGCCCAGACAAAACCTCTGTCGAGAAGGCTCAGGCGTGCTGAACTGAAATATACATCCATCGTTGCCCCATACGAGCCATAACCATAGAGTACGGTTGGGTTCTGTCCGTTTTTCTCGAGGCCTTTTTTATATACCAGCGAAATCGGAACTGTCACTCCATCGTGAGAAGTGGCATAGATACGCTCTGTTTTGTAATTTTCAGGATCATAACCACCAATCACCTCTTGCTGCTTGAGCAACAACTTGGTCTTAGCTGCCATGTCATACTCAAAAACGGAGTTAGGGGTTGTGAGTGAAGTATAGCCGTAACGCAGTTTCTGTGTATCGAAATCAGGGTTTGTAGTCATGTAAGCGGAATAAGCCGGCTCTCCGAAATCCATGTAATAGTCTGTTTCATCATTCCATTTCTTCACCCTCAGTTGAATCAGACCTTCTTTACGTTCGGAAACCACCAGGTAATCGGCAAAAACTTCAAACTCTTCGAGCAACACATCGGCACGATGTGGAATAACCTCTGTCCAGTTTTCAACTGCAGTAGCCGTGAGTGGTGTTTTCATCAACTTGAAATTGATGGCATCAAGGTTGGTACGGATATAAAAATGATCTTTGTAGTGATCGATTCCATAAAGGAAATCACGTTTACGCTCCTGAAACAGTTTGAAAGGCTCAGCAGGAGTTGCGGCAGGCTGAAAGCGATACTCAGCCGATACGGTGCTTGTTGAACCGATGATAACAAACTCACGTGATTTTGTTTTGTAGACGAAACTGTAAAATGTTGGATCAGCTTCGTGAAAAACTTCAATATCTGAACCTAAAACACCTAAGGTATGTTTTAAGATTTTATACGGACGCAGCGTTTCGTCTTTGATGCTGTAGTACAAGGTTTTGTTGTCGTTGGCCCAGGTCATATTACCCGATGTGTTGGTAATCACATCTTTATAAATCTCTCCTGTAACAAGATCTTTCACATATAAGGTGTATTGCCTGCGGCTGACGGTATCCACCGCGTAAGCAAGCAGGTTGTTGTCGCTGCTCACCTGCCAGCCACCTATCTCAAAGTAAGCTAAACCTTTAGCCATTTCATTGCCATTCAACAGCACCTCTTCGGTGCCTTCCATCGAATCTTTTTTACGGCAATAAACCGGATACTCATTTCCTTCTTCGAAACGTGTATAATAGAAATAGCCGTTCTCCTTATATGGAACCGACATATCCTTCTGATTGATGCGGCCTACCATTTCATCGTAAAGCTTCTGCTGCAAATCTTTTGTGTGTGAGAGCAGGCTGTCGATATAGGCATTTTCTTGCTGGAGGTAACTAATCACCTCAGGATCTTCACGTTGGTTGAGCCAATAGTAATTATCGACCCTTGTTTGTCCATGCATGGTCAATTCATGCGGTATAATTTTCGCTACAGGAGGTTTCATCGTATTTTTTGGTGTAGTTGAACAGCTGGCTGTGATCAAAGCAGTGCAAGCTATCGTTGCGAAAAAGCCAAAAGAAAAGAGCTGTGTTTTCATACTGTTAATTTTAAAGATATTTAAAATGAGAAAGTTATTCCAAGACTAGGCATTAAAGGCAATTGACGTAAAACTTCGTTGGTGATCTGATCTACGTAAAACACATTTTTACGGTTGTAGATATTTGTCAAACTAATATTTATCTCCATCTCGGACCGTTCGCTGAAATAAAATCTGCGTTTGGCATCCAAATCGAGGCGATGATAGGTAGGTAACTCTCCTTTGTTCAGTTCGCCATAAACGGTTCCAAGTTGTCCGTTAGCGGTGGTATAATCATAGTTAATACCTTGATTAAATGAGAGGTACTCGTAGTTTCCCTGCACCTGCGTGAATGGGAATCCAGAGCCGAAGTTCCAGCGAGCACTCATTTCCCATTGTTTCTGATCGCCTGTTGTGTACGAAAGAATGACGTTCATATTGTGGCGACGGTCGTAATGTGGGCGGTAGGTATAAAGGTCGCCTGTTTCATCTTCAAACGATTTTGTCACATAACCCAATGAATAAACAGCCCACAAATAGAGTTTGTTTTTCTCATATTTCAAGGCGAGGTCAGCGCCATAAGCAGCACCTTTTTCAATGATAAAATCTTTCTTCAGGCGATCAGGGACGGTATAATCAGCTGTTGCTTCGTCATAAATCTTGTTACGGTTGAGGTTGGTGAGCTGACTGAAATTTTTGAGATAGCCTTCAATATTGAGGTTCACCGTGTGGCTTAAGTCAATTTCTGTTCCCAGGATAAAATGAGCTGCTTTCTGTAATTTTGATGACACCTCATTGCCGTCAAACTTCTGCGGAAGGTTATCAGGTCCTGAGAGGAAGCCATAGAAAAGGTTCACGACATCCCTGTCACTGTTGGCAGCTATGAGATTTTGCGAATAAAGTCCGGTAGCAAATTTCAGGCGGATGTGATCCGAGATCAGGTATTTCATGGCTAACCTTGGTTCGGGTGAAATTTCGGCTAACGATGCATAATATTGAATGCGCAAGCTGGGCTCAAAAAGCAGTTTCCCAAAACTTCCTTTGTAGCGGACATAACCAGCTAACTCAGTGGTGTTTTCAACCTGGTCGATCTGCCTTCCAACGCCATTTGTGAAGTTGAATTCAGTTTTGAAACCAAGGATTTCAACACCATATTTAATGAGGTCTTTTCCAAGGAAATAGGTGAAATGGAATCCCATGTTAAAGCCATTGATCGAGCTCGACCTTTCGGGGGCTGACTGCTCGGTGAGTTTTGCCGTATAGGATGAGTAGGCCATATTTCCTTCGATCAGCACAGGCGATTTTCCTGGGATGATCAAAAAGTCGGACCCGCCACCAAACGACTTCCATCCAAAATCGGATAAAGCCTTGTAATTGTTCACCTTGTCGTCGAAGCTGAAACCAAAGAAATTGATCTTACTTCCATTGGAGGCATTGATCGAAGCCTTTCCGTAAATATCCAGAAAGTTAAAAGGAAGTCCGTCTTTCTCAATGTATGAATACAACGCCTTGCTGCTTTGTTCGAGGTACGAATTTTTTACTGAAAGGACAAATGACGAGCTGCCCGATTTGTCTGTTTTTGGTTTTACGATAGGCCCTTCAAGCAATACCTTTGCTCCGAAGGTGCTGGCTCCCAGCTTCCCTGAGAGGTGATTCTTATTTCCGTCACGTGTGGTGATATCCATCACCGACGAAATACGGCCACCGTAATCAGCACTGAAGCCTCCTGTAAACACCTCCGCGTTACGTATCATATCGGTGTCGAAAACCGAAAATAAGCCGATTGAGTGAAAGGGATTGTAAACGATCATCCCGTCTAAAAGCACTTTGTTTTGGATAGGCGATCCACCCCTGATGTAAAGCTGTCCACCCTGGTCACCCGTAAAAATAACGCCGGGCAGCACTTGCAGGTATTGCGCAAGGTCGGCCTGACCTCCGATGGAAGGAATCTTCTTCAGTGTTTTTGGGGTGAGGTTGATCACAGAGGTTTTTGTTTCGGAGATAGCTTCAATTCGCTCCGCTGTAACATTCACTGTACCAAGACTTACCGACGATTCTGTGAGTTGATATTTCTTATTGATGACATCACCTTTTCGTAACTGAATGACCTCTTTAATGGTATCGAAACCGAGATAAGTAACCAATAGTGTGTATTTCCCTTCTGGCACGCGCGTGATGCTGAAATAGCCATTATTATCCGTCGAGCCACCATAATTGGTTCCCTGAAGATACACATTGCAAAAAATTACCGGCTCGCCACTCGATGCTTCATACACAAAGCCACGAACGGCGGCTTCTTGTCCTACCATGACCAAAGGTGTGAAAATACTAAAGAAAAAAAGAACGAAAATCGATCTTAAAGGAGTAAAGTATGTCATTTCAATGCTTTAGAAATTTAACAATTGCTGAGAGATAAAAACAGGACCAAAAATCCGATTGTAATTAACGTACAAAGTAACTAAAAAGTACGGTACTGATGAAAAAGAATAAGTTTTATGTTGATTTTGAGAAGGAAAAGGCATCCGTCAAATCAGGCCCTTCGCTGATCAGCCCACGCAACACCACCGAAGCGCAGAAAACCCCGAACATCGCTGGCATATAAGAGATTGTCCCCACGGTGCTGCGTTTGTTGAATTCGCCACTTTCGTATTTAATGCTGGTCCGCGAAACGACTTCCGTTGAATAAACAGCTGTGATTCCCGACCAAATGCCGAGTTTGTGAAGTTTCTTTCGGATGTAATAAGCCAACCGGCATTGCTGTGTGTGCGAGATGTCGACCACTTTGATCTGTTCCGGGTCGAGTTTACCCCCTGCTCCCATCGAGCTCACCACTTTTAAGCCAAACTGATGGGCGTAATACAACAGAAAAACTTTTGGTGCCAGAGTGTCAATGGCATCAATAACGTAATCATAAGGCTGCTGAACCACTTCAATAAGCAACTCGTCTTTTATGTAATGTGGCACTATAATCAGTTCAATATCGGGGTTTATGTCACGCAGCCGGTTTGCCATAACCTCTGTCTTGGCAATTCCTTGTGTACTCACTAAGGCAGGCAATTGCCTGTTGCGGTTACTCAGATGAACGGTATCGCCATCAACGATGGTAAGTTTGCCTACCCCTGCCCTAGCAAGTTGTTCGGCAGCAAACGAACCTACCCCACCAAGACCTGCAACCAGCACATGACTGTTTTGTAATTTGCTGATTGCCTGTTCGCCAATCAGCAGCTCCGTTCGTGTTCTCCAATCCTGTTCCATCTATTATCGGATAAAAATGCGTGCAAAATTATCAAAGATGTGGATTCGTAGCTCCTCCTCCGCCTCATTTCTCAACGAAGCCGCCCGCGCATATACCTCCTGTATGCTGATGCTGCTTTCGTCCGTCTCCAGAAAAAGATTTTCCGCAGGGATGCTTTTAATGCTTTCCGCCACCTGCCGTTTCGTGTCGAACAGCGCTGCTCCCAACGAAAGCATGAAACCCGCGCGTATATACTGAAGTGCCTCTGTGGTTTTACCTGTAAAGCCATGGATTACACGAACAAGACCGGGATACTTCTTCGCCCTTGCCAGCATCAGGTCGTTGGCCCTCACCACATGGTGAATCAGCGGAAGGTTGTATTGCAAAGCCAATTGTTCCTGCCAGCCAAGTATTTCCTGCTGAATCGGAAGCGGGACAGGGATTGCACGGTCGAGGCCAAGCTCACCGATGGCCACCGGCTTCAATCGCTGCAAATCTTGGGTCATGCGGCTTTTCAAGGTTGCCACATCGTATTGAAGCAGCTGCCAGGGATGAATCCCAATTGAATAATAAGGAGTGCCAACAGGTTCGGGGCATTCTCCGGCCATGAGGTTCAGCACCGACAGCACATCAGCAAGTTCACCTGACCGGTGTGTGTGAATATCGATACAAGGCGGATGGAGACTCATGAGGCAAAAGTAATTATTTTGGGAGTTAGGGGGTTGATCTGTTGATTTGTTGATTTGTTGATTTGTTGATTTGTTGAGGGCTGACGCAAGTCTTATGCCCACAGCTAAAGCTTTCATTATGCACGCGTCAGCACTCTACAGACTTTTTGCTCTTGACAGCTTTCAGGATCGAGCTTCGAGGTTAAGAAATCAAAAAGCACAGAGTTTGCATAGAGGATTGCATAGAGTTGTGATGAGTACAAAAACTCCTGTAACTCTGTGAAATAATCTCCAGGTAACTCTGTGATAAATAAATATTAAAGCACATGTCATTGCACAGAGGTTTGATAAGAGAAATCATACCTGGAAAAGAAAATCTACTTTAAGGCTAGCCGATAAAACCTGCAAACAGCCGTAATGACCCCGGAGGGGTCACATGTCTATAACAACACAGCACTCAATTCTTCTTCGACCCCGGAGAGGTCGCATGTCTTTAAACGCGTCAGCCCTCTGCGTTCTTTGCGCCTGCTCTGTGTTTGCAGTTAAAAATAATTTTAAATGCGCCAGCCTAAACACTAAACCTCTAAACTAATGAAATCTAGAATTTTACAAACATTTTTCCAATTGAAAAAACAGCAAAAACGATATACACGATACCCATCACGGCATTCACCTGACGTAATTTGAATTTAAAATACAACATCAACTTATTTCCAAAAACCATATATACCACCATTGCAAGGAAAGTCCCCAGGGCATTATACAAAACAAACCCTGTAATTGTATTCCAATTGCCGCTGTAATTCACAACAGGATCAATAAGGACGCCGATGATGATCCAAAAAGGAATTTGTTGGGGATGAATGATAGTGGTTATTATCCCTCGGTAAAAAGTATTGGTTCTAGAAACTGACTCACTTGATTTTTTATTAAAAAACATCCAGAAACCCATCGCCATAACAAGCACATATGACCCGACTTCGATGAAAAAAAACAGCTGTTCGTGTTCCTTTATACTGGACAGATAATATAAAGTGAGCAGGCAATAGGCGCTTTCGAAAATCACTATTAAAGCTAATGCCATAAAAAGCACTTTGAACTTTTTTGATCCGTACAACTCCATCATCATGATGTTGATGTTGCCGGGGAAAATATTACCATAAAAACCAATCGGAAGTCCAAGAAAATTCATAATAATCGTGCTTTAATGCTTCACTTACTTAACAGTAACCATGTAGTTTTTGAAATGACTACAGGCTGCAGAATGAAAGGCAAACTCCGCTTTCGGACCAAAATATCCGCCTCAAAAACGATCTTCGCTTTTAATCAGCCATAATCGAATGTAACTATCTCTATGCGTAAAAGTAAGCTTTATTCCAACTAAATGCTATTCCTTACAAAAGTAGTGTTATGCTGATATGTTTAGGGGTGGTTTAAAAGGTTTAGAAGGTTTAGAGAGTTTAGGGTTGATTTGTTGATTTGTTGATTTGTTGATTTGTTCTTTGTTGATTTGTTGAGGGCTGACGCAAGTCTGTGGCACACAGTTAATGCTTTCATTATGAATGCGTCAGCCTTCCACGGACTTTTTGCTCTTCACAGCTTTCAGGATCGCGCTTCGAGGTTAAGAAAACAATAAGCACAGAGTTTGCTAAGAGGATTGCTAAGAGTTGCGATGAGTACAAAAACTCCTGTAACTCTGTGAAATAAACTCCAGGTAACTCTATGATAAATAAATATTAACGCATGTGTGATTGCACAGAGGTTTGATAAGAGAAATCATACCTGGAAAAGAAAATCTACTTTAAGGCCAGCCGTAAATACCTGTAAAAGAGTGCGATGACCCCGAAGGGGTCACATGTCTATAACAACTCAACACTCAATTCTTCTTCGACCCCAGAGGGGTCGCATGTCTATAAACTCGCCAGCCTAAACCATCTAAACTTCTAAACCACCTCGCAACAAAGAACAAATCAACAAATCAACTCCTAATTTAAAAGTTCTGATAGAAATTAACAGCAAACCACAGCCTATGCCTGCTGCTGCTGTCGATAAAAGAGTCGGCTCTGTAGTCGATGCCCAGCTCTATTTTGGTCTCGGGCTTGAAGGAATAACCCACAAAGGCCCCTAACCTGATCTCCACATCATCAACGTTGCCCTGAATGGAATAGAGGTACTCGTTGTTCAGCTTGACGAAGTACTCCCCGGGATCGACCGATTGACCCTGCAAGGCAAATTCGGAGCTGATGCGGTAGCGAAACCTGAACTCCGTCGCCTCATCGCGCTGAAAGGTCTGGTCGGCAGAAAATCTGTGCGACAGCCGAAAACCAGCATATCTGTTCACGATCGTCAGCTGCTGTATGGCCCTGTGACTCATGGCATCAGGCTCAACCCTTATCAGGTATCCGGCAGCCAGACTGGTGTTGAGACTGATCTTACGTCCGGCTATCAGCGAGATGTCGGTGTTCAGGTAGGCATAGTCGAAGTCGCCACGGTACAGCTGCTGCCGCGATTCGGCTTTGGCATGCAGCGACCAGTCTTTTGGAAGTTTTTTGGTGATATTCAGCGAAGGCAAAAGCCCCATCTGAACAGTATTCTGACTCATGCCGGCGAGGGCCAGCGTCAGAAACAGGATAAACACAGTGAAAAACCTCTTCATGCTAGTACTCCAGGTTTTCGGTGTTTTGCAACACGATCTTGTATCGCTGAATGAAACCACCGCCGGCATCAAACAAAAACTCAAACAGGCTGTAGTTGCCTTCTTCTTTGGCAGACACAACGATTTCGTAATGAACGACCAACCCGCTTATTGCAGGTTCATTTCTGAGAAACGCCAGCACAGCCTCCTCAGTTCCTCCATGCTGAACCTGAATCTTATCGATGGCATACTTACGGAAGGTGTCGTTCAGGTAGTCATTCATTTTTTTCATGACCTTCTGCGGAACATCATGAGGCTTCACCCCTATTTCCACATCTTCGAAGAGGCCTTCGCCCGAGAACTCGATGCTGTAGCGTGTTCCATCTTTTTTTGTTTTGGCTTCGAAGGAAATATTGTCCATGCCAAACTCCTTATACCATTTTATTTTTGATCCCAGGTTCAGCATATCAACGAAATTACGGGCATTTGGTGGCACTTCACTTTCGCTGACCCGCACTTCTTTCTCATATTTATTTTGCGCAGCAACACTGCCGGTTACAAAAAACATTACCAACATCAGGATACTTGTCTTCATAGCTTATATATTGTATTATAAGTTATTACTTGTAATTACAGCAAGTGACGGCGAGAAATTCTCTGTAAGTCAAACAAAAAGTTTGCTCTTACAAAAACACTTGCATTGTTACTTAAACCTTCAGTCATACCCAAACTAACTTTATAATTACTTCGCTTTCATTTTGTTACCCTTGGCATCGTGTGTCACTTCAGCAAGACCGAGAGCTTCCATCAGAGGTGGAATATACATTCCAAATCGTCCGCGCAGACCTTTTTTCAAGCCATACCATCCACCCACAGGATTGCTTTCCGAACGACCCCAAGCCTCCACTGTACCTTCTTTGGCAGGTTTTTGTTCGTCGGCGCTACCCAGCTCCATCCAGTCGTCGTAACTTTTCAGCATCTGGTGTAAGTCGCCGATGCAGGCGATGTTATACCACAACACTGTTTTTCCAACGGTACAAATCAAAACATCTTTACCATCCTTTTGTTCGACATGCATGGTATATTCGCTCGACAAAGGTGGCGTTTTCAACACCATCGGGGCTTCTTTTGTTCCTATTTTGTATGACATAGCTGTTAGTTTTATTTTGTTAATGAGATTGTTACTGCTTCGTTTTTAAGTTGTTGAGTGTTGGTATGGGGTTTGAGAACAAGTGGTAGCCAGTATTATTTAAATTCATGAATATTCAGTGAATTAATCACAAAAAGAAATTGATTAATGAAATCAGAGCGCAATTTAGCACAAGTAAGAAAGCTAAACTGATAATTAGATGTAATTTTTTAAAGTATTACAGCTATTCCTAAGGGCGAGTAATTTAGCTCAAAGCTTGAATTAACGAATTAATGTTTGATTATACACAAAACAATCTTGAAACATGAAACCGCCGCTTTTGGGTAGGTGCTGCTATAGCCCGTTTTTATTTTATTCATATCAGTCTTTTCGGTTTAATGCGGTATATTATCCAGTCAATTACTCCTAAAAATCCTAAAAATAGAATTAGAAAAGCAATGTCTTTGAATGACCAATTAATGGCTTTTACATGGTTTCCGCTTCTCTCGATTATGTCCCACGAAACTAAAAATAATGAAACAAGGATGTAACTACTATAAAGTCCAAAAGTCAACAGCCAAAACAATTTGTTATTTCTTATTATTTGAATTATTAAAATTGTCGCTGGAATCAGATAAAGTGTCAAATATGAAACCTTTAGAGAACTTGTCGAAAAAGGAAAATTCTTTAAACTGTCCAACATTATAGCTGTCCACAAGAGAAAACCAAGTCCAAAAATTGTCCTTTGAAAGGCGTCTTTTGTCAATATGTTTCTAAATTTCTCTATCAATTCGTTGTCTTTTTAAATTCTGACTAACAATTTCCTAACCAATTGTATTTGTGTAATTTACAATATACTAATTTACAGATCATCAGTAGTCAAGGCAAATTTATCAATTTGTTTCTGAATGCGCTTTACCAAACCAGGTTTTCTTTTTTGGTCTAAAAAGAGATATCCTGCCGGGTTGTTGTAGTTCACACCTTTGACCACCATGTTCCAGATGATTACAGCGAGTTTTCGGGCTGTGATACAAATGGTCGTGCCGGCCACACGAACTCCTGATTATTCCCAACAATTTTTTATTCAAATTTCTTATAGTTCTTTGTCCAATATTCCTTAATAAAATCCCATTTGTCATTCTGGAATTCATGGATTAGATTTATGTCTCTGGTTTCTGTAAGTGTTTCTTTATTCTCTTTTGATTTGTAAATGTAAATTCCGTCTTTTTCGTCCCTGTTTTCACATTCTCTTCCTGAGATAGTCCCTAGCTTATATGTCTTAAAGTTTTCAATGAAAAATAGGTCGCTATCCCAATTTCTGTCTGCGCACCCACTTCGATGATAGGAATAGTAATATTTTGTTCCCTCTATTTTAATTGGTTCAGGATAATTTGAAAAGTTTTCTACTGCTCTAAAATTCTTGTTTTTCGCCTCGTACAATAGCAAATCCTTTCTAGGTACATTTCCGATATAACTGAAAAGAATATCTTTATTTCCATCATTATCAAAGTCTGAAAATTCATAGAATTTATAGTAGTCTTTACTCTTAAATATAATTTTGTCATGTGAATCCAGAATGTAGAAGAATTCGTCTGTTCTGTAAATTACCTTATATATTCTTCCTTCAATAACTGATGAGTCGGCATTCAATATCGTTGAATCTATTCTTGTTTCTTGACAATTCGATGTCAAGACAATAACTAAGAAAAGTCCTAAAGTAATAATGTTCCTAAATTTCGTCATAAAATTCTGACCAACAATTCCCTAACCAATTAATTTCGTGCAATTTACAGTTTACTAATCTAGTATCATCTGGCTGGCAGGGCAAATTTATAGATTTGTTTCTGATTACGCTTTCCATTCCAGTTTTTCTTTTGAAATGTACAAAAATCGGTTCAAAGCACACAGCAGGGTGATTAAACCCCAAACCATCCACGTGCCTTACTGCCCGCCTTTAAATCTACCTGGTGTCTACTCTTGTAAGAATTCATTCAAAAACGGCTTAAAGCGCAAAAGCAAAAACCCTTCAACAGCCTGAAACACGCCATAATGGGCGCTTGCGTATAAGCCTTATTTGTTAGCGGCTGGTAATTGTGGTCTTCAAATAATTTCCCGGAGTCATCACACCAAGAGCGCTGTTTTTAAAATCTTTTATGTTTCTCGTGAGAATCAAATCAATTTGTCCGTTTAATTCTGCTGAATAGTTTTGCAATGCGTCTTCAAAATCCCTGAAATTCGAGTTCAACGCCTTTAGGATAACATCTTTGTCTGTGGTAAGTACTTCTGTAATCGTCATTAATTGTGTTAGTTTCTCGATAACTTTCTCATGCGAAGCATTTTGCCTTAACAGATAATATACATTGCTGATGATCACAGATGTAATAAAGCCTTTGATTTCTCTCGATTCACATAGTGACAAAACTTTTGCTGCATCGTCAGAAAACGGCTCCCGGTCAAAGAAAAAATCTAATATTACGTCAGTGTCGATGAGAACTTTTTTCATTTGCTAAAGATATTTTTCAGTAAGTCTTTTGGAAAGTTCTTTTTTGTAGTCGATGTTTTTGGGAGCATTAAACGAACCTTTTAACGATTGTACAATCGGGGTCAGTTCTACACTTTCATTATTATCCTCTTTTGTGATGGCTTTCAGGTAGTTTTCAACAATGTCGGATAAACTGCGACCCTTACCATTGGCATATTTCTTAGCCTTTTCGATAATTGTATGCTCAATCGTCAATGTCAATTTTGTATTCATGGCTTTTTTTTGTCAATTAAATGTATACGTGCAAAAATACAAATAAACACTCTATACGTGCAAATTTATTTCATTTAACACGTGTCATGATACTTGCCGCTAACTTGTTTCTAAACGCCACTCAGCGGCCTGTATCTCACTTCACAAAACTTTCGGAAATGCAAATAGATATATAAAAGCAAGCCTTTCAACCAAAAAAGCCTCTCGCAACTATTCCTTCTGGTATTGGCATTAAAAGAATAAAATGAGCGGAAATAAACAAGAAAATTCTTAAGTTTTTCTATATTAATCATTCAGTAACCAAACCCATGCTATATTTTGACAATAGGAGAGCAGAGGACGGGAGTGAGATTATGTTCTCCGTTTCTCTCTCAAATACTTTCTAAATACAGTTGAATAATTATCACCAAACTCCACAACACTGATACTGTCATATTTAATAACTGTAGGCTTTTCATATAATACACCATTTGGGTCATAATTTCGGATGCTTACACTTTTATTCGTCACTTTCAAAATCGGTCCAATCCAGAAATCCAAATAATCCTTGGCTCTGTTCTTGATACTTACATGATAATCATAACCCTTCAGCGCGTGAAAGATGGCTTTCCAACTTGTCAGCGGCAAATGTTTGTCGAAGCCATATTCTTTTTCTAAAAGACCTTCGGCTTTAAATATCTTCCGTTGAGTTCTTTCAAAACTGGAATGTCGGATTGAATCAAAATCATCCTTTCTAAAGATTGCATAACCATCAAACTTAAAGGATGAATCAAGCTGCACAAGTATAAAATCCTTCGACATCCCTATTAAAAACCCTGACATATTTTCCTCTTCGTCAAATATTGTTCTCAAAATTTTAATAAAAGATTTATTGTCAATGTACTTCTGCAACAATAAATCATATTTCACTATTTTTTCTTCATCTGTCATAGGTAGAATGATGTGTTTTATTTAAAAGGACATAAGCATTAGAACTTAATATAGCCTTCACTTACTGCGAATCTACTTTGTCTGGACCAACAATCTTTCTTATTCTGGGTTGTAAAATCCAAATGCCGACTGGAAAAAAAAGCATGAGAAAAAAATCTCCTAAATAATCTCCGGTTTTTGCCTTTCTTCCAAGTTCGATAGATTTGAGAACCCTCACAGGGAAAGCCAAAAAATCCAGATATGCATAGAATACATAAAAGAATGGAAGGGCTGAAAACCCTGAAAAACGCATCCCTTCATTATCTGAGATGAAAATGATTACAATATAGGTTATAAACCAAACAAAACTATTCAGGATGAATAAATGATAGTTCAACTCAATTTTTTGGGGTAAATAGTCAAGTAAAAAAAGTCCAACAGTCAAAGGGTAAATCATATAGATAAGTAATCCAATAATATTCAGGACCAGTGTGATATCTAATTCATTCTCGATTTGGAAACGAAACATCACAGTTGCCACAATCATGTATGTAAATACAATCCCGGATTTTGCCTTTAAAAGAATTTTCATAATTATTTCGTTTCACAAAGTTATTGTTTTCAGGATAACCTACTCCATTTTCCTAATTCTTGAACTTATCAATAGAAACACCAACTTTAGATGCAGTTTTTTGAATAGTCTCATTTCTATTGCCTGTTTAAAAACCTTTGCTGTAATATGTGCTTTTCTACCATATAATACAAAAATACAACTTTTAATCTCAAATCATTACTTGAATCAATGAAAGACCAAGACCTCAAGACCCCCAAACTTCCAAACTTCGAGATTCCGAGCCTCCAGGACACAATATGCCCCAGCCAACCATTAGGCCTGTCGACTTTCAGGCTTGCGTCAGCCGACCCTTAGACTTTCAGACTCCCAGACTTCAATACTTCCAGATCAACTGCCTTTTGTTTTTCCAACCTTACTTTTCATTTTCCCGTCCTCACTTTTCGTCGGCACGGTCCCACTTGCATTCAACTTGATCTCACTATAATTCAGCTTGATCTCACTTTTAATCAACACACCAGCACTTTTCTTTTTCCTGGTCTCACTTTCATTTTCCTGTTCTCACTTTTTTCAATGCTATGCCTGGAAAGGTTCTGTTTGTTTCTGGCTTCCGGCAATGGCAAGTATACCACCACGTTTTTCACACCAGGGAATAAACCAAAAAGCCATTACCTCTCAGCAGGATAATGGCTCATTTTTCGGGGTTTTTCGGCTATTCGACTTAGTGTTAATGGCTGGCGTTATCGTCCAACTGATTAGTTTTTCCATACAGGAATTTTAACATAACTGTCATTGTGCCATTTTATTTGTAATGGTTCACCTGCATCTTGCATAGTTTCTTCTGATACAGGCTTTCCCGAACCGTAATTGATTATTTCAAAAGGATGCTTGTTGATGTTGAGTAAAACAACAAGTCGGCTACCTTTATTAATTTTCTTGCTAACAAAACGAGTGTTGTCAAAAGAAATATTTTCCTTTTTATTTGGTTGCAGAAGTTGTCGTTTAGAATTGTCTTTTGCAAAACTTGCTCTTCCAATATATCTTGTGAGAAAAAAATATCTTCCGTCTGGCATTAATTCATATAGTGCTAACGAAACATCCATATCCTTTTTATTGATAGTCGCCCAAAGATTGCCTGTAAATGAACCATTAATATTGAACTCCTTTTGAAAAGGTTCAGTGGAAAAAAACAAACCGTTGCTTACCTCTAATGTGTCAAAAGTAATTTCTGGTGTGTAATAATTGTTTTGTGTTTCCCTGTCCTTAAAATCTACTATTTGGTTTTCAAACTTACTTACTTTTGGTATTTGAGCGGAAAGCGTTTTCTTGTCTAAGTAAAAGGTCAAAGTGTCGTTATTTATTTCATGCAAAGAAGGTGAATGTCGCCATTCATTTGTCCCCATAACTTGATAATTTACTTTACCTTTAAGTAATTCAGGTTTAGATTTCCCTTTTAATATGAAATCAAGCCATTCATAAGCTAATCCCATCATACTGACATTTGCAACACTGTCAATCTCATAGCCCATCAAATTCTTGGCAGGTCTACGTTGTCCACCCCAATGATCATAGGGTCCAATGACAAAATAGTGGTTGGCGTTTTTATTGTATTTGTTGTGCAGTTTGAAATATTGCATTGCCCCGATTTGTGAACCGTCATAATAGCCTGTTGTTGATAAGACTGGAATATTTATTCTAGCAAATTCTTCTGGAGTAGGCACCAATGATTGCCAATAATTGTCATAACCGGGATGTTGTAGCCAATTTTGAAATATATCGTTTTTGTAACCAGCCAAACTATCTATCTCTTTAAAAGCAATTCCGTCTTCAAACCATTCAAAAGGCAGGCTTCTTCTTAAAGGCTCTTTTTTATAAACATTGTCGTGAGGCCAATATAATCCAAGATACATCTGAACGTTATTTTCCATTGGGGTATCATACCCCGGCATAACTGCCACTTGCGGAACAATTGTTTTCAAGGCAGGATGGACGTTTTTAGCTGTTGCCCATTGAGCGAAACCTGTATAGCTTCCGCCAAACATTCCAATACTCCCATTGCACCAGGATTGTTTACTTATCCAATCAATAATGTCGTAAATATCTGTTGCTTCGTTTTCATAAGGTTTATAATTGTTGATGTCTGTCCTTATTCCACGTGCATAGGCGACAATTCCTACATAATCTCTATCAGCAGACCTTTTGCCAAATATCGCATCGCCTGAGCCTTGATGATATGTGGTATAAAATAGGATTGCGGGTAATGGGCTTGTATTTGTTTTTTTGCGAACTATAATAGCTGAGATATCAATACCGCTATTCGTTGGGATGAGCACGCTATCCTTAATAATATAAATACTATCATTTTGAGAATGCTGTTGAGCAAATGTTGTTGCGTAAAATGTCAGTAAAAAAACTGTCACTAAAAATTTCATAATTTACAATTGTTCGTTATTTGTCATGACGTCGTTACACTTGCCTCTAACAAATGTATTTACGCCATATGGTAGTTATTCAAGAATTACCTTCACCCACACCAATTTCTAAACAACTCATATCAAGCTGCTTAATAAACAAGCTCAAACCAACGTGTGAAATTTTTGCGGAAGTTAAAATGCTGGTTGCCGACATAATCTTATTTGTTATCGTTGATCATTCAAAGGTAAAAATGTTTATTAATCAACCAACAAATGCAGAGGACTTTTCAAACTATGTCTTTGTCCTTTATTCAATGGAAAGTATTCGCTTCGCTTTTCTATTCCAAAGTATTATTCTTTGTTCCAGACTTGAGGTAATAACTCTGTTTCCATGTTTATTCCACGAAAGACCCCATAAATAGTCCTCGGACTTACCTACCGAAATAAGATTTCCTTCGGTGTCCCAAATCCTTAAAGCGTCACTTGCTGTTGCCAACCGATTTCCTTTTGGATTCCAGGCGAGATTTCTGTATTCACCTTTACTGATATCCATTGATTTTAAAAGCTCGCCTTGTTCACTCCAATATTGAAGCAATGACGTGTCTTTCTCGTCACCATAGTCACCTGTAACAAAAAAATCGCCCGACCTGTGCCAGGCTATACTTAGTAACAATACATCTTCAGGTCTGTGTTTTATTGTTTTAAGCAAATTTCCATCCATGTCTAAAAAACGTATGTTGTCGGCAACCGTTGTAAGCATATTTTTTTGGGGATGCCATGCAATAGCAGTTATACCTTTGGTTGAATGGCTTTGATTTGCAAACTTTCTTATCAATTCACCTTTGATAGTGTAAATTAACACTTGCCCGTCGTTATCGGCAACAGCTAAATATTCGCCTGTAGAATTCCAGTCAATACCTCTTGCCCCATCAGGCGAAATTCCGTTAAGTTCAATTCTCTCATTGGTTTCCAAATTAATGATACACGATTTTTCGCTTGACATCTGTGTTGCTACAGCAATTAAATTTTTTGAAGGATGCCACTTTACGCGAGTAATGGTGTTCTTAATATGAAACGATTTGAGCGGCTTTAAATTCCGTTCATTATAAATAGTTAAGGTGTCGGTGTTTCCACCAATAGCAATGAACTTACCATTTGGACTCCAATCTGCTGTCCAAAGAATTTGCTTTGTCACTGTATTTTGAGCAAAGGTCTGATTATAGAAAAGAATAATCAGAAATTGTAAAATTGTTAATGTTATACTTCTGTTTGTCATGTTGTCGGTTTTTTAGCGTTGTATTTATCAGATTCATCAAATCGGAGTTCTTACGATAGTTTTCTCAAAGTCATTACGTGTCACATGAACTCCTTATGTCCATTCATTTTCAATTGCACTTTATTTCGTTTTCTGTCTTGTCGAAGGTATGAATGCCGGTAATTCAAAATTATTAAAGCCGAAAAAGAAAAAGAGTCAATGAATAGCAAGGCGAATTTGAATGTCGCAGCTTTCACTCACTTTGTCTTGGTTTCAGTTGTCTGCGCTTGAAAAAAGCGAAAACGAACACTGCAATTACGTGTCCAATAATTACTTTTACAATCAGAAAAAGTCGACCAAGGCCATATTCGTCATGTCCTAAAAATATTAGTTCGGATTGGGTCAACCAAGCCATATAGCCAATTAAAAGTACCAAATTAATCATGAAAAACATCCAAAATTTTATCCACCTTGAAAGCCAATAAAGACTTATCATCCAAAGTAGAAGCGGTATCATCATTAATAAAGCGATTTCCATTTTTTAAATTAGGTTCAATGATTGTAAACCTGCGCTATAAAGAGGTTATTTCTGAACAATTTTCAGCCAAAACAATTTATGCCCAATGATATAATGCCGTTTTAAAAATAAACTCCAAATATATTTTGAGATTATTTTTGAAGTTGAACTCCGGTTTTCAAGCATGACAATAGTTTGTTATCGTTGGATCATTCAAAGGTAAACATGTTTTCTATTGATATACCATTTGAACCAGTGTTATAATTGTAAAAACATTTAATGAACTCCTTATTATATACAGCTGGGCTTTAATTCAAGTCTTTTTTAAGAACAATCATGTGTTTTAATTGGATTCCATTTTCAAATATGGGTTCTGGGTAATTATCAATAAAGAACCTGTGCTTTATTTCATATATCTCAAAACCAACCTTTTGATATAAATACAGTTGCTTAATACCTGCGTCTCCTGTTCCGATTATGATCTTCTTAAATCCTTTTTCCTTCGCAATACTTATGGCATCTTTTAACAATCCCTGACCTATCCCTTGTCCCTGGAAAGTTGCATCAACAGCAATGTTTTTTATTTCTACTGTATCGCTACTGATCGTTTGCAAAGCAAAAACTGCGATCATCTTATTCTCCCGTTCAAATACATAAATGTCTGATTGATGGATATATTTATCGATTGCTTCAACTGTTTCATCTGCAAGCAATAGTAAATCATAGGGTATTTTCTTATTTTTTTCTAACAATCTAATCATGGGAAATTTATTTTGGGCATGGAACTTCAAAAATCGAACCTATTTGTTTATAACCAACCTTTTCATAATATCCATCAACATCCGACATTACATAAACAACTTGATTTGGATAATCCTGATAAATACATTCCATTAGTTTTCTTCCAATTTCTTTTTCCCTATAGGCTGACATTACCAGCAAATCACAAACATAAATATATGCGCCAAAATCATCTAACGAACGGGAATATCCACATAAAACACCTTCCTGAAAGGCAACATAGGTTATAGATGTTGCTAAAGCTACTTTATATTTCTCAGCCAGAGTTTCATTGGCATAATCCCATCCTTCTTCATCCTCAATCATTTTCATCAATTTGCTTTCATCGGAAAGCTTGTTGTATTTTCTTATCTGCATTTTGATTTTTTTAATTGATTTGCTAACTGTTTGGATGAAGGTAATTTAACCTAGCCCGAAAAGTTTAATTGTAAACATGTTGCAATGTAGTATTACTAGAATTAATCTCAACCCAAGCGACTATGAATCTGATATACAGCAATCTAAAAAATAACCTCAATCTGATTTGAAATAGTGTTGCTGGAGTTAAAACCTGTTTATCCGCCATTTCGGCATATCCATTTTCACCTTCCGTTCTTATGGAAGTGAAGATTACTGCAAAATATGAAGGTTGTAACGTTTTTGCTATCATTCGTTTACCTATCAATTAATTCCTGAATCTCGTTAAAATGTAACTCAATATGTCCCAAATATCCTTCAATCATTTGTCGAAGAGTGACTGTCATGCCATCAAAACTTTGCCATGAATTATCAAGTTTCGACATGTCAACCGATTTAATCACCTGAATCATATGTAGGTTATAGTATTTCCAAAGTTGAATGAGTGTAAACCAATCAGCATTTTCATAATCCTGCAGCGATATCCACAAATCATTATCTTGCTGATAATCCGGGAACTCAAGCTTATCTATGTATTGCAACCGAATCATACGTTGATGATTATTTGCAGCTGAATCGATCAAATGCCCAAGAATCTGCTTAATTGTCCTGTTTTGATTATTTCTCCTGTTCGCGATTTTATCAACTGGCAGATCAATTAATTGCTGCTCCCAGGTATCAATAATGGTTAGGATTCCATTCGTAATAGTTGAAAATTCCATACTCTTATCTTTTTTATTTATGGGTTTTCAGTAAGTTTTCTTTGAGCGCTGTAAAACAGATAGGCGCTTGACTAAGAAGCGTATTTCGAAGCAATAAACTGTCTGCCAGCATTACAATTGACAAGAAGTACAAAGCTAAATTTAACCAACGACCATCAATTTTTATAGGTGTATGATCATGGCTTACGTGTCAAGTTTCTTATTATTTACAAGTTCTGTAAAACTTTTTGCTGCATTAGTAAAGTCAGATGGTACGAGAACAATGGTCGTAGTATTATTGTCTATACCAATTTCAGAAAGCATTTGCATTCGTCTAAGTTCAAGCGCAATTGGACTTCCTTCCATTTCTTTTGCTCCTTGAGTCAATTTAATGGATGCCTCTAACTCCGCTTCAGCTTTTACAATTCTAGCTCTCTTTTCCCTTATGGCTTCTGCTTCTCTTGCCATTGCTCGTTGCATTGCTTCCGGTATTTCAACATCTTTCATCTCTACCATTTCAATTTTAATTCCCCATGGTTCAGTTGTTGTGTCAACAATTTTTTGAAGAGTTCCATTTATTTGTTCTCTTTCTCTTAAAACTTCATCAAGCGAATGTTGTCCAATTATATTTCGCAAAGCAGTTACTGAAAACTGATAAACAGCTTTATTATAATCAGCAACTTTAATAATTGCGTCCTCTGGATTAGTTATTTTAAACCATAACACGGCATTTACTTTTATTGTTACACTATCTTTGGTGATTGTTTCTTGTTGTTCGAGGTCAACTGTTTTAGTTCTAATATCAACCTTCACTTGTCTGTCTATTAATGGTATAATCCAATATAGACCAGGCCCCTTAATTGATTGAAAACGACCAAGTCGGAATATAACTCCCCTTTGATATTCTTGTGCAATACGAAATCCTGTCGTCAGTGTTGCCAGTATGATTCCAATAATTATTAATAGTGTCATAATGTTTGATTTATGTCAATTATTTAATGTCCTTGATAACGTGTATATAACCCTAAAATATACCTAATAGTCAATTTACCTAATCACGATTATGTCTATTCCTAAAGATATTCCTTTTGATACGAGTAAAGGTTTTAATTTGTTTCATCCGAAAAGTAATCCCATGCTACCTTTGCAATATCTGCAATAATTTGCTCATTCGTGGCTAAATCTTCCTTTGAATCTGTAACAAAAACACTAATGAAAAAGTGCTTGCCGTTGGGCAGAAAAACAATCCCAATGTCATTCACAGCAGCTGTTATTCCGGTAGTTTTGTGTGTACCTGACCAACCTGTTTTATGGGCAACGATAGTTCCCGCAGGCAAATTCCCTTTTATCCGGTTTTTACCTGTAGAAGTTTCACGCATGATTTTCCAAATGAAGTCGCGACTTTTTTGAGAAAGCAAATTGCCGCTGTTGTTGTAAAATACTTCCAGAACTTCGCTGGCTGATTTAGGTGTTGTCCAATTTTGAAACTGCAAATCCCAACTGCTCTGCATCACTTCTTCATTGATTTTTATTGAAATATCGGTAAAACCGTTCGTTACAAAATAATCTTCAACGGTCTTAGGTCCGCCAAGTAGCCGCAATAGCACATCACAACCTACATTATCGCTTTGAGATATGGTATATGCAAGAATTTCTGCCAGTGTGAGTGTTGCACCTTCAGGATACTTTTCAGCTATCGGACTCCATAGCTCAGGCAAAAGCTCATTCTTTCCGATGTTAACAATTTGGTCAAGCGAAAAATTACCTTTATCAACTTCCGACAGCAGTACAATCCCAATGTGAAACTTAAAAACACTTTGCATCGGAAAATGCCTTTCGCCATTGATCGACAGCGTGTCTATCCCGTCGTTACCAACAATTGAAACCCCAACAATAGCGTTTTTCGAACGAATAATCTGTTCGATTTCATTCCGGAATGCGTCAACAGCTTGTGAGCTTGCCTGTAATGCAAAAAAGATATGAAGGAATACGGCGAGAAGAATAGATTTGGTCATACTACATATTAGGTTTTGGTTTATGCTTTGATTTTAAAAATTTATTTTGGACGGTTTGGCACATAAAAGCTTGGGTTTTCGTCGGACTTGTTCAAGAACAATATTACTGAAAAAGGAACAATACTCCTGTAAACCATTGAACAACAACTGCTTTATAGTTTCTATTGTTAAGTTGCCACTCACAACACACAATTTTTATTTCATACTTCAGACAAATCCATCTAAAAAGCGAACATACCAAAAAACTATTACAACCCCACTTGGAAAAAATTCTTTTTTCGTTTTCTTTTACTCGGCCTGGTGTAAGTGGTTCATTTTCTTATTTATTAGCTGAAATTATATTCATTACCTCAAGTAATATGTTATCTTCAGTTATTGTATAATCCGGCTTTATTTCAAAGTTTGGCTTTACCCCAAACCCAAACTCTCCTTTTGAAGAATTAGAAATTACCTGATAATGAGCTATGCTTGCTTTAAATCCGGAGTTTGGCAGTATCACTTTATAGTTTAGCATAGCATTTGTTCCACTCTCTGTTCCACCGGTTTCAGTTCCATAAAAGATAGCGCCATATGCTTTAAGGTGTGATGCGAAAAGTGCAGCCTGCGAAAATGTAATGCCATTTGTAATCACGTTAACTTTTCCGCTGTAATACGGTTTTTTGGGTTTAAAAGTGAAGGTTTCCATTCTCTGACCCTTTACTTTGTGTTTACCCGGCTTCATAGAGAATGCAAACTTTGTCAATTTATTCCATTTATCAAGTTTGGCGTACTTATTCTTTTCTGTTTTGCCTTTTGGTTTCTGAAAGTTGAATTCAAATTTGCTGGGTGTAAGGTAGGATAGCAGTGTATTCCCATTGCCATAGTATCCGCCTGAATTGTTTCTTACATCGATAATAAGTTGCAGATTCGGGTGTTTCTGCAGGTGAAGAAAAGTCTCTTTATAGTATTCCTTAAAGTCTTTTCTGTTAAGAAAACTTTTTATTTGCAAATAAGCCAGATTGTTGATCGAATCAGTTGCAAAAACGCTCCAATCGTTTGAATAAATTATTTTGAAACTGTTTAGCAAAGCAGGTCTGGGGATTTCTTTCAATCTTTTGGTAAGTGATTTAACTGTTGTTGTTTTTATTTCGCCTGAACTTGAAACATATTCAATTAAAAACTCATTTTGGTACCCATACAAATATAAGTAATATATTCTAAAATTTCGAGCTACAGCCTCTCTTACATATGACAGCGTATTTCCATCCCGTGATTGGATAGCATACATTTGATGCAAAATATCCGCAACAGATTCATTGTTGATGCTCACTATTTCGTTATTTATTTCAAGTTCCTTAACTTCATCTTCTGAGGTATTTTTAACAAAAACTTTTTCATCAACACAATAAACCTCAAAGGGCAGCAGTAAACTTTTATTAGCAATTGCATTATTCCAGCTATCAGAAACAGATAAATCGGTGTGACCGCATTTAACCATTGTTACCAGGCTTTTTGCGATTATATAGAATTCTCTTTCCGAAAGACTGTCAGGGAGCAGGGATTCCTGTCTTTGAAAGTACTCTTTGAAATCAGTTTCAGATGTATATAAAAAAGGTGCCGGATGGTAATTAATCAGAGAGGAATACAAAACACTGTAATCTTCAGTTAACTGCTTTTTCGATAGTATCTTTCCGTCAATCAGTTCTGCATTCTGGGAAAATGCAAGCCCCGGGATAAAAAAAGTAAAAAGTGTAAAAATTAGTCTCTTTGAAAAATTCATGTTGGTTGTAGTTTTAGGTGAGTTATCTGGGTTGATGTTAGGGTGCAGAGCGGAATTACAAAGCTATAACTTTTCAAATTATACCGAATTTTAAAACAAGCTTCAATACACCCGCGAGTGAGTAAAACCTTCGTGCAATATGCCATTTGTTGACTTACTTTTCCATTTTATAAAATAAAATCTGTTCTTAAAAAAGTTGATTGTTTCGAATCCAATATCTCGGTCAATAGTTGTTTATTTGAATCTGTTTCTTTCATGGCAACCATAGTCCTGATAGAAAAAACTTTTAAAGCGTCGCTAACAGATAAAGTTCCTTCGGCTGAATCTTTTCTTCCTGTGAAAGGAAAAATATCAGGTCCTCTTTCACATTGAGAGTTAATGTTAACACGGCAAACCTGATTAACCAACGTGTCAGTAAGAAAAGAAATTTGATCATGATCCCGACCAAATATACTCGCCTGCTGACCGAATTTGGACTTAATAACATAATCTAAGGGTTCGTTAATATCACTGAATTTGACTACCGGTACAATTGGGCCAAACTGTTCTTCGTGATAAATACGCATTTCTCTATTTACATTTGAGAGAACGACAGGGAAAAATGAAGTTTCGTTAATGACACCTCCATTTTTATTGCAAATAACAGCTCCGTTCAAAATTGCATCTTCAACAAGTTGAGACAGCATAATGGTTTTATCTTTCTCAGGTAAAGGTGTTAAATCAACAAGTGTATCCCAGGGCAGACCTAATTTAAGGTTGTCAACCTCCTGAATAAATCTTTCTAAAAAAACATCATAAATATCTTCATGAACAAATAGTATTTTCAATGCTGTACACCTTTGTCCATTGTATGACAGCGCTCCTGTAACACAAACCTTTACAGTATTTTCAATATTTACATCTTTTAAAATGATAGCTGGATTTTTTGCTTCCAGACCTAAAACTGATTTCATTAAATGGGGAAAAGGATGCTGTTTTTTCAAAATATCTGCTACTTTACATGACCCTATAAATGCTAAAACATTAATTTTACCTGAAGCCATGAGAGGTGATATAACTCTCTGACCTTCACCATAAACAATATTTACTACACCTTTTGGAAATGCTTCTTTAAACACCTCTAGCAGAGGCGAATGCAATAAAACACCTAATTTTGGAGGTTTAAAAACCACCGCATTCCCCATAATCAGCGCTGGAATTAATGTTGTAAACGTTTCATTCAAAGGATAATTAAAAGGCCCCATACATAAAACAACACCCAGTGGTGCTCTTTTTATTTGAGCAATGACACCTTGCTTAATTATTATTCTTGAAGCTTCTCTGTCTATTTCTTTTAAAGCTTCAACCGTATCAATAATGTATTCAATAGTTCTGTCAAATTCTTTTTCCGAATCTTTTAATGATTTCCCAATTTCCCACATCAGAAGATTTACAACCTGAGAACGCTGTTGCTTCATTAATGTCACAAACTTTTTAAAACAATCTATTCGTTGCCCGACTGACATTCGGGGCCATTCCCCCTGACCATTATTGTAGGCCATTACTGCACTATCAAGAGCACGCAAAGCTGTTTTCTCATCCATTAAAGGATAACTACCTATCAGATTCGTAGTGTTATTCGCGCTTCTTATATAAATTGGAGAATAAACATTTTCAAACTCACCATCCCAAATATGTAATTCACCGTTAATTAAATATTTGATTTGATTAATTGGAATTGATAAACGAAACTCTTCGGGAATATCATTCAACATTGGAAACATTTCATTCTTTTTCACATTATTTCTTTTTAAAATATTTAAACAAGGCAGTATTTAGCGAATATAAACTAAAAGCAGATGCGCCACAATCTCAGTATAAAAAGATTATCTGTGTTTTTCTCATGGTGATAAAAAAAATTTATAAAATATTGGTTTTTCGATTAATCAGCCAAGATTAATCTTTATCTGATAAATGTTTACTAAATCCTTGCTGGAAACCTTTAATGCATTATCTCCAACTCCGTTCAGGTCAAAACACTCTTCCGACCTCTGACCTCCAACATTGTCAGGATCATTTTGTGACCTTATCGAATAGTTGACCTAATATTGGCAGAAGCACTTCTATTCTCCTAACAGAAGTTCAATTTCTTTTTGTAAAACAGGTAAATTCTTGACTACAATTCCCCAGATCACCTCATCAGAAACAGAGTCATATCCATGAATTATTCTATTTCTGACATCAACAATTTTTCTGGAATTTGAGATTTCTATTTTTTCATCATGTTTTAGGATTCGACTCATTGCTTCCCCAATAATTTCAACGTTTCTCTCAATAGCTCTTTTTGTTCTCAAATCATTTCGATAGATTTCGAACATTTTGGGTGTTTCAACAAAATAACTCTCAATCTCTTTTATTGAGCTTAAAATATCAAATAGCCATGATTTAGTAGTGTTATCCATAAATCAGCTTTTTATTTTGATTTATAACTTCTCTGAAGTAAGGATTTTTTACGGCTTTTTCTTCCAATAAATCAACACTTCTGTTGAATACATTTTCGAGCGAAAATTTGAGTTCGTAATAATTATCTCCATAATCAAGAACATCAATATGTTCAAAATCGACAATTAAATCCACATCACTTTCGCTGTTGAATTTGTCTGTTAAAACCGAACCAAATGCATACAAAGATTTGACTTTATGCATTTTGCACAAGTTAAGGATGTCTTTGTTATGATTTTCAATTAGGTTCATTCAATTAATTATCCATTTCAAAATTACATAAAAAAATCAGATTTATACTATCTGCGATTCATTTGTATTTATGCCCTTAATTCTACATTAATGTTTAATGCTGCTAAAATGTCAATTTAGTTAAAAGTTTTTGCTGCATTTAATATGGTTGTAGGGGATGGTTATTAGTTGTTTTTCCATTCATATTCAAGCCGGTAAATTTTCGGGAATTCCTTTAGATAAATTAATTTCAATGTGCCAATCATAAATTTATCAATTTTGTCTTTCTCAAAATTTGTTAGATACTTTAAATTATCGATCGTGTAAGAGCATTTAATCATCATGCTTTTGATCTTACCACCACTATATTTTTCGTCAATAACGATTGCCGTTGTCCATTGACCACCCTTTTCCAAGGCGATAGTCTCAATATGATCATGATATAATCCAAATGATGGTCCAATTATTAATGGTGAAATTAAAGCTAAAACAATATTCCAGGGTGTCTCTGGCTTAAAACTTTGAATTGTTTTAAAAATCAAGAATGGAAATAATCCGAAAATACTCCAACTAATTATTTTTAAATCTGGGTACAGTATCTCTCTTGGAATAAAAATCAGAAATATAAATAATCCAACCAAAGAAATTAACCAGATCTTATTTTTAATCATTGTGTGTATTTTTTAAATAGAAACCTCCGTCTTCTTTTTAACTAAACGCAATCAGACATTCCCTCTGGAAATGCGCTTGCTTAGAAGGCTGTCTTTGTCCCTTGAAAACTTGTCTTTTCGAAAAAACTTTGAATGATTCAATGTTTAAGCTCAACATTCAACTGCCTTCCCTCGTTGAATGCTTTTTTGTCCAATCCAGCGCCGAGGGCAATTCCTATTCCCATCCCTATCGGGAAGCCAATACCTATTAATCCCATATTACCAGTACTCGTTCCAAAAGCAACGCCGAATGGCACACCAAAGGCCGACATTCCCAGCACAAGCCACAGGTTTCGGTAATAGTTTTTTGGAACTATTTTCAATTCCTTTTCGAGGAGTTTCAGTATCTTGAGTTGTTTTTTCTTAAGTAATCGAAGCAACATCTTTCCAACCAGAAGTGTTGCGTTGATTTCTTCCAGATCACTATTGATTGATTCAATGATTTTAACAGGTATCTCCCTGTTTCTTAATTCATTCAGAAGTAAATCTAATTGATTAAAATACTGGCTTACTTTCATGTCATTACTGACATTTTCATTTTCTTTAAGTTCGATTATTTTCATACAGTTTCCTTAATTTAGCTGACCATTAGCACCTTTCAAAACGCAGACCTTTGGCACTCAACTCTTCAATTCCATTTTTGATAAACCCAATTGCCTGCTATAAGCCTTTTTAGTTTTTGATAATTTATTTACCCATTACACCGCAGCTGTCAGCTTCAATCATATCTCCAAAACAGATGTGGTAAAAGTATGAAACACCGGCATTTTACACAAGAGATATTTAGGGGAAATTTTGTGAGAAGATAGGAAACGAGGCTATTAGCTTTCAGCCATTGGCTTATAGCAGGATGAGGTTGTTTGGTGATAATTGTTTGGTTGGTGAGTGTGTAGATTTGTTACATATAAACGTGACTTTAATTCAATTACCCTCAAAGCTAAAGCCCTTTTTCGAATTGTTAACAAAATCTTAAAATGATTTGTCAAAAAAGCATTATTTTTGGGAGGTTCGTTTACTTGACGGACCTATTACACAAGTTTCAATTAATTAAAGGATTATACAATGGATGTAGAAATACTTTCACGGATACAGTTTGCCTTTACAATTTCCTTTCACTACATCTACCCGCCTTTGAGCATTGGGTTGGGTTTGATGATGGTGTTGATGGAAGGGGCTTACTTAAAAACAAAGGATAAAACCTATGAAATGCTTGCAAGGTTCTGGACGAAGATTTTCGCCATAACATTTGGATTAGGGGTTGCCACAGGCATCGTGATGGAGTTTGAGTTTGGTACCAACTGGGCTACCTACTCAAGATTTGTTGGCGATGTTTTTGGAAGCGCGCTCGCTGCCGAAGGAATTTTTGCATTCGCTCTTGAGAGTGGTTTTCTTGGGGTGCTGCTTTTCGGATGGAACAGAGTAAAACCTGTTGTTCATTTTATTGCAACACTAGGTGTGTGGTTTGGGTCGATGTTCTCAGCGGTTTGGATTGTTATTGCCAACAGCTGGCAACAAACACCAACAGGCTATCATATTGTAGGCGAAGGGCTTAACGCCCGGGCCGAAATCACCGACTTCTGGGAAATGGTTTTCAACCCTTCCAGCGTGGATCGCATACTTCATGTGTGGATCGGAGCTTTGATAGCCGGTGCATTTCTTGTTATGAGTGTTCATGCCTGGTATATTTTAAAAGGACGATATGTTCAAATGTCGAAAAAAGCCTTTGTCATCGCTTTGTCGGCAGCCGCTTTATTTTCTGTTCTTCAGCTTGTTACCGGTCATGGATCGGCTAATGTAGTAGCTAAGCATCAACCTGCAAAACTTGCGGCTTTCGAAGGTCATTACAATAGCAGCGATCAGGCACATCTCTATCTTTTTGGATGGGTTGATCAGAAAAATGAAAAAGTTTATGGTCCATATGTACCCGGCGGACTCAGTTTCCTGCTGCATGGCAATTTCGACACTCCTGTGCCTTCACTTAATGATTTCCCTAAAGATGAAGTCCCGAAACAAGTTAATGCCATATTTCAGTTTTACCATTTAATGGTAGCTTTTGGCTTGTACTTTATTGGCTTGACACTATTTGGTCTTTTCCTCTGGTGGAGAGGAAAATTATTCAAATACAAATGGTTGCTGTATGTCTTTGTTTTCTCTGTCATACTTCCGCAGCTGGCAAATCAGTTCGGTTGGTTTGCAGCAGAGATGGGTCGTCAGCCCTGGGTAGTTTACGGATTACTTCGAACATCAGACGCACTTTCGGTTGTTGTCACAGCAAATCAGGTGCTGTTCAGTTTGATCATGTTTACACTTTTGTATGCCCTTTTGTTTGCTTTGTTTCTTTATCTGCTCAACAAAAAGATTCAGGCAGGGCCCTATGATGAAAGCACTACCGACAACCGACCTACGCAGGAGGCCATTGCCGAAGTTATTGAAACAACTGATAATTCACAAAAAAACTCATAACAATGGAAACACTATTAGGTTTAGATTATCCAACACTATGGTTTCTTGTTGTTGGAGCCTTATTCTCGGGTTATGCCATACTCGATGGTTTTGATTTGGGAGCAGGTGCCTGGCACTTGTTTTTAAAGGACGAGGAAAGCCGCCGGATCGCTCTAAATGCCGTTGGACCAGTATGGGATGGTAACGAAGTTTGGCTCGTTATCGGAGGCGGTGCACTTTTTGCCGGTTTTCCAATTCTTTACGCCTCCATTTTTTCGGCGATGTATATTCCTTTCATGCTGTTTTTATTTGTGTTGATCCTGAGGGCTGTTTCCATAGAGTTCAGGAGCAAAGAAAAAATGTATTGGTGGCGACAGGGATGGGATATCGTTTACAGTGCATCGAGCACACTGATGGCACTACTTTTGGGAGTTGTGGTCGGAAACATTCTTCAGGGAATGGAACTCGGGCCCAATTATGAGTTTCAGGGTCACTGGCTCGAATTCTTAAATCCCTATGCACTGATGGTTGGCATTACCACTGTGGCACTTTTTATGATGCATGGGGCACTATATCTGGCAATGAAAACCGAAGGAAAACTGTTTGCCAAAGTGAACGAACTTCTAAAAAAATCAATCATTTTCTTTGTCGTAAGCTACGGGCTTGTAACACTTTATACACTTATTTATATTCCACACCTTACTGATGACCTTCATGAAAATGCTGCTTTATTTATTGTTCCAACCCTTGCTTTTCTGAGCATCGCCAATATCCCCCGCCTTGTCACAAAAGCGAAATATGTACAAGCATTTCTTTTCTCATCCTTATCTATGAGTTTCCTGCTGATTTTAGTGGCATTAGAGCTTTACCCTGTTTTGGTGCGGTCAACAGTCGATCCCCTGTACAGCATCACTGTGTATAACGCTGCATCTTCACAGAAATCGTTGGGTATTATGCTTCTAATGACAGCAATCGGAGCACCTCTTGTAATTGCTTATACTGTATTTGTGTATAAAACATTCTGGGGAAAAGTAAAAATGGATGAAACGAGTTATTGAGTCCGACCTGCCTTAAAGACTAAGAGTTTTAAGGTATTTGAACATTTAATGTTTTGATTACCAATGATCAACAATCGATCCGGACCTATTCAAAATGTTTTTTAGAATTTGTCCGGATTTTTTATTTCATACTTTTCAAAGGCTGAGCACTGGGGACACCTCATTTTCTAATCATTTTTAATACCAATGTTGAACAATCGAACATCATATGCAGTTTATTAATTATCTTAGCAACCTAATACTGAATTAGTCTATGAACTACCCAAAAAAAGTTGTCATTGGCGACATCACCGTAAGAGATGGATTCCAGCACGAAGAAAAGTTTATCCCTACAGAGGCAAAACTCTGGCTTGCTGAGGAATTGCTGCTTTGTGGATTTAAACATATTGAGGTATCAAATTTCGGAAACCCCAAAGGAATGCCACAGTTCAAAGATGCTGACGATCTTTTTAAAGCTATTCGATCAAGCAAACGTGTCGAACATTTGTTGCCATCGGCATCGCTTACTGCAATAACAATTCGTGAAAAGGCTATTGAAAGAGCTATCGAAGCACGCAAAGAGGGTTTTGGTCCTGACCGTATTTTGTTGATGGTCAGCACAAGCGAATCGCATCAGTATAAAAACTCTGGTCTTACGATTGATGAGTACTTTCGAATGGCAGAGAAATACGTTCCCAAAGCACTGGATGCAGGGCTTAAAATCAATGGAACGGTAAGTACAATTTGGGGATGTCCGATCGAAGGACCTACCGAAATGTCGAAGGCTATTGATTTCGCTCAGCGTTGGCTATCCATTGGAGCAAGCGATGTTGAGCATGCCGATCATGACGGTTCCGCCTCGCCTGATCGGGTTTATAAATACTTTTCGATGCTGTTGGACAAAGTACAGAATCCTCATAAGCATATCGTTCACCTTCACACCACCCGCGGCTGGGGCTTAGCCAATGTGCTGGCAGCGTTGCAGGCCGGCATGACAAACTACGAATCCACCATGGGAGGAATTGGCGGTCAACCTGCAAATTTTGTTGATGGTGTTCCGGTTTCGGGCACAGGCGCATATTATTATAAGGAATCAACAGCAGTTGGCCTTGTTACAACCGAAGATATGGTTGTGATGATGGATGAGATGGGCATCGAAACAAATCTCGATGTGGATCGTGTGCTCGAAACAGGTAAAATGGTTGAGCGTATCGTTGGCCGAAAACTGCGCTCCGAAAGCATACATCAGGGAAGAATTCCAAAAAATCTATCCGGCAGATCATAGGTAACGAAACATATGATTAAAATAACCGAAACAGCACGCGATGCCATGCAAGGCATCAAATATTTTATCCCAACAGATGTTAAGATAAAGTATATCAATACTTTATTGCGCTGCGGCTTCACCACCGTAGATTGCGGAAGTTTTGTTTCTCCTAAAGTTATTCCGCAAATGGCCGATAGTCTAATGGTTATTAAGCAACTCGAACTACCGGAAAAACATCCTGAATTGATGGCTTTGGTCGTCAATGAGAAAGGAACCCAAACAGCTATTGAAAGCGGCCGCATTTCTTGTTTGTCCTACCCTTTTTCTGTTTCTCCAACCTTCCTGAAAAGAAACCTTAATACGGATGAAGCTGGTGCCCTTGTGCAAATCAGGAATATGATGCTGTTGACTGAAGGAAGGAGTATCGATTGGGTTATTTACCTTTCGATGGGTCTTGGAAACCCATATGGCGATGCCTGGAGCAAAGAAAAAGCAGCCGATTCGGCCTATCAGTTGTACAAACTGGGTGTAAGGCGCATGCCACTTTCCGATATATTGGGTGAAGCAAAGCCTGATACGATTTATAAAGTTTATGAATATTTAATCAAATCCTTTCCAGAGGTTGATTTTGGTTTGCACCTGCACACAAAACCTTCGGAGAGTTTTGTGAAACTTGAGGCAGCTTTTGAGGCAGGGGTCCATAGCTATGAGACTGTGATCAATGGTTTTGGGGGTTGTCCTACCGCTGCTGACGAGATGGTCGGAAATTTAAGCACACAGGAACTGATACACTTTTTCGAATCAAAAAAAATCCAGACAGGACTGCAATCTCAAACCATTCAGGAAGCCGCTCAACAGACTGTTCACTTTCAAAATATTGCAGCTTCAAAGTGATTTTTGGCAAGAAAATGAATTGAAGAAATCAGATTTAAAAAAGTAAAAAAATCTTTCTTCTTCCCTTTCATTTCAGGATCAGTGATCGTATATTTGTCCATGATTATTATCGAACTCATTTACAATCTGTCTGTCCTTGTTGCTATTAGCGTTCTCTCAGGATTTGTTAGTCAACGCTTCGGGAAAACCAGCAAAAAAGGACAAATAATGCACGGCTTTTTGTTTGGAACAGCTGCCGTTGTTGGTATTTTAAATCCGGTAGTGCTGTCAGAAGGTCTCTTTTTTGATGGCAGATCCATAGTCATCAGTATCTCAGCTATGTTTTTCGGACCAGTGAGTGGACTTATAAGTGCGCTGATGCCACTTATTTACCGTGCTTATATTGGCGGACCCGGAATTTACATGGGAATATCTGTAATAATAACCTCATTTCTAATCGGTTGGTATTTTAACAGCGAGATGAAAGGTCAGAAAAAGCAAAATATTCGACCTTTTGCGATCTATAAAATGGCGTTAATTGTGCACACAGTTATGATCATGCTGATTTATTTGTTGCCGTCCACTCAGCAGATTTCAACCCTTATAGATACTGGTCTCACGATTATGCTTATTTATCCTTTCATCACAGTCATTATCGGTAAAATTTTGACAGATCAGGAATCAAATATCACAATGGTTAATGAATTAAGGGAGAGTGAACGTATATTCCGAACTACATTTTACAGCATCGGTGATGCAATTATAACAACTGATAGTAAAGGAAACATCCGGCAAGCCAATGCTGAAGCAGTTAAACTTTGTGGTACACCGGAAAGCGATTTGTTAGGCAAAGATATAGGCGAGGCACTATTACTTCTCAATGAAAAAACTGGTCTCAAAACAGAGAATCCTATCTATAAAGCATTGAGAAATGAATATTTACCTCTAAACGAATCTTTTCTGCTAAAACACAAAAATGGTTTTACAATCCCTGTGTCCGATTCTGTTTCACCGATAATTGATCAAAACAAAGAATTACTCGGGGCTGTATTTGTATTTCGCGACAAGCGGCCTGAAATTATTCACAATAATGAGCTGTTAAAATCTGCTGAAAGCTACAGAAACCTGTTCAATAACATTGGTGGAGCTGCTTACGTTCAGGACAGACAAGGTAGATTTATCGATGTTAATGATGGAGCAACATTACTTTATGGCTATCCAAAGGAGTACTTTATCGGTAAAACACCTGCATTCCTGAGTGCTCCTGGGATGAACGATCTGGATGCTTTGTCCGATCATATTGAAGCTGCTTTCAATGGGGAAGCACGCGTTTTTGAATTTTGGGGGAGAAAATCTGATGGTACTGTCTTCCCAAAAGAAGTTCATATTTTTAAAACTTCCTATCAGGATCAAGAAGCTATTTTCGCTTTGGGTTACGATATCGGCCTGCGCAAAAAAGCTGAGAAAGACCTTCAATCCATTCAGGAACGATACGAAACACTCTTCAATGCCAGTCCGGTTGGCATCATTCTTGAAGACCTCAATGGTTTTATTTTGGATGCTAACAAAACTGCCTGCGAAGATTATGGTTATAGTCGTAATGAATTGATAGGAAACCATATAGGCATAGTAGTTGATGATATTCACAAACCAAAGATCAGTAAAAATATTGAAAAAATAAAATTCAATAAAACCCTTTACACACGAGTTGAAGGTGTAACAAGGGAAGGCTTTACAAAAATTTTTGAGTTGATTGAAACCCTGATCGAATTGCCCGATGGCCGGCAAGGGATCTTATCCATTTCGAATAACATCACCGAACAGGTAAAGGCCGAAAAAACCCTCATCGAAAGTGAATCGCGTAACAAAGCCATTCTGACAGCTATTCCTGATGTGTTTTTCCGCATTTCAAAAGAGGGACATATCCTCGACCGTGTGGCAAAAGATTCACCCAACCTCACTAATTCTTCTCATGAATTTATAGGTAAAACACTCAGCGACATCCTGCCACCGAAACTCGCTGAGGAGGGGCTCGTTTATATTCAAAAAGCTATTACTGAAGATAAGCTGCAACAGTTCGAATACAAACTTAGCAGGCCTGAAGGCTTTCAATGGTATGAAGCCCGAATGGTAAGAAGCGGCGATGATGAAGTTTTTATTATAATAAGAACAATCACCGATCGCAAAATAGCAGAAATAGAAATTCAACATCAGAAGCATTTCATTGAAACCATGCTTGAATCTATTCCAAATCCACTTTTTTATATGGATAAAAACGGGATATTTATGGGTGTAAATAAAGCATTTCGAGATCTTTTTGATATTGAAGAGTCAGATATTATTGGGAAAAACATTTATGATATCGAAACAGATTACAATGCTAACCGCTACCGGGAATCTGACAGAATGATTTTTGAAGGAATCGACAAGATACAGGTGTTGGAACGCACCATCATTCTTCCCAACGGCGAGCATCTGGAAGTAATTCTAACAAAGTCACCTTTCCCGGATGCTAATGGCGAAATAGGTGGATTAATTGGGATGATCACTGATATTACAGCTCGTAAGAAAATGGAAACAGAGCTGAAGATCGCCAAGGAACGAGCCGAAGAAAGTGATAATCTTAAGACCTCATTCCTGAATAATATGAATCATGAAATAAGAACGCCTTTAAATGCTATTGTTGGCTTCTCTGATTTATTGTTTGAAGATTACACCGAGGATGAAAAGAAAAGCTTTGTTGTGACGATAAACAATAACTCAGAACAGTTGCTGCGTATTATCGACGACGTGCTGTCTATTTCGCGCCTCGACGCAGAACATTTGCCATTGGAAATTGAGAGCATTGATCTACATAAACTTATGCATGATCTTTATAATAGCTTCAGCTTGCAGTGTGAGCAAAAAAAACTTGAATTTGAACTTGATTTTGACCTTAACAACAATGCAGCAATCCTTGCCGATAAAGGTAAAATACGTCAGGTAATGACAGGTTTTATCGAAAACGCAATAAAGTATACATCAACTGGAAAAATTATCATTGGGTATGAGAAACATGCAAATTCCATTCGCTTATTTGTAAAAGATACCGGACTTGGTGTGCCTACTAGTGAGCAATCAAAAATATTTGATCGCTTTTATCGCGGCCATGAAGTTCAGAATAAGGCCTTAAGGGGTAACGGACTTGGGTTAAGCATCTCAAAAGGTCTGGTCGAAATCATGGGTGGAACAATCGGCCTAGTATCGGAACACGGCAAAGGCTCTGAATTCTATTTCCAGATCGAGGTTCAAGTTCTTCCTGAATTCCCGAAAACAGATGCAGATCAATATTCAAAGAACATTAATTTCAATGATTTAAGCTTGCTGATAGTTGATGATGAACCTGATAACCTCGATCTTTTATTTGCTTTATTACACCAGCATTTTGGTGAAATAGGGACTGCCCGAAATGGAATGGAGGCAGTAAATCTTATGCATTCAAAACCCTATTCGGTGATTCTAATGGATATAAAGATGCCTGTTTTAAATGGTTTTGAAGCTACCGAAGAAATACTTTCGAGCTATCCTGGCACATTAATTATCGGCCAGACAGCTTATTCCCAACCTGAGGAAATTCAAAAGATGCTGGAATGTGGAGCAAAGGCATGCATTGTGAAACCCATCGAAATCGCTGAGTTAATTAAAATTCTACAGACTGAGATTTCAAAGCTATAAAAAAGCATTGGCTTAAAAGAAGTAATCAAATCTAAATCATACCTTTCTAACAAATAGCTGACCTGTATGAAAGGAGAAAATTACAACCTCTTCTCCTTCATTGGCATAACCACTTTGAAGGGTAGCATCATAAATCTCATCATTTAAAATAATTTTACCTGAAGGCCTCAAGACCGTGTGCGCTAAAGCCGTTTTACCAATAAGCGACTGGTAATCAAATCCATCAAAAGTAACACCTTCTTGTTTTTTCTGAACGGTATCAAGTGCCAGATGACCGAAACGGTTTGTTGTCAACAATTTCTGACCAAGAAACATCGAACCAATCAGTGCAGCAAAAACGGATATGATCACTGTTAAAAAGGCTTTGGTGATGGGGCCAAAATCTGCTTCAAATGGTTTTGTGGTGTCGAAGGATTCTACCATTGATAAGGTTAACCCTGTTACCATGAACAATATACCCAGGACACCGGCAACACCAAATCCGGGAATGGCAAAAATCTCCAGAAAGATTAGTACAACACCAATAACAAAAAGGATTATTTCAATATGAGTAGCTAATCCTTCGAGATACAATGGGGCAAAATAAAGCAAAGCTGCCACAACGGATGCCCCCAAAGGGAATCCGATGCCAGGGGTTTGCAATTCGAAATATAAACCAGCAACGATCAACATGATCAATATTCCACTTATAACGGGGCTAATTAAAAAATTAATTACCTTATCCATGGCATTGAGTTGATGATGAACTATTTCATATTCTGAATGACCAGCTTTTTGTAGAACTTCATTCAAAGTTGCTGCTTTGCCTTCACAGAACTGATTTTTAATAGCTTCCGAAGTTGTGAAGGTGAGTACTTTACCGGTGTCTGAAATACCTGCAACATAAATCGAAGGGTCAACCATTGCCTCAGCAATATCAGGATTACGACCCGAAGCTTCAGCAGTGCTTCTCATCATCGACCGCATATAGGACTGATATTTGTCGGGGACCACTTCTCCTGCCTGATTTACAACTGTTGCCGCTCCAATGCTTGCGCCTTCAACCATGTAAATGCTGTCGCATGCAATAGAAATCAAAGCCCCTGCAGATGCAGCATTGTTATCTATCAACACATAAACAGGAATTTTAGAATTTAATATCTTCGTCCGAATCGAATCCGCTGCATCAACCATCCCTCCATAAGTATTCATATGGATCAGCATGATATCTGCTTCAATTTCATAGGCGTTCTTGAATGCTTTTTGTGTAGTACGCCAAACAGGTGGCGCAATTTCTTCCTTGATTTCAAAAGTGTACACTTTCACCAGCTTTGTTTCATCTTTTGAAACACCTTTGGCATCTTGTCCAGAGGCAAATGCAACTGTGGACATTAAAAACAGGAATGAGAAAATAACTTTTACGAGTGACTTCATAACCAGCGAATGATCGTTAAAAAAAAGTAAAAGTAACAAACCTATGAATGTGACGGGGCAATTTAAGCAGTAATTATTGTATGTTCGCACAAAAATCAGTGAATTTTCTAGCACACGCATTTCTATCAGGTTCCAATGAGGAAATACTAATAGGAAATTTTGTGGCCGATAGTATCAAAGGTAAGATACTGGAAACCTATAGTTTAGATATTCAGCAAGGTGTATTTCTACATCGTGCAATTGATAATTTCACCGATACGCATCCACTTGTGATGCAATGCAATACGCATATCCGCCCACATTTTAGAAAATTTTCAGGTGTTGTTACCGACATCTATTTCGATCATTTTCTTGCCAAAAACTGGTTGGATTACACAACTTTGTCTTTACATGATTTTGCAAATTACGTCTATGCCCTTCTTCAAAGAAATTACGAGATTCTGCCTCCCCAATCCAAACGCATTCTCCCATGGATGATGCAACAAAACTGGCTTGAAGGATATGCCGAATTCGTTGTGCTACAAAGGGTTTTCAATGGAATGTCGAATCGTACATCCTTCGAATCAGGCATGGAAAACGCTGTTGAGGTGCTCTATAAAGAGTATCACTTCTTTGAAGAAAGATTTCAACTATTCTTCCCGGAACTCATGCAATTTGCTGCGGATTACCTAAACAAGCAATCGATGAAGTGAAAAAATCTTCTGCATAATCGTTTACATTTAAAAATAGTTTAGTTTTGATTTACCAAAAAATTATCCGGCACAAATACCATGATTGAAGATAATCAGCTGTCAATTGACGATCGCATCTTAATTTTAACAAAGATTCCCGTTTTCAATAAGTTGAAAAAAAATGCATTCAACGAACTGGCAAATCTGCTCATCGAGCGCAAAACACGGGCTCAGGAGCCTGTTTTCAAAAAAGGTGAATTTGGAGAGGAAATGTATATCCTTATCGAGGGTGAAGTGCGCATTCATGATGGGAATCATGTGTTGACCCGCCTCACTCAGGGTGATTTTTTTGGAGAATTTGCACTCATTGATAGCGCAGTACGCTCAGCATCAGTAACTACCGAGAAACCATGTCTGCTTTTACAGTTGAGACAAATTGATTTTCTCAGCTTTTCGGAAACACACCCTGAAGTTTTATTGGGAATTCTGCAAACACAAGTAAAGAGAATGCGCGATATGAACGAGCTGGAAGATAAACTCTCGAAAAGCTATGTAAAAATAAGCAAAATTAAGCAGGAACTTGAGATACAGCATCAGGCTGTAAATGAACAAAAGCAAAAGCTTATAGAACAAAATGAGCAACTTACTGATCTGAATGAGTTTAAACGAAAGACAACGAGTGTCTTGATACACGGTTTAAAGAATCCAATGACAAGTGCTATGACAATGGCTGAAATGCTTCTTGCTCAAACAAAAAAGGGCTCTGAACTTTCAGAATATGCTGATATTCTGCGTCAATCGCTTCTTAGAATGGATGATGTTTTGAATCAGTTAATCCGAACCAACGAAAAAGAAGAAGTATAAAATTCTGAGGGATAGATAGATTTTTCACATTTTCAGAACTGTTCTCCTACGAAAATCAGAATATACTCTTGCTTCAATAAGCGTTCTCTGATTCTGTAAAATCAATTCAAAAAAAAGACCCTGAAACAAGAAGTAACAGGGTCTCTTTTTTATGATTATAACCGTCGTGATTATCTGTTAACCGACAATTTTTGCACCAAGGTTGTAGTACCCGAAGTGATTTGCAGCATATATATCCCAGGGTTAAGGCTGCGAATATCTAATTGATAATCATTCACATCACCAACAGTGTTATCAATAATCGTCTTACCATTTTGATCTAAAACTTTGATTTGCCTGATATTATCCGTGGCTTTAATCTGAACAAAAGTTATTGCCGGATTAGGATACACACTAACCTTATTCTTTTCCAACTCCTCTGCCCCTACTGTTGAAAAACAACTGATAGTAGCTGCCCAGCCTGCCTCAACAACCGAACCATCAGAGAAGAATTGAAAGGTCAACCCCTTGCCACCGTTATTGGCAATTATCGTTCCGGGAGAGTTTGTTCCGCACCATGTACCAAGTAGTGGAGCATTGGTATTCAGTCCATTATAAATTTTGAGCCAGTCATAATCACAATTAGATTGTGCCTCAAGATCAAACATCGTGAATTCCACTTTTGTAAGAGCTTCTTCCGTATCAGGTACAATTGTCATGGTCATTTGCTGGTTGTTTCCATATTCACTTGTTGGCCCACCCGGATCAAAAAATGTTCCTTCACAGGTAGTATAAGTACCGTTCGACATGATGTACATCGAAGTAACACTGATCAAATCTGGTTTCAGAAGAGTGCTCGAAACCCCGCTACCATTGGTGATAGTTAACTGAACATCGTATTCACCTGCATTAGGATAGGTGATGTTAACAGGATTTTCCAATGTTGAGACCGATGGCTCAGCTCCTTCGAACACCCATTGCCAGGATACAATATTCTGGCCAAAAGAGTTATCAAAAAAATTCACATGCCCACCTTTTGCTATCTCGTAAGCACTGGCTGTGAAATCAGCAATTACTGTCCCCGGGACAAGTTCCACATCGAGGTTGATGGTTTGCTGATCGCCAATAGTTAGATTGCTGATGGTTTTGGAATAATATCCTTCAGCCGAAAAAGTTAAGTTGTAGGTCCCTGCTTTTACTGGACGTGAATAATTTCCTGCTGGTAAACTGGTACGCACATATGAGTTATCAAGGTCATGGCCAATAATATCAACTCTTGCCTCAATCGGCTCGCCGGTCAAAGTATCGGAAACAATTCCATGAAAACCAAACATTGCCTGTTCCATGTAGTTTATGAGCGACCTGTAATTGTACTCCCAAAGCGCAGGTAACTGAGATGCAGGCAAAAGTTTTATGTTTGAAATCTCGATCGTTACCTCTCTGCATTGTTCAAAATAATTCATATAGTCTTGTCTTCCGCCAGAGATCGTGTACCATGCGTAGCCATTAGTTATTCCATTATCAAAATCTGAGAGGTATCCCGAAGGAGCATGAATATGTGCTGTATCAGCATATTCCCTGCAAACATAAATCCACCAGTTATTATCGGCATGCAGACGCGACCAGGTATCCCAGGGATAGTTTAACACCTCTGCTCCTCCATGAAAATTTGCCGACATCGAGAAATTCCTATCTTCACCAAACTGCATAAAATGGACTGTTTCTTGTTGCCATGCATTACCATCAGGATGTTGTCCATCTTCCGGATCAGCATAATTGCGGTTTAAGTCAATTCCATTTGCATTTCCTCTTATCGCACCATTAACTGTGTTATTACCACCATAATATGTTCCGTCCGGGTTAGCTAATGGGTTGATCCAGATATCAACATTATCAACAAGTTGTGTAATAATAGGATCATTTCCATAGTTTTGGAGCAAATAATCAATCAACCTAAGCATGAGTACGTAACCTGTTGTTTCGTCGCCATGTATGGAGGAAGTATACAAAAACTCTGGCTTTCCATGTGGGGTTCCATTATTGATACGTGCAGCTATAATCTGTCGTCCGCTATTAAGTGTGCCAATTGTGTGGATGGTGCAAAGGTCAGGATAATCAGTTGCAAACTGCTGCATCATAGCTAAATAGGCTGGGTAAGTGGGATAGGTATTCCAGTCATTAACTGATTTTATATCAGCTACATCCATCATAGGCTGGTTAGGATACTGCAAAGATGGAGGCATAAGCAATGTTGGCTTATAACCTGCTGACAGAAGACGCGCGAACTGCAAAGGATTAGCATAAGCGATGCATCCGTTTTGAGTGATTGCATCAATGGAAACCATTTTGTTGATGGTTTCAAACTCTTTTTGATCGCCAACATTTAACTCAAAATAAAATTCATTGCGTGAACCCTGAAGTATTTCAAGCTCCGATTGTGTCTGAGCCATCATGTGGCCGGCGAATAGGATAAATGCAAAAAGCATCACCCTTTGGTAGAAAAATCTCATCTTTTAAATATGTTTTAATGATTAAAAAATAGCCAATTGTTTAGCAATTTGAAGACGTAGTTGCTCACTTGCCGGCATTAAAGGTAGCCTTACGACATCTTCACACAGCTTCATTTCTTTCATAACAGCCTTAACTCCGGCAGGATTACCTTCAACAAACAGTAAATCAATCAGCTTGAGCATCTTGTAATGTAATGCCTTTGCTTGCTCGTTATCATTCGACAGCTGAGCATGAACCATTGATGTAAAAGCTTTTGTAAAAGCATTGGCTGCAACCGAAATTACACCCTTTGCCCCTAAGGCAATCAAGGGAAGCGTGAGAGCGTCATCACCCGAAATAACTTCAAAATGCGAGGGTTTCTGAGCTATGATTTCCATTATCTGCAACACATCTCCTGAGGCTTCTTTTACAGCAACAATATTCGAATGGGCGTTAGCAAGTTCCAATGTTGTTGTCGGTTTCATATTAACACCCGTGCGCCCCGGCACATTATAAAGAATCACCGGAACAGGACTTGCTTTTGCAATCAGGTCATAATGAGCAAATAAACCACTTTGGCCGGGCTTGTTGTAATAAGGTGTAACTGAAAGAATCCCTGAAATATTGTTGAAAGAGGTTTGCTCGATTTGCTTTACAATGGAATCTGTGTTGTTTCCTCCGATACCCAAAACAGTCGGGACACGCCCGCTATTTGCCTTGATAATTGTATTCAGAACCTCAGATTTTTCATTCTCATTCATAACTGGAGCTTCGCTCGTGGTTCCCAGTGCAACAAGGTAATCAACGCCATTTTCAATGACATGATTTACTATTTGCTCAAGAGCTTCAAAATCAATTGAATGATCTTTTTTAAAAGGAGTAACCAATGCGACACCAGTGCCAAAAAACGAAGTTGTTGTCATATATTCAGAAAGCTTTTTTATTCTCAATTCATTCATTAAAGCAGGTTATTAACCTTTCTTTGTTTCAGAATCACCAGATAAAGCATTTAGGTAATCGTGGCAATTTGTGACGTATTCTTCAAAAGTAGTTGCAGTTTGCGAATACAGGGAAATGGGGTATAATTGCTTGCAATCTCCTAACGGTGATCCAATTTTCATACTGGAAGTTGCTGCAGCTGCAATTACATGCATTTGCAACAAGTTTCGTTCATCAGCATTGATCAGCAAATCAAATCGCTCGCTTCTGACTACATTTTTTAAGTCTGTGCTGGGCTTCCCAAAAAAACTAAAACTTCTTTTGTTAATCTTTAAAATGCCATTAACTACACGGTGATCCAGTTTTTTCTCTTGTGTAAACTGTATAAAAATGAGCTTCTTAAGATGCGGATACTTTTCAGCAACCCATTCATATCGTTCCAGAGTATCTTTCTCGTTCGAACTAACGAGCAGGAGTAGCGATTGTATTGAACTGAACGACATTAATTTGAACGACTGTCTATCTGCAGTTAACTGACAAATACTTCGATGAAAGAAATAAGGCAAAGCCATTTTTTCGAGTTTTAAACAATTCACTTTAGAGGTTGTAAAATTAAAGGTTTTAATGAAGGGAGCCCTTTTTTATACATTTAAAAAAGTATTTTTTTTACTGTTAAGTTTAGCCGTATCATTCAATTTGATCCGATTTTGCAACAATTGAAGTTTTATGCCTTATTTTGCACACAAATACCAGATAGTGAAAATTACTGTTTTAGGAAGTGGGACATCTCAGGGAGTGCCTGTAATAGCTTGTTCTTGTGATGTTTGTGCTTCAACCGACACTTTTGATAAACGTTTACGATCATCAGTTCTTATTGAAACTGCAACCACAACAGTCGTTATTGATGCAGGTCCTGATTTCCGGCAACAAATGCTGCGTGCTGGCGTAAAAAAACTGGATGCAATTCTGATAACTCATACACACAAGGATCATATTGCCGGACTTGATGATGTGCGTTCGTTTAATTATCTGACAGGAAAAGCAGTCGTGGTTTATGCCCGTCCATCGGATCAGCTGGAAATAAAACAGGAGTTCAGTTACGCCTTTAACGAAAACCCTTATCCTGGCGTTCCCGAATTTGATCTTCGCAATTTATCAACTGACCAAATTCAAATAGGAGATTTAACAATTCAGCCTGTCGAGCTCAAACACATGAACTTAAGTGTGTTCGGGTTCAGGATTGGCGATTTTTCATATCTGACAGATGTGAATTTTATTCCAAAAGAAAGCATGGAGATCCTTAGAGAAACTCAGGTTTTAATTATTGATGCATTGCGAAAAAAGCCACACCCATCACATTTCAATCTCGATCAGGCAATTGATGTTGCTCAACAGTTGAAAATTCCTCAAACCTATCTCACACATATCAGTCACTTGATGGGATTGCATTCAGTAATTGAAAAAGAATTACCCAAACACATAAACTTAGCCTGGGATGGTCTGGAAATAGAAATATAACATGATCTGAATCAACGATCTAAACATATTTCTCTTTTTCTTACATCACATTTCATTCATTCACAACATCAGAATCAAGCTCAAGCAGAACTTTTTTTACATCAAGTTCAGTTGATGTTAGCTTCTCCTTACAAATGTGTATAAGTACTGCCGCTCTTTGAACCTTTTCAGAAAGCTGATCTACGGTGATCTCACCTTTCTCCATCTCAGCAACTATTTGTTGTAACTCCTCAAAAGCTGATGTGTAACTCATCTTCTCTTTCATATTTCGTGACTTTTTGTGTTGTTTACCTTTGTAACTTTTGCTGTAAAACTTCCGTTTCCTAGAAGTGTTTTCACTTCATCGCCTTCTTTCAACTGATGCGTATCAAGGAGCAATCCTTCGTTTATAAAACTAATGCTATACCCTCGCTTTAAGACGTTTTCAGGGCTAAGTAATTTCACAATATTCTCTACACCCTTCATTTCCAACCATTTATTTCCTACAAACTGAAAAGGTAGATTTTGGATTTTCTCTTTTAATCTTCCAAGTTTTTCTATGTTTAAACCGAGTAGTTGCTGGCTGTTGCTTTTGTATCGGTGAACAATTGCTTCCACTGCATTTGACGCACCATTTAAATGCTTCTGACCCGAAAAACGAAAGTCAGCCTGTAAGTGAGTTAACTCATTTCTGGTAGCGAAAATTTGTTTATTACTATTCGATTGTATACTGTATATCTGGTACTTAAGCAATTGTTTTGTATTAACAATTTGTTTCAACCCATTACGCATTGCTACTTTGGAAATATTCAAATTATGAATGAATTGCTCGAACTTTATCAAAAGCATGTCGGCCAACTCACTGGGAGTTATAGCAAAAGTGTGTGCTGTCATTTCAGCCACAGTAAGATTGGTAGCATGACCAATGCCTGTAATGACAGGTAAAGGAAACTGTGCAATTGTCTTAGCTAAAGTGTAGTCGTTGTAGGCAGCAAGTCCGACCTCCCCGCCTCCTCCACGGATAATGGCGACGAGATCGAAATGATGAGCCACTTTTCTTATGCGTTCAAGTTGTTTAACAATCTGTCCTGCAGCCTTATCACCTTGTAGTATTGAAGGAAAAAGTATATGCTCCATTCTGAAATTTGTCATCCGCGACTGCGTCAACTGAAGAAAATCAGCATACCCTTTGCTTGTAGAAACTGAAATAATTGCCAGCCGTTTTGCAAGCAAAGGCAAAGATAAGCGCTTGTTGAGCTCAAAAATACCCTCTGTCTTAAGGCGTTGGATGGTTTCCATTTTTTCACGTTCAAGCTCTCCCAATGCAAAAACGGGGTCAATATCAATAATTTGAAGTGTCAAACCATAATTTGCATCATAGTTGATATTGCCTTTGAAAAGAATCGTGATGCCATCGGTAAGCTTTTCGCCGGTAACCTTTATAAACTGCTCATTCACACGCTGATAATCGTTGGCCCATAAAGTAGCACGCATCTGAGCCACAACTATACCAGCTTCTTTCTGAACCAAATCAGGATAACAATGCCGTGAATGCTTATAGTAATTGAGTTTATTCATCTCCGCTTTTATCCAGAAAGAAGTTTTATAACGAGCTGCAAGAGTGCGTTTGATGCTCTCTGAAACTTCTTTCAATGTAAAAACCTGTCTGTTTTCGCTTAACTCCGACATCTTCTTTGAATATATCTCAGCGAAGATAAAAAAAGCCTTGTAACAAGCTTGTGACATCTTACTTTTGTAAAAAAGAAAGTTGTATCTTGCATCAATAAACTGACAATTACATATGCGTGTACTTATTATAACAAACGAGGCATCTGATCAAATTTCCTTTTGCAGCATTGGCAAGAATTTCGGTTTAACGTGTCAACGATTTGATCCTCAAAAAGAAGGTGAAATAATACATGGCCTCTCAACAGGAAACTTCAATACAGTTTTTCTACATGCAGACTGTTGCGATAGTTTTGCTGCAAGTCTCAAACTGGTTTCTGACAGGTTTCCTTTTATACCAATCATTGCTTTTGGCCCTAATCATCGGGAGCAGGATATGTTATCAGCAATGGATAGTGGCTTGTGGGATTATTTGTTAACAGACGAATTAACTGAATCGTTACTTTACAAAACCCTTCTATCAAACCATAAAAGGATTTCCAACATGAATCTTTTGCATAAGATGGATGTAGAAATCAATGAAGCAAAAGAGTACAGTAACCGACTTCTGGCACGCATGAGCCACGAAATCAGGACACCAATGAATGCCGTGATCGGAATGGCGGAGATGCTTTTTGATACCGAACTAAACAGCAAACAAAGGTATTACATCGATACAATTCACGAAAGCGGCACATTGCTTGTTGCCTTGTTCAACGACTTGCTTGATTACTCAAAAATTGAAGCAGGTACTATCAGGATTCATGACAAACCGTTTGATTTGAGAGAGAGCATGCGCGAAAGCATTGTTAGTGTAATGGAACATGCCCTTGAAAAACGTTTGGAATTACTCTACTTCTTCGATCCAACACTGCCACAACTATTCAATGGCGACGACTTGCGCTTGCGTCAGATCGTGATGAACCTGCTCGAAAATGCTATCAAGTTTACCAATCAGGGGTTTGTGCGTTTGGATGTAACAAAGTGTGTAGGATCTCAAAATTCATGGTTGTGTTTTAAAGTGAGTGATTCTGGTATCGGGATCAAAAGCGAACTGATTCCTCAGCTTTTCAAACCCTATGTTCAGGCTACCATTGATAGCTCTTCTAAAAGAGGTGTCGGACTGGGACTTACCATCTGCGAACATCTGGTTAAACGAATGAAAGGCTACGTGGAAGTACATTCCGAACTTGAAAAAGGTTCAATTTTTACAATTCGCATTCCCTATAAACCACTTGAAAATAGCCAGGGTTCTAAACCATTGGAAACACTCAGAGGTAAAAAAGTTCTTTTTCTGACAGCAGATAATGTGTTGGATCGTCTTGTAAGTGAATATCTTACTTACAACAATATGGAAATAGATATAAAACACATAGATCAGGAATATCCAACATTCGCCGATTGGCTGCCTAATTATGATTTGCTCATTACCCACCTTCGAACTAACGTTAAAATTGACCTTCGCCTTATTGATGCCGTAAGAGAAAAAAAATCAATACCACACATTCTTTTTAAAGACAGAGAAAAGATTAATGATAAACCAATTGTCATTAGGAAAGATACTGTAATTTTACTTAAACCATTGGACTATAGTGAATTATTCGATACAATGGAAGCTGTGTTAGAAAGTAGAGCCGATGACCTGAACGCCATTGATCGCCAAATTCAACTGGATGAACGAATGGGAGAATACCACCCGCTCGACATATTGGTAGCTGAGGATAATGCTATCAATCAGCGTATTATCATGAGTGTTTTAAACAGGTACGGTTATCAGGTGAAGCTTGTCGAAAATGGTAAAGAAGCTGTCGAATCGTTGGAAAGACGCATTTACGATGTTGTTCTAATGGACATCCAAATGCCTGTGATGGACGGAATTTCAGCAACCAAATTAATCAGGGAGCGCTTCAATAAAAAACGACAGCCATACATCGTTGCACTCACAGCCGACGCCTTGCAGCAAGGAAAAGTTGAATATCTCGAACAAGGTGTGGATGAGTTACTCTACAAACCTGTTCAAACAAAAGCCCTGATGCAATTACTTGCAAAATGCCACCGTCTTGACAGAGCACGCTGGTAATCTGATATATATATGAAAAATAATATCGGGTATTTATTGAAAAATACCTGCTACTTTATTTCCTTAAGGTTGACCTAAATAATGAATGGGTGATCCTGGTCCAAGCGGAATGTCAAGAAGTGCCCAAACAATCAATAAAGCTGTCCAAAAAACAAACAAAATCAACGAGTACGGCATCATCGTCGCTATCAATGTTCCTAATCCGGACTTGTTATCGTATTTTTCGAAATAAACAATAATCAGGGCAAAGAAGCTCATCATTGGCGAAATTATATTGGTAACACTATCTCCAACCCTGAATACTGCCTGAGAAAGCTCTGGAGAATAGCCCAATAGCATAAACATAGGTATAAACACCGGTCCCAGAATTGCCCATTTTGCTGAGGCACTTCCCATAAACAGATTTAAAAATGCGGAGAGTATAACAAACAGCACAATCAAAGGAACAAGTCCGATATTGATGTCATGCAGAAAAGCAGCTCCTTTGATTGCAAATACAAGCCCAAGATGACTCCATTTGAAAAAAGCAACAAACTGTGCTGCAAAAAATACCAGCACCAAAAATGAAGCAAGTGTCTTAAAGCTTTCTGTCATTCCTTTAATCAGGTCAGCATCATTTTTAAACTTACCTGTGATGCGGCCGTATACGAATCCCAGACTTCCTGCCATCAAAAACAAGAGCGTAATAAAACCCTCCAGAAGAGGTGAATGAAGCAAAGAGCCATCAGCACCTCTGAAAAACGCATTTTCAGGAAGGGTCGTTAAAGCTATAAACAGCACCCAACCAATGAATAAAATCAAAGCCCAAAACAACCCTTTTTTCTCTTTCACTGCAAGAGGCGCAAGAGATTCTTTGGGCACATGTCCGGTATAGGGACCCAATCGAGGTTCAACAATACGATGAGTTACCCAGGTAACTAACACTGATACCAAAATGGCTGAAACAGCCATAAAGTAATAGTTTGCGGTTGGCAGTACCTTGTAATTTTCGTCGATAATCATAGCCGATTCTGTTGATAATCCAGCTAGCAGCGGATCAATTGTGCCAATAAATAAATTCGCACTAAAACCTCCTGACACACCTGCAAATGCAGCTGCCATACCAGCTACCGGATTACGGCCTACTGCATGAAAAATCACACCGGCCATTGGAATTATCAAAACATACCCCAAATCAGATGCTGTGTTGGATAAAACACCAGCCAAAACAAGCACAAAAGTTAGCATCCTTGAAGGTGCTCTTTGAACCAAAAGACGGACAGCAGCACTTATCAAGCCGCTGCTTTCAGCAATTCCAATACCTAAAAGAGAAACCATTACTATTCCTAAAGGAGCAAAACCTGTATAGTTTCTGACTGCCTCCAAAAACATCCGATGTATATTTTCTTTGGATAATAGATTGACTACCGTAATTTCTTCCAGAGTGGCAGGATGTTTTGCCGACCAACCCAACATATAGCCTGCCCATGACAACACAATTATAAAAACAGCAAAAAAAGCAAATAAGGTTGCTGGATGTGGCAAAGCATTGCCTCCCTTTTCAATTATCGAAAGGAAAATAGAAAATAAATCTCTTTTTTTTAGATCAGCGTTTGAAGCCGTTGGTCTGTCCTGTTTCATAAAATCAGTATTGATTATTAAATAATTTGCAAACATAAGAAAGCCTCCGAATGTTCAATATCTTTTTTTCGTTACTTTGCAGCATTCAACCTGAAAAAGTATATGACGCAAGAAACAATTCTGATTCTGGATTTCGGATCACAATATACACAACTGATAGCCAGACGTGTACGCGAATTGAACGTATATTGTGAGATACATCCTTACAATCATATTCCAACGAATGTGCTATCCATTAAAGGTGTAATTCTCTCCGGAAGTCCGTTTTCAGTACGTGATGGGATTCTGGGCTCACCCGATCTCAGCCCTTTCCTGGGCAAAATCCCTGTACTTGGCGTTTGTTACGGAGCGCAACTTCTTGCCTGGGAAAATGGAGGCAATGTTGAGCCATCAGCAATTCGTGAATATGGTCGTGCCAACTTGCAGTTTATCGATGAAACCTGTCCACTTGTTCAAACTATGACGCATGGCTCACAGGTTTGGATGTCGCATGGTGATACCATTTTGTCACTGCCTGAAAATTTTAAAATCATTGCAAGCACCGCCGATGTTGCTGTGGGAGGATTTCACATTGAAGGAGAAGATACCTTTGGAATACAGTTCCATCCCGAAGTTTATCATTCAACAGAAGGCTTAAAATTGCTTCAAAATTTCGTTGTCGGCATCTGCGGTTGCCATCAGGATTGGACTCCGGATTCGTTTATCGAAACATCGGTTGCCTCACTAAAAAAACAATTGGGAAACGATAAAGTTGTTCTTGGTTTAAGTGGTGGAGTTGATTCCTCTGTGGCTGCAATGCTTCTTCATAAAGCCATTGGTAAAAATTTATATTGCATTTTTGTCGATAACGGACTTCTGCGAAAAAATGAATTTGAGAAAGTGATCCATTCCTATCTCGATCTCGGATTGAATGTTAAAGGTGTTGATGCTAAAGACAGCTTCCTCTCGGCATTGGCAGGAATATCTGAGCCTGAGCAAAAAAGGAAGGTTATAGGAGGAACTTTCATCGAAGTTTTTGATGAAGAAGCACATCACATTGAAGATGTGAAGTGGCTTGCACAGGGCACTATTTATCCGGATGTTATTGAATCTGTTTCTGTTAAAGGCCCATCAGCCACAATCAAATCACATCATAATGTAGGTGGCTTACCCGATTTCATGAAGCTCAAAATTGTTGAGCCTCTCAACACACTCTTTAAAGATGAAGTAAGGATAATTGGCCGGCAGCTTGGACTTCCTTCGTTCATTATCGACCGCCATCCATTTCCAGGACCGGGATTGGGAATTCGTATCCTTGGTGATATTACTGCTGTAAAAGTCAGAATACTCCAGGATGTTGACGATATTTTCATCGAAGGACTTCATCAGCATGGTCTTTACGACAAAGTTTGGCAGGCAGCTGCAATATTACTACCTGTTCAATCTGTGGGAGTTATGGGCGATGAAAGAACATATGAAAATGTTGTCGCCCTCAGAGCTGTTGGCTCAACAGATGGCATGACAGCCGATTGGTCGCATTTGCCCTATGAATTTCTGGCTAAGATTTCAAACGAGATAATCAATAAAGTTAAAGGTGTGAACAGAGTTGTTTATGATATCAGCTCTAAGCCACCTGCAACAATTGAATGGGAATAATAATTGAGATTATGAACAAATCTGGATCCATCATGCTACAGTTTGCTTTCTTTACAAAAAGGATGGCAACATTGTTTGTCTTTTATTTCTTGAGCGTTCTTTCTTTTGCACAAGCTCCCGTAACAATTTCCCAAACTATTGAGCAATATAACGGAAAATCATATTATCTCCATCGTGTTGAGTCGCAGCAAACACTTTACAGCATTGCTAAAGCTTATGGAATTCCATCTGAAGCGCTGTTACTTGAAAATAGTGAAGCCCGGAGCGGAATAAGGGTTCATCAGGTTTTGAGGGTTCCAGTTGCGCGCACCAATACGGGGCAAAATCCACCTGCAATGGTAAAACCTGATCCTTTAAAAGCTGATGAGGAGTATGATTATGTGTATCATGTCGCAGGAAAAAGTGAGACGTTCAGATACCTTTCCGAAGTTTATTTAATCAACGAACGACTTATCCGTAATGCCAACCCCAGCATCTCCGAACCATTCAATGAAGGTGATTATGTTTTGGTGCCTATTACTAAAAAAGATAAACAACCGCCGGTATCTGACACACGTTTTAAGCGCAGCGGCTATGATCCTTACCTTCAGCCACCTCCAAAAAGCCCTGTAAACCCCGCAAGAAAAGAATTGGTTTCGACCACAAAAATTGAAACCGTTTCACCCTTCGATTCTCCTATTAATGCTGAAGCACCATCAAAAAAAACAATAATCACAGACGAACAGCCTGTTAGTCCAGGTGAAGTAGAAGAAGTAGCACAAAAAAACATCCATATAGTTAAACCAAAGGAGACACTTTTCAACATTGCAAATTATTATCAGTTGACTCAGGCTGAACTTAAGGCAGCAAATCCTGGCATTCAGGATAATCTTAAAGTAGGTCAGGTTCTTAAACTTCCCGAAAAAAAACAGTCGAATGCAAATGATGAAGCAAAGATCACTTCTGAAGTTGACACAACTGTAATCCACAAAGTGGCGAAAGGAGAAACACTATATAAAATATCGAGGCTTTACGGAGTGGGACTGGAAGAACTCAAAAGCTTGAATCCGGGCTTAACTCAATCACTTTCTGTGGGTCAAAAGATTTTGATTCCTAAAAAAAAAATAGTTGATTCTTTTCTAATTCATAAAGTTGAAAATCGTCAAAAAGCCAAAAATCTTGCCAAAGACTATGGCATCACCAAAGAGGATTTGATGGCCTATAATCCTTCGTTAGGAGAAGAAGTATTTACCAATCAGAAAGTTAGAATTCCTATACAAAAAACAACCGGAACCCAGCCAGTATGGCCGGATCAGAAACCTGTACAAAAAGAAAAAGAATCTGCGCCAGCCCTTTTGGATGAAGGCGAAACAACTCCATCTATTACAAGTAACTGTATTGCTGATACTCCTGACCCAAACAAAACTTTCAAGGTGGCATTGATGCTGCCTTTGTATCTGGAAAGAGTGCCTTCAATAAAGTCTCAAACCGGAAATGATGAGAACAGGCTACTCCCTTTACGCTTTCTTCCTTTCTATAAAGGATTTATGTTAGCAGCCGATTCATTGGCAAAGAGTGTTGGTCTTCGGGCAGAAATAAAGGTATATGATATTGATCAGTCTGTAACAAAGCTGGATGCTATTATCGACGATCCATGGCTCATGAAGGCTGATCTCATCGTGGGTCCTTTTTTCAGCCAACCCTTTAATAAAATGGCCGATTTTGCTTTGAATCATGGCATTATGATCGTCAATCCAATGTCGCAAAGACGCGAAATTATAGAACAAAATCCTTTCGTAATAAAAGTCAAACCCGACCCTGCTGAGCAATTCGAACAAGTAGCTGCCCTCATCGAAAACAGGTATGCGGATGCCAAGGTATTCATTTATAGTTCTCATGCTTATAAAAATTCGAAAGAGGTTCAGGCACTTAAAGAAGTGTTGCAGCAAAAACTTCCCGCTGAAGTGAAAATCTCAAATGCGGATTTATCACGTCGCCTTCGTATGAATAGTGATCTCTCTCTCAGTTCCAATGTCGAAGGAAAATGGATCGATATTAGCCTCTTGCAAATGAATGAATCTGATGAAACTTCCTTCAACAATGAAATTACTCTGCTTTCCTACCAACAGGATAGCCTTCGTAGTTTCAAAAGAAATGCTTCTATTGCCCGCGACAATATTGTGATTGCCTATGGAGAAGATCGGGTTTTTGCAATGGAGTTTCTAAATAAACTAAATCAACTTACAGAAAATCTTCCTGTCAAACTTATTTGCCTACCCTCTTGGGCTGACTTTGATAACTTATTTAACGAGAGCCTTTTGCGTTTAGATGCACACTTTCTTAATGATGGTTATATTGGCTATGATGCGATGAATACCACTGCATTTATTCAGCATTACCGCACAACTTATAACACAGATCCCGACCAATATGCTTTCGAAGGATTTGATATTGCCTGGTATTTTCTCAAATTTCTGAAGCAATATGGAAACAGCTCCATTGATTGCCTCGAAAAATATCCAATGAAACTCTTGCAAACACATTACCATTTTAAACGCCTCAATCCCAAAAGTGGTTTGGAAAACATTTATTGGGATATTTATAAGTTTGAAAACTTTTCAACCATCCCCATACGAAACGCTTTCTTTTATCCATGAAAATTCGTAGTTTCCGAAGATCATCAGCATTCAAAATACTGATATTAATAGTATCACTTTCTTTTATTGTATCAGGATGTAACTCTAACGAGCAAAAAACATACGATGAAAAAGGTGTACTAACATCCATTTTACGCTATAATAACGACAAGATTTTAGATGGGACTTCAGTTTGGTTTTATGCCTCCGGAGTCAAACAAATGGAAGCTACATACCAAAATGGAGAACTCCATGGCCCTCAAATCAGGTATTACGAAAATGGAATAAAACAAGAAGTTACCTTTTACAAAAACAACCTTACTGACAGTATATCATCACATTATGGTATCAATGGCGATTTACTTCTGATCGAAACATATCTTAGCGACACGCTAAACGGCGTTTATCAACGTTTTTACGAAAATGGTAAAGTAGCCATTGATGGGTTATACGAAAATGGTCTTATGCAGGGAAACTGGCTATTTTACGACCAATCAGGCTTCGTTATTGGCAAAGCCACTTTTACTCTTGGCTCTGGTATTCAAAAAGCATGGTACCCGAATGGCAAGTTGCAAAGAGTCATTCATTATGAAAAGAATCTTAAGCATGGCGATGAAGAGTTCTACTCCGTCGATGGAAATCTTGAGAAAATCATACATTATGATAAAGGCTCTCCCCTTCCTGAACCATTTGAACCAAAAGTTAAATAATACTTGGTTTGTTAAAACCTGAAATCTTCGAATTCCGTTAATACTAAAAGATTGAAGTTTTTTCTCAGTTTGACGCAGATAATTTATCTACAAACTTTACATTTGTGTCATAAATAGGAAAGATGTCAAAAAGAATAAAAACTGTGCTATCTTTAAAACCAACTGATTATGTTGTAGAAGGATTTGGCTGGGCTCTCCTTTTCCTAACGTTTATGATGGCTGTATATGGGTATGTGGTTTTACCTGAAACTGTGCCTACGCATTTCAATTTCAAAGGTCAGCCCGACTCTTATGGCAGCAAAATCTCTATTCTTTTTGTTCCATTAGTATCGTTAGTTTTAACTATAGGATTGACCTGGCTGAACCATTATCCGGAAATTTTTAATTATCCTGTAAAAATCACCGAAGAAAATGCAGATAAGCAATATAAGAATGCCCAAACGGCAATAAGATGGTTAAAAGTGGTTATTAATGTGATCTTTTTGCTTATTACGTGGGCAATATTTGTTTCAGCAAATTCATCTGTTTCAACGCAGCTTGCCTGGATATTACCAATCATCGTTTTTTTGCCTTTATTTGTGATATTCTTATTTATAAGAAATGCTGTTAAAAGCAACAAGTGATTGGATTAGAAATTCCTGAAAGTGAACAACCATTGATCATAAAACCTTTTCCAAAAAAAAGCCACCCGGGAGGGTGGCCCAATTATGAAAAACAAACAAAACAAGTCTCTTTTGTATTTATGTTGAACAAACAATATGCCAAAATACTAATTTATTATAAATCAATATTTTATACAAAAACCCTGTTCTTAACAATCTCCAATAATTGGAAATATTTTTTCAGTTTTGGAATAAGCACACAACCCCAAAGTTACACTTATTACAATCCATTATAAATCAACACTTTAAAAAATTTCAAACAATTGATTTATTCCAAAACCTTCGTTAATTTGTTTTCCTAAATTGAGAACGATATGTTTAACATTGAACGCTCAACAATTCGAAAAAGCAAAATGAGGACTTAACTATTCAGCTTCGGCGAATTTACCTACTTTTGCAAAAAAAAAGTTATGCGTAACCGATTTGTTATTTTCTCACTTTTCCTTTTTCTTATTCTATCACCTGCCTTAAATGCGCAAAACAGCATTCAAAAGGTAAAAGATAACCTGTACTTTTTGGCCTCACCTGAGCTTCAAGGACGATATCCCGGAACAAAGTCAGATAGCACTTCGGTTAGTTTTATTCAAAAATATTTAGGTGAACTTGGGCTACAACTTCCATATAATAATGGTTTACAAGAATTTAAAGTAACGACTTCTGTTGAAGCATCTGAAAATAATTCGTTGTCGGTAAATGAAAAAAGTGCTGTTTATGACAAAGACTACAGTCTGTATTCGTTTAGCAGTAATGTAATTCTGGAAGGCGATTTGGTTTTTGCAGGATTTGGAATTGTATTTGAATCAGATTCAATAAAATGGAATGATTATAAAAATCTGGATGTAAAAGATAAATGGGTTCTTCTATTAAAAGGTGACCCTGAGCCACAAAATAATAACAGCGTTCTTATACCATTTTCGGATGCGAGAACCAAAGTTATGTTTGCAAAGGACAGAGGAGCAAAAGGCGTTCTTTTTACCGGCGGAACTCAGAATACCAAAACAGATGATCTTGTCCCACTTTTATTTGAAAGAGCAGTTGTTAGTGCCGGCATTCCGGTCTTAGATGTTAAACGCAGTTGGCTTGATGCCAATATTCTTCCTGCCAATCAGCCTGTTGACAGCCTTGAAATTTTTTTAATGCGAAAAGTAAGTCCTGCTGATCTCAAGCTTAACATGAGTTTAAAAACTCAGACCGAACTAATCCGTAATGAGGTTACCACCTTCAATGTGATTGGTATTCTGCCGGGCAACGATCCTATCCTCAAAGATGAATATATCTTAGTTGGTGCACATTACGATCATCTAGGTATGGGAGGCGAAGGCTCAGGATCACGTACACCTGACACACTCGCTCCACATGTTGGTGCTGATGATAATACTTCCGGTGTTACCTCTGTTATGGAGTTGGCTGCAAGACTCGCAAAAAGCGGCATTAAACATCGGCGCTCCATTGCATTTATTCTTTTCGGAGCAGAAGAAATGGGACTGTTGGGATCAAGGTATTTTGTTAAAAATATGCCGTTTGAACCAAAGTCAATCAATGCAATGATTAATCTGGACATGGTTGGGCGACTCAACGAAACAAAATCAGTAGTAATTGGAGGCACAGGTACATCAGCTGAAACAGAAAGCATTCTTAAGGAGTTATCTGGAAAAACGAAACTTCAGCTTTCATTTTCACCCGAAGGATTTGGAGCATCGGATCATGCTTCTTTTTATGCCGAAAATGTACCTGTTTTATTTTTCTCGACAGGAGCGCACGCCGACTACCACACACCGGCTGATACTCCTGACAAAATTAACTATGATGGTATGATGGAAGTGATTGATTTTGTTGAAATAGTTACAAATGAATTCTCAAATAATCCTGAAAAACTAACGTTCACTGAAGCCGGGCCGAAAGAACGGACTACAGGCAGACGTGGATTTAAAGTCACGTTAGGTATTATGCCTGATTTTACCAGCACAAGTACTGATGGATTAGGTGTTGGCGGAGTAACTAAAGGAGGACCTGCTGAACGTGCCGGCATGAAAAAAGGCGATAAAATAACAGGTATCAATGGTATGTCCGTTGGAACCATTTATGATTATATGAACCGCCTTAAACAACTTAAGCCCGGACAACGTGTAAATGTTGATGTGCTAAGAAATGATGAAAACTTGGTATTAATTGTTGATCTATAAACAATTACATTTTGAATCTACTTTATCTTCAACAAGCATTCACCATTCTTCTCTCCAAGTTTATCAAGTTTGGATTAGTTGGATTCTCTGGTGTCTTTGTTGATTTCAGCGTCACCTGGCTTCTCAAAGAAAGATTCAAAGTGCAGCAATATGTAAGCAATGCTGCAGGCTTTATGACTGCCGCCTCTACAAATTATGTTTTGAATCGTATCTGGACTTTTCAAAGCACAAACCCAAATGTGGCTTTTGAATATGGCGAGTTTATCCTGATTTCGATAATCGGATTGGCCATTAATACAACGATCTTATGGTTATTGGTGAGCAGGTTAAAGCTGAATTTTTACGTGAGTAAAATTATAGCAATTGGCATTGTTACATTATGGAATTTTGCTGCCAATCTCGCGTTTACATTCAACGGGGTATAGTTAATCCAATTTGAGAATGGCAAGAAATGCCGATTGAGGTACCTCTACGTTACCAACCTGGCGCATACGTTTCTTACCTTTTTTCTGCTTTTCCAACAGTTTCCTTTTACGTGAAATGTCACCACCGTAACATTTGGCTGTAACGTCTTTTCTTAAGGCTTTCACCGTCTCTCTGGCAATAATCTTAGCCCCGATTGATGCTTGAATTGCAATATCAAACTGCTGACGCGGAATGAGTTCCTTTAGTTTTTCGCACATCCTTCGGCCAAAATTGTATGCATTATCCCGGTGTATCAACGTAGATAAAGCATCAACAGGCTCGCTGTTAAGAAGGATATCAAGTTTTACCAGATTTGCCCGCTGATATCCTTCGATATGATAGTCGAAAGATGCATATCCACGCGAAATAGATTTTAATTTGTCGTAGAAATCAAATACAATTTCACTCAATGGCATCTCAAAAGTTACCTCAACACGATCCGAGGTAAGATAAACCTGATTTTTCATTACACCGCGTTTCTCAATACAAAGCGTCATAATATTACCAAGGTATTCCGATTTAGAAATGATTTGAGCAATAATATATGGCTCTTCAATGTAATCCAGCTTTGTTACATCAGGTAACCCACTTGGATTATGCACTTCCAACATTTCACCGGAAGTGGTATATGCCTTGAACTGGACATTGGGTACAGTTGTGATAACATCCATATCGAACTCCCTGTCGAGACGCTCCTGAATGATTTCCATATGAAGCAATCCAAGGAACCCGCAGCGAAATCCAAAACCTAAAGCAACTGATGACTCCGGCTCAAATACGAGCGAGGCATCGTTCAACTGAAGTTTTTCAATTGACGCTCTCAGTTCTTCATAATCATCGGCATCAATAGGGTAAATACCAGCAAATACCATTGGTTTAACATTTTCAAACCCATCAATGGCAACCTGACTGGCTCTGCCAACGTGAGTAATGGTGTCACCAACTTTTACCTCTTTGCTCAATTTAATACCAGAAATAATATAACCAACATCACCCACCGACATCTTCTGCCGTGGGAACTGCTTCAATTTCAATACACCGATTTCATCAGCGTGATATTCTTTTCCGGTAGCCATAAACTTCACGTGGTCGTTAGACGACATAGTACCGTTCATGATTCTGAAATACGCGATAATTCCTCTGAAGGAGTTAAAGACTGAATCAAAAATCAACGCCTGAAGTGGTGCCTGAGGATCACCTTTTGGTGCAGGGACACGATGAATGATGGCGGCCAAAACTTCATCTATTCCAAATCCTGTTTTAGCACTTACCCTTAACACATCATGACGCTCACAACCAATTAAATCAATAATCTGATCTTCAACTTCATCAGGCATAGCGCTGTCCATGTCAATTTTGTTGAGGACAGGAATTATTTCAAGGTCATGATTCAGGGCCAGATAAAGATTCGATATTGTCTGTGCCTGAATTCCCTGAGTTGCGTCAACAACTAACAAAGCACCTTCACAGGCTGCAATCGATCGCGAAACTTCATATGAAAAGTCCACATGTCCGGGAGTGTCAATCAAATTAAGGATATAGTTCTCACCTTCAAAAGGATATTCCATTTGAATGGCGTGACTTTTTATAGTAATTCCTCTTTCGCGTTCAAGATCCATGCTATCGAGCACCTGATCCTTCTGATCGCGTTCGCTTAAGGTATGTGTTTGCTGCAATAAACGGTCAGCCAAAGTGCTTTTACCGTGATCGATATGGGCAATTATACAGAAATTTCGGATATTTTTCATTGACTGCAAAATTACAACATAAAGTGCAATTTTCAGAATTGAATATACAAAAAAGATTCACAAGCTATCTATTTGATTTTAAAACAGATAACTGTAAAACAGACATACTTTCATAGAAGTCAGTCGACTTGACTATTCTTTTAAACATACTTAAATCAGTTCGTTAGAATTCGAAACTTATATTTATAGATTCCAAGTATGTTCATTTAGTATGACTAATAATAATACCCTTCCTCACGGGATGTTAGCTCAACAGGATAATGACCCAAATAAATATTACCCAATGTTCCGTCAATGGAAATTTTATCGCCGGTATATATCCTTCGGCCATCAAGATCGCTGGATTTATTCTGCTCATCGACTAACATGCTTGAACAGTTTACAACACATATTTTTCCAAGCCTGACAGCTGTTACAGCGGCATGAGAAGTGGCACCACCGCGCGCTGTAAGCAATCCATCGCAGGCAAAAATCATCCCAATATCATCAGGCACTGTGTCTGGTCTTATTAGTATTATATGGTCATCGGGGTATGTTGATCGTAACATTTCGATATCTTTTTCATCGAATGCAGCAATACCATTCATAGCCCCTCCCCCAATACCTATACCTCTTCCAAGTAATACCATTTCATCAGGCGACTTCAAAAAAACCATTGTTTCCTGACTGATATCCAGTTCCTGATCACGGGTTTGAAGAATGTATAAGTCATCAGGATTTTCCGATTCAAAGGTAAACTCGATTTCCTGAGGCGAATAGCCATGATTCTCAGTGAGGTCGGAAGCCAAATCGAAAAGGCGTTTGTAAATTGCAGGATACTGTGTCTGCAATGAAGGACCTTGCAAATCAGCTTGTTTACGCTGAGTTTCGCTTACAGGCATGGGTTTTACAAGTCCTGAAACAATATCTTCGCCCTGACTGCGAGAGGTGAAATCACCATATAAATGAACCCCGGGGCGCCCTCTTTTTGGATTTTGGGTAAACAGAACGCCTGTACCACTATGATCGTGAAGATTACCAAAAATCATCTGCTGCACTATTACTGCAGTGCCCCAGTTATCGGAAATCTGTAAATGTTTGCGGTAAACATAGGCGCGCTCTGACGACCATGACTCAAAAACAATGTTAATGGTACTCATAAGTTGCTTGAACAAATCCTGCTCAAGATCGACAAATTTATCGGAGAGTACCTTTTTATATGCCAATGCGATAGATCGCATATCAGCAGCTTCAAATTCGACTTTATTGCCGACTTTCAGCCTCTTTTTAAAATCCGACATCACCTTATCGAAAGTATCACGATCAATTCCATGCGCCATACCCCAACTTTGAAGCAATCTTCGGTACGAGTCCCAAACCGACCAGCTATAGGTTTGCAGGTTACTGATTCTCTCAACCAGTTCATCATTTAACCCAACATTCAGAATCGTATCCATCGCACCTGGCATTGAGATGGCTGTTCCTGACCTAACGGATAACATAAGCGGATTGGATGGATCGCCAAATTTTTTACCACTTAAACGTTCAACGCGAGATATTTGCCGATGTACCAGTTCGTGTAACTCTTTGCGCAAAACATCTAATGCCATAATAGTCGAATTTCTTCGAAAAACCTCTGATGTAATAACGAAACCAGGCGGTACAGGAAAGTTTTTTAAGTAGAGGTTTTTTAAATGATATGCCTTGCTCCCGAGAAAAACCTGATTATCCATTTTTGGCGTCCGTTCATCCAAAGGACTTATTACCAACTCATTATTATATGTCATAATATCATTGATAAGGTTTTTATCAAGTTTATCCGACATGTTTCCAAGTGAGTAGAGTATCTTAGAAATGAAATTATCCAGAGGCTGAACTAAAAAAGCTTCAGCAATAACATCTCTGTGAAACTCCTCCGATTTTTTAACTAGCAATTGATTCATTTCCTTTTCTGACAAAAACTCAGAAGGATCAAACAACTGAGGAACAACAACTTTGAGTGGGTATTCGTAAGATTTTAAAAAATGTTTGATAATTATTCTTCTAATATCCTGAGCAATAAATTGAAAAATATTGATGTACTGATCGAAGGAGAAGCTACGGGATGTCAAGCTGTACTTAAGCATCTGAAGGTTTGAATTAAAGCTCTGATTGGTAATACCATCCAGCTCTAAGCCCTCCCTGAAATAATCGAGAATGACATAAATTTCCTCAAGGGTTGTGGCAGAAATATAATCGAGATTGATGCGTTCCACCACCTTCTCCATCAAGCGTGTCGCCACTTTCTCCAGACGGAAGGTTAGCCCAAGGGCTTCAAATTTGTTTTCACGATAAACACCATACATCGAGGGAATGCCAATAGCAATATGGCGTTTATGATAGATATTTTCCCAGCTTTCGCTTTCCTCCGGATTAAAAATAATCTTTCGAAGGCGATCCATAAACGTATAGATGAGTCTTAGCGATCGCTTATAATCGCTGTTTTTTAATGCTTTATCCAGTTTTTCAATCTCAGCTTCAGTGATAAAAGGATATCGCTGCAGCAACTGAATAATATTTACCGATTCAAAAGAGTATTTCTCTCTTAGATGTGCATACAAGCTATGAATATCGTGGAGGCGCTCCTTATCGCGCTGATTACTTTCGCCAAGCTGATGGAGCAAACTATCAAAAGCCTTTTGGGAAAGCATGAGAAGCCCCTCAGGGTCCGACTGATTTAACACACACAGTTCTTTAAGCATGGAGTGAATTGGAGCAAACCATTCACTTTCTTTATCAACAGCGTTGTAGACATTATGCGGAAGGAATGGCTTCAGCTTATCTAAATTTCCATCAAACCAAAACTTAAAAATCTTCAATGTCAACCCGATGAGCGTATTATTACTTTCGGTATGCACTTGTTTTCGAAGAAAATGAACAAGTTTATCCTGCCGTCCGGAAATCTCATCCATTGTGGTAGTAACCTTCCGTATCTCTCCCTCTGCTCCTATTTCGTTGAAATAGACAGGAAAAATACGCGTCAGCTGTTTAACTTTCTTGTAATAAGGAGCAATGTTTGAGTTTAAAACTTTCGTGATTTCACGCTGAAAGAGATCTGTATCGCTAATAAAGATGCCTCCTAACCTCAAATTTACAATCAAAGCACTTAAAAGTTTTTCCATGCCTGATTGTGACGATTCTATCAGCTGAAGCCAAACTCTTATATTCTTGATATGATTTGTATTAACACTCAATTGCCAATCCTCATCCACATAAACAGTACCCGGGCTTATAAAACCAAAGCCAATTAGTTTCTTTTCGAAATGGTTGATGAGTTCTTTATGCTCACTTTTATCAATGTCAATTACTTTTAAACCAAGTGTTTGCAAAAAATCAAGCACTGCAGATGTATGACTCTCCTTCATCTCATCGGCCAGATTAAAGATCAGATCAACATAAGGAAGTACTTCATCCTCTTTTAGTTCATCCATTGTCTGACGAATCAGCTTATCTAAGCTCCAAATCAGCCGTTCGCCAATAATGTCCATGCCCGGCAGATGCAGAAGGTAAAACACATACTGGAATTTGTGTATGAACTGATTTAGCAAATCGGCAGATGCTGCGAAACGCTCAGCAATTGTTTCATAAACAGTAAGATTACTCAGCAGATCACTCGATTTTAATGACAAACCAAGCTGTAACCGTAGCTCTTCAAAATAGACTGAACCCAATTGTTCATCTAATTTCGACGCTTCTTCGTCAGGAATCTGATTGTTTTTTTTAATCCACAATTCTATTGCAGAACTCGACTCCCAGAAATCATAACACGAGTTAAAAACCTTCATGATGAATTGATGAATTTCTGACTCATAATCTGAAATCGCTGCAACAGAAGGCAGATACCTGACGAGATATTTTGTTGACAGATTGTAACTTAATGTATTGACTGATATATTATTATCAAGAATCGAAATAGCAGGAAGTATCAACTCTTGGTGTCGCGGGTTTTTCTTCATAAGGAGTGAGATAAACTCCAGAATAGTCCTGATAATCGTTGTTGTGAGGGGCACAGGCAATCGCTCACCCAGCATCTTTTCCAGCATTTTCAATGGTATCAGCAACGCATTTGCCGGAATCTCATCTTTGGTATAAAACCATAAATCAGTAATAAGAATTTCACGAAGTTCTTCAATAACAAACTTCCTGTTCGAAAGCGGATGATGGTATTCAGTGATGCAATCGTTTGCACGTTTTTTTATTCCAAAATAGCTTACTGATAGCTGTATGAATTGCTGATGTTCATCAGGTATGTAAATATCTCTGTATCTGGTCTCTGCGAGGTTTGCCTCCAATGCTTTAGAGATAAATTGTTCACTCATAGTCCTTGAATTATTGGTTCATTTATGTTACGATTTTTCGTACTTTTGATGGGTAAATTTAATGATATATCCGAAGATTCAAGGTTCGATAAATAAACTTTTATAAAAAAAATTCATTATGTCAAAGATTAAAATCGCCATTAACGGTTTTGGCCGTATTGGAAGAAATGTTTTCAAGATTGCTGAAGAACGCAGCAATATTGAGATCGTTGGTATCAACGACCTCACAAGTACTAAAGTTTTAGCTCACCTGCTCAAGTATGATTCAACACAAGGTCGTTTCAACGGCACTGTAACTTTTGATGAAAACTCAATCACTGTAAACGGAAAACGTGTTCCTGTAACAGCTGAACGCAGTCCAATTAACATTAAATGGGCAGTAGCTCCTGATGTTGTTGTTGAGTCAACAGGCATTTTCCGTTCAAAGGAAAGCTCAAAAGGTGGATATGGCGACCACTTGAAAAACGGCGCAAAAAAAGTAATCCTTTGCGTTCCTTCAAAAGACCAGATTGATGCTACCATCGTTTTAGGCGTTAACGACAACGATCTGAAAGATTCTGATCAATGTGTTTCAAATGCCAGCTGTACAACAAACTGTCTTGCTCCTGTTGCCAAGGTGTTAAATGACCGTTTTGGCATTGAAAACGGAATGATGACAACAATTCACTCTTACACCAATGACCAGGTGATCCTCGATGCACCTCATGAAGATTTACGCCGTGCCCGTTCAGCCGCCTTATCACAGATCCCAACTTCAACCGGCGCAGCCAAAGCAATCGGCCTTGTTATTCCTGAATTGAGTGGAAAACTTGATGGACTTGCTGTTCGCGTTCCCACACCAACAGGTTCACTCGTTGACCTTGTTGTTAACCTCAAAACTGAAGCTACAAAAGCAGAAATCAATGCTGCTATCAAAGAAGCTGCTGAAGGTCCAATGAAAGGAATTCTTGAATACACTGAAGATGAAATCGTTTCAATCGACATTGTACACAATTCTCACTCTTCAATCTTCGATGCCAAATCAACGATGGTAATGGGTAAAACTGTAAAGGTTCTTTCCTGGTACGACAATGAATGGGGTTATTCCTGCAGAGTCGTTGACCTTGCTGAAAAATTCAAATTGTAATTCACTGAATTACAGCAAATAAAAAGAGGCTTTTCTGATTCAGGAAAGCCTCTTTTCTATTTACTGTTTTTCATGAGTTCAAACTAGCTCAATTAAAGCAAACTAAATATCCACCTTTGATAAATCATTTGACTTTTGAACACTTGCAAAATCAATCTCTTCAAGCAACTTACGTAATTCCTTTTGCCTTACATCAACGATGGTGTTGAAAGCAGTCATATATTTTTCCCCAACAGGTTTTGCCGGAGGTGATTCAACAGTGAGTGGATTCACAGGCTGGCCTCCCTTGAAGAAACGAAAATCGAGATGAGCTCCTGTTGATAAACCAGTACTTCCAACATAACCAATAAGTTCGCCTTGCGAAACTTTTGATCCCTCCCGAATACCCGGTGCGAATTTTTGTAAATGCATATAAGCGGTTGTGTAAGCGCTGTTATGCTTGATGTACAAGAAGTTACCAGCACCACCTCCCTGATATCCCTTACGTGTAATAACCCCTTGACCAATAGCGTACACCGGAGTACCAGCCGGAGCAGCATAATCCACACCATGATGAGGACGGCTGTACTTAAGAATCGGATGGTACCGGCTGTTGGTAAAATGAGAGCTTATCCTGCTAAACTTCAATGGAGCTTTTAAGAATGCCCGCTGAAGGCTTTGACCTTTTTCATCAAAATAATCGCCCTCTCCATCTTGCTCAAAATAAAATGCAAACTGATCTTTTCCATAATGGTTAAACCGGGCTGAAATAATTTTACCAACACCTACAGGCTTACCATCGATATACTTACGCTCATACATCACCTCGAAACGATCATTCTTTTGAATGCCAAAAAAGTCGACTGTCCAGGCATAAACATCCGAAAGTTTAATGGCAAGGTCGGTTTCATACCCGTTGCCAACCATAGCGTTCCATAAAGAGGATGTTATAATGCCATGCGCTGATTCAATTTTTGTTTCAACAGGTTTAGTGCCCCGATAAGCATAAAGAGAGTCTCTGAGACTATAAACAACGTAGTCAGCCGGACTAATCTCATAAACAAAATAGTGTGGCTGCCTTAATGAATCGTTGCCAAGCATCATGAAGTAATTATTTCCTGCTTTGATGCGCTTCACATCAAATGTTGACCTATAATTTTTCGCAAGGTATTCGATTGTTGAATAATCAACATTGTATTGCATTAAAATATCTGTCAAAAACTGATTCTTTCCGATACGATGCTGGATAACTTCCAAAGAATCAATTTGTATCTCAAAGAGATAGTTCGGTTCAGGTATTTCCTCGGTAATTATTTCTGGCTTTTTGGTGTTGAAATTGCACGATGATAACAATATGACACTTAAAAAAACGCTAAACTTTAATATCTTGAAAAAGGGAATTTCGAAAACATTTCTCATCAAATCAATTATTTAAATACTGTTATCGAACAGTAAAAGAAGATTAAAAACAAGCAACCATCATATGCAAAAATAAAAATTTAGTGATACACATGCTCATAAAAGTTCCCAAAACACAAAAAAAGACCCAATTGAGTCTTTTTTTGTGCAATTTTAAGATTAAATTTTGTTTTACATGTTTTTAAGAGCAAATGCTCTTCCGTGCTGTAATGCTTTAATATTCAGCAGAATAACATCTTCTCCTTTACCATCAAAGATTTTACGAATCGCATTTTCAATCGAACCCGGTTTCAACCCCAAAAAAGGAGATGCTGCACCCAAAATAACCATGTTGGCTGCTTTAATACTTCCGCAATCTTTTGCAACAGTATCGGCATCAAGTGTTACATAATGAGGCTGCTTCCATATTTCTTTCAAAATAAGCTCGATATCCGGATAGTCTGGAATATTGTTGAAAGGTGTTATGCTGGTGATGATCCATCCTGTAGGATGCAACATTGGAATATATCGCAGCGATTCCATTGGCTCTACAGCGATGATAAGATCAACTTTCCCTTCAGGGATGAGATCAGAAGCAATCTCCTCTGATGAAATTCGTAAGTGTGACTGCACAGCACCACCTCTTTGGCTCATACCATGAACTTCGGCCTGTTTCAAAAACAACCCTTCATCCAATGCAGCCATTCCGATACAAGCCGCAATGCTTAAAATTCCTTGTCCACCGACACCGGCAAGAATGATATCTTTTTTCATAATCAATAACTTTCATTTAGAAAAGTGGCTTATGAAGGCACTTCCATGGATTTAACTTTGGCCTTTTGACGCATTTTTCGATTGAGGGTTTGAATACATTCCCTTCGTGGGATTATTACTGAAACCCCATTGTAAGCCAGTTCTTTTTGAATGATCGCCATATTCTCTTCATGATGTTTTCTGAGTGGCTTAATTATGTGGATATGATCATCGCTGACTCCCAAGCCGCGACAAATATCTTCTACTTTTCCGTATGCTGAGGATGTTTGTCCACCTGTCATACCTGTTGTTGAATTATCCAGTATAAGAACCGTGATCGGAGAGTTATTGTTTATAGCATCTAACAAACCGGTGATACCGGAATGTGTGAAAGTTGAATCTCCAATAGCAGCAACAGCAGGAACAAGGCCGGCATCTGCAGCACCAATTGCCATCGTAATGGAGGCCCCCATATCGACACAGCTGTTAATAGATTCAAGCGGTTCGAGCGCACTGAGTGTATAACAACCGATATCACTGAAAACACGTCCCCTTCCATAAATCTCCAACGCTTCATTTAAAGCCAAAAAAGCATCATTATGCCCACAACCATCACATAAACGGGGAGGCCTGTTTTTTACAATTGAAGGAACTTCATTTCCCCTGAAATGAGGAATTCCCAATGCTTCGCTAACAATTGCAGGACTTAATTCGCCATCTCTGGGTAAAGTACCGTCAAGTCTGCCTTTGATTTTTTTACCCTTGTTGAGCATTCCCTTCAACAGCTCTTCAATGATTGGATAGCCGTCTTCCAGCACGAGAATTTCTTCACAGCTTTCGTACAAAAGATTCACAGCATCGCGGGGAACAGGATATTGTCCGATTTTAAGAACAGGATGAGGCACTACATGTCCCGGAAAATTCTCAATCAAGTAATTGAATGCTAACCCGCAGGCAATGATTCCGGTTTTTTTATCCGCATGATCATAATAGCGGTTAAAATCTGAGATGTCAGAAGCTGCTTCAAAATGACTTTGTTTTGTTAAAAGTTCCCGATACTGCTTTCTGGCTATTGAAGGCAATAAGATAAACTGTTTAAGATTTGATGGAAGCCTCAAGGTATTCTGGTCTCTTCGCTCCAATCGTTGAATTCCTGTGCGTGAATGCGCCAGTCTTGTTGTAATTCGAAGCAAAACAGGCACATGCAAATCTTCTGAAAGCTGAAAGCCATAATGAACCATATCATAAGCCTCTTGCTGATTGGCAGGTTCAAGAATCGGGATTAGAGCAAATTTGCCATAAAAGCGTGAATCCTGTTCATTCTGAGAAGAATGCATCGAGGGATCGTCGGCAGAAACCACTATCAACCCTCCATTCGCTCCTGTAATAGCAGCATTGATGAAGGCATCGGCAGCTACATTAAGACCCACATGTTTCATGCAAACCATGGCCCTTTTACCAGCATACGACATCCCTAATGCAGTCTCCATGGCCGTTTTCTCATTGGCAGACCATAATGAGCGAATGTGATGCGCCTTAGCTTCAGGCGATGCCTGAACATATTCCATAATTTCGGTGGAGGGGGTGCCCGGGTAAGCATAAATACCTGACATTCCGGCATCTATAGCTGCCTGAGCAATTGCTTCATCTCCAAGCAGTAATAATTTTTCCATAACACATTATAATACGTTGCGTTCGTTGTAATTGAATGTTACAAAAATAACAAACTACCTCAACTCCACAATCGATTGCGTTAAAACAGAATGATTCTAAACTATGGGAAAGCTATCCAAAAAATAAAAACATCTGCGATATGCTTCTAAATTTCTAAAGATCAATAATAAAGAGAGACTTTACCCTTCTGAAAGATTAAGTCTAACCTGTTGCAAAAAAGCCTGCATCTCAGCCGTATCTCTCTGTTCTACAATCGTAATTAATGCCGCTAGTGAGGAATGAATTTGCTTGAGTTGAGGAGCAGTGTACTTATTAAATAAAATTTCAGCCAGCAGATGATCGTCTTCCGACAACAAGCCTCTTGCAATGTTCAGATGTTTCTCAAAAGTCGTTCCGGGTGCCTTCTGATGTTTCATATTTGCCCCAAAAACAAGTGTAGAGGCGAAAGGCACTGAAAGAGAATAAGCAATTGTCTGATCATGTTCCTCAAAGGTATAATCGTGCAAATGAACCCCTAAACTAGTAAAAAAACTTCTGAAAAAATGTTTCCCGCTTTCACACGATTCGCTGATAATTATTGCATGATGATTTGAAAGGTTATTTAAACTGGCAAAAGTTGGTCCAAACATGGGATGAACCGAAACAAAAGGCCGACTCAACCCGGAATAATATTTTTTAAGGCCATTTTTTACCGAGGCGATATCAGCTATAATACACTTTTCCGGCAAGAAAGCTTCAACATCTTCAAAAGCTTTCTGAGTGTGTTGAAGGTTTACAGCGTTAATCAAAAGTTCAGGTTCAAAATCTGTAATCTCTTCCAGTTTTGTTAGCCTTATGGTATTGAAAACATAACGAAGCCGCGAAATATCCTTGTCGAAAACGGCTACTTCGTGCTGCAGGCAGAGTGCATCGCTCAACCAAACACCCATCTTTCCTGCTCCAAGTATTAGAATTTTCATATCAGAGAATCCGGTTTAGTGATTGACTTGTTTTTTATTCATCACGATACTTTGCTGCAGAACCGACTCTTCATGTATTGACTCAAATACCCTGCTAACAAATTCAGGATTTAGACCTTTCTTCTCAGCCTTCTCGTTTCGATCCCTTATGATTTCGTTGTACCTGCGTGATTGCAAAATAGTGATATTGTTTTCCTGCTTGTAAACACCAATCTGACGTGAAATATTCATACGATCACGAAGTAAGTCAATAAGTTGATTATCAATATCATCAATTCTGATACGTAAATCATCAAGCAGGGTACGCGGTACGTTTGCAATGGATGGATTTCGGTAAGTTAGTGATTTCAGCAGCATTTGAAGTTCCTCCGGATTTATCTGCTGTTTCGCATCGCTCCATGCCTTATCAGGATTACAATGTGATTCAATAATCAGTCCGTCGAAGTTAAGGTCCATTGCTTGCTGACTAACTTCCTGTAGCAAGCTTCTTTTTCCGGAGATGTGGCTGGGGTCCGTAATAATTGGAATCTGCGGCATCCTTCTTCGTAATTCCATTGGTATCAGCCATTGTGGATGATTCCTGTATTCTGTCTGTGCATAGGTACTAAATCCCCGATGAATAGCTGCCAACTGTGTGATTCCAGCCTGACTGATTCGCTCAATTGCACCTATCCATAAATCAATATCGGGATTGATAGGATTTTTTACAAGTACCGGTATATCAGCACCTTTCAAGGCATCGGCAATTTCCTGAACAGCAAAAGGGTTGGCTGTAGTGCGTGCTCCAACCCAAATGATGTCAATACCATATTTAAGTGCCTCAAACACATGCTGTGCGCTTGCCACTTCTGTGCCAACAAACATCCCTGTTTCTTTTTTAACTTTCTGAAGCCATGGAAGGCCGGCCGTTCCAACACCTTCGAAAGCTCCTGGCCTTGTTCGGGGCTTCCAGATACCTGCCCTGAAAAGTTTAATTCCCTGTGCCGCCAATTGCCGTGCTGTCGTTAATGTTTGTTCTTCAGTCTCAGCACTGCATGGTCCTGCAATAATGATTGGCTTTTTCATGTCAAAGCCTTGCAATGCCCATGGTTTCACTTCAATGTTTTTCATGCTATTTAGTTTTTTAGTTGATTATTAATACGTTCTAAAGCTTGCTTCAAACGGGATTTATCAGCACAAAGCGAAATTCTAAGGTATCTATCTCCTTTGCTGCCGAAAATAAAACCAGGTGTTACAAAAATATGTGTGTTATATAATAAGGTGTCGGAAAGTTCAACTGCACTCTGAATATCATCAGGGACTTTTGCCCAAACAAATAAACCACTCTGGGGTACTTGATACGAGCATTTTAATGCATCAAATAATTGATGAACGATTATTTTGCGTTCCAGATAAATCTTGTTGATATACTGATACCATTCTTCGTTCAATTGTAATGCTGTGACAGCGGCATCTTGCAAAGGGCGAAACATACCTGAATCCATATTACTCTTAATTTTTAATATTTGCTGGATATAATGCGAATGACCTGCCACCATTCCCATCCGCCATCCGGGCATATTATGTGACTTACTGAGTGAATTAAGCTCCAAAGCAATCTCTTTACTTCCATCAACAGAAAGCAAACTCATTGGAGCAGCATTTAAAACAAAAGCGTATGGATTATCATTGATTATCAATATGTTATTACGTTTTCCAAAAGCAATTACTGACTCGAAGAACTCTCTTGTTGCAGTTGCACCACTTGGCATATGCGGGTAATTGATCCACATTAGTTTCACCTTTGACAGATCTGATTGTTCTAAAGCATCAAGATCAGGTAACCAATTAGATGACGCATCCAATTCATAATAGACAGGAGTAGCTCCGACAATTTTTGTCACTGACGAATAGGTAGGATAGCCCGGATTAGGAATCAGTACTTCATCCCCTGGATCAAGAAAAGCCATGGAGATATGCATGATACCTTCCTTAGATCCCATTAAGGGCAGAATCTCATTATCAGGGTTCAAAACGACTCCAAAGTACCTGAAATACCATGATGCAAAAGCATCACGTAAGGCATCAGTACCCTTATAACTCTGATAACCATGATTTTCATTTTGCCAGGCTGAATGCTCCAAACTTTTTATAACTTCGGGATGTGGTGCCTGATCAGGGCTTCCAATCCCAAGATTTATTATATCTTTTCCACTTTGGCGCATCTGCTGTATTTCCTGAAGTTTTGTCGAGAAATAGTATTCATCAACAAGAGTCGTGCGGTTGGCTGCCTGAATTTTCAAATTATGCTCGTTTTTCATGAAGGTATGATGATTGAATATCTGTTTTGAATGTTTGTTGAATCCTGCTTTCGTGAGTTTGGTATTCACCTAAAACCTGAAGGTTCTGGCAAAATGGTTTTATAGCTTCGAGTGCTGCATTGTACAATGCATAATCTGAAAAGGTGAAATCAACATAAAACAAGTACTCCCACTCTCTGCCAACCACGGGTAAGGACTGGATCTTCGTGAGGTTCAGACTAAAATACGATAGCATGCTCAATATTTTAGACAGACTACCCGATTCATGAGGCAATGAGAAAACGAGTGAAGACTTATCCAAACGCCAGCCTTCCTCAGGCAAATTAAGAGGTGGACCATCTTCGTTACCAATTACCAGAAAGCGTGTAAAATTATGTGGGTTAGTTTCAATATTCTCTGCCATTAACTCCAATCCAAATAACTCACCTGCCAGCATCGAAGCAATAGCAGCTCTTCCTTTAATTTGCTGTTGCTGGATGATTTTTGCGCTCAAAGCGGTGTCTTCACTTTCAACCAGTCGGATAAATGGATGCTGAAGCAAAAAATCCTCACATTGCGCCAGAGCCATCGGATGAGAATGAACCTCCTGAAGATCTGTCATTTGCTGGCCTTGTAAAGCAAGTAAGTGGTGACTGATCCGCATTTTGTATTCTCCCAAAACACGTTTGCCCGATTGTCGCAGCAAGGTATAATTTCCAAGCAGGCTGCCAGCCAGCGTATTTTCCATGGCCACAAGACCCACAAATTCACTTCTTGAATTCAGACGGGCAAAGAGCTCCCTAAAACTATTGCAAGCTTCAACTTCAATAGTTTCTTCAGCAAAATAAGCGAGGGCAGCAAGGTGATGATTGGATCCCTCAATTCCCTGTATCAATACTTTCTTTTTTTTCAATGTCAATTTGTTTTAAAAAAAAATCCCGCCTTAAGGGCAGGATTATCGCAATTTTTTTCTGTTAACTATGCATACCCTACCCTTTTGACACGAGGTCCAAAATAAAAATAATAAAAGTAAAAAGAGGTTGCAGTGTGCATTACTTCTGTGTTTGAGGCGGTAAAAGTAGAATCTTTTTCCGTTCAGTAATATAACCACATCAAAAAAATGAACAATTATTTCGTAATAATTTGTTTTTTAAACAATTAGTAACCATAATAAATTCAAAAAACCCGTTAAGCTAAAAATGAAATTTTTATGCGGAAATAAAATAAATCGTATGAAATACAATTTAACGATCTGAAAACATGTATCATAAAAAAACAAAGAAATCAATTTAAAGCATTATTTGCAGAGACAGTAAAATAGCTACTTTTGCCATCAATAATCATATCCAGATGAATTCGCTTCATAAGTTTTATATTAAATGTCCGGTTTGCAATGCTATTCTTTCAGGAAAAACTCACGAAAGTTTGGGAATAAACTGCACCGAACTGTATTCTGATGGTAAAATGATTTGTGATGAGCTACTTTCTGAACCCCAATTAATAGTACAATGTCCATCATGTAGTCATATATTTTGGAAGGATGAAACCACATTTGTAGAAGTTTCGGGCCATATTACTAATGAACGAGCAGACAAGGTTGCAATATACCCCTTTAGCTCGTGGTATTTGTTTGGCGCAAACCCTAACAGGAGTCAAGGGAAAATTGCACTAATTCAACATTTCACTCAACTGCTGACATACCTTCGGCCACTCAACTCAAAACAGGAAATTTATTTAAGAAAATCCTTACTTTGGGCCTATAACGACCTCATAAGGAGGAACTACTCCTTCACTTTTCTTGATTTCCTGAAAGGAAAAATCAGCTATGACACATGGAGGCATGAACGTAATCACCGGCTTATTGAGAAATTTTATTTCTTAAAATATACCTTGTCATACAAATCCAATATTAAACGTATTATTGATATTCTTCGATCAGCACAGGACAAAGAAGTTGACAAGGTATATCTGGCAGAGTTATACCGACTTAAGGGCAATTTTGACAAGGCTGTTGAAATACTGAACGAATTAAAACGTTCGACGCATTATGTTACAATGATTCGATCGAAAGCCTTGAAGCGGAATTCAACAGTTTTCAAAGTAGCTGGTTAATTGATAGTTACATCATTCTTCCCTGATTACTGAAAAACTGGAAACTGCTGCATCAACCCGAATACGAATTTTTTGAGTGGCGTTAGCGAAATTGGCAGTTTCATAATGTCCTTTATCAATTTTATCAAATCCGTCGAGGTTTCTACTTGACAGAACCGTTGTGCCCAAAATACGACAGCCAGCTTCAGCAGGAATACGAATTTCTATTGAAGAAGCTCCTGCATCAATGCTAATATCAGTTTCATGTAGTAATTCACCAATTTTCAGTTCAATAGAGGCTGCTCCGCCATCTATATCCAATTTGCTGACTTTATGGTTCGAGAGATCGAAATCGAATTCTGCAGCGCCGATATCAAAATCAAATTCCCAAACTGGCTGGGTGTTTAGCATCAGGTTAAACTTGTTGCCCTGATTTTTTCCTAACTTAATATCTGACTGTTGTTTAACAAGGATTTTTGCCTCACCATCCATGGCCTCAACCTTAAAGTTGAACTGATTCCCAAAGCCTTTGTTCTCAGCAAAGATGAGTTCCCCTGTTGATCCCTGCAACACAAAAGAGCCCGCACCAGCATCCATTTCCAATCTGGCTTTCGTTATTTCAGGATTATAAGGTTCGTTGAACGATTGATCAGTGCGCTCATCTCTATAGGTAGTGGTATCATTATTTTCGTCCTCATCATCGAAATGATAACTGTAATTTTTACGATGCTCCCTTGGCTCTGCATTTTGAGAATACATAAATATGCTTCCCGCTGCTACAACCAGTGCCAGAACAATTTTAATGATTCCCTGAACTGGCAAAATCGAAACACCCCAAAGGATGATTAGGAAAGGCCATAATTTTCCAAAAGCCCACCAATCAAAAGATAGCATGTCGAGGCGATCGAAAAGCAAAAGAAATCCAACACTTACAAGCAGTGTTCCCCAAAAAATATTTGAATGTTTCATACAGTTCTGACTTAATTAAATTTTGCTGGTTTTAATAAAAAAAGACCAAAAACGATCAACGCAAGTGGCCACAAATCATGCACATTAAAACTTGGTATAAAAGCGGCAACTAAAAAAAGACCACCCACACCAATCATTATCAAGCCTAATACTAACTGAGTACGTGATGCTTGCTGCGTTTTTTCAGGGTTCACTGGCTCTGTATTGTCCATAACAGGCTCATCAGTTACACCTTTGTCAAAAGATTCAGTTTTTCCGGGCATTACCCAGGGAGCTTCAGGAAGTACAATCCATAAAATGATGTAGGCTAATAATCCGCCACCGCCAAAAATCAGCAGCAGCACAAAAATCAACCTTACTACAACAGGATCGATTTTGAATTTTTCAGCGATACCGCCGCAGACACCTGCGATCACTTTATTCCGGCTACGACGCCAGGGCTCATAGTTATTTTCCATATAATTTCATTTGTAAGAATAAACTAAAGACGCAATTCTATCAAAATGGTTACATTTCTAAAGCTAAGATACCTGAAATTTTAGCTTTAAGCATAATTATTTTTTTTGATAACGTAGATAAGACTCATTTTACATTCTTCTAAAAATGAAATGAGGCTTAATAAGGATTATTATTTATCACATTATCAATTGGTTATTTACGAGAAATTTCAGCATTGGTGATTTTCATCACTTTATTAAAAAGACATTTTATATCTATTGCTAAACTTGTTATTTATACAAAAGAAAAAATAACAGATTGAAAACGATTGCGGAATCAGGATTAAAAGATTTTTGTATTTTTAGCGTTTGAATTATGTAAGCATCAACGTATATACTTTTAAACATTTAAACCTTTTAAAACATGACAAAAATCAAAGTTGCCAATCCGGTAGTGGAGCTCGATGGTGATGAAATGACGCGTGTCATCTGGAAATTTATCAAAGAGAAACTTATCCTCCCGTACCTTGACCTTGACATTAAGTATTATGATTTAGGCATGGAACACAGAGACGCGACAAAGGATCAGGTAACAGTAGATGCCGCCAAAGCAATTTTACAGTATAATGTCGGAATTAAATGTGCCACAATTACTCCCGACGAAAACAGAGTGAAAGAATTTGGGTTGCAAGAAATGTATAAATCACCCAATGGAACTATCCGCAACATTCTTGACGGAACAGTTTTCAGGGAACCAATAATCATCCACAATATCCCACGTCTTGTACCAGGCTGGAAATACCCAATTGTGATCGGACGTCACGCCTTTGGAGATCAATATCGAGCTACTGATTTTGTTACCAAGGGAAAGGGAAAGCTTACCATCACATTCACACCGGAAGATGGTGGTAATGTGCAGCATTTTGAGGTGTATAACTTTCAGGATGATGGAGTTGCCCTTGCAATGTACAATACAGATCCTTCAATTACCGGATTTGCACATTCCTGCTTTAATATGGCCCTTCAAAAAGGATGGCCTCTGTATCTATCGACCAAGAATACTATCTTAAAAAAATATGACGGCCGCTTCAAAGATATTTTTGAAGAGGTTTATCAAAACCATTATGTGGAGCAGTTTAAAGCTAAGGGGATTGTTTATGAGCACCGCCTGATTGATGATATGGTTGCTGCTGCACTCAAGTGGAGTGGGAAATTTGTCTGGGCATGTAAGAATTATGATGGAGACGTTCAGTCGGATACACTTGCACAAGGTTTTGGTTCATTAGGACTTATGACATCAGTGTTGATTACTCCCGATGGAAAAACCGTAGAAGCAGAAGCTGCACATGGAACTGTAACAAGGCATTTCAGGGAGCATCAAAAAGGAAATCCAACTTCAACAAATCCAATTGCGAGTATTTTTGCATGGACACGTGGCTTAGCTCACCGCGCAAAACTTGACAACAACGAAGCGCTTTTGCACTTTACCAAAACACTTGAATCAGCTTGTATCTCAACCGTTGAATCAGGAAAGATGACCAAAGACCTGGCGATGCTGGTTCATGGCAACAATTTGAAAACTGAGCACTATCTTTACACAGAAGATTTTCTGGAAGCAATAAATCAGGAGTTAAAAAACCACTTGTCACGCTAATAATTTAAACAAATAGTATATGTCAAACCTGAAAAGTATTTTAAAGGACAAGATTCACGAATGGCGTCCACGAACAAAAACGTTACTCGAAGATTATGGTAATGTTGTTGTTGACAAAGTAACTGTTAACCAAATCATTGGCGGGATGAGAGGGATCAAATGTCTGGTTACCGACATTTCATACCTTGATCCAAAAGAAGGCATAAGATATCGTGGATATACGCTTCCTGAAGTGTTTGAACTTCTTCCTAAACCAAAAAATGCAGAAATGCCTTATGTAGAAGGCTTACTTCATCTGTTGCTCACTGGTGATGTTCCAAACGAATCGCAGGTATTAGATCTTGTTGATGAGTTTTCCAAACGCAGAATCCTTCCAAGGTATGTTTATGAAGTAATTGACGCCTGGCCATGCTGCAGTCATCCTATGGCTATGTTTTCTTCGGCAATTCTTGCTATGGCAAGAGAATCTTTTTTTGCCAAGAAATACAAAGCAGGAATAAACAAAATGGATTATTGGGATCCGATGTATGAAGATTCACTTAATCTACTTGCCAAATTACCTGAAATTGGCTCTTACATTTATGCAAAACTATATCGTGATGGCAAACGCATCGTAGGAAACCCTGACCTGGATTTTGGAGCCAACTTTGCACATATGATGGGTAAACAAAAGCCTTATGATGATGTTGCAAGAATGCATTTTATTATTCATGCTGACCACGAAAGCGGCAACGTTAGCGCACACACTGCTCACCTTGTAGGAAGCTCATTATCTGATGTTTATCTATCTACATCTGCCATGATCAATGGACTTGCTGGTCCATTACACGGCTTAGCAAATCAGGAAGTTTTGCGTTGGTTACAGGACTTGATGGACAAAATGGGCGGACAAACTCCAACAGAAGATGAGATGCGTCAATATGTTTGGGATACATTGCATAGCGGACAGGTAATACCTGGTTTCGGTCATGCTGTTTTACGCAAAACCGACCCCAGATATATGGTTCAACGTGAGTTTAGTTTGAAACATCTTACCGAAGATCCAATTTTTAAATATGTTGATTTGCTTTACAAAGTTGTTCCACCAATTTTGCAGGAACAAGGAAAAGCGAAAAACCCTTGGCCTAATGTGGACGCTCAGTCGGGCGTAATCCAATGGCATTACGGAGTCACGGAATATGACTTCTATACCGTCTTGTTTGGAATTGGAAGATCAATTGGTATTCTTGCTAATCTTATATGGGATCGAGCACTGCTGTATCCATTGGAAAGACCAAAATCAGTGACGACAGATATGCTTGAAGAGATGGTAGGCATTCGTGAAAAAAATCTTACGCATGATATGCCAGATGAATAATCCATAAAGATAAAAAAAGCCGGCTCCCGATTGAGAGCCGGCTTTTTTATTAATTTACTTGTTACCAATTGATTGTAAATCCATTATTAAATAAAATCCTCGTTGCTATTAAGGTAATTGCAGTAAACCAAACAAGTCCACGCATGGGGCGAATCTGTCTGCTATCATCTTCTTCGAAGAGTAAGTCATCAGAAAATCTCGAACGGAGGAAAAAAATTAACAACATTACTCCCAGAACAATCCATCCATAACGTTCGTGAAACATGTTCTTCGGATAAAAATATAAATAGATTATTACAGAGCCAATAAGGTATGGGACAATCACTTGAGCTGTAATAAAGAAAGGTGCAATTTTGTCGTTAAACTTTGTGAAATAAGCATCTGAAGACACGGCAACCATCCTTGCAGAGAAAAGAGCTGTAATCAACAGCCCAAAGAATCCAATAATGGAGATAATCATACGTGGGGTATCCAATAAGTACATCCAATTAAAAACATGACCGATACCTTCGGTGAGAAGATTTCCTAACAGAAGTCCTCCAAAAACAAAATTACTGCTGTGAAGTACCATCCAAAAAAAGAAAACTTTAACTGGTATCGACTCACCTATTAAATTAAAAAAGGCCAATAAAGACAATAGGCCAAGTATGAATGTTAAAATGTAACCAGACGAGAAAATTAAAAAAACTGCATCATGTGTCCATTGATAGGGTTCGATATGGAAAAAGTAAGTGGCATAATCAACCGTAAGTGAATAATCGAACATTCCTGCCGTCAATACAAAACTAAGTTGGTTAGTATAAAAAATAACCAAGTAAGCCAACACAAAAGATGAGAGGGAATTAATTGTAATAATCCAGAAATTTTCTCTTGTTAAACCTGACATTTTATTCTCTTTACTTCCGCAAGGTACAAAAAAGCCTGTCCTAACAGGACAGGCTTTTATAAAAAAAATTAATTTATATCTCAGCCATCTGTTCCGAATAAGCCTTGTTATCAAGCTTTTCCTTAACTTCAATAAAGGCTTTGATGGTATATTTTACATCTTCAAGTGTGTGTACTGCGGTAGGTATAAGACGAAGCAGAATAATGCCTTTTGGCACAACTGGATATGAAACAATTGAGCAAAAGATATTGTAGTTCTCCCGTAGGTCAAAGGTAATTTGGGTGGCTTCACCTACTGTCCCGTTAAGCATAACCGGAGTAACTGGAGATTCAGTGTTCCCAATATCCAAACCTGCTTCTTTAAGACCATTTTGAAGAGCATGAACAATTGTCCATAGTTTCTCACGGTGTTCAGGCTCAGTACGTATCATATCTAAACGTTTGAGAGCCCCAATTACCATAGGCATTGGTAATGATTTGGCAAAAATCTGTGAACGCATATTGTACATAAGGTACTTTATCACTTTTTTCTCACCAGCGATAAAGCCACCAATTCCTGCCATCGATTTAGCAAAAGTTCCGAAATACAGATCAACATCTTTTTGAACGCCAAAATGCTCGTCGGTTCCTGCGCCGGTAGCTCCCATCGTGCCAAATCCGTGAGCATCGTCGACGAGCAACCGGAATGGATACTTAGCTTTCAAAGCAACAATTTCCTTTAATTTTCCAAGGTCACCAGACATACCGTATACACCCTCGGTGATAACTAAAATACCTCCGCCGGTTTCGTCGGTCATCCTTTTGGCACGACGTAATTGTATTTCAAGATTTTCAATATTATTGTGCGGATAAACAAAACGTTTCCCAAAGTGTAAACGCATGCCATCAATTATACATGCATGAGCTTCAGAGTCATAAACGATTACATCCTTACGGTCAACCATCGAATTAATTACAGAAACCATTCCTTGATAACCATAATTGAGCAAATAAGCTGACTCACGACCAACAAAAGCAGCAAGTTCACGCTCAAGTTGCTCATGGTAATTACTTTGTCCCGACATCATGCGGGCTCCCATTGGATATGCCATCCCGAACTGAGCGGCTGCATCAGCGTCAGCTTTCCGAACAGCTGGATGGTTGGCTAACCCAAGATAATTGTTAAGACTCCAGATTAAACGATCCTTGCCTCTGAATATCATACGATTGCTGATATCACCTTCGAGCTTGGGAAACATAAAATATCCCTCTGTCTGATCAGCATACTGACCAAGAGGTCCCATATTAATGGTACATTTATCAAATACGTCCATAAAATAATACTGTATTATTAAAGGTGCAAAAGTAATAAAATGTATCGCAAAAGCGCTATATGAGTTTAAAAGAAACTAGTTGTGACTTCATTGATCTTATGAATTTTTAGCATTTATACCGATAATAAAAACATACTCAAAGCGTTTGCGCCAACACAAAAAATATGTAATTTTGCGCCATGATTAAAAAACTGCTCATCCCGGTTGTCATTTTCCTGCTTTTCAGTATCAGTTCCTGTAGCAAATATCAAAAATTGCTTAAGAGCACCGATAATGAGGTAAAGTATGAAACAGCCATGGATTTATACGAAAAGAAGGATTACACACGTTCCCTTGAACTTTTTGATTTGCTTCAGGCAGCATACCGAGGAACAAATAAAGGTGAAGAAATCAGTTATAGAATGGCTTATTGCTATTACAACCTTAAAGATTACACCGTAGCGAGCTTCTATTTTAAAAAGCATGCACAAACATATCCAACATCGGCACGAGCAGAGGAATGTATGTTTATGAATGCCTACTGTTACTATCTCGATTCACCACGTCCGAGCCTTGATCAATCAAACACCTATTTGGCTATCAAGGAATTACAAGCATTTGCTGATCAATATCCTAAAAGCGAACGTGTTTCAGAGAGCAATAAGTTAATTGACGACCTTCGGGCAAAGCTGGAAGAAAAAGATTACAACATCGCATTGTTGTATTTCAGGATGCGTGATTATCAGGCCGCTATCACTTCATTCCAGAATCTGCTAAAGCGCTTTCCAGACACGGATCGTGGTGAAGAAGTGTTTCAAAATATGGTGCTCGCCAATTACGAATACGCTGAAAAAAGCATTCCCGAAAAGCAGCGCGAACGCTACGAAGCAGCTGTTGAGTCATACAATAACCTTCGATTTCAATACCCTGAAAGTCAGTATATAAAAGCTCTGGAACCAATTCACGAAAAGGCCAGAAAAAAAATTGTAAATTAACCCGCATTCAATATGGATTTTAAGAAAATCAAAACGGAGAACACTGCTGTTACCCGTCAGAAAGACCAGTTTTATAAAGGAACAGGTAATATTTATGAAACGGTAGCCATTTTATCCAAACGTGCCAATCAGATTTCAACTGAATTGAAAGAGGAGTTAGGGAAGAAAATTTCCGAATTCAGCTCTTCATCCGACAATTTAGAAGAAATTTTCGAGAACCGCGAACAGATTGAGCTGGCTAAATTTTACGAAAAATTGCCAAAGCCAACACTTATCGCTGTTCATGAGTTTCTCAACGATCAGATTTATTATCGTAACCCCCACAAGGAGAACAGCGATTTTTAATTAACACCCAACCCCATGCTGCATGGAAAGAAAATCCTGATAGGAATCACAGGTGGAATTGCTGCTTATAAAATTCCTCTTTTGATTCGCCTTTTAAAAAAGGCCGGTGCTGATGTTCAGGTGATTCTCACTCCTGCTGCTTTGGACTTTGTTACTCCCCTTACCCTCGCAACCCTCTCCGGACATCCCGTTCATACAGGATTTTTTGATAAGGAAACCGGTGCATGGAATAGTCATGTAGATTTAGGACTTTGGGCAGACGTATTTATTATTGCCCCCGTAACAGCAAATACCCTAGCAAAAATCGCGCAGGGATTAGCTGATAATTACCTTTTAACCGTATATCTTTCAGCCCGTTGTCATGTTATGCTTGCTCCAGCAATGGATCTTGACATGTATAAACATTCAGCCACACAACACAATATTGAGCTATTGAAGCAAAGAGGCCATCAACTTATTGCAGCAACAAGCGGTGAGCTTGCCAGTGGTTTATGTGGTGAAGGACGAATGGAAGAACCTGAGGTCATCTTCAACCTCATAAAGGAACATTTTAAAACTCATCAGAGGTTTTCAGGAAAAAAGGTTCTGATTTCAGCTGGCCCTACGTTTGAAGCAATTGATCCGGTCAGGTTTATAGGGAATCATAGTTCGGGTAAAATGGGCATAGCAATGGCAAGGGTTTTTGCCGAACAAGGTGCTGATGTTCACTTAGTTCTCGGACCAACCGATTTGACAGCAACTCATAGAAACATTACTGTATATCCTGTTACCAGTGCCGAAGAAATGCTGGATCAGTGTTTATTTCATTTTCAGGATTGTCATATAGCAATAATGAGTGCTGCTGTTGCCGACTATAAACCTAAAAAAGCTTCAGATTTCAAGATAAAGAAAAATGAAAACGAGTGGTCGCTGGTTTTGGAACGCACTACGGATATCCTCAAAAAGTTAGGTGAGCTAAAAACTGAAGATCAATTACTTGTAGGCTTTGCACTTGAAACAGACAATGGTACTTCCAATGCTTTACATAAGTTAAGGTCGAAAAATCTGGATCTTATTGTTCTAAATGTGCTGTCAGATGCAGGTGCAGGCTTCAAACACGATACCAATAAGGTGACTCTGATTGACAAAAATGAACAGCAAACCGAAATTCCACTAAAACCCAAAAAAGCTATTGCTATGGATATATCAGATGCTGTGGCTCATCTTTTAGGGATTTCAAACAATAAGACGACCTAAAAACAGTTTATACACACACACTTAATATCTTCTGCTGCAAATGAAAAAAGTAGTTGTAATGTTTTTTATGGCCATCTTGCTGATCAGCAAAGGATACAGTCAGGAATTTCTTGTTAACATAAGCGTTAATGCTCCAACTATCGAAGGCACCGACAGACGTGTCTTTGAGTCATTGCAATCTGCTTTGTATGAATTCATGAATAACCGCAAATGGACTAACGCATCGATAAAAAATCTGGAACGTATTGAGTGCACTATGATGCTCACTGTGCGCGAACGCTTATCATCGGATGAATATAAGGGTACACTCAATGTTGTTTTACAGAGGCCAATTTATAAAACTTCCTATAATTCAGTACAACTGAACTTTATTGATGAGAATGTTCAATTCAAATATCTGGAATCACAACCTCTGGAGTTTTCTGAGAATTCATTCAACTCCAATCTGACAGCTGTATTTGCATATTATGCGTACATTATGTTGGGATTGGATTTTGATAGTTTCTCACCCAATGGAGGAGATTCATTCTATACGGCAGCCGAAAATATCGTTAACAGTGCTCAGAACGCAAACGAGAGGGGATGGAAAGCCTTCGACGGGAACAGAAATCGCTATTGGCTGGTTGAAAACCTCAGGAATCCATCCTACAGAATGCTGCGTCAATTTCTCTACGAATATCACCGTCAGGGACTTGACGTTATGTCAGACAACCAGGATGAAGGAAGGGCTGCTATTGCTGCATCGCTATCTTACTTAGAACAAGCCAAGAAATCACGCTCTGATTTATTCTTTTTACAGTTGCTAACAGATGCCAAGCGGGATGAAATTATTAATATTTTCTCAAAAGGCAGCCCGCAGGAAAAAACCAAAGTCGCAAATATTATGCGGGAAGTTGACCCTGCCAATGCTTCGAAGTACGAAAAAATCCTGGCCAATTAGGACAATAGCTCAAGAATAATTACTTTTGCGCTAAAGCCTGAATTTTTATGTTGCGCCGTCTGCGAATCACAAATTATGCCCTTATCGAGCACCTTGAAATAGAATTCAAGTCGGGTTTTACTGTGATTACCGGCGAAACCGGAGCTGGGAAATCAATTTTGCTTGGTGCTTTAGGGCTCGTTTTAGGGGCTCGCGCAGACTCCAACGTGCTTCATGATAAAAACTCAAAGTGTCTTGTAGAAGCAGTTTTCGACATCACAAATCTTCCCCTTCAAGCCTTTTTCAGTGAAAACGAATTGGATTATGACTCAGAATGCATACTGACTCGTGAAATAAGTGTCAGTGGCAAATCACGTGCCTTTATCAACGACAGTCCGGTCAATCTGCTAATCCTTAAAGCTTTAGGAGAACAACTTGTTGACATTCATTCTCAACACGATTCCTTGCATTTGTCTGAGTCAGCGTTTCAGTTAAGCATCCTCGATGGTCTGGCTAACAACGACTTACAACTAAAAGAGTATATATCTACCTATGAAAAATGGCAGCAGTGTAAGTTTGAATTACAACAACTAAAAAATCTGGCTTCGGATACACAGGCAGAACTCGAGTTAATCCAGTTTCAGCTTGACGAGTTGGTAAAAGTAAAATTGCAACAGGGTGAATTTGGAGAGTTGAATCAAAAAGCTGAGACATTAAGTCATGCCGAAGAGATTAGAGTAAGCCTTTTTACCAGTGTCGAATTACTGAACAGAGCAGATGTAAATGTTATACAAATGCTTCGTGATACCCAGATATATCTCCTTAAAGCAGGCAGGTATTTGCCTGATATGCACCAACTTGCTGAGCGGTTGGAATCGACTTTGGTGGAAATTAAAGATATTACTTCCGATTTAGAAACTGCTGAAACAAAGATACAATTTGAGCCAGAAGAGCTGGAAAGAATTCAAAACAGGATTTCGACCTACCGGCAACTAATGATCAAACACCGGGTTTCGGATCCTGAGGCACTTTTACAGGTGAGAAATGACCTTCAGCGCAAATTGGAAATGATTGAGAAGAAAGACCTAAGTATTGACCAGCTTACCAAAACTCTGAAGCAACTGGATAGAAAACTTGAAGAAAAAGCATCCGACTTAAGTCAAGCGAGGAGAAAATTGATTCCAGAAATGGAACGGTCAGTAAGGTTGCTTTTAACACAGCTTGGAATGCCCAACGGACGCTTTGAGGCAGCACTTGAAACCGCAAACGGTTACGCTCCAACAGGAGCTGACAATCTTCGCTTTCTGTTCACAGCCAATAAAGGCAACCGACCTGAAGATATTTCAAAAGTGGCTTCAGGTGGTGAAATTTCACGTTTGATGTTGGCTATCAAGAGTTTAACCTCAGGAAAGAAAATGATACCTACGATCATTTTTGATGAAATTGACACTGGCGTTTCCGGAGATATAGCAGCTAAAGTTGGTCGAATAATGGCTACTATGGCGCACCAGATGCAATTGATTGCAATTACACATTTACCTCAAATTGCAGGCAAAGCAGCACAACATTTACTAGTTTACAAGCGTGACGACGATAAACGTACCCGAAGTTTAATCATTCAACTATCTGAACAACAACGAATTGAAGAAATTGCACGTATGTTGAGTGACGATATCATAACACCGGCTGCACGGGTAGCTGCGAAAGAATTGATGCGTGGTTTCTGACTTTTTTATCAAATTTTCTTGGAATAATTAAAGGGAATTTTTATAATTACCTGATTACCTATATGTTAATGAAAATATGCATATATGACACTTTTTGTATCTTTGCGCCCACACACAACAAATGCTAACAAATTTTAAAAGTTATGGCATATCAATTGCTAAAAGGAAAAAGAGGAATCATTTTTGGGGCGCTTGACAGCAAATCCATAGCCTGGAAAGTTGCTGAAAGAGCACACGAAGAAGGAGCCATCTTCACATTGAGTAACACCCCAACGGCTTTACGTTTTGGTGAGTTGGATGAATTGGCAGCTAAATGCAACGCTGAAATTATTCCTGCTGATGCTACCTCAGTGAAAGACCTGACCCTTGTTTTCGAAAAAAGTCAGGAAATATTAGGTGGAAAAGTTGATTTTGTCCTTCATTCCATCGGAATGTCGTTAAATGTGCGTAAGAAACGCGTATACAACGATTTGAACTATGAATACCTGAATAAAACCCTGGACATCTCAGCAATTTCTTTTCATAAGATGTTGCAAATTGCATTCAAAATGGACGCCATTAATGAGTGGGGTTCAGTGGTTGCGCTCTCATATGTTGCAGCACAACGAACATTGTATGGTTACAATGATATGGCCGATGCCAAAGCATTACTGGAATCCATAGCTCGCAGTTTTGGGTATATCTATGGTCGCGAACGCAAGATCAGAGTAAACACTATCTCACAATCACCCACAAAAACTACTGCTGGAAGCGGCGTTAAAGGATTCGATGGTTTGATTGACTTTACAGAGCGCATGTCGCCTCTTGGCAATGCAACAGCAGAAGAATGTGCCGACTATGCAATAACACTATTTTCGGATCTGACCAAAAAAGTCACTATGCAAAACCTTTTCCATGATGGGGGTTTCTCGAGCATGGGGATGAGTTTAAAAGCTATGACAATGTATAACAAGAGCTTCAATTGCGACTGTGAGCCTGAAGAAGAAGTTGAATTAGATTAATACACTTCTTTTAATAATAGTATAGCTTCGGGCATTGATTTAGATCCAATGACCCGGAGTTTTTTTTTGGTTGTTATCAATCTATACCTTATCGGTTGTTGAAAACCGCAACCATATGCCATCAAAGATATTAGTAAACTATGTTCATTATTTGAGATTCAGCACTTTTTTATCAGGGTACAAAAATTGTTTGTCTTGATGCTGCAATAGTTCTGTTTAATCCGCGCTGAAATTAAGAAGGATTACACTATTTTTGCATTCTGAACTACAAAATGGCATTTCACGGAATCTAAAATTATCCAAAATGAAAAAGTTTCTTTTTATAGCAGTATTATTTACCTATATAGGTATATATCCAGCTCAATCTCAACAAATGGAACAACTCAAACCTATGATCGAGGAAGGAACAATCAGCAAGGTTGTAGCTGAACTAAAGTCGGCAGCAAGTGTTGATCAGCATGAAAGAATAGAAAAAGGCGTACGTCAGGCTGCTGCTTTCTGGCAATCAGGAGATGGCAATGTAGCTGATTTCATGAGTCTTTGTCAGACTTATTCAGCCAAAGACGCAGCAGAGCGGGAAGCAATTTTCTTTCGGTTTGAAACCAACCTTGAATTGCTTTTTGGAAGTTACAATAAAATGAGTGTTGGATTAAAAATTCCCCTTCATGTGGATGAGGGTGAGATTTTAGCCGTTGACCGAATTTTTGGAGGCTATAGTCCTGGAGCACATCTTAGCGACGATTTTTTTGCCAACAAACTTGCTTTTGTTACCATACTTAACTTTCCTTTCTATAGCCTGAAAGAGAAAACTCAATTTGGCGGCAACTGGACACGGCTGGAATGGGCTTATGCCCGTATGGGTGATGTTTTTAAATCACGTGTTCCGGCGCAACTGCTGCAGAATTATTCGCAAGCCAGCACTGATGCTGATTCTTATATTTCTGATTATAATATTTATGTTGGTAATCTGGTTGACAAAAAGAGCAAAACACTTTTTCCTTCCTCGATGAAATTGATCTCCCATTGGGGCCTACGTGATGAAATAAAATCGCAATACGCCAGCAAAGAGGGTTTTAGCAAACAAGCTATGATTTATGAAGTAATGCTTCGCATCATACGTCAGGAAATTCCACAACAGATAATCAACAGCCCTGATTTCCAGTGGAATCCTTATGAGAATAAAGTTTTTAAACAAGGAGCAGAAATTAAATGGAATGCAGAACCTGACACACGTTACCAGCAAGTTATAAATCTATTCAGGGCAACACAACGCATCGACTCCTATTCTCCTCATTTTCCCGACTATATACAACGCAAGTTCAACGACGATATGGAAATTCCTGTGGAAGACGTTGAAGCTATTTTCATTGAGCTGGTTTCAAGTCCCGTATTGAAAGATATGGCAAAAATCATTGAGAAACGACTTGGTCGCAAATTGCAACCATGGGATATTTGGTACGACGGCTTTAAAACCCGCTCCACCATCGACATCAGTAAAGTTGATGCTTTGTTAAAATCGAAATATCCCAACAAGGCTGCTTTTGAGAAAGATCTTCCTAACATTTTGAAGCAATTAGGATTCCCTGATGACTCAGCCACTTCGATTGCATCAAAAATCACAGTCGACCCATCTCGTGGTGCTGGCCATGCCTGGGGTGCTGCAATGAAATCTGATAAGGCACGACTGCGCACCCGAATTGGAGCTGATGGCATGGATTACAAAGGCTATAACATTGCTATTCATGAGTTTGGACATAATGTTGAACAAACCATCACCTTGCATAATGTAGATTATTACCTGCTTAATGGCGTTCCAAACACCTCCTTCACCGAGGCATTGGCTTTTGTTTTTCAGGCGAGAGATCTGGAATTACTGGGTATGGAGCAAGAAAATGAGCAAAGCCGCCATCTTGCTGCATTGGACAATTTCTGGTCGAACTACGAAATAATGGGTGTTTCACTTGTTGATATCCGCGTTTGGCGTTGGCTTTATGAAAATCCGGGTGCTGATGCGACTCAGTTGAAAGCTGCCGTCAATCGCATTGCGTTGGAAGTTTGGAATGCCTATTTCGCACCAGTTTTTGGCATTAAGGACGCTCCCATTTTGGCAGTTTACAGCCATATGATCGACAACCCTCTCTATCTTTCGGCCTACCCTATTGGTCAGCTTATAGAGTTTCAATTTGGAGAATACATCAAAGGAAAAGATTTTGCATCTGAGATCTATCGTTCGTTCACACAAGGCCGGATTATTCCGCAGTTGTGGATGAAAGGTGCTGTTGGAAATGAAATATCTCCAAAGCCTGCCATTCAGGCTGCACAGGAAGCTGTGAAAGCATTAAGATAGCCCTATCAGCATTAATAATCTGAAACAAAACACGACTGCATTCGATTCACAGTGATTACCTTAGGATAATCTTTTCCTAAGGTAATCCGCTGAAGATTTATTTCTGTTAGCTTGTTTCAAATGTTTTCTACAATAAAAATCGGATCGTAACTTTACCTTTATCAGTAAGGAAACTGATTAGATAAACACCTTTCTTTAATTGTAAAGGATAGCTTTGGTCACTCGTCTTTTCCAGGCTGATGCTCGATACTACTTTTCCTGATATATCAAGAATCTGAGCATTAACAGGTAAAAATTCAGGCTTACTGCTGCGGATGTTTAGCTGATTATCTGTGGTAAAAACTTGTAGCTGTGATTTAGTTAATCCCATGTCTTGAACTCCGGCTGTTTCAAGACTGTTGCTTGTCAGGTCCTCCCAACTATTGATTGCTTCTTCGGAAAGTGTCACTGATAAATCGGTTGCACCGGTCACAATCGTATTCAATGTTAAGATACACTCATTTACATCTTCATAAGTAACTGATTGAATGCTTGTTCCCGAAGGTGCATCATTGAGTGTAAAGTATTCCTTTTTGAGTTGATTTGTACTGAAATAATCGCCAAAAAGGTTCACACTAATCATATTAGCTTCTGCTGAAATAGTCATTCCAGGGATTATAGCCTGGCCTGTGATATGGGTATCCATCCAATTCATACGATTAAAGAGATAGTCTTGAAAATAATCAACCTCGTCCTCGTAGGTATTGTTATACCAATCGTGATTTGGCCAAACATATTGCCCAAGTATTGGCCAGCGGTCAAAATTACGCTCTCTGGCAACTTCTGTATACTGAGTAATTGAGTCGATAACGGTTTGAATCGTAGCATTAGACAATTTCTGTTCTCTAAGCTGCGTCCAGCGTGTCTTGGCAAGACCTTTAAAGTAGCTATCTTCCATGAGGCGTTTCCACCAAAACATGATGCTCCATTCATGCACTTCGACCATCTCATAAAGCCAGCCTGTTGTTTCAAGCCCCGGAGGCCAGTAATCTACATTACCATACCCAAGGTTAAAATCCCAGGCAGGACCAGCAAAAAGTTTCCCTCCATCGCTGTCTTTTTCTTTATAGAGATAGGTACTATAGCGGTATTTATCTACTTCCTTTGAAATCTCACTCAGAAGCATAAAATCAATAAAAGAAGCAACATCGAAAAATTGCTGATAGCCTGTTTCAGGGTTTTTAAATCCAGTTGAGGTAAGGGTATTTTCAGCTGTTGTTACATAATTTTTTATATAAACGCGCTGTTGTTCAACTATTTCATCAGATTCAGGATAATAGTATTGAAAGATGATATCCATTGCATTGGGATAAGGAGGTACAGGATTGGATTTCCATCCATCAACACCCAGGGTAAAATCAGGATCGCGCTTATCAACACGCAGGATATATCCTCCGGTAAGATCATTACCTGAAATTTCATCAGGTTTAAGCGTGGCAATATCCACACGACCTTCATCTTTTTTGATCTTCTCTTCCATTACATAAACGCCTTTGTAATCATTATTCACGACCAATTCACACAATATTGTGCGGGTACAGTAATGTCCCATCCTTCGGCCCATTTCGAAGCTGATGATATTTCTAAGCATGCTCTTGTCAGTATAAGGAGCATATAGAATCCAGTCGTTTTCGGCCGGCATTCCAAGGAGTGAAACATCCAGATTTTCTCCCTGACTGTCACGAGTTTCAAAAGCGTAGGATTTTTTTGGGAACATCTGTGTTGATTGTCCGCGGGTTTCTATTCCAATATGACCGTCATAATCATTAAAAGAGTCGTCAGTGTGATTCATAATCCCCGGACCATTATCGATGATTCCCATCGTAGCAGGTATTTTAGGCTCGTCGGGAATAGCCTGGTTATTGGTTTCAATAACTACAATGGGTAAATTGCTTTCAAAGTAAATTGGAGGTGGAATTTCTTTCAGCACATCGTCGATGTACCAGTTAATGCCACTAGTGGTTCCATGGAAGTCATAAAAAATCACAATGCGTGTCAGGTTGTCATAATTTAAACCGGAAAAGTCGAAGGTGAGATCGGTCCATTCGCCAGGAATAGGTGTCATAACAATCTCGTGGAAATAAGAGTTGTCGCTGTTTTCAAATTTAAATGTCACATTGCCCCCTGAAACCGGCGCGAGAACTTTAAGCCTGTAGCGTGGAAAAGAATCAAAATTGGCAGGCTCGGGCATTGTGTAACTAATATGATCCCACATCGATACGGTTGTCTTCACCTGTAAGCACCGTGAGGAGCTATTTACGCCATCAGGGGCTGGATTATCTACAACATATCCTACACCTGCTGATATATACCAGTTTTGCGAAATACCATCCCAGTTGGAAATAGTGTCATATGTTTGAGCCTGCAAAGTGCTCATTGATAGCATGTAAGAAACAAGAACCCAGAGCAAGCTCCTGGTGATAAAACTGGTTAATTTATTCATTATGCATTGTGTAAATCAATCGTCTAAATTACTTCCTTTTTTATCGTAAATCATCGCCTTGCCATGGTTTTCCTGACTTTTCTACAGGTTTTTAATTTGAAAGAAGAATAAAAAAGCGGGAAGTATCAACCTCCCGCTTTCATATCAAGATTCTTAGTGTAATTCTAGTCGCGTCGGACAACAAGGCGCTGAACTACCGTTTTGTTATCCTTAGTTTGGGAAACAAAATAAACACCGTCAACAAATCCGGAAAGGTCTAATTTATACAATTTACCTGTTGATTTCCATGACTTTACAATTTTACCAGTAGCGTCAAGCAGTTGCATGTCGGCATTTTCACCAACTGATGAAACAATTTGTACTGCATCACTCGCCGGATTGGGGAAAAGCTGTATGTTGAGTTCTGCACTTTCATTAAGTCCAAGGTATTCATCAAACTCAAACTCCCATGTTGATACGTTTAAACTCTCTACCCCTTCTGCAGAAACAGGGATCACTTTCCAGTAATTTGGCACATCAAAAGCATAATTGAAATTCGAATTATCGGTAAAATCACATGAATAGTCGGTCTGTCCGGCAACGTATGGAATCGTGGTTAAAGGAATTTCCCAGGCTGTGGTTGTAGTGTCAGCCGCCCCGAATACCTTAAAGGAGATTGGAAGCACATGATCAGGATTGTTAAAAAACTGCCATGCAAACGCAACATAATGTTGATTGCCTAATCGGATAACCCCGCCATCCTCAGGTTCAGGATTTACAGCAACTGTTGGATACTGGATCAATTCTGTTGTAAAAGACCATGTTTCAACACCTTGAGCATCAGGGCCAACGCTTTGATTTACCGTTGGAACCACCTTCCAATAATAGGTTGTCAGATAATCAAGAGTAAATCCGGAAAGAGAGGCGTTGTAATCAAGTTGACCTGGCACAAATGTCACCCATGAAAGGAAATCAGTTTCAGTTAAAGTTGGGCTTTGGCCTATATACACTTTGAAACCAGCAGGTTGACTATAATTAATAAGTGCAATATGCTCCCATTGCAATTGCGGCAGGTCGATACTTACCTCATCCGATCCTGTTGGGATTGGGTTACCTGAAACGTTTGGGTATGGGAAAATAAACATCTTTGTTTCAAACTGCCAGATGGCCGGATCAGGTGTTTCCTGACCACCATTAATATCTGTTGTAGGGACGACTTTCCAGTAATATGTAGTCTCATATTGCAATGGCAATTCATTGGTTGCATAAGCGACAACCCCCTCAACAAAATTGACAATGGCAACAGGATCCAGCCCGGTGAAGTCAGGGGTTGTATTCAAAAACACATTAAATGCTTGCGGGTTAATAAATTGTGAGCTGCTGTGATATTCCCACTGCAATCCGATCGAAACAGGTTGCTGAGTGCTATTGTTTGCAGGAATGGGATTTATAGCAGCATCAGGATATGGATTAGCCATTTCGTCAGCACCGATATCGGGTGTATTGGCATCGCGGGACTCGTTGTCAAAATCAAAATTAATCAGAACAGGTGTTGTCACTGGTATAGCATTGGAGCGGCATACTGTTTCAGCTAAAGGCTGCACATGAAGGTCGTCGGCACTTACAAAAGGCACATCTTCGGTGAAGGCATTCTGATCAAATGTACCAGCTCTGAATTTGTAAAGCAGTAGCGTCTGATCGATGGCAGGTGCTGAAGAGTTATGTCCATAAAAAATAACATTACGCTCCGAAGGTGGTCCTGCATAATAAATATTGTTATCGGTAGCAGGATCGACATTTGATAAATCAGGTGTGCGTTTATAAAATGCTGCTCCAATACCGGTAGCTCCTTCAGGAAAACTGGTTTTATTGATAAAAATATTATTTTGCATCAAAACCATATCTGAATTGTTGTAGATGATAAAAGCTGCCGATTGATGTGAAAGATTCGTTGCGGCATATTCCATATAAACGGAATTATTATAAATGTTCGCGCGGATGAAAGAGCGTACATTGATACCGCGACTAGCAGCATTTCCGCTTATTGCAGTTGCAGGCGCAGCAATGCCGGAAACCATGTTATTGTATACATTTGCAATGATATCTGTTCCAAAAATGATAATACCATCAGCGGTATTACTTCCTCCACCTGTTGCTGTGATGTTTTTTATAAGGTTATTATAAATATAATAAGTTGCTTTGCGCGCACTGAAATAACAGCCATATACACTTGTAAATGAACTTGTTGCATTGATAATATTAATATCATGAAAGATAAAATCCCCGGTTAGCGGCTCTGAAGGATTGCCGCTTAGGGTGGAAATAGCTGCCGGTGCTGTTGTTCCTGAACCTATTCGGGTAAGGTTCTGAATGGTAGTATTAAAGAGTTTAAATCCATTCTGATCATCAACTAAAACACCTGCCATTACGATATCGGTAATGAGGCTTGTTCCATCAAACTCGGTTCCAACTTCGTTACCCATACCCATGAGTGTGGTAGTGCTGTTCACTCCATCGAAGCTATAGCCTATCATCATATTTTGTAACGTATTGTTATAAAACTTATTATAATGATTATTACCATTGAAAACGGTAGCAACTGTGAGTGTTGATACTTTGATACCCTCCGTTTGAGCCGGATTAAGCTTGTCCAAAGTGATTGTGGTATTTTTCACATTGTTGTAATGAGCACCGTCTGCTGCGTTTAGATTGGTTATCCAAATGCCGTACTCCAGGTTTGATGCAGCATTTTGAATGTCAAGGCCATCCAAAGTGAAGTAATCAGAACCTTTCAGGGTAATTCCAGCATCGTTGGCTGCTGCTGTGCCATTGAACTGAAAAACTGGTTTGGTTCCCTCACCATTCCAGGCAATAGTCACAGGTGAGTTTTGTGTTCCGGTTGAGGTAAAGATCACCGGGTTAGAACTATAAACATTGTTTCCCTCAACTTTAAAGGTGATTCCGTTTCCACCAACACCATAAAGATTTAACGAATCGGCTACAGACTGAAGAGTAGGATAGTCTGTTGATGGAAAAAACCGTGTTCCGCTCAATTGAGCAATAGAAAACAATGGAAGCATGATAAAACATGCAACAAATAAGTATAAGTTTTTCATAAGATAAATTTTTTCAATCCTCAAAATTAACCATTCAGACGCTAATAAACAGTGAAAAAAAAGTTAATGATCGAATAAGCTATTAAGAAATGTAAAATTCGTGATATTTATTGCTGTATTTCAATATGTTAAAAATAAAGAGTAAAATCAATTCAACAAGCTATTGGTATAAAATCAAGCACAACAATGATTGTCAAGGTGTCATAACTTTAAATAAGAAACCTCACAATCTGTGAAATTCGTTTTTTCACAGTTGCTGATATAACTAAAAAAGTATTTTTGTAGCTTATTCTATGATTCTTATATTTTTGAATAAACGATACACAGACACACTTATGAATCAAATTTCTACTTCGATCAGGATCTTCCTTTTTACGCTCATAGGTTTTCTTGCCCTGCCTTTCTTTTCGATGGCTGCATGGCTCAACAATGAGCCGGTAACTGTTCAACAACCTGACGGCACTGTCATTCAATGCTTTGCCACCGGTGATGAATTCAACAACTGGCTTCATGATGCTGAGAATTTCACGATCATTCAAAGTGAAGAAAATGGATACTTTTATTACGCCATTTTTGATGGAGAACAACTGAGACCTTCAGAATTGGTTGTAGGTCAGGCACATCCGGTCACCATTGGTCTTGTTCCCGGAATAAACATCAAGCCCGAACAAATGAAAGCACGACGTGCTTTCATGTTGGATGAGATGCGTTTTTATGAACCTGAGAGAAGCGGAGGTAGAGCTGAAGGGACACTCAACAACCTTGTTATTTACATTCGTTTCAGTGATCAGGAGGAGTTTGATTCGGATACAATCGTAAACTACAACCGCTTCAATTCAGTAGTTCCAAATGCTAATTCGATGTACAATTATTTTCAGGAAATATCCTACGGACAATTGTATCTGCCTTCAACCTTTTATCCCGCAACTCCCGATGCTTATATCCGCTCATACCAGGATAGTCATCCCAGAAGTTATTTCATGCCTTACAATGCTGTGACTAATCCAAACGGTTATCAGGGTGATTCACAACGTACCAGCCGTGAGCACACGCTCCTGGCAAATGCTGTTACTTATGTTAACCTCAACTCACCTGTGCCGGCAAATATCGATTTGGATTACAACAACGATGGGAATGTCGACAACGTAGTATTTATTGTAAGAGGAGGTCCAACAGCCTGGTCTACATTACTTTGGCCACACCGCTGGAGTCTCTACACCCAGAATGCATTTATTAACGGTAAAAGGGTGTATGATTTTAATTTTCAATTGGAGACCAGCCTCAATAGCAGCGGAGTTGGAGTTTTATGTCATGAGATGTATCACAGTTTGAGTGCTCCCGACCTCTATCGTTACGAAACTACTGATATTACACCTGTTGGGCCATGGGATGTCATGGCTTCAAACAACAACCCACCACAGTATATGGGTGCTTTCATGAGGATGAAATATGGTGGGTGGATCGAGGATATTCCATGGATTACCGAAAGTGGCACCTATACCCTGAATCCGCTTCAGAGCAGTGAAAACAACGCTTTTCGCATTCATTCACAAAATTCATCGTCGGAATATTTTGTTGTTGAATTTCGTAAAAAATCCGGCACTTTCGATGGAACACTTTCTAAATCAGGCATGCTGATCTATCGTATCAACCCGAACGCAGGAAACGGAAACGCAGGTGGCCCACCTGATGAAGTGTACATTTACCGCCCAAATGGAAGTCCATCGAATAGCGGCAGCCTGAACGAAGCTGTTTTTGGAGCTAACTATGGCAGAACTGAATTCAACGACCAAACAAACCCTTACGCTTTTCTGCAAAACGGTGGATTGGGAGGAGTTAACATCTCTGAGATTTCTTCCATTGGTGAAACCATGAGTTTCAAAGTTGACTTCCCTGGAATGGTACAGGCTCAGGTTGCACCATCGGTACATGTTGCGTGTGCAGGCGAAGAGGTACAGTTCACTGATGCTTCAACAGGCTTACCCAATAGCTGGCAGTGGAGTTTTTCACCGGCCTCTGTTACTTATCTCGACGGCACAAGTGCCTCAACCAAAAACCCTTTGGTGAAGTTCAACTCTGAAGGCGACTATTCAGTAACACTAACAGTTTCAAACAGTTTCGGATCAAATACAATTACTGAAAATAACCTTATTCATATTGGTAGTCAGGCCGGTTATTTTGCTGAGAGCTTTGAAAGCAGCAACCTGAGTGATGGCTCATGGAAAGTTGAAAACCCGGATGGCGATGTAACCTGGGGTGTATTTCCAGTTTCCGGCAATGGAGGCAGCAGTGCGGCAGGTATCAATTTCCGAACCTATTTTGCAATTAACCAGCGCGACAGGTTGATTTCGATGCCATTTGATCTGAGTGGAACAACAAATGCCTACCTGAGTTTTGATCATGCCTACGCTCAAAACAGTGCATTTACTCAAGTCAGTGACTCTCTTATAGTACTCGTTTCGAGCGACTGCGGAGCAACCTGGCAACGCATTGCGACCTATGGCGAAGATGGCAACGGCAGTTTTGCAACACACGAACCAACAACCGCGGCATTTTTCCCTGAAACTGCTACCGACTGGTGCGGACAAGGATGGGGAGCTCCTTGCAACACCATTGATCTCAGTCCATGGGCCGGCCTCAATGATGTGCGTATTGCTTTTGAAACCGTCAGTTTCTATGGTAATCCACTTCTGATAGATAATATCGTCGTTTCTCAGTTTGTTGGTATCAACGAAAAACAGCAAACAGCTTCTCTGAAGCTTACTCCAAATCCAGTCACAAACGGCAGTTTTGTTCTGACAACCGAAGGAGACGAACTGTTTTCATCCGTAAAAGTCTTCGATTCGATGGGACGACTTGTCATGGAGAAAGCATGGCAAAAGTCCCTGACCATTCACACAGAAAACTGGAAAACAGGTGTTTATAGTGTTCAGATAAACGGTAGTCAGATACAACTTGTCAAAAAGTTGATTGTGAATTAGGGTAAGAGGTATCTTTTCGGTTCAAATACGTTTTTCCGGCATATGAATCCACTGACAGAAGCAGAAAACATTTGTTTCGACGCCATACTAATTCAGTCTGGTGAAATAGATGCTGCCTACATTGATTTTCCATATCTGGTTGAAGAAGTCTTCGGGAAAAAGGGTATGATCAAGGTGAAAGTTGTTTTCGATCATCTGGTCCCCTATCGCGGAATATTGTCCAATATGGGAACAGGCTGCCATATCCTGATCGTGAGAAAAGATATCCGGGCAAAGATGAAAAAAAGATTTGGCGACACCATACACGTTTGTTTATCACAGGATACCGAGGAAAGAACTGTTGAAATTCCTGATGATATAACATTGGTATTCAAAAATTTTCCATCGCACAACATCACTTTTCAAGCACTGTCTTATACCCATAGGAAAGAGCTGATCAGCTGGATAACCGATGCAAAAAAACAGGAAACACGCGAACGTCGTATTGAAAAAATGCTGCAAATCCTCGAGGAAAAGATGACAAAACCTATCAAAAAAAACTAAAGACATGAAACACGATGCAACTACTATCGAAGACTATATAAACATTCTGGCGGATGACAGAAAAGAGGCGATTTCACATTTGATACAGCTTCTACGCGAGAAATTGCCTCAGGGCTTCGAAGAAAACATCTCCTATGGAATGCCATCATTTGTTGTTCCTCACAGCCTGTACCCGGCAGGTTATCATTGCGACCCCAAACAAGCCTTACCTTTTATCAGTTTGGCATCTCAAAAGAATCACATTGCCATTTATCATATGGGTCTTTATGCCGACAAAGCATTAATGCATTGGTTTGTTGATCGTTGGAGTAATTTCAGCACTCATAAACCTGATATGGGAAAGAGCTGTATCCGCTTTAAAAACATGCAAAAGATCCCTTACGAACTGTTTGCTGAGCTATTCACAAAGATGAGCCCTGAAGCCTGGATTGCCCTTTATGAGCAGGAATATAAGCGGAAATAATTATTTCATTAAAATGAAGAAAGCCTCCCGAAACCTGCAATGGACACTTGCACAGCATCTCGAAATACGTTGGTGGAGGCGCTACCTTGATAAAAAAGACAAGAAAACCTATTACGCCTGGAAACGTGATTATTGGAGTAATTTTCTTTCCAAAACGAGCGGACATCTCATTCTTAGCCCAGGCATGAAAGTCCTTGATGCTGGATCAGGGCCGGCTGGAATTTTCACAATACTTCAGGATCAACAGGTTACAGCTATCGATCCCTTGTTTGAATCCTACCACCGGCAACTGCCTCATTTCAACCCTGACGACTTTCCATATGTTAACTTTGTGAATAGTGCACTTGAGGATTTCCATTCTGCTTTTCAATTTGATGTTGTTTTTTGTCTGAATGTTATCAATCATGTTAAGCATCTCGAAACATCAATTGAGACTCTAAGTAAAGCACTTAAAAAAGATGGATTGCTAGTTTTGAGTGTTGATGCGCATCGTTACAAGTTGCTTAAACATATTTTTCAGCTCTTTCCTGCCGATGCCCTTCACCCACATCAGCAGTTGCTTGATCATTACCTGCAGCTGCTTGAAGGAAATGGACTATTTATTCAGGATAAGGAACTTCTCAAACAGGAAGCGATTTTTGGTTATTGGCTGATAATTGCAAAGAAAGAAGAATCCATAACCTACTGATGAGAAACACCATTCATAAAAAATATGCTGTTTCTGTAACAAGTTATAAACATCGCTTTTTGTTATCAGTCTTTTTAAATACCTTTGTAAAACTCTGTTTATTCAACTAATAATCTCATTTACAGAGATATAAATTTCAAAACAATGTTTTTAATCTTTGATACTGAAACTACCGGACTTCCCCGCGACAAGAATGCCCCTTTAACTGATTTCGACAATTGGCCCCGCGTAGTTCAACTTGCCTGGCAGGTTCATGGGCCCGAGGGTGAGCTTTTGGAAGTTGCCAATCACATCATTCGCCCTGATGGTTTCACAATTCCTTTTAATGCCGCCAAGATTCACGGTATCACAACTGATTTCGCTCTTCAGAAAGGTGAACCCTTGAAAGAGGTACTGAAAAAATTCAATCAATCACTTGAATCTGCACATTACATTGTTGGCCATAATCTTGATTTCGATCGTAATATTCTTGGTGTTGAATACCTTCGGGCCAGCATTGAAACATCGTTATTCGAGCAAGGTCAAATGGACACCTGCACCGAAGTAACTGCGCAATTTTGCCAGCTATCGGGAGGAAAAGGCGGACGCTTTAAACTTCCCAATCTTGAAGAACTGCATAAAAAGTTATTCAGTGAAGGATTTGGCGATGCACATAACGCTTCTGCCGATGTTGAAGCCACAGCACGCTGTTTTCTGGAACTGTTACGTATTGGTATTTTTGCCTCCGATAATAAATGGATCGACGGCGCTTTTTTCGATCGTTTTCGATCAGCTAACCCCACTCCTTTCAAGGCCATTGGCTTAACAATAAAATCGAATCGAGAGAGCGATATAATAGAAAGTGAAACTGGTGAATCAGTAAACAAAGATATTGAAAACAAGGCACATACCCATCGGTTTGCGCATCTTCGAACGCACAGCACCTTTAGCATCCTCAACTCAACTATTGATGTTCCCGACCTTGTAAAAAGAGCGGTAAAGGAACAAATGCCGGCAATAGGTCTTACCGATACCAGCAACCTGATGGCTGCATTTCAGTTCATCAGCAGGGTGAATGAACACAACAGCAATGAAGATAAAGCAGTTGTTGCAGGAACAAAAGGTGAAGCTCAGCACTTAAAGGCAATTCTTGGCTGTGAGGTGTATGTTTGTCGTAATCACACCGACAAGTCAGTCAAAGACAATGGGTTTCTTATTCCTTTTCTTGCCAAAAACAAAAAAGGCTATCAGAACCTCTCGATGCTAAGTTCAATCTCTTTTACCGAAGGGTTTTATTATGTAGCCCGTGTTGATAAAGAGTTGATATCCAAATATAAGGAAGGACTTATTGTAACAACTGGTGGTCTTGGAGGCGAGGTACCTTCGCTACTCCTTAATATGGGTGAGCAACAAGCAGAAGAAGCCCTTCTTTGGTGGAAGGAACAGTTTGGTGACGATTTTTATATCGAGCTAAACAGGCACGGACTAGAAGAAGAAGACTTTTTGAATCAGTTTTTGCTACAGATGGCTAAAAAGCATCAAATCAGTTATTTTGCTGCCAATAATGTACATTATCTTGAGAAAAAAGATGCGGAAGCGCATGATTTACTCATTTGTATTAAAGACAATGCAAAAAAACACGAGCCGATAGGCAGAGGTTATGGCCATCGTTTTGGTTTTCCAAACAATGAGTTTTATTACAAAACGGAAGAAGAGATGCTTCAGCTTTTCGCTGATCTGCCTGAAGCAATCGAAACTATTGGTCAAATCATTGACAAGGTAGAAACTTTTAGCCTAAAAAGAGATGTGCTTCTTCCTGAGTTTGCTATACCCGAAAACTTCCTTGATCCCCTCGATGAGGAAGATCATGGAAAAAGAGGTGAAAACAGCTACCTGCGACACATGGCTTATGAAGGAGCTAAAGATAGGTATGGTGAGCTAACCGAAGAAATGACCGAACGTCTTGATTTCGAGTTGGAAACAATCGCAAAGACTGGATATCCGGGCTATTTTCTCATCGTTCAGGACCTCATAGCTTCGGCTCGTAAGATGGGTGTTTGGGTAGGACCTGGTCGCGGATCAGCTGCCGGATCAATGGTAGCTTATGCTATTCGTATCACCAATGTCGACCCGCTGAAATACGGACTGCTGTTTGAGCGTTTCCTTAATCCGGAACGTATCTCGATGCCTGATATTGATATTGACTTCGATGATGAAGGCAGGGCTAAGGTAATTGAATATGTGACCAATAAATATGGTCAAAATAAAGTAGCTCAGATTATTACCTACGGAACACTGGGAACAAAATCGGCTATCCGCGATATCGGGCGTGCCCTTGATACAGATCTTGCTATTGTTAATAAACTTGCCGCTTCGACAGGTAATGTGAAGCTTGGCGACTTTTTTAGTCTGACACCTGATAAACTTTCATCAAAATACCGTCCGGAACAAATCGAAGCTGGTGAATCCCTGAAAAAACGTGTCAATGAAGCCGGTAACGAAGGTGCAATACTTAAAAACACCCTCGCTATTGAAGGACTGGTGCGCAATACAGGCATCCACGCCTGTGGTATTGTTATCACACCTACCGACCTGCGCGAACTCGTCCCGGTAACCATAAGTAAGGAGTCGAGTCTTTGGGCTACACAGTTCGACAATTCTGTTGCCGAATCTGCAGGACTGCTAAAAGTGGACTTCCTTGGGCTCAAGACCCTCTCGCTCATCCGCGATACCATCGAAATTATCAAGCAACGCCACACCATCGTCATCGATCCTGATACGATTCCGCTCGATGATCATAAAACCTTCATCTTGTTTCAGGGAGGGGAAACGGTTGGGGTGTTCCAATATGAAAGTGCAGGAATGCAAAAGCACCTGCGCGACCTCAAGCCCTCAGGCTTTAACGACCTGATTGCCATGAATGCCCTGTATCGACCGGGTCCGATGGCTTATATCCCTAATTACATCAAACGTAAAAATGGCCAGGAACAGGTTGCTTACGATCTGGAAGTTATGAAAGAGATTCTTGAAGAGACTTATGGTATCACCGTTTATCAGGAACAGGTGATGCTTCTCTCCCAGAAACTTGCCAATTTCACCCGTGGTCAGGCCGACTCACTACGTAAAGGGATGGGAAAGAAAGACCTGCAGTTGCTGGAGAAACTTCATTCTGCCTTCCTGGAAGGAGGAGCTGCCAACGGTCACCCCGAAGATGTCCTGAAAAAGATATGGAACGACTGGCTTGCCTTTGCCAACTACGCTTTCAACAAATCACATTCCACCTGTTACGCGTTCATTGCTTTCCAGACTGCCTATCTCAAAGCAAATTATCCGGCGGAGTATATGGCAGCCGTCCTAAGCAATAACATTGGCGATATCAAGCAGGTTACTTTCTTCATGGAGGAATGTAAACGAATGAATGTAAATGTTTTAGGTCCCGATGTGAATGAATCGGAATATAAGTTTACAGTAAATGAAAAAGGTGAAGTACGCTTCGGTCTCGGTGCGATTAAGAATATGGGTGAGGCTGCTGCCAACGCCATTCTTGAAGAGCGTATTGCCAAAGGGCCCTATAAAAGTGTTTTCGAGTTTTTGACAAGAAGCAACCTACGCAGTATCAACAAGCGAAATATCGAAGCCCTTGCCACGGCAGGTGCTTTCGACTCATTTGAAGGTATTCACCGCGCACAGTTTTTCTTTAAGGAAAACAACGATAACCAAACCTTCCTCGAAAAACTGCTGAGGTATGCAGCTCAGGCGCAGGAAGCTAAAAACTCCACGCAGATCAATCTCTTTGGAGAGGCTTCGGAGGTAGAGATTGCAGAACCTACCTTCCCACAGTGTGATCGCTGGTCGAAAATGAAAGAATTGCAGGAAGAGCTTGATTCCATTGGGTTTTATATCAGCGCACATCCGATGGACAGCTATAAAATTCCCATCCGTTTTTTCACCAACGCAAGCATTCAGCATATCCACAACTCCATTCAGGAATTGCAGGGGCATAAACTAAGTTTTGCAGGCCAGGTGACATCTGCTGAGCACCTGATGAGTCAGCAAGGCAACAGCTATGGAAGGTTTAAGGTGGAAGATCATAATTCATCCATTGAACTTACCATTTTCAGCGAAACTTACCTCAAGGTAAAGCACCTGATGGATCCGGGGACTTTCGTTTTGATTCATGCAAGTCCTCAGCCTTCTTTCCGTGATAAGGAAAAAATGGAACTCAAAATTCTTGATATACAATTGCTCGACAGGGTTTTGGAACAATCAGGGCGTGCAGTTCATCTGATGATTAAAGTTGATGAAATGGAAAACGAAGAGATGCAGCAACTCATTCGAATGATTCGTGAAAATCTGAGCGGCAAACATCAATATACCGTTCAATTAATTGATAGCGAACTAAAAACAAAAACAACATTGCGGCCCGGAAACGGAAAGGTGAATGCTTCAACTTTGCTGCCTCAACTCGAAAAATTTAGTTTTGTCACGTATGAACTGAAGTGATAATTTCACTATCAGACATAAAAAAGGCCAGACTTCACGTCCGGCCTTTTTCATTTGATAAGTTTATCTTAGAAACTCAAATCAAGACCCAAAGCCATTGTGAAGGCTTTACGGTTGTATGTTTCTTTGTAAGCAGGATAAGGTGCAGAAGCAGCAAATTCACGTGAACCTTCTTTGTAGCTGGTGTTCATCACGCCGAGGTTGATGCCAATTTTCTCAGTTACCATATACTGTAATCCACCGCCAAAACTGTTAGTGCTTAAACTGTGGCTGAGGTCAGTTTGATAAATGTCCATAACGCCGGTGCGTGTAGCGAGGTAACCTGCGCTGACAAGCCATTTTTCGTTGAGGGCATATTCCAATCCGAGTGCATATTCCAAATAGTTTTTGTCCATAACCTTATCGTTGGTTACATAATCGGCACCAATCTTTTTACCATATTCAGCACCTTTATCAAAGTACATATGTAAACCACCGCTTACTTTCAACTTTTTGGTAGCATCGAAAGCAGCACCAACTGAAAGCATAGCAGGCATATCGCTTGGAACTTCAGCGCCATCAGGGAACATCCCTACGTCGTCAACTTTGGTACTGTTTTTCACTTTTACACTTGCTTTATGCTCATATTTGATTCCGATGTTAAGGCGATCGAAATTCAAGTTCACTCCAATGATTGGAACGATACCTGAGCCGCTTTGCGAAGCATCAACTTCTTTATCGCTTGTTGCGCTTGCGTTGGCTGTCATTGCAGCTGCCTGACCAGCATACTGTGCTGAAGCGCCTGCAAAGAAACCCTGAGCCTGAGCGATGCTCATATTAGTTGGGTCTCCACCGAGAGCAGCGATTGTTCCCTGCAAGGTAGCAACTTGTGTTGCTGTTAGACCGGCAAGAGTTCCACTTGACAAAGGAACCTGTCCGCCGCCACCATCAATGATTGGTTGCAAAGCAGAACCTGTAGCTCCAAGCTGACCGCTCACTGTTCCGAGGTATCCTGACAGTGTGTTAAAGAATGTAGGAGCGCTAACCATTGTACCGGTGAAACCTGCACCTGGGAATGTTGGGTTTATCTGAATGTTTTTCAGGTAACCTACATAGCTGTTGCTCATGCTCACATAGCGAAGGCCTAAAGCAACAGAAATCATGTCATTGATTTTGTAACTGGCAGCTGCCTGGATGCCGTAATAAATTGATTTTCCTTCAAACTCAGTTTCATAACTGTATTGAGTAGTTGGAATACCAGCTGCATTAAGTGATGGAGGAAGTCCGGCAACAACCATTTCAAAAGAAGGAAGACCATCTTCGAAAAGGGCTCCGCCGCCACCGCCGATAGGGTTAAAAGCTAAAGAAGCGGCAAATTTTCCTTTTTTGTAGATTGCATAAGCTGATGGAAACAAAGGAGCAACTACTTTTCCTTCAAATTCAGATCTGTTGAGACCAGGATAAGTCGTTTTGATGTTTCTGGTTTGAGTAATGTACTGGTTGCTCACACTGATGTGAAAACCGTCTTTGAGGTAGCTCATCCCGGCAGGGTTGAAATAGGTAGCATCGAGGCCAAGAGACGCATCACGAGCGGGCATTCGGATGAAAGAAGCGCTCTGATTGGTGTTGTGAACGATACCACCAGCCATAGTTACAAGTGCTAAAGCACTAAAGATCAAGGATAAAATTGTTTTTCTCATAGTTAAGATTTTGATTTGTGCGGGCTAAAAGTATAGCAAGTATTTCATATATCAAAATTTATATTTGTATGCATATTTTTGTTTGACGAACCGGGCTGAAGACTTATAGAAAAGTTGATTTGTTGATTTGTTGATTTGTTGATTTGTTGATTTGTTGATTTGTTGATT
>CAYXCZ010000010.1:4159-117122 GCA_964463695.1 uncultured Lentimicrobiaceae bacterium | reverse complement strand
ATAATGGACAGAACTTCCTTTTCAGAAACAGGAATAATCCTGTTTTCATAATGATAAATGGCTCCGTTTATATCTAAATCGTACTCATATGACACTTCTTGGTTAAGGTTAAGCGCTGATTGGACAGCACTCATGGCTTTATTGGCAGCTTCTTCAGGTATAACTTCATGAACTTTTTTACCAATAAATTCACTTCTGGGCACGTAAAATGAGGCTTCATTATTGGTGTAGGCATCCAGATATATACCATCGTCTGAAAGACGAAAGACGAGATCGGGAAGTGTGTTAAGGATTTGAAGGTTGGTTCGTTCGCTTATTTCAAGTTTATCTTCAATTATTTTCTTGTTTGTTATATCTCTTCCAACAGTTTGAAATTCAATAATATGACCATTTTTGTCAATTATTGGATAGTCGTTCCATTCCCACCATAAAAACCTTCCGTCTTCGAAAGTTTCTTTGTATTCATAACTGTAAGGACAGGGATTTTCTGTCAAAAATTGAATATGTTTCTTTATACGCGCATGCTCATCAACCTGCACATAGGATAAAAAACTTTTTCCAATAGCTGATTCTTTTTCAACATTAAAGTAAGAGCAATAGGCATCATTTACAAAAAGTAAGGTCGTATCGGGGGCAAACCTGAAAATGATTTCCTGCTGTGCATTAATTATCGACAATAAACGTTCTTCAATTTTGGTCGGTTCAGGTAAGTGATTATGTACTGGCAAAAGTGTTATAAGCTTATAATTCAATGAATTATATTGAATATTATTTGCTTTTGGTTCAAAAATGTTCCTCGTTCCTTTATAATCGGATCGAATAATTTGATGTGTTTCCTGACAGGAATTACCTTGGCTTTGAACAATCGTTTCCAACAAATCTGCATCATCTTTTGAAAAAAGGTCAAACAAACACAGCCTTGGAATTTCATTGAAATGGAAGTTGAAAGCGTGTTTTGCTGCTTTATTGGCAGATGTAATTTCCATTTTCTCCTCAGCGACGAGGAGCATTGGTAATGGGTTTTCTTCGAAAAGTTGAAGCGAGAGATCATCCATTTTGATTCAATGTTAAAATTTTGGTTCTCGTAAACTTCATTAAACAATTTGAAAATTGAAATGAATAATTACACGTACGCTTGAATTGTTTTTCTGATGAAACTGTTTCAGAAAAAAATGCCACGTAATGTTTTTACTGTATTGTTTCATACTCGGGTTTTTTATAGTCTGCAAAAATACCGAGCCTTGTTATGTCCTACAATAGATAGATATACGTAAGTATGTATGCGTTAGTAAGTTAAAATACGTATAAAAAACAATGTTTCAAAACTGAATCATATTCCTTATGAATTTCATGAAAGTTTAATAAATATTTATAATGATTAGTTGTAATATATTGATTATATGACAAATATAAGGATGAAATGATTTTTTGTCAATAGTGAAATCGCATTGAATTGAATTTATTTGTGAATTAGCTTTATGAAAACTTTTCTAATGCCGTATTAACAGCTTCAAGACATATAAATCAGTTTTGTAGAAATAATTACGTGGCAAATACTATGAACGCTTTGTAATATTTACCTCAAAACAATTTCAATAATAACTTCTTTACCAACTGCTTGGTTAAGATTTTTGATGATTTGGGTTTTGGCATAGCTCAGCTCGTGGCGGATTGCCGGAGAGTCAAGATAAACAAAAAGTGTTTTTTTTTGAACGAACAAGTCAGTCGTATGTTTTGCAATCATTACCCCAACCACTTGCTCCCATGCCTGAGTAATACGAATGCCATCAATTCGATCCTGAAGGTTATAGGTTTTCAGAAACTCGTCGATAGCGCTGCCTAATGGTTGTTGATTGGGATCGGTCATGCCTGGCTAGTGTTAATTTGCTGAGCATCACCCGAAACAACCTCAAAAATCTTGTGATCGATGGCACTCTCTTCAAAAAGTCGTCGAATGCGCTGCTCTTGCGTGTCAGTAATAAAAACCTGGCCAAAGCTATCATCACCAACAAGTTGAATGATCTGACTCACCCGGCGATCGTCTAATTTGTCGAAAATGTCATCAAAAAGTAATATAGGTTTAAAACCAAGGATGTTTCTGGTGAAATCGAATTGTGCCAACTTAATAGCAATCACAAAGGATTTTTGCTGTCCTTGTGAACCAAATTTTTTCAGCGGAAAGCCATTTATCAAAAATGTCAGTTCGTCTTTATGTGTGCCAACACTTGTATAACGAAGCTGCCTGTCGCGATCATATGTCGCTTTCAAGCTTTCGGCAAGTGAAGTTGAAGAAAGACTACTTTCGTAAATAATTTCAACTTTTTCTTCTGAGCCTGCTACTATGGTATAATAGTGCTGAAAAATAGGAGTGAAGGTAGTTAAAAAATCAAGACGTTTCTCGTATAAAACCTGACCATATTTTGCTAACTGACTGTCCCATAATTCAACAAGTCCGGGATCGTGACGATTCGACTCAGCAAACTGTCTTAACAAAGTGTTGCGCTGCAAAAGAATCTTATTGTACTGCAACAAGGTGTCAAGATAAATAGGATCGAACTGGGATAGCACCCCATCAATAAATTTCCGGCGTATTTCACTGCCTTCATTGATCAGATCGCGGTCGTAAGGTGAGATCATCACAAGTGGAATCTTGCCAATGTGATCAGCCAAACGCTCGTATTCCTTTTTGTTGTAGCGGAAAGATTTTTTATGTTGTTTCTTTTGGATGCAACTTACCATATTGTGGTCGCCATTGCGAAGGTAGTTTCCATGAATAGCAAAAATATCGCAATGATGGCGTATGTTCTGCTGATCCAGAGGGTTAAAATAACTTTTACAAAATGATAAATAATAAATGGCATCAAGGATATTTGTTTTACCAGCTCCGTTGTTGCCAATAAAACAATTGATCTTTTCAGAAAAATTCAATGAAGCTGAGGAGTAGTTTTTAAAATCTGTCAGTTTTAATTGCTCAAGAAACATAACCCTTTCGTTTATGCTACAAAGATAAACGATTCATGTCAGGATTGAATCAACGCTTAAAACTATCGAGATTAGTTGCAATCGAAATGTAATTTGGTGATCCAACCACATGAAATGTTGAACGGGCGTAATTGATTTGGAATTTGGAAATTTTGATTCCAACGCCCCAGGCAAAACCAATCATAGCTAACTTATCAGGTACCTGCATTTCCTGTCGTCTTTTGTAATTGTAACTACCTCTGAGAGTCAGACCTTTACCAATATAAAATTCTCCACCTAAAATGATGTGGCGCATAAACTGATCTGCAAATTTTTCAGCACCATTCAACTCTGACCTAACACCTGTGATAGGATCAATTCTTCCTTTCAGGTCGATAGGATCTTCGTAAGTTAGATCCCATTTTTGGATATGATCATAAAGTAAAATAAGTCTGAAAGGCACATGATCCAATCGTTTAGACACGCCAAGCTGCATCGAAAACGGCATTGCCGAAGCGTCGCCAGGAAGATAGGATTTGAGCTCAGAGCCAATGTTTCGAGCTGTCAAAGAAAAGAGCCAGCCACTTTTACTAAGGTATGTGCCGGCAACATCAACTGCAATACCAAATGAGTTGTAACTCTCAAATTGAGAAGCAATGAATTTGGCATTAGCACCAATAGAAAAATTTGAATCAAGTTGCCTTCCCCAGCCAAGTGACAGCGAATAATCAGAAGCTCCAAATGTATTGTCTCTGTTACCTGTTTCATCCGCATACTCAAATTTGCCGTAATTGAAATAGTGCAGACTTGCCACAAAATTCCCAACATTTTCGATCTTTTTACCAAACTGAACACTGCTGAAACCCAGATCAGCATAATAATCGACATATGAAAGGCTTAGCTGATTATTCATTGCCGGATTGATAAGGGCAGGGTTGAAAGCTGTAAGCTGAATATCATTATCGTCAATTGGTAGCGCGCTGCCTCCAAGAGCAGCTACTCTGGGCGAAACGGTAGTGTTAAGGAAGTCGTAAGTGCCTCTTCCACCGATCTGTGCATGAAGCACTGTGCTGGAAAAAAACATTGTGAAAAGAAAAAATGCACTTAAAAATGGTAAAAATCTATTCTTTTGCATGCCTTGTTTTTGATATCTGCGTGAGAACGTAGAATGCTCTCTTTTTATTGTTGTTGAATTACCTGCATTGAATGATAAATTCGAAGATGCAGCTGGAAATGAGTTAGGTGTTTGTAAGTAAGCTATTTGCAGATTTAATTTTTGATGAATTTTTTATAAGTTTGACCTCCGTCAGAATTAATCATGGTTATAATATAAGTTCCTGTTCGGAATGTGCTAACGTCGATTGCGTTGGAAAAATTCGATCGTTTAACCCGTTTTAGCTCACTTCCATTTTGATCTGAAATTAAAAGTTCATCAAATTGGTCATCATTGGCAATGATCTTTACGTAGAGGAGATCACCAGCCGGATTTGGAAATATTTCCCATTTTTCTGCTTTTTCCTTTTGATTTTTGGGCAGTGAGGTAATCATTTTCCAATTATCGTAAAGAACTTGTAATGAATCAATTGGTTCAACACCATAGGGAGCTTGGGGCACATTCAAATCGAGAAAAAGGGTATCAGGATGGTTTGTAATTTTAGCCATACGTATAAATGCAGAGAGAGAGGAAACACCTTCGCTGAGGCAGCGTGAGTCAGCTCCTGGAACATTTGCACCTTGCAAGGCAGCCATCAATTTATCAGATAAGGTGCCTTCTGCCCGAAGAAAACGTACTTCCATCGAATCAATTATGCCTTCGTTTAGCAGGATATTTCCTTGAATTGCATAATTACGGCCTGTGATGTGGCCTTTCCAGTCCATGCTTGTAGCTCCGGTATAAGCTGCTGAGCGGGGACTTCCGAAAGGATCCATATCAACAATACCATATTGCCGTCTCCCGGGTAAATTTTGCGCATCATTTGCCACAAGCCAATCAATAATCTGTTGTGGTGAATCACCTGCTACCATGCGGTTATGGGCATTAACCTGATTGGAGGCCAACCAGTAAGATTGGGTATGTATAGCTCCTCTGCCTGGCAAAATATCACTGATAATTTTTGCGCCACCTGCAATAGCACTATTATCGATGCAACTTGCGCCGGCACTACCAACTTCGCCTGTAATGGTATCAACAGCAACAATCGAGAAGGTGTCTTGAGAGTTTAATTGTGTGATGGATAACCATCCTATTAATAGTAATAATCTGTATTTCATATATTTAAACAGTATTTAAAAAGCCATTTTTGAGTTTAGATTGATATCAGTTGACGAAATTAGCAATAAAAGCTTAACTTTACACAATAATTTGGTAATGAAAATGGATATTAAAGTCCATTGGGATACAGCATAATACCTTCAAATATTTTTAAACAATTGCTGTATCAGTAGTTTTTAGGGAAATAAAACAGGTTTAAACTTTATCTTTTCAAGCTATATGTCACTTTTGAGAGTTTTAATATGCATTTTGTTTCCGCCACTTGCTGTGGTTGACAAAGGTTGTGGATCAGTGTTGATCGTATTTCTGCTCACAATAGCTGGTTGGATTCCAGGGGTTTTGGCCGCATTAATAATCAACAAGAAATGAAAAATACAAACATATTTTCGTTCAGCAACACAAACAGGTTAGTAATGATACTATTCCTGTTTTTTGTTGGTAAAGAGGCATTTACGCAGCAGAAAATAAATCTGGATGCTTCGATGTTTTATAATTTCAGTACAAAAGGGGATGCCTCACTTTGGGTCGACGAACAACAACTTGCAAATGATCCTGCTTCGGGAAATTCAGGGCAGCCTGTGACAGTTTTTTCTCCGGGATGGATCAATGCCGATATTTATTACCCTGCGATGATTGTTCTTGATCTTGGTAAAGCGTATTCAATCAGCTCTTTATGGTTGTTTGATGTGAATGACAGCGATAGCTTACATGTTTTTACCGGCACTCCTGCAAGCTGGGTCAAGAAAGCAAGTATTTTATTAAATACATATAATAGTTGGCGCGAGCTTCCCATAACCACCACGTCACGTTTTTTAATGTTTCGGATTCCGGGACCTTCAACTCGTGTTGCTGAAATTGTTGTTTATGGAACTCCGGTTGGACAATCATCTGAACCACCATTACCTGTTCAGCATATTTCGCCTTTGATGCAACATTTTATGGGAGTAAATGGGTTTATAAATGATCCAATCGATAAATTGAGTTGCGTTGGAAATGTGAGAGAGTACCATAACTGGGGTTGGGACGAAGGAAATACTACTACTGATTATCCCGGCTATCCCAATAATCAATATGCATGGAATCCAAGTTGGGTAAGCGGACCTGGCTGGGGTTTTTATTTCGATGATTTTTACACTGATTTGACGTCTAATAAGCTGATAGTGAGTCCCGATCTTCAGGGTGCAGCACCTTACATTACTGGTTTCGATGACTCATTAACGCAGCATAAACCATTGAGCTTAGGTGAAAACCCATTGCTTCCTTTTTCCTACATCGAACATGCTGATTATATGTTTCAGTTCGCTGCACGTTATGGCAAAACGCCTGTTAATGCTTCCTTGTTAAAACTCAAAGCTGATCAGCAACCCAAAAGTGGTACATCTCTTATCAACTATATTGAAAACTGGAATGAACCCGATAAATGGTGGTTTACAAGAGGAGGTTATTTCACACCCGATGAGTTTGCTACAATGTGTAGTGCTGATTACGATGGACACAACGGAGCGCTTGGCGCAACAAAAGGAATGAAAGTTGCTGATCCTCAGGTAAAAATGGTGATGGGTGGTTTGGCTAGTCTTAATTTGGAATATGTCCGTTGCATGAAGTTGTGGAGTGATTTTAACCGGCAGAATGGTTTTCCTTCAGATGTTTTGAATTTTCATCATTATTCAGAAAACGGAACCCATGGTATCAGTCCTGAAGCAGATAACCTTAAACTAAAGCTGAAAACCATAGTCGAATACCGTAATACATTTCTTCCTGGAAAAGAAATTTGGTTATCAGAATTTGGATATGACACACAACCTGAAAGTGTTCAGGCAGCTGTAGCTATTGATACTAACGATATTTATGAAGTTCAGGGTCAGTGGATTATGAGATCATTTCTGGAAGCAGCAGCAGCTGGTATTGATAAGGCTTTTGTTTTTATGCTTCGTGATGCAAATGCTCTTGACCCGAACAAATACAACAGTTCGGGACTCACGAATGAAATTTGGAATGGACATCAGCCAAAAAAATCGTGGTTTTATGTGAACACCATGAGCAAACAGCTTGAGAATACACGTTTTAGTAGTGAGATTGCAACCGGAAACTCAGCGGTAAATGCATATAAATTCACTTCTGTAACTTCAGACACAATAGTTTATGCAGTATGGTGTCCCACTTCCAATAACACTATCGTCCAAAATTTTGAATTAAATGTTGGAGTCTCCAGTTCGGTGAAAATGATTCTTCCTACAAATGGTCAATCCCTCGGGGTTGAATCACTTTTGCCAATTCAATCAGGAAAAGTACGTTTTCGGGTTACCGAACGGCCTGTTTTTATCCGAACGACAGGCAACAAAAAAGTTAGATTGACCGGAATGTTTCGTTTTTTTAATCAGAATGCAACTCCTCTTCCAATTGAGGCTCACGCTTTGAAAGTGCAATTATTTGATAGTCAGAATGTGGCTGTAACCGAAGTGATTAGCCCTGAGCAGATTGAAAACTCTTTTGTTTTTTCTGTTGATTCCCTGGCGGTGCACCAGATTTTCAAGCTACGTTTGTGGGAAAGTAGCCAAAGCGGGCTTCTGTCCGACACATGGTTGTGGAACAGCTGGACTGGGGTTTCAGCTTTGGATGCGCTCATTATCAGTTATCTGGTAGTTGAAAGTCCTGTTGTGGAGCAGCTGCCATGGATTGGCGACGCAACAAATCCTGACTTTTTTGTTTCACAACTAGCTGATATTAACAATAATGGCAGCCTGACAGCTTTGGATGCCTTGATATTGGCATACAGATCAATTGGCTTTCCGGGTATGTCGCCTTTTCCCGGAGGAAGGCACAATTTTATAATTGGAGGTAATTTTGATAACAGCCTCACTGATAGCATTTTTCCGGATTCACCTGAGTTGATATTTACACCATTTGGGAATTTTTCTGCTGAAGCTCCTGCAACAACAATTTATTACGAAACAACCTTTTCTGCTTTATCGGAAGGGGCTCATTTTTTTAACATTTATTTCGGAGTTGCCGGCGATATGAATCTTTCAGCAGGACTTTAAGATTCTACAAGAAAGTCTGAAACACAAAAAAAAGAAAACGCTTAAATAGCAGTTGTTTACCAGTAGAAGCGAAAAAAATTCTAATTTAGTCGGTTCAAAACGAAAGATATCAACACATGAAAAAAATCCTTTATCCCATTGCATTGATGCTGCTAATGAGCACCGTATCATGTAAAAATGAAGTAGTTCAAACCAAAGATGAACCGGTTGTTATTGGTCCTAAGGAGTTGACAATGACCAGCGATCGTCTTACAGCTGAATTGTTGTGGTCGATGGGACGACTTGGCGAAGTAGCTGTTTCACCTGATCAACAAACCTTGTTATTTTCGATCACCTATTATGATTTGGAAGAAAACAAGGGCAATTCTGAACTCTATACAATGCGTCATGATGGCACTGATTTTAAACGCATTACATTTACTGCAGGAGGTGAATACAACCCTCGCTGGCGTCCTGATGGTAAAAAAATTGCATACATGAGTGCCGAAAGTGGCAGTATGCAGCTGTGGGAGATGAATCCTGACGGGACTGAGAAAGTTCAGATCAGTAATATTGATCAAGGAATAGGTGGTTTTGCCTATTCTCCTGATCAGAAAAAGCTCTTGTACCTTTCAGAAATAGAGAAAAAATCACTGGTGAAAGAACTGCATCCTGATCTTCCAAAAACGACCGGACGTTTGAACAACGACCTTATGTACCGTCATTGGGATCATTGGGTTGATGCTTTTTCACATATTTTTGTTGCTGAGTACGATGGAAAACAACTGAGCAATTCAAAAGATATCATGGAGGGCGAAGAGTGGGAATCGCCGGTTGGGCCTTTTGGCGGTATGGAACAAATTACATGGAGTCCCGACAGCAAAAGTATTGTTTATACCAGCAGAAAGAAAAAAGGGAAAGATTATAGCCTTTCGACCAATTCTGATGTGTATCAGTACGACCTGGAAACACAAGCTACAATCAACCTTACGAGTGGTATGATGGGATATGATATGAACCCTGTTTTTTCTCCTGATGGCAATTTTTTAGTCTGGGAAAGTATGGAGCGTGATGGTTATGAAGCTGATAAAATAAGACTTTATTTACTTGATACCAAAACAGGTGATAAACAATATCTTACTGAAAAATTCGATCAGAATGTTCAAAGTCTTGCCTGGTCTAATGATGGTTCAAAGATCTATTTCGTAAGCAATTGGCATGCACTCGATCAGGTTTATTCCTATACTTTGAGTACAAAAGAGATCAAGAAAATAACCGAGGGTGTACATAGCTACAACAGTGTAATGGTTGCCGGAAATAGTCTCGTCGGTACCCGGATGTCGATGTCATCGCCGGTAGAATTGGTCGCTATTGATGAAAGCACCGGAGTTCAGAATCAAATTACTTCAATCAACAGTGAAATGCTGAATAAACTAGCACTCGGAAAAGTTGAAGAACGATGGGTTCCAACAACCGATGGCAAGCAGATGTTGGTTTGGGTGATTTATCCTCCACATTTCGATCCTGCTAAAAAGTATCCTGCGTTACTTTACTGTCAGGGAGGACCGCAAAGTACAGTTAGTCAGTTTTGGTCATTTCGCTGGAACTTCCAGATGATGGCGGCCAACGATTATATCATTGTTGCCCCCAACAGGCGCGGACTTCCAGGTTTTGGTCAGGAATGGCTCGAGCAAATCAGTGGTGATTATGGCGGACAAAATATGAAAGACTATTTCAGTGCTATCGATGCCGTTTCGAAAGAACCCTATGTGGATGCCGAAAAGTTAGGAGCAGTAGGAGCATCATATGGCGGATTTTCAGTGTATTGGATGGCAGGAAATCATAACAAAAGGTTCAAAGCTTTCATCGCTCATAACGGTATGTTCAACCTCGAGCAACAATACCTCGAAACAGAAGAAATGTGGTTTGCCAATTGGGATTTAGGTGGTCCTTTCTGGGATAAAAACAATAAAGTTGCTCAATGGTCCTATGCAAATTCACCCCATAAGTTTGTTCAAAACTGGGACACCCCATTGCTCGTTATCCATAGTGAGCTCGATTACCGTATTGTTGCTTCACAAGGCATGGCTGCTTATAACGCAGCTATATTAAAAGGAGTTCCAGCTGAATACCTTTATTTTCCAAACGAAAACCATTGGGTATTAAAACCACAGAATGGCGTTCTCTGGCAGCGAACCTTCTTCAATTGGCTTGACCGCTGGCTGAAATAAACAGCAACTAATAAAGAATTGAACAGCTAAATGCTCTAATTTTAAAGTCCGGAAATAAAGCCGGACTTTTTTTATTTTTGATCGTTGAAACTTTTATGGTGTTAATAATCACACTAACAATTATTTATATTTATGGAAGATGTAAATTGTTTTATGGAGAAAGCTGTAATTCCCACAGAAACTGCTCTTGAATCATTTTTGGGCGATAAGTTGAAATTGTGGAAAAGCATTCAGCAGTTTGTTTTGGAGGCTTATCCGGATGGTCGTGCTGAATGGAATTTCCCTGGTAGAAAATTTGGATGGAGTTTTCGTATAAAGGACAAGAAAAGAGCTATCATTTACATGCTTCCCAGGATAGGCTTTTTTAAAGTTGCATTTGTTTTCGGGCAAAAAGCAACTGATACAGTGATGGAAAGTGATGTGTCTGAACATATCAAGATTGAGCTCGGAAATGAAGTTCCATTTGTTGAAGGACGCGGTATTAGTCTGGACGTTTTGAATGATTTAGATCTTGTTGATATTAAGAAACTCATCCATATTAAGTTAAAGCATTGATATACAATAACCTAACAAAATGAACTCTTAAGATCGGATTTCGCCCTTCATTCAGTTCAAACACTATGTTTTCGGTTTTTATGAATCCTGGAATTGCAACGCGATTGATTTGTGCTAAAATTTAATAACCTTTTTTATCAAAGCAACCAATAATAACATAATCACATCTGACGATCAATTATATATCATTATGAAAAAGACATTCTATTTTGTTTTTGCTCTTTTGTTTCTTAGTGTTTTGTACTCATGTAAGAAATCAGATAATCAATTACCAGTTCCCGAAGGATTGGAAGGGATTTGGTCGAACCGTGTAGTTGAGAATTCCTTTATTAAATTTGACCGTTCAGCAATTTTGCCAAAAGAGGACTACGCCATCGCTTTTCAGGAAAATCAGGTTTTAGTTGAGCGAAAAAATGCAGGGTGGTGTGGTACTCCACCTATTACCTATGGCAATTTTCAGGGTTCGTGGTCAGTGAATGACTCCATCATAAAAATCACAGTTGATAATTGGAGTGGACTAGCTGAATATAAATGGAAAATTATTTCTATCACTGAGAATCACTTATATATCCTCCCTTTATCAGAAAATTATCGTAGCAAGGGCGATTGATAGCATCATTGAATTTTACTTAACAAGCTTTTAATAAGTATGTTACATTCACAATCCAAATAAAAACCCGATCATCATTTCTGATAATCGGGTTTTAGTTTTAATGGTTTTCCAGACCATTATAAGACTTATTCCATCTGAGTTACTTTCAATCTTATTTTCTTTCTGAATTTTTCGTCTGATTAGTTTCAGCTTTTTTCTCAGTTTTTTTAGGCGTTTCACTACGTGGAGCCTGTTTTGTTTCTGTAGCAGCTGGTCTGCTATTTTGGTTTTTACTGCTACTTACTGATCTGTTAGGTGTTTCACTTTTACGTTCAGAATTGGAGTTATTTGCAGGTCTTGCTGGTGTTGCACGTTGCTCCTGGCTGCGAACCGGATTTGTTTGTTGTGATGGAGCAGGAGATGGACGTTCCGATCTCTTTTCACGATCCACCGATGGTTTCGCAACATCACGTCCGGAAGAAGGCCTTGTTGCTTCGCGGTCGTTGCCCGATCTGTCTTCACGCTTTGGCTTAACTTCTTCTCTGTTGACTGGTCTTTCACGTGTTTCAGTTTTTGGTCTCACAACATCATTACGATTTTGTCGTGTGTCTCTAGAATCTCTTGCTTCATCCTGTCTTCTGTTACTTCTGTCAGTCTGCTCAGAAGCTGGTCGCGCTGAAGTTCCAGGACGTTTGTCATCCTGACGATCGGTTGAAGCCCTAGGGGAAACCCTGCGTGGAAGCGTATTTCCTTGACTTGCTCTGTGTGAATACAGCACTTCACCATCTCTTCTTCTTTCAGGCCTGCTGTAGGTGTCGCGGTATCTTCCATTGTTCACATTAACAATAACAGTAGGTGATTTATGACGGTAGTTTTTGTAATAACTTTGGTGATAACTATTGCAACGGTAGTGATTCCATGGACGATAGTAGGCGTAGTAGTGATTGTATGAGTTATAATGATAACCATAATAATAATGATAGTAATATGGTGTCCATGGATTCCAGTAAGGTGGATAATGTCCCCATGACCATGATGATCTCCATCCTCTGTAAGTAGGAGCACTTATATATACAATCATTGGCCAGTTTGCAACTTCGTAATAAGTTGTGTGAATGATAGTTACATTATCATCGCTGCTGCCTGACCGGATGTTCCCGGAGTATCCAGGATTAGGTGTTTCTGAATAATTTGGTTCAATGATATAATTTTTACCATAAAGGGCTTCATCCCCAATAAGTTGAATCTGAACTGAACCATCTTTTAACTTTTCAACAATGAAGACAGCAACATCCTGAAATTCATCTTTGCTAAGTCCAACCATAAGCGCAATGTTGTGAATATTGCCGTCAGGATAATCTTCAACCATGATATAGTCAACACGATTGTCACCATTCAGGTCGAGGTTATTGATAATGGTTTCAGGGTCGTTTAAACTTCTTTCAAAACCTTCGAGTGTTTCGGAGTTTTGAAACAGGTCCATAACCGCATACAGGTTAAGATTATCTCCAGGTAATCCTATATATTCTTTTGGATTATCATCAGCCATTAAAGGTGTAAAACCAATTAGCAGAGTGGAGATGAGCGATAATAAAATGAGCTTTTTCATAACGGTAAATTTTTTAAGTCCGTGATATGCGTCTGCAATTCCAAAAGGCGTGCCACTTTTTGTAAACTTCATTTCAACCCTCTTTTAAGATAGAAATTTCGACGAATATTTTAAACAAATAGTCATAAAATGAATGCATTTTTACCTTCACTCTCGTATTTTTTCTCGTATAACTACTTATAAAAGAAATAATTAAAAAAATATCCATTTCAATCAAAAAAAAATGGGTACGGATATTATATTTTTTACATCCATACCCATTTATCGGGTTTTACAAATCTAAATCGTTATCCGTTGAAGCTTTTTCTTAACGCATAAGTAGCACGCAAACGCTCATAGAGTTGTTTTGCTTCCGGGTAATTAAGGGTCTGTTGCCCATCGGATAATGCTTTTTCAGGACATTGATGCACTTCAACAATAACACCATCAGCGCCAGCCATTGTAGCTGCAAGAGCCATTGGTTCGATATAATTTCTCAAACCAACCCCATGCGAAGGATCAACAATTACAGGCAAATGAGATTTTTCTTTTAGAATGGGTACTGCGTTAAGATCGAGGGTGTTACGGTAAGCAGTTTCGTATGTGCGTATGCCACGTTCGCAAAGAATAATTTTTTCGTTACCGTTCGAGAAAACGTATTCTGCCGCCTGAAGCAATTCCTCAATCGTACCTGAAAAACCTCTTTTCAGCATCACTGCTTTGTTTGTCTTGCCAAGTTCATCCAATAGGTTGAAATTTTGCGCATTACGGGTGCCAACTTGAAAAATATCAACATAATCATGCATCTCAGCAACTTGTGATACCTGCATCACTTCGGTGACAACTTTTATCCCGGCAGCTCTGCATTTTTCCGAGAATATTTTTAAACCTTCCAACCCCACACCACGAAAGGCGTAAGGGGAAGTACGTGGTTTGAAAACACCTCCGCGCATCATTCGGATGTTATGCGTTTTTAGATGCTCAATTGTTTGGTCAATCTGCTCCGGACTTTCTATCGAACATGGTCCTGCCATAATGGAGAATTGTTGCCTGTTCACATGAATTCCGTCTCCCAGATCAACATCTGTATCGTGAACCCTCCATTTTTTAGATACAAGTTTATAGGAATCAGTGACCCTGTGAATGTCGTCAATACCTTTCAATTGTCCGATTTTCCGGATGTCAAACTCTTTTTTTCCAACTGCAATCAGATAATGTCCGTACTGGGTTTTAACTTCATTAACCTGATAGTTGACTTTCTCAATTGCTTGTATGACAGATAGTTTTTGTTCTGTACTAATATTTTTTTTGAGTTGAATGATCATTTTACTGGTCGTTTAATAATTGATTCATAAAACGCGTAATACCAAAATCGTTTTCAAAAGGTTGAAGATTTTTGATAAATGCACTTCCAACAATTGCTCCGGAAGCATTGTCAAAAACTGTTTCTAATGTTTTTTGGTTTGAGATGCCAAAGCCTATCATTAGAGGGTTTGAAAGATTTAATGATTGGAGCCGTTCGAAATAACGGATATGTGATAAACTGAACCCTTCGGATGAACCTGTTGTAGATGAGGAGGATACAGCATAAATAAATCCTTTACTCAGCTTATCGATATGATGAATCCTATCGTCGGCTGTTTGAGGAGTGATAAGAAAGATTGGAAAAATATTGTAAAACTCATAAAGGGTCTTGTAATCCCGTTCAAATATCTCTAAAGGTAAATCAGGAAGAATAAGTCCGTCAATCCCCGTTAAAGATGCTTGCTTTAAGAATTCTTCGAAACCAAACTGTAAAACAGGATTAAGGTATCCCATCAAAACAAGCGGTATCTCGGTTTTTTGACGAATAGTCGACAACTCATTAAAAATCTTTACAGTTGTAATGCCATTGGCAAGTGCTAAAGTGCCGCTATTTTGAATGACAGGACCATCAGCAAGTGGATCGGAAAAAGCCATTCCTATTTCAATGATATCGGCACCATTTTGCTCAAGGTTTAGAATTATTGGTTCAATACTTTCAATCGATGGGTAACCAGCTGAAAAGTAAATTGCAAGATTTCTTTTTGGTTTGTTGGTAAAATGTGCTTCAAGCCTGTTCATAAGATGGTAGGTTTTTCATATAAGTATCAAGATCTTTATCTCCTCTTCCTGAGAGGTTTACAACAATCACATCTTCTTTTTTCCAGTGTCTTTTTGATAAAACAGCGAGTGCATGAGCGCTTTCCAATGCAGGTATAATTCCTTCCATTTTAGCAAGCTCAAAAGCAGCATCAAGGGCTTCCCGATCCGTGATGCTGTTGTACAATGCCCTTCCTGTTTGAAAAAGATGAGCATGAAGAGGTCCGATTCCGGGATAATCCAACCCTGCCGAAATAGAATGGGGTTCTACAATTTGCCCATCGGCAGTTTGCATAAGCGAGGTCATGCAACCGTGAATGACGCCTCTTTTACCAACGACAAGTGATGCGGCTGTTTTTCCGGATTCGATGCCTTCACCGGCTGCTTCAGCACCAATAAGTTGAACCTTTTCATTGTGTAAAAAATGATAGAAAGCTCCTGCTGCATTGCTTCCACCACCAACGCAGGCAATCACATAATCAGGATCAGCAGAGCCTGTTTGTGTTTTTAACTGTTGCATGATTTCTTCCGAAATCACTGCTTGAAGGCGAGCCACAAGGTCGGGATAAGGGTGTGGGCCAACCACCGATCCAATGATATAATGTGTGTCTTCGGGATGATTGATCCAGTCGCGAATTGCTTCATTTGTAGCATCTTTCAGCGTGCGGCTACCACTAATTGCAGGTACGACTTTTGCGCCTAACATCTTCATTCTTGCCACATTAGGTGCCTGACGGAGCATGTCAACAGCTCCCATATAAACAACACATTCAAGTTGCATAAGGGCACAAACGGTTGCTGTCGCAACCCCATGTTGACCTGCTCCTGTTTCAGCAATAATGCGTTTTTTACCAAGGTGTTTCGCTAAAAGCACCTGCCCGATTGTATTGTTAATTTTATGTGCTCCTGTGTGATTCAGGTCTTCACGTTTTAAAAAAACGCGGGCACCATATTTTTTCGACAGGTTCAAGGCCTCATAAAGGGGTGTGGGTCGGCCAACATAATCCCGAAGAAGGTCGTCATAGGCATTTCTGAATGACGGAAGTGACAATATATCAAGGTATTGATTCTGCAATTGCTTAACATTTGCATAAAGCATTTCAGGTATAAATGCCCCGCCAAACTCGCCATAGAAGCCATCTTCGCTAACTTCAAATAATTTATTCTCTGATATCATGAATGAATTGTTTTAAATTTTCAATGTTTTTTAATCCAGGCTGGTGCTCAAACCGACTGTTGACATCGATTCCTATCAGATGTGGGTGCTTTAAACGCTTTATTTCAACAACATCTTCCGGTCCTAATCCTCCACTCAAGAAGAAGTCTTTCGCATAAGGAAAGTTGTCCAGTATTTTCCAATCGAAATGATATCCATTCCCACCAGGTGTTTTTCCATCGGTGTCGAAAAGAATAGCGTCACAACAATCTAAGTAAGACTCTATTGGGGTGAAGCTAAAATTTGCTCCGATTCGAAACACCTTAATTACAAAAAAGCCCGAATCTTTTAAATTTTTACACATTTCAGGTGACTCATCACCATGAAGCTGAATAATGTCAAGCGTATTTTTTGAAGCTTGTGTTAGGATCAGATCCAGTTCCGAATTTACAAATACACCGGCTTTTTGGATGTTGTCAATTTTCGGAAATTCAAAATCATACCCAACAAAACGCTTTGAATCAGGTGAATATATGAATCCAATGACATCGGGCTTTAGTTTGATCAACGCTTCGATATTTTCCTTGTCACGCATGCCACACACCTTTATTTTTAGCATGGCATCATGGTTTTCATAGTTTTGATCATTTGCTGACAAGCCAACTCTGGACGTGCATGCTGCATAAAATACTCTCCAATTAGAAAACCGTGATATCCTGTTTTTTTCAATTGACAAATTGTTGATGCATCTCTGATCCCGCTTTCTGCAATTTTTATCGATTCTTCTGGTAATTTCCCAATAAGTTTCATTGATGTATCAACGTCTGTAGTCATTGTTTTTAGGTTTCTGTTGTTGATTCCAATCAAAACGGAAGTTGATGGGATTTTTTCTATTTCGCTTTCTTCGTGCAATTCAAGAAGTACTTCGAGTCCAATTGAGGTAGCAAGTTCTGAATATTCTCTAACTTCTTTGGCAGTCAAAATCGCTGCAATCAATAGAATTACATCGGCTCCAATTGATTTAGCCTCAATAATTTGGTAGGGATCGATGATAAAATCTTTGCGAAGAATTGGACAAAAGTTGAATTTCCTTGCAGTAATAAGATCTTCGTTGCTCCCTCCAAAAAACATTTGATCGGTGAGTACAGATAAAGCTGAAGCTCCGGCTTGCATATAACCTAAGGTCGTTGATTCAACTGAAGCATAAGGATTTATGTTTCCTTTTGAAGGTGATTTCCGTTTAAATTCCGCGATAATCCCACTTAGGTCAGGGCGTAATAAATACTTTTTAAGTGAGACACAATCTGAGTTATAAAAAATACTCTTTTGAAGTAGTTTTTCAGGATATAAACTTTTACGTTCGGCTACTTCAGTAGCCTTATTTGTCACTATTTTTTCTAATTCTGTGGGTATCATTGCATTGAGATAAGTTGGTTGAAAATTTTAAGTGCTTTACCTGATTTAAGTGCTTCACGTGCACGGGCAACACTGTCAGTAAGTTGTTCGTCAAAACAACATTGAAGAGCAATTGCAGCATTAGCAATTACTACTTCTACCTGCGCCTGTTCTCCTTTACCTTCAAGTACTTGAGTAAAAATCCGCGCACTTTCTTCGATACTTTGCCCTCCTTGAATATCAGTTTGGTTCCATAGCTTTAAACCGAAATCCTTTGATTCGACAATATCTTCTCCTTTGCCACTAAGTATTTTTGTAGCAGAAGTAAGTGAACACTCATCATAACCATCTAAACCATAAACAATTGCATATTTACTATTGCCCTGCTGATAGATGTAATGATACATTCTTGCCAGTTCCAGGCTGAAAACCCCAACCATCTGATACGTAGGTTTTGACGGGTTAACCATTGGACCTAACATGTTGAAAAATGTTTTTACGCCTAGTTCTTTTCGAATCGGAGAAACTGTCTTCATTGCCGGGTGAAAAAGAGGAGCATGCATGAAGCAAATACCGGCTTCGACTAACTCCTTTTTCAGTTGATCTCGGTTATTTTTAAATCGGTACCCAAGAAACTCCAGTACGTTTGACGAACCACTGATACTCGAAACACCATAATTACCATGCTTTGCAACAGGGATTCCAGCGGCTGCAACTACAAATGAGGCTAATGTTGATATGTTAAATGTGTTCTTCTCATCTCCGCCTGTTCCGCACAAATCGATGGTCTCGATTCCTTCAAAATCAACCGGTAAACAAAGTTCCATTAAGGCATCTCTAAATCCCGTAAGTTCTTGAACTGTAACACCTCGCATCATGAAAACTGTTAGAAATGATGCAATTTGCGAGGGATTGTATTGACCTTGGGCAATTTTGATTAGAATTTCACGCGCTTCCTCGTAACCGAGAAGTTGTCGTTGGTAGAGTTTATCCAATATTTTTTTCATGTGGTTTGGTTTAGCCAGTTTGTGAGTATTTTTTCTCCGTTTGTAGTAAGAATCGATTCAGGATGAAACTGAACAGCTGACAAGTCAAATTGTTTATGCCGGATACCCATTACCAGGCCATCTTCACTTTCAGCAGTAATTTTGAAACAATCAGGTAATGAATTTTTCTCTGCCACCCAGGAGTGGTAACGCCCTGCCTGAATAACAGATCCCATATTCTTGAAAAGTAGTTCGTTTGAATCAGTCACTCTAACATCAGTTGCAACACCGTGAAATACAGTTTCAAGGTTTTCAAGATTGCCGCCAAAAGCCTCTGCCATCGCCTGAAGTCCAAGACAAACGCCAAAAATACTTTTCGTTGACGCATAAGTTTTTATCAATTCAATAAGAATTCCTGATTCAGAAGGAAGTCCAGGCCCAGGTGATAAAAGGATTTTATCATAATCAGCAATTTTGTCAAGTGGAATCTTGTCGTTGCGGAAAACATCTGGCTCGATTCCAGTAATTTTTTCAATCATATGCACCAGATTGTAGGTGAATGAATCATAATTATCAAATACAAGTAGTTTCATATCATTGAGTTATTGTGTTTGTATCAGATGCCACGACGATTGCTTTATGAAGAGCAGCCAGTTTGTTATTCACCTCCTGTAACTCACTGTGAATATCAGAGGCATTTACGATTCCTGCACCAGCCTGAAAAAATAACTGATTGTTTTTACTTAAAAACGAGCGGATAAGTATAGCCAGGTTGACATCACCTTTGAAGCTTATGAATCCAACCGTACCACCATAAAAACCCCTGCTTTGTGGTTCAAGATAGTCGATGATCTGCATTGCCCTGTGCTTGGGCGCTCCGGAAAGAGTGCCTGCCGGGAACGTGTCACCGATAGTTTGAATGATATTGTTTTTGTGTTTCATTGAGCCTGTGACTTTTGAAACCAGGTGGATAACATGACTGAAATATTGAACTTCTTTATAAGTTTCCACCTCTACATTTCGGCAGCTGCGGCTGAGGTCGTTGCGAGCCAGATCAACCAACATGGCATGTTCAGCGTTTTCTTTAGGATCAAGTGCCAGTTGTTCAGCTAATTGCTTATCGGCTGCATCATTTCCTGTGCGACGGTAAGTGCCTGCGATTGGGTTTAAAGTCGCTATCCCATCTTTTATCTTGAGCTGACTTTCAGGAGAGGACCCAAAAATACGGAAGCTCCCATAGTCGAAATAATAAAGATAAGGTGAGGGGTTTATGCGTCTTAATGCCCTGTAAACATTTAAATCGTCGCCTTTATATGAAACTGAAAACTGACGCGAAAGAACAACCTGAAATACGTCTCCTCTGCGACAATGCGTTTTCGCTTTCCGAACCATTTCTAAAAAGCTTTCATCGTCCATGTTTGAAACAGTTTCACTTGTGGTTGAAAATGGAAAAACAGGATTTCTTTGATTGTGGATATGGGCCATCAGTTGTGGAAAGGTACTCTCCTCATCAACAGGGCAGAATTCCGTGATCGTCATGCTATCATTGAAATGGTTCAGATGAATCACAAACCGGAAAGCACTGAATATCATTTCAGGATGTTCAAAATCTTTTGAAACACGTTTGTTAATCTCGATATCTTCAAAAAATTGGATAGCATCGTAGCTGATATACCCATAAATTCCATCGCCAGCCTCAAGGCCTTCCTGACTGAAATCATCGAGGAAATTCCTCAGATATTCCAAAACATGTTGTGAATCAGCATTTTCAATTAGTTTAACTTTGTCTTTTGTCCTGATCTCAACCCTCGATTTGTTTACCACAAAACTGCTTAAAGGCTGTAAGCATATATAGGATGAGCTGTTTCCTGCAGAATGATAATCCGAACTCTCGAGTAAAAGTGCAGAAGGATAAATGTCGCGCAAGGCGAGATAAAGACCCACTGGTGTGTGAAGATCTCCGGAGCTGTGTTTACGTTTAATGTTAAATTTCATAGCTTGTTTGTTGAAACAAAAAAGGCCTGCCGCGAACGACAGACCTTTTTTATGTTTTATAAATAGTCACATCATTTCATCAGCTTTTCAAGTTGATAAACGATGCCACCACCAATTGTTAGAATTTCTTTTCATTAATGCCCTTTTTATTTACAGGATCGGCTGCAAAAATAAGTTTATTTTGAAATAACAATGTGTTTGAAGAATATTTTTTTTTCGTTGACAGTTTGTTACTTTGTACCGCAATTTTAATTTTAGAGCTTTTCATGTGATTTTCAGACAACTGTCCGCTACTGTCCGCTTTTAATCAGCAAACGATTGCATTTTTCTTATTTAGACTCAATACACTTTAAGCCTTTGGTCAAAAAAACCTGATTTTTATTTGTTTAGTTTGGTTTAAAAGTACTAATTTTGCGCTGTTAAGAAATTAACAATGTTAAAAGTTCACAGACATTGACGCAATAAACTTTAAATCCAAGACCATGAATCTTGAAAAAATTATGAACGACCTGGAGAAAAAACATCCAGGTGAATTGGAGTACTTACAGGCTGTACGCGAAGTGCTGGAGTCAATTGAAGAAGTTGTAAACCAGAACCCACAGTTTGAAGCTAAAGGAATTATAGAACGTATTGTTGAGCCTGACAGGGCACTTACCTTTAAGGTGCCATGGGTTGATGATAACGGAAAGGTACACGTAAACCTCGGATACAGGGTGCAGTTTAACAACGCTATCGGCCCATACAAAGGCGGATTACGCTTTCACCCAAGTGTGAATTTGAGTATCCTTAAATTCCTTGGATTCGAGCAGATTTTCAAAAACAGTCTTACCACATTGCCTATGGGCGGTGGAAAAGGTGGTTCTGATTTTGATCCAAAAGGTAAATCAGATGCTGAAATCATGCGTTTCTGCCAGTCGTTTATGCTGGAGTTATGGCGTATGATCGGACCAGAAACAGACGTTCCTGCCGGTGATATCGGCGTGGGTGGCAAAGAAATCGGGTACATGTTTGGTATGTACAAAAAACTGACCCTGGAGCATGTTGGCGTTCTTACCGGAAAAGGCCTTAACTGGGGTGGATCTTTGATTCGTCCAGAAGCAACCGGTTTTGGTGCCGTTTATTTTGCTCAGGAAATGTTGGCTACAAAAGGTCAGTCATTTGCTGGTAAAACAGTAGCAATTTCTGGTTTTGGTAACGTGGCATGGGGTGCTGTAAGTAAAGTTAACGAGTTAGGTGGTAAGGTTGTAACCATCTCAGGTCCTGATGGATATATCTATGATCCGGATGGTATCTCAGGTGAGAAGATCAACTATATGCTGGAACTTCGTGCCTCCAATCAGGATATAGTGAAACCTTATTCACTTGAATTCCCTGGTGCACAGTTCGTTGCTGGAAAACGTCCATGGGAAGTGAAATGCGAAGTAGCTTTACCATGTGCTACACAAAATGAACTCGGAAAAGCTGACGCAGAATTATTGGTTGCTAACGGATGTTTCTGTATAGCTGAAGGTGCAAATATGCCTTCAACACCTGAAGCCGTAGAAGTATTCCTTCACAATAAAGTGTTGTTCGGACCTGGAAAAGCAGTAAATGCAGGTGGTGTTGCCACTTCTGGTCTTGAAATGTCACAAAACTCACTCAAGTACAACTGGAGTCGCGAAGAAGTGGATGAAAAACTTCACCAAATCATGCGTAACATTCACGGTGCCTGTGTGAAACATGGAAAACGTGAAGATGGTTATGTAGATTATGTAAAAGGAGCAAATATTGCTGGTTTCCTAAAAGTTGCCAATGCAATGATAGATCAGGGTGTAATTTAACACTGCAATGATCAGAATCAAAAAAGCCACTCTTAACGGGGTGGCTTTTTTGTTGAAAACTGCTCAAGACTGGCTTCAGCATCTGAGCCTAAATCATTACTTTTGCGGGTCATAATAATAGAACATGAGTTTTCAGAATCCATACATGTTGTGGGGATTATTTGCTTTGCTGATACCCATCATTATCCACCTGTTTAATTTCAGGAGGCATAAGATGATTTTATTTAGCAACATTGAACTTCTCAAAAACCTTCAGGAAGAAACAAATAAAACCAATAAGCTTAAGCATTTCATTGTGTTGATAACCAGAATGCTGGCGATCCTTTTTTTAGTATTGGCATTTGCTCAACCCTATTTTCCAGTCAACGAAGCACTAAAAGTGAAACAGAATCAACTGGTTGGAGTTTATATCGACAACTCCATAAGTATGCAGTTGCGTGGCCGGGAAATGACTTTGCTGGAAGAGGTAAAAGAACAAGCCGTACAAATGGCTGGGAAATTTGAGCTTGGTACACGCTTTCAATTGATTACCAACGATTTTCAACCCCGACACAGCCGTACCTTAAGCAGGATGGAGTTTATAAATGAAATGAGTCAGGTAAAACTTAGTCCGGCATCAGTTGATTTTGGGGATGTGTTAATCAGGAACAAGGCCATGCATACCGAGGACCTTTCAACAGATCGTTTTCTTTTTGCTTATTCTGATTTTCAGCAAAAAGCAACAGATTGGGATCGGCTTCCTTCCGACAGCTCCCTTAGATTATTTATGCTTCCGGTCTCAGCAACAGTAAAAAATAATGTATTTATTGATTCAATATGGCTCGATAGTCCTGTTTTACAGGAAGGCATGGAAGCTATAATGCATCTTCGCATTACAAATGAAGGTGCTGATGATATCAGAGGCATTCCTGTCAGAATGGAGCTCGATGGAGTTCAGACCGCAGTAACAAATCTTGACATCGAGGCTGAAAGTGTAGCAACTACCAGTATGCAATTTCTGAGCCCGGGTGCTGGTTTCCATAAAGGGGTCATATCTATTCAGGATTACCCGATTGTTTTTGATGATGAAATGTTTTTTTCACTCATCATTCAGCCTGAAATGCAGGTGTTGGAGATTTTTGAAAATACGCCAGACCAATGGATTTCACTGCTCTTTGAAGGTAACGAATCGGTTCAATTGACTGCTATGCAACGTTTGAAGCTCGATTTTCAATCACTCTCAACCTATCAGTTGATTTTTCTGAATCAGTTAGAGAGTATTCCTACCGGCTTGCAACAGTCACTTGAGCAATTTGTTGAAGCAGGAGGAAATTTGATTCTTTTGCCTGCAACAAAAGGGTTGATGGATTATTCAACTTTTTCGAAAATGTTTGGCTTCGGATATTTACCGCAGGACACATTGCAAACACGGATATTTACTATTGAAGAGAAGCATCCCTTGTTCAAAAATGTCTTTGTAAAAATTCCTGAAAATGCTGATTTACCTAAGGTTTATAAACGTTTTCCAATCAAAATTGAAGAAAAGTCGACCGCTTTTTCACTCTTGAACCTCCTTATCGGGGATCCATTTCTAGTAGTATCTGGTAAAACCAAAGGTGGTAAAGTTTATGGTTTCACCACACCTTTTGATGTTACTTATTCAACCTTCTCCCGAAATAGCCTATTTGCTCCAATCATTTATCGCATCCTGTTAATGAGTTCAGGAATGCAGCCTCTCTATTATGTTGCTGGAAATGAGCTTAAAATACCTCTAAAATCCATTCCTAATAATGAAGATCCGGTCTTACGCGTTCGTGATGATGCAAATGAATTAGAAGTGATTCCAGGAGTAAATATTGAATCAGGAAGGAATCAAATAGTTATCAATCAATTACTTAAATCATCAGCACATTATAACGTGTACGCTTCAGATAGTCTTATCAGCATTTTTTCATTGAATGCCGATCGCAACGAGTCGCGACTTAAATATATGTCATCAGATGAACTTAAGGCAGTTGGAGCAATCCGATTCTTTAAACAGTATGAGGTTGTTACAGATACCGGCGGATCAGCTCAATCACAAATAAATTTACTTGTATCAGGAAATCATTGGTATAAGTACCTGATCATTTTTGTCTTATTGTTTTTACTTATTGAAGGATTAATTTTACGTTTTTGGAAATAATAACCGTTTGAAACAGCAGCTACATGTCACAGGACAATGAAAATAATGATTTGGTAAGTTCCTCGCAAACAGGCAATAAAGAACAATATCGTACCTTGCATCTTAATGGCATGTACCAAAATTGGTTTCTGGATTATGCCTCTTATGTAATTCTTGAGAGGGCAGTTCCGGATATCAATGATGGGTTAAAACCGGTGCAACGCAGGCTGCTTCATGCAATGAAACAACTTGATGATGGCAGGTATAATAAGGTTGCAAACATCATTGGACACACAATGCAGTATCACCCGCACGGCGATGCTTCTATTGGTGATGCACTTGTGCAATTAGGGCAAAAAGAACTTAGTATTGATATGCAGGGAAACTGGGGTAATATTTTAACAGGCGACAGTGCAGCCGCATCCCGTTATATTGAAGCCCGCTTATCAAAATTTGCTCAGGATGTAATTTTTAACCCTAAAACCACTACATGGAAGTTGTCATATGACGGTAGAAATAAAGAACCAGTAACACTTCCGGTAAAATTTCCGCTTCTTCTTGCCCAAGGCGTCGAAGGGATTGCGGTTGGACTGGCATCAAAAATTCTTCCTCATAACTTTATCGAACTTATTGATGCGTCAATAGCGCATCTCAAAGGAGAATCCTTCGAATTGTTTCCTGATTTTTTAACGGGCGGACTCGCTGATGTTTCAAAATATAATGATGGATTACGTGGTGGTAAAATTAGGATCAGAGCTAAAATCTCTCAGTTCGACAAGAAAACACTGGTTATCAATGAAATACCTTTTACGACAACCACAGGTGGATTGATTGATTCGGTTATTAGCGCCAACGATAAAGGGAAAATCAAAATCAGAAAGATTGATGATAACACAGCACAGAATGTGGAGATTGTCATTCATCTGAACCCGGGTACATCTCCTGATCAAACCATTGACGCGCTCTATGCTTTTACTCAATGTGAAGTATCCGTTTCTCCAAATTCATGTGTGATTGCAAATGGAAAACCTGCTTTTTGGGGAGTAAGTCAGATTCTAAGACATAATACAGACCGGACTAAGGAACTGCTTCGTAATGAATTGCTTATCCGTTTGGACGAGTTGGAATCCGATTGGCATATGTCTTCTTTGGAAAAGATTTTCATCGAAAACAGAATCTATCATGACATTGAACAATGCGAATCCTGGGAACAGGTTTTAGTTGCCATCGCAGATGGATTAGAACCTTTCAGACCATTGCTTCGGTCAGATATTACGCAGGAAGACATACTTCGACTTACAGAGATTAAGATCAAGCGTATCTCAAAATTCAATTCCTTTAAATCAGATGAACATATAAAAGGCGTTGAAAATGAAATAGATGAGGTGAATAATCATCTGAATAACCTGACTGATTATACGATACAGTTTTTTCTGCAGATTAAGAAGAAATACGCCACAGGGAGAGAACGCAAAACCGAGTTACGCAACTTCGATATCATTCAAGCTGCTGCTGTTGCTGCTAATAATGAAAAACTTTATGTCAATCGCCTTGAAGGTTTTGCAGGTACATCACTCAAAAAAGATGAATTTGTTTGCGAATGTTCTGATATTGATGATATCATTGTTTTCAGAGAGAATGGGACATTTCTGGTGACAAAAGTTAGCGGGAAATCATTTGTAGGAGAAAATATTTTACATATTGATGTGTTCAAGAAAAATGATGACCGCACCATATATAACCTTGTTTATCGCGATGGCAAAAAAGGTCCGTGGTTTGTCAAACGTTTTGCTGTAATGGGAGTTACGCGCGACAAGGAATATGACCTAACAGCCGGAAATCCTGATTCAAAAGTTATTTACTTCACTGCCAACCCAAATGGTGAAGCCGAAACAGTAAAAGTACTTTTGAGACCACGTCCAAAATTGAAAAAAACCAGTTTTGAGTTCGATTTTGCTGCAATGACGATCAAAGGCCGGGCTTCGAAAGGAAATACGCTCACTAAAAATCCAATCAAATTAATCACTAAAAGAGAAGATGGTGTTTCAACCCTTGGTGCCCGCTCCATATGGTACGATGAAACGGTCAAGCGCTTAAATACTGATAGCAGAGGACTCTATCTTGGTGATTTCATGAGCGATGACAAGCTTTTATCAGTTATGAACAATGGCGATGTCAAACTGAGTGGATACGATCTCTCAACACATTTTGAAAACGATATGGTTCAGCTCAGAAAGTATGAACCCGAAGAGACCCTCTCAGTTGTTTATGTAGAAGGAGAAACAGGTTATCACTATATCAAGAGACTACAGATTGAAGAGGAAACCCCTGCAAACAAACGAATTAGCCTTATTGGCGAACATCCTGCTTCATCTTTCATAATGGTGCTTTTTGATGAATTACCAAAAATTCTTGTTCGATATGCTGAAACTGATAAGGGCAAAAAACCTGACGACGAGGAGATAAAACTGGTAGATTTTATCGGTTTAAAAAGTTACAAAGCGAAAGGAAAACGTATTTCAACACAATTGATAGAAGCAATTGAGGTTTTAGAACCTGATGAACCTGAAGTTGTGGATGATGAGCCCGAAACAACATCTGATGATATTAACGATATTATTGATCCTGAATCAGTTGAAAGCGATGTAAAAACGGTTATTGAAGCTGAGGATGATGTCAATGTAACTATCGTACCGTCAGATGAAGAAATAAAAGGCCGGCAAAGACCAGAAGGGCCATTACAAATGGAATTGCCTTTTTAACAAAACCGTATAATTTTTGCTTGCTACAAAATTTTTATTTGCAATCGATTTAAATTACGAAAAACACTGTTATTTAATTAACACTACACAAGAAAAAGTAGTGTTAATTTCTGAACAATTTCTACCTTTGCAGCGTTTTCAACTGACATACCCCTAAGGTATATATCTGATACATAAATTACTTATTATTCTATATAACATTATGATTACCAATAATTTTGTTAAAAGACACATTGGTCCTTCAGAAACCGAAGTGAAGCAGATGCTTCAAGTTATCGGCGTCAATACCATTGATGAAATGCTTTATGAGATACTCCCTGATAGCATTCGGCTCAAGAAGCCGTTAAATATCGGGTCAGGATTAAATGAGTATGAATACCTGAATCACCTTAAGGCACTTGGAAATAAGAACAAAATGTTCAAGACTTTTATCGGTATGGGGTATTATGATACAATCACGCCGGGAGTAATAACCAGAAATGTGCTTGAAAATGCAGGTTGGTATACTGCCTATACACCCTATCAGGCTGAAATATCACAGGGACGGCTTGAAGCTCTTTTGAATTTTCAAACGATGGTAAGTGACTTAACAGCACTGCCAATTGCAAATGCGTCGCTTTTAGATGAAGCTACCGCAGCAGCAGAGGCTATGATTATGTTCTACAACAGTAGAAGCAGGCAGCAAACGAAAGCAGGTGTTTCAAAGTTTTTCGTTGACAATGGGGTTTTTCCTCATACAGCTGAAGTGCTGAAGACCAGAGCAGTACCGTTGAATATCGAAATTATTGTTGGGACTGTTAATGAAATTCCATTAGATGGAAGTTTCTTTGGAGCACTTCTTCAATATCCCGATCAATTTGGAAACATCATATCAAATGCTGATTTGGTTGCTACCCTGAAAGAAAAAGAAATTCAAATTGTTGTCGCAACGGATTTGCTGAGCTTAGCGCTTATAACGCCTCCTGGTGATTGGGGTGCTGACGCAGTTGTTGGTTCCACGCAACGGTTTGGGGTCCCGATGGGATTTGGAGGACCTCATGCTGCTTTTTTTGCCACAGCAGATAAATATAAACGCAGCATTCCCGGACGTATCATTGGTGTTTCAAAAGATGCTCAGGGTAATGTAGCTCTTCGCATGGCACTGCAAACCCGGGAGCAACACATAAAACGTGAGAAAGCAACATCAAATATTTGCACAGCTCAGGCTTTACTTGCTTCAATGGCAGGATTTTATGCTACTTATCATGGACCAGCAGGATTGAAGGAAATAGCCCGTCATATCAATATCTTGACAGCTGTTTTAGCAATTGAGGCATCGAAAGTTGGAGTAAAACAACTAAACACTTCCTTCTTTGACACGGTTTGTTTTGCCCTGGAAGGAAGATCAAAAGCCGTTTGTGATGCTGCAGTTGCTCATGAGATGAACTTCCGGTACATTGATGAAACACATTTCTCGTTAAGTTTAGCTGAAACAACAACACTTGCTGATGTTAATAAAATTGTTTCTGTAATAGCCGGAGTAACAGGATTACCGCATGTTAATTATGTGTGCGAACCTGATTATTGCGTATTGTTGGAAACTTTTCCTGCTGAATTAAAGCGTACTTCTTCATATTTAACACATCCTGTTTTTAATTCATATCATTCCGAAACGGATATGTTGCGCTATCTTAAGAAATTGGAAAACAGAGATTTAGCACTTAACAGAACTATGATACCTTTAGGTTCATGTACAATGAAACTCAATGCAGCTGCAGAGATGTTTTCGTTGAGCTGGCCTGAATTCGCTTCTATTCATCCTTTTGTTCCTCGTGAACAAGCTGCTGGTTACATGGAGCTAATCGAAAATCTTGAAAAAGATTTGTGCGAAATAACAGGTTTTGCAGCCATGTCATTTCAGCCAAACTCAGGTGCAAGTGGCGAATATGCCGGATTGTTGGTAATACGTGAGTATCTATTGAGTAAAGGCGAGGGCCACAGGAATATCTGTCTGATTCCGAGTTCAGCACATGGAACAAATCCTGCCAGTGCGGTGATGGCTGGTATGGAGGTGCTCGTTGTAAAATGCGACGAGATGGGAAATGTGGACCTTGAAGATCTTCGTCAAAAAGCTGAAGCTAACAGAGATACTCTTGCGGCTATCATGGTTACTTACCCATCTACTCATGGCGTCTATGAGAAAGGAATTACCGATTTGATAGAGATTGTTCATTCAAATGGTGGTCAGGTATATATGGATGGCGCAAACATGAATGCACAAGTAGGACTCACAAGTCCAGGATTTGTTGGAGCTGATGTGTGTCATTTGAATCTGCACAAAACATTTGCTATCCCACATGGAGGGGGAGGTCCGGGTGTGGGTCCAATTGGTGTTGCAGCTCATCTGGTGGAATTTCTTCCTGGTCACAGTCAGGTAAAAACTGGTGGTAAAAAAGCTATCAGTGCCGTTGCAGCTGCCCCTTTTGGTAGCGCGATGATTTTACCAATTTCTTATGGCTATATCAAAATGCTTGGTGGTGAAGGACTTACTTACTCAACCATACTCGCAATTCTTAATGCAAACTACCTGAAAGAAAAGTTAAAATCACACTATCCAATTCTTTATACAGGTAATAAAGGCACTGTTGCTCATGAAATGATTCTTGATTGTAATCAATTCAGCAAAACTGCTGATGTTGCAGCTATTGATATTGCCAAACGTTTGATGGATTATGGGTTTCATGCTCCAACAGTAGCATTCCCTGTTCATGGCACATTAATGGTAGAACCTACTGAAAGTGAGCCACTTGCTGAACTCGACCGTTTTGTGGAAGCAATGATTGCAATAAGGGAAGAGATTAAGGAAATTGAAGACGGTAAGGCTGACCGTTCAAATAATGTTTTCCATAATGCTCCACATACCGCAGCAATGGTAATAACATCCGATTGGAATTATCCCTACACCCGCGAAAAAGCGGCATTCCCACTGCCTGGGTTGCGAACAGATAAATACTTTACACCTGTCACCCGCGTTGATGATGCCTATGGCGACAGGAATCTATTTTGTACCTGTGCACCGGTTTCATCTTACAAGTAAACTTTATAAGTCATTATAAATGAATAGATCTGGATTTTTTTCAGGTCTATTTTTTTTTATGTATTGTCAAACCAAATCATCCTGTTATATTTGGAACTTAATTACAACAATATGGAAACTTTAGGAATTGATTTCGGTGGAAGTGGCATTAAAGGTGCAATAGTAGATACAGAAAGTGGAAAATTGCTTTCTGAACGGCATCGCATTGTAACGCCACAACCTGCTAATCCTCAAGCTGTTGCGGAAACAGTTTCATTACTGGTAAAGCATTTTAATTTTTCAGGACCTGTGGGTGTAGGTTTCCCTGCTTTGATCAATAATGGTGTTGCAAAAAGCGCGTCGAATATCGATCAATCATGGATTGATAAGAATGCTGAGGAGCTTTTTAGCGAAGTGACCGGGTTGCCGGTTTTTGTTGTTAATGACGCCGATGCAGCAGGTATTGCCGAGCTTCGTTTTGGAGCTGGAAACGGTGCTCCGGGTGTAGTACTGTTACTCACTATCGGCACCGGAATAGGGTCGGCACTGCTCAATGATGGAGTGTTGCTCCCTTCTACGGAGTTTGGTCATATCGAGTTCAAAGGAGATATTGCTGAACGTTATTGTTCGGATGCTGCCCGCGAAAGAAATCATATGAGTTGGGAAAAATGGGGCAAAAGGTTTAATAAATACCTTATGTACATGGAAAAACTTTTCTCTCCAGAAATGTTTATTATCGGAGGAGGTGTAAGTAAGAAGATGGAATTATTTGAAAATCAGATTACTGTTAAAGCAAAAGTAATACCTGCAACATTACGCAACCAGGCAGGAATTATTGGCGCTGCATGCTTTGCTGCAGATAGATCAAAATAAAATAAAAAAGGCTGCTCATTAAGGCAGCCTCTTTTGTTTAAAAGCTTATTTAAATAACCTCCATTTCTTCAAGACATGTTTTGATTCGTTGCCATGTATCTTCAATGTCGTTATCAAGTCCAACACTAAAGCGAACCAATCCTTCAGATAATCCCATTTCTTTTTGAACTTCTTCCGGAACTTCTGATGAAGTGCTTTTACCGCTATTGCTGAATAATGTTTTGAAATAGCCTAGACTTACAGCTAAATAACCAACATCGGCTAATTCCATTTTTTCCATCAAACGATTGGCTTGTTCGGCTGTTTCCATATCAATTGAAATCATACCGCCATAACCATATTGTTGATTCAACATTTTGGTTAAGGTCGCATAACCGCGGTGTTCTTCAAGTCCGGGATAATTGAATTTCAGTCCAACTTCTTTGAATTTCTTTGCAAGATACATAGCATTAAAGCTGTGCTGCTTCATTCGAATATGAAGTGTGTGTAGGTTTTTTAGTATACTTGAACTTCTGTAAGGATCAAGCACAGGTCCTAATAGCATGGCAGTACCATTGTTGACGTCGATCAACTCATTGATAAAGGCGTTCGATCCACAAATGGCTCCTGCAACGCAATCGTTTTTGCCATTGATAAATTTGGTCATGCTATAAACAACTACATCAGCACCTTGCTGAAAGGGAGCGACCATCATGGGTGTAAAGGTGTTATCAACCACTAATTTGGCGCCGGCAGCTTTGCTAATCTTGCTGAGTTCTGGCAAGTCGCTTATTTGCAAAAGAGGATTTGTCATCGTTTCTGTGTATATGACTTTTGTTGTTGGGCGGATCGCAGCTTTAACAGCTTCGAGGTTGGTTATGTCAACAAAAGTTACTTCGATATTAAATCGAGGTAGCCAGTTTTGCATAAAAGCATAGGTTCCTCCATAGGTTGTAATGCTCGAAACGATATGGTCGCCACTATTACAAAGCTGCAACAAAGCAGTTGTGATTGCACCCATTCCACTTGCAGTAACCCATCCTGCTTCGGTTCCTTCCATAGCAGCTAAGGCGTCAGCAAGGTATTTATTGCTGGGGTTCCAATGACGCGAATAAAGGAAACAGCCTTCTGCTTCGCCATGAAATGTATCGGTCATGGTTTTGGCCTGCATGAAAGTGTAAGTAGCTGAATCAGTGACGGATGGATTTACATCTCCATATTCTCCGAATTGTTTCAGATCAAAAATACGGCTTGAGGGATCTTTTTTCATAATGGAATTTGGGTTAAATTTTTCTAATACAAAAATATGATTATGTGATCAAAAGTCAATATAATGTGATAAAATGAAATTTAATAAATCATAATATTTAAAAAATATAATTTTTATAGTGTAATTTTGACAATAATCTAATTAAATTGAATTAAACATGCAATCTAACTTTCATATTGATACACTCGACAGGAGAATTTTGGCATTATTACTAAAAGATGCACGGACACCTTTTGTTGAGGTTGCGCGTAAATGTAGGGTGTCTGGCGCAGCTGTTCATCAGCGTGTAGCCAAATTAACAGAGGCTGGAGTGATTGCTGGTTCACATTTTAGCTTGAGTCCAAAGGCGCTTGGTTATATGACATGTGCATTTATTGGAATACAGGTGAACCTCACGTCAACGAGTACTCATAATGAAGTTTTTCAGAAGATTGAACAGATACCCGAGATTGTTGAATGTCACCATATCAGTGGAAAATATTCATTGCTGGTGAAAATTTACACTTTAAATAATGAGCATTTGAAAAGGGTGATTGTCGAAAAAATTCAATCGATTCCAGAAATATCTTTCACTGAGACATTTATCTCGCTCGAGGCCGGATTCGAAAGGGAACTACCTGTTGTTTGATTAACTCCGGCCTTTTTGTAACTTTGTCCGATGATCTGTTTACCACGATGAGAACTTTTATTGCAGGCGGTGTTATTTTGATATTCATTTTCATTCAGTTAGGACGCGGTGGAAGTGCTGTCCGCACTATTGATGGTGATGGAAGTGGTTATTATGCTTACTTAACTTCTGTATTTATACATCATACCACTGATTTTACAACTGTTTATAAAGTTGAGAAGGAAAGAAGGGGTCTTGATTACATGGCACACTATTTCCATAAGACGGAGTATGGTATGATCAATAAGTATTACCTGGGAACTGCTTTAATGATTCTTCCATTTTTTTTACTTGCATGGCTTTATTCAGTTATAATCGGAATGCCGGCTGATGGCTATACCATTCTTTTTCAATATGCTGTGTCTCTTTCCGCAGCTGTTTACCTGGCTATTGGTCTGCTGGCAGTAAGAAAGCTTTTATCGCTTTATGATATTTCAAAAAAGAATCAGATATGGGCGGTTGTTTTACTCCTTTTTGGTACGAACTTATTCTATTATGCCTATTTGCATCCTTCTCATTCCCATGTCTATTCTTTTGCTGCTATTTCGGTTTTTCTGTTGTTTTCGAAGCGTTTTTTTACAACAGCTAACGTAAGTTATTTTATGTTAGCATCTTTAGTTTTAGGTTTAGTTGCTCTTATCCGCCCAACCAATGCGATTGTTGTGTTTACTTTGTTTTTTATTGCTGGTAGCAAAACACTTTTTGTAGATAGGGTCAAACCGCTTTTTCAAAAACCATCACTTGTGTTGGTGGCTATTTTCCTTTCACTTTCTGTGTTTATGCTTCAACCACTTTTCAATTTTATACAAACCGGAGACTGGTTCTTGTGGTCGTATCGTCAAGAAGGATTTCGCTTTAATGAGCCTGCGCTGCTCTCCTTTTTATTCAGCTATCGCAAAGGATTTTTTATTTATACTCCATTAATGTTATTGGTAGTACCTGCATTGGTGCTGATGTATCAACGTTCGTTTTATCTGGCATCGACCTTTTTTGGTTATTTATTTCTTCTTTTACTACTGTTATCTTCGTGGTGGAATTGGTTTTTTGGAGATAGTTTTGGTATGCGTGCCATGATTGATCATTACGCTTTGCTGATGATTCCTGTTGCCATGATGTTGCAGCAATTCCTTGTTAAACCTTTAGGCAAATGGATAATGCTGCTCTTTTTAACTGTTGTTGTAAGCTTGAACCTTGTTCAAACATATCAATATTACACAGGTATTTTGCATCCAGACAGTATGTCGAAGGAAAAATATTGGCATGTATTCATGAAAACTTCTGCTGAGTACCGAAATGTATTTGGAAGTTACCCAGAGCCTGTGTTTGCAGAATTTGCAGATAATGATGGACTTACATATCTTAATGATATGGAATCTCCTTCGAATTTCTGGACTTCGAACGGAGTTGTTTCCTCAACTTCAGCTTATAGCGGGTCGTATTTAGCCGAACTTAATCAATCCAACATTTATAGCCCAACATTAGTTTTATCAGGGGAGAGCTTGCCTGTAACGCAGAAAGAGTTGTATGTTTCAGTCAATCTTATGTTTCGTGAACTTGTTCAAAACGCAACATCAGAAGCATTACTGGTATATGCGTCAACTGGCTTTGATAACCAGTTGCTGTTCTATAAAACATTTAAAGTCAAACAGATACCAGATTTTGTTATCAACGAATGGTGCAACACTACTTTTGGCTTTAAAGTGCCAGCCTGGACAAAAGACCACAAACAAGTAAAAATTTATGTTTGGAATATGTCGTCGGGCTTGTTTCAACTCGATGATTTTGAGATAAATATATACCCAATTTAATTATGAAATTGCCTGATGAAGACAAATACAACCGTTTCAACAACCAATTGAAGGATGGGGAGGATTTCTATCTGGAAAATGGTTACAGGGTTATGACTGAAGGTTTTTTAAAAAGAAGGGGCTATTGTTGCGGAAATGGCTGCCGGCATTGTCCTTATTTTCCTACGCATATTAAGGGAAATATGAAACTTCGGGAAGAAAAGTGAGTATTTGTGGCCTCTTTTTCAAACTAATGCTTATTTTTACAACGTAATGATCAACATCCTCTTTTTTAACACCAAACAATAACAAAATGGAAAGTCAGTCGGATAGCTTGAAAGCTGGACAAGACTCAGGATTCATTGGATCAGAGGCTTTCTTTAATGCATTTGATACCGATATTTTTAAATCGCTGGCTTCAAATTCTGATTCTGCTTACATTGTTTTTAACCGACTTCAGGAAATAATTTGGGTTAATAAAAAAGCCTTCAATTTATTTAATTTCAGCAGGGTTGAATCAGGGAATAAAATTGTAGAATTTCTTGTTTTCAACGGTTTTACTGATACTAATACTCTTGAGAATGCTCTTTTGATGGCGTTTGTTGGTGAAGAGGTTCAACTTGATTTAAGTTGTAAAAATGAATCAGAAACTCGTTTTTTTAAATCGAAGTTTTATTCAGTTTCAACACAATTGGATTATTGTGTGTTGCAGTTGAATGAATTAACTGAAGAAATTTCAGCTCTGTTAAATGAGCAGGATAGTCGCATTAAAGCAGAGGAAAACGATCGTTTAAAAACTATCTTTCTGGCAAATATGTCGCATGAAATTCGAACACCTCTTAACTCGATTCTTGGATTTTCTGACCTGATGTTAGAGAATAACACTTTTGATGAAGAGACTCAGGAGTTCGTCGAAATGATTAAATCGGCAGGGGATACCTTGTTGCAATTGATTAATGATATTATTGATATTTCCAAGATCGAGGCCGGACAGGTTAAAACCATAATAACAAAAGTGGATGTCAATGCCGTTCTTGACGAAATGTATTTGACGATCGAAAACCTAAAGAAGACTAAAGGAAAAGACCAGATTAAAATTTTTATTGATAGGCCTACTCCTGAAACTTCATTAATTCTTGAAACGGATCCAAACAGGTTCAGACAGATTTTTACCAATTTGCTTACTAACGCATTGAAATTTGTCGATGAAGGGTCAATTCATTTTGGATTCACAGAGATAAGACAAGACTTTGTTCAATTTTTTGTAAAAGATACCGGTTTGGGGATTGAGCGTGACAAAGTGCATCTTATTTTTCAACGCTTTGCCAAGTTCGACACTTCAATGGGTCATAATGCTGAGGGTACAGGTCTGGGTCTTTCAATCACTAAACAGTTAGTTGAGCTTTTGGGAGGGAGAATTTGGTTTGATTCTGAGATCAGAAAGGGAAGTACCTTTTATTTTACCCTTCCTAATTCTTCCATTTCAAGCGAAAATTCAGGTTCATACACGAAACCAGTGTCGTTTAAATTACCTGATTGGGCTGGTAAGACTTTTTTAGTTGTCGACGATGTTGAATCTAATTATCTGTATTACAAATCTTTGATGAAAAATTCCGGAGCTGTTGTTTTGTGGGCAAAAGACGGAGCAGAAGCTATTCGGATTTCAAAAAATAATCCTTCACTTTCATTGATTTTAATGGATTTGATGATGCCGGCTATGGATGGATTTGAAACAACGAAACAAATTAAAGAAATGAATCCTTCGCTTCCAATTATTGCCCAGACAGCTTTTGCCTATGAAAATGGGAAAGATGATGCCAAAGCTGCCGGCTGCGATGATTATATAACAAAACCAATTCAGCAATCTGAATTAGTAATGCTTATCACTAATTTACTGGATTAGGATTTAAATTTGCCATAAGTACCCCTGTTTTGGTTCTGTATTGTAAGAAATAGCTTTTTCAGCTAAATAATATCAAAGGAAATGAGTAAACAATCGCGTGATGTATTACTGAAATTCTGGGGATATCCTGCATTTCGGCCTATGCAGGAAGAGATTGTTGATGCTGTTGTTGCAGGAAATGATACCCTTGCGCTTCTACCAACCGGTGGCGGAAAATCCGTTTGTTTTCAAGTTCCTGCCCTTGTGATGGAGGGAATGTGTCTCGTAATTACGCCTTTGATTGCACTTATGAAAGATCAGGTGCAACATCTGAAAAAAATTGGAATTCCGGCTGCAGCAGTTTATTCCGGAATGCATTATAATGAATTGGAAATCATCTATAACCAGAGTGTTTTCGGTCAGCTGAAGTTTTTGTATGTTTCACCCGAACGACTTGTTACCGATAGGTTCATGGAGCTTCTTAAGCGCATGCGAATCAATCTGATAGCTGTGGATGAATCACATTGTATCTCACAATGGGGTTACGATTTCAGACCACCATATCTTCAAATTGCGACAATACGGCCTTACCTTCCAAATGTTCCGGTTTTGGCACTCACTGCAACAGCAACTCCTGAAGTAGTTGTGGATATACAACAGAAGCTTAGTTTCAGAAAAAAAAATGTCTTTCAAACGAGTTACGAACGTAAGAATCTGACTTATAATGTTATAAAACACCCTGATAAGTATGGGACATTACAGCGTCTTTTTGAAAATATGAAAAGTGGAAGCGGTATTGTTTACGTAAGAAACAGAAAACGTACACGCGAAATTGCTGAATATCTTTCTTCAAAAGGCATCCTATCAACCTATTACCATGCCGGACTTGATGCCAAACAACGTGATGAACGACAATCAGCATGGATGTATGGGCGAACAAAAGTAATGGTTGCTACCAATGCGTTTGGGATGGGAATTGATAAACCTGATGTGAGAATTGTTGCTCATATGGATTTACCCGATAGCCTTGAGGCTTATTTTCAGGAAGCTGGCAGAGGTGGACGTGATGGAAAAGAATCATCAGCGTGGTTACTTGTTGCTGATCAGGATGTTAAACAAATTAAAACCAATTATGAAGCTACATTCCCTGACCCAAAGCAGATCAAAGCTATTTATCAGGCGATAGGCAATTTTTTTCAAATCCCTATTGGAAGTGGTAATAATCAGAGCTTTGACTTTGATTTGTCCGAATTTGCAAAAAACTATAATTTTCCGCTATTGGAGGTGTATTCGTCTTTGCAGCTCTTCGAAAAAGAGGGTTTGATGATGATGACGGAGGGCTTGAAGACACCAGCCCGTTTGTATGTTCAGGCTAATAGAGAAGACTTATATCGTTTTCAAGTGGAGCAGCCTGCATATGATGGGTTTATAAAAAGTCTCTTACGATCCTACCCTGGGCTTTTTACTGAGTTTATTCCTGTAAGAGAAGAAGATATAAGCCGAAAAACCGGGCTCTCTATTGAGAAAGTTGTTGAGTACCTGCAAAAGCTTATGAAATTGTCATTTCTGACATATATTCCCCGAAAAGATCGTCCCCAACTTGTTTTTTTGACTGAAAGACGTTCAGTAGATCATCTCCAGCTAAGTAAGGAGCACTACAGCGATCGAAAAAAAACTGCAGCTAAACGCATGCAGGCGGTAATAGATTTTGTGTACAATCAGGAGAAATGCAGGAGCATGCAGCTGCTAGCCTATTTCGGTGAAAAAATTGATCATCGCTGCGGGAAATGTGACGTTTGTACAAATCGTAACAGGCTACAGCTTACGGACATAGAGTTTGGTAACATCCGATCGAAATTACTGGAGATGTTGCGTGAACGGCCTTATCCTCTTTTTGAAATTGTGGCTGAAGTTGAGGGTTATTCCGAAGAAAAAGTCCTGTTAGCCATTAGGTGGTTACTCGAAAACCGTGTCTTACAAAAAGATGATTCTGAACGGTTGGTGTTTCGTAAACAAATGGATATCAGTTAGATTTAATGAAAATTAGCAAAGATTATTTCTTACAAGATGACGTTGTTTCTCTTGCGAAATCATTAATAGGGTGCACGATGCATAGCTTTATTGATGGAATGTATTGTTGCGGTATTATCGTTGAAACTGAAGCTTATGCCGGAATAACCGATCGGGCTTCCCATGCTTTTGGTGATAGAAAAACAGCTCGCACTGAGGTAATGTACCGGGCAGGCGGTATTGCTTATGTTTATTTCAGTTATGGGATGCATCATCTTTTTAATGTTGTTACAGCTACTGAAGGTGTTCCTCATGCTGTGCTGATTCGGGGGCTAATTCCATTTGTTGGAGAAGATTTTATGCAGCAACGCAGAGGTAGTAAAGTTGATTTAGCGGACCTGGCTAACGGACCAGCAAAGTTGACAAAATCAATGGGTATCACACTAAAGCACAATTGTTTAAGTTTAGATAGGGATGTAATTTGGTTTGAAAAAGCAGCTCCGAGTTTGGTCAAAACGGTTTTGTCAGGACCAAGAATTGGTATTGATTATGCTGGAGAAGATGCCTTGCTACCGTATCGCTTTGTGGGGACTTTGAATAAAAGTTAAGAAAGAAACCCTTCTTCAAATTTGAGATTATTGTCTGAACATTTCTTATCGTTGCTCCTGAAGCGTCTTAAGTTTTGCTTTAATCTCTTCTATCTCAGCAGGAATACAATCTTTCAGGTGATCCAAAAATTCAGTTATTCTACTGGATTTGTAGGTGTGACTCAGAAGTTTACTGGCTGATTGAAAAATTGTTTCCAATAACAGATCTTTGCTTTGTTTACCTTCAATGTATAATGCAACTTCGTTATACCATTGAAGAACAGGAGTATAGACTGTGCTGTCAATAAATTTTTTCTCTAATCCAATAAGATTATATCGCTTGGTAACCGAAATAACTTTGCTGTATTTTTCAGCGTTCAGCAAGGCTTGCAGATAAGCTGTGAAGAATAAATGCCATCGCGTATCAAAGATTTCCTTTTTGTAGGCTTCCAAAAATGTAGTGGCATAGCTAACTGCATTTTTACTTTTGTTGTTGTAAACAAGTGTGCGAATATAAAAACTGACAAAACCAATTTTATTATAAAAACTATTGGTGTTTTTAAGGTCGGGGATTGATTGATTCATAAGCTTCAGTGCCTTCTCATACTTTTTATTCCGCAACAAAACACCGCATAGGTTAGCCAGATAAAACAAAAAATCACTGTTCTTTTGACGAATGGATAGGTAACCATAATGTTCGGCTCTGTTAAGCTCATTAAGTTTGCTATGCATCATGGCGCGGTTGGAATAAAAGTTCGACAAGAGTCGTTTTGAATAAAAAACATCTCCTTTAAATTCTTGATCCAGTGTGTCATAAAGGCTTCGAAGGTTCTCAAACTCACGGAAATTATAGTAGTGGAAAGTCAAACGAACTGCAGCCCTGTAACGAGTGTATCCATCAAGTGAAACATCGGAAAAAGTCGTATGAAGGAAATCGGAAAATGCTGAAGGACCAGCTTCGGGTGATTCATGACGATGAATAATCTCAACTGTTGCTTGATTAAGTTGCTTATTTACAGCCAGTCCGCGTAGGTAAGCCGGCTCATTTTGCTCTAAATAAATATTGGTGGGTTTATAAAAAATATTTCGGACACGTATAAGAAGGTAATCTCTGAAATGCTGAACCAACTCGTAAAATCTTAAAAAGTAATAATGTGAAGGAGTAATAATTTTAAAATAGGAAATTATTTCACGTTCCTCATCGGCCGAAATAGCATCAAGCATCACCTGCTTCTCAGTTGTGAGCAGCCATTCATAAAACTTGTCAACGTCAGCCTTTTCTAATGATTCAATCACCCAATTTTTGATGTAGGAATAGGTTCTTTTATCAACATTCACATCAAATTCTTTCACCTGATCAGTATGATGACAATTGTAATGAATGGTTAATAAAATCTCTCTGTTGATTTCTTTGGTGAATTTGTTGATGCTTAATAAATAATCGGCTTCGTGTGGGTAAAGCTGATTGGCAAAATCACTGAAAGCAACAAGTTTGTATTTCATATTCTGGATTTGGGGCTGAAATTACAAAATTTTGAGGTCTGATTCATGAATTTTCTATGGAAATCATTTGAGATATTTCACTTTCTGGCAGATATAGTGGTTGAAAGAAGAATACTAATAAAAAAAGGAAGCAGATTTATTTGCCTCCTTTTTAATGCACTAACCAATAAACTATATGTTATTTTAAGAAACTAATAACCTCATTATTAAATACATCGGCTTTTTCAAACATCATAAAATGACCACATTTTGGTACCATAACCAATTTGCTCCCTTTAATTTTGTTTGCTCCTCTTTTAGCAATATCTACCGTCTTTCCAGGATTTAAAAATCTGTTAGGGATCAAATTATCATTTTCACCAAAGAAAATCAATGTAGGAACATTTATATCCTGAAGGTAATCCATCACAGGGTTATCTACCATACCGTGGACTGATTGCACTACAGCATAGCAGTATGCCTCAAAGTCAACGGCTGAGCGCATAGCTAAACGATCTGTAATCATAAAATCAGCGTCATCAGGCAGGCGGTAAAAGTTGCTGGCCAAATTATTTTGTATGGCTTCTGGCGTTGTTAAACGAACCCCATCTACTGTCATTACATTACGAAACCATTGCTTCTGTCCTTTGTGAAATGGTTCAAAACCTGCTGGATCGACAAGAATTAAACCTTTAACAAGTGATGGATACTTCAAAACGGTAGTAATTGCAATTTGTCCACCCATGGAATGTCCGGCGAGATAAACCTGTCCTAGTTTTAGTTCCTGACTAATTTCATCAATAATTGAAGCATAAAAGGTCATCTGACCGCTATGTGGTTCTTTACTGGATTTTCCATAGCCAGGAAGGTCAATAGAAATGCATCTGTAGTTCGTTTTGAGTGCTTCAACATTCTTTTTCCAGGCCTGTAGGTAGCTCCCCAAACCATGAATAAAAATGATTGTTTTCTCACCTTTTCCCTCATCGGTGTAGGCTATGCTATAACCTGATTTGGGTAGAAACACTTTTTTTACTTCGTGTTTGTATTGCATTTCGTCCATCTTTCCAAGTTTTGGAACTGCTTTATATGGTGTGCTGCAATTGCTCAGTGATAAAGCCAAGGCGATTATGAGAATAGTGTGAATATGTTTTTTCATGTGTTATATCATTGATAAGTTAAAACATGAGCCATTTGAAAACTAAAAAGGTTGTCCACGGATTTACCGGTCGCTCATCGAGGCCTCCATTCACCGGACTACCATAAGAGTTTTGTTTACTATCGTAAAAATCGCCAAGCATTAGATAAGCACCATGCAGTTCAAGGCTAACAAAAGGACCGAAATTATAAGCAATATTGCCATTGACTTCTGTTCCTATCATATTTCCACCCCCCAGTGGTTGTACATTGCTCAATGCCATCGCTCCCCCAATTTTCGCATTGAGGCGATTAGGAATAATACCTTTTGAGGCATTTAATGTGATGCCTGTCATGCCATATCCCATATTTGAAATGTCGAGAATTGCCGGCGTGTAGCGATTGACCACATTACCGTGAGGCATCAGTATGTACGATCCTGAACTAACAAATATTGCACCCGGTGCTCCCCATTGATTACCGGTGATAACCCCTGAGTATTTACCGTCTTTAAGTCCGTCAGCGTCGCCTGATGAATAGATAGCGTCCAAAGTCACAACATCATTTTGAGTTTGACCATAACGATAAGAGGCACGAATATTAGCTGCAAAACCGAAAATATCAGCAGCTCTTGTCCATTTATCTGATGAGACTTCTTGATTTTCAAGTGTATCAGCACTGCCGATGTTAAAATTAACGAATCCGGTAATCGTCAGAGGATCAATCCATTGCTCGGTATTGCGTCCAAAAAATGTCCCCAGCCAAAGGATATCGGCTTTATAAGGTACATTACCAAAACTGAATTTATAAACTCCGTTGTGAGTAGCTAACAAGCTATTCAGTCCCTGACTTAATATGGAAACGCCACCAGCTCCGGAAGCTCTGTCACGCAGATAATAGGCCGAAGCGCCCAATTTCCAGGTTCGGGTGATGTCTTTTTCACCGGTTAGTTCCATCAGCGTCACATCATCGTTCAGATGTACGTAATTTTCATAAAGCTTGTAATATCCTGCTTTCATTCGTGAGAAATCCCAGTCTTTTCGTACGGATATGCCTACACCATCTGTTCCAAAATATGCCAACCGGTAACCTGTAGTGGTCATTTTATCGAACATCGTTTTATAAGGATTGTATGGTGTGTCGAAAATGCGTTGAAGTCCGATATTAATAAACACACCTTTAAACGGATTAAGCTCCAATTCAAGGTTTTGTGTTTGGAGGTTCACCTGGTCAGCAGAGAAACCTCCTCCAAAATTTCCTCCGGCCCCATAGGCAGCATCTCCCCATGTCCAATCCAACTCAAATGAAGCGCGTAAAACTGCTTTTCCATTGAAAAGACTTGGCTGATAAATAAAGAAGGGGATGAGGCGCTGTTCAACATAGGCGCTTGTAAATTCGTTGCTTGTTTTGGTTGTGTTTCCTCCGAAAAGACGGCCAACTACCTGGCCTTTAAGGAAGTCGTTTTCGGGATACATATTCGAAATCACCGCCTGATTGATATAAAAAGCCAGAAATTGAAATTCTTTATTGGCTTTTTGAGGGATTTCTTTTGTAAAATATTGATTTGATGGAAGTTGGGAGAATAAATGAAGACTAAGAATAAACAGAAAAGAAAGTGTAAATAATTTTTTCATCTGTCAATGGTTTAAATGATTCAAGAAAGCAGATGGTATAAAAAAAGATCAGAACAGTGTCAAACGTGACGCTATCCTGATCTTTTAATGCTGTTCAACTACTTAATTTGAACAAATGTTTGAATGTTAATTGTTCCCAATGCGCCACCACTGGTGCTGCCGAAACCGCCTGTTACGGTTGGAGCAGTTGCACCTATACTTGGAGTTGTTTGAGCAACTTCGTAACGCATCTGATATTTTTCAGCTACAGTAGTGATTTCAAAAATACCTTCGCTGGTTACAGCAGTTGGTGAGCTTTGATTCAAAACAATTGTCCAAATAGTTCCTGTTGCAGGTTTTGTTTGTACAAAAGTGCCTGAATAAGTGGTTTTTGCGCCAGCAGCAAATGATTCAACCAAATAAGTATTGTTGTCGTTGAATTTTGCATAAATGGAGTCAACACTGAAATAGGTTGTCAAAAGAACAGCAACATTGCTGCCTGATGATTGCCACTGTCCAACAAGACCGTCTTCAGATGGATTGTAAACATCCTCTTCCTCACTTTTTTTGCAGGAGCTGATAACGAGCGTAAACGCGATAAGAATTAAAACTAGTTTTTTCATGATGATTGTGAATTTAGGGTTATGAAACAAAGTAAATAATTAAGCTTCAAAGAACAATAATTTAAACAAGATTCTTAAGGTTGACTTAAAAGTATTAATTTATAAAAAATATTTGTAAAACTATGATATATAATTAATTATGAAGAAATTATTAGATAAGACCATGTTTTATCCCCATTGAATGACATTCGCACCCCAGGCATAACCAATGCCTGCAGCGATCATCGAAACGATTGTGCCTTTCTGAATTTTTCCTTGTTCATGAGCCAGATGAATGGAAAGGATCTGGTCAATTTGTCCGATATGTCCAAATTTCTCAAGGTAAATGGTTTGATTCATATCCAGACCGAGCTGATTCACAAATGCTTCATACATCGATCGTTTGAAGTGCAAGGAGGCTAAGTATCCAATGGATTCAACGGGCAGATGTGATTTTTCAAAGGCAGCGTTGATGCAGTGCATCCAATTTGGCATTGAAACTTCGTTGAGCCTGTCTTTCATGTGTTTTTCATCAAATACCCTTAATGATTTGTAAGCAACGTCGGCAATAGAACATGTAATAGGTTTTTCTGTCCCACCAAACTCAACACCGGCATCACGTGCCATGCTGCCATCAGTAATTATATGTGTTCCAAGCAGGATATTACGTCCCAGGTTCTTTTGCAAAAGAATTGCTCCTGCACCGGCGGCCAGATTAAACATAAATGATACAGATGAATCAGCATAGTCGATAAAATCTCCATTGCGATAACCGCCTGCAATAAGAACTGTATTAATTTCAGGATCGGCAAACATCATATCTTTTGCAATTTTCATTGCTGCCACGGTCGTACAGCATCGTTGCTGAAGATCGAAAGCCCAGGCGTTTACCGCCCCAATGCGATGTTGAATATAAATGCCTGTGGTTGTTAATGGATACTCCTTCCATTCTTCACCAACAGATATAATCAGGTCAATATCAGTGGCTTGAATACCAGTATTTTTCAAGCAATCCAAAGCTGCCAGCGCTCCCATTTCCTGTGTCCCGTCATCTATGCCTGGAATTGGTTTTTCAATTATTCCAAGTTTTTGTTCGATTGCCTCTTTCGACCACTGGTCGTTAGTTGCTTTCGATATTTCTGCAGATGTCATACGCCCTGAAGGAATATAAATCCCTGTGCCTACAATACCTACATTAAAAGTTGTGCTTTCCATTTTGTTAATTCTATTGCTGATGCCGAATTGATTGATTTTGTTGAATCTTTAGTAGACAAAAAGGTTACTGCCAACTGCGAGACCTGCTCCCGAAGCCATAAACACTACCTTATCACCTCTTTTGATCGTGTCATCTGAAACGGCATGATGGAAAGCCATCGGTACACAACCTGAGCCAGTATAACCATAAAGATTCATAATGGTTGTTGTTTTTTCCAAAGGTACATCAAGAATTTCCATCACAGTTTTGATTACGGATTTGTTTATTTGTGTGAAAATAAAGTGATCAACTTCTTCAATTTCAACTTCATATTTGTTAAGTAATTGTCTGACAACCATTGGCCACAAACGAATATTTCTGTCACCTGGTAAAGGCTTAAGACTCATAAGTCCGTTTTCTTTACGATCGAGCAGCTCTTTCGTGATTGGGTTACGCGTGCCACCAGCATAAATGCCAATATAATCGTTTTGAGTTCCATCGGTAAGCATTTGACTTCCAATATATCCTGAGCCAAATTCCTTATTTCTTCCCAAAACAACTGCTCCGGCTCCATCAGCAAATATGCTGTAGCCAAAGGCATCATCAGGACGAAGGTAAGCTGGCATGTTATATACTCCGATTACAACAGCGTACTGAATGCTTTCGTCGGTTGCCATCAATCTGACAGTAGTGTCGAATGCGATCGTAAAACTGGCACAAGAAGCTGCAACATCAAAAGTTGATGACCATTTTTCTCCTTCCTGTAATCGTCCTTGTACAAGAATTGAGGTAGCCGGGGTGATGTATTCAGGAGTGTCTGTTCCAACTATAATTAACTGAAGATCAGAAGCACTTATTCCAGCCGACTTAATAGCTACACGAGCCGCTTCGGTAGCGAAATCAGCAGTTGTTTCGTTAATCCCAGCCAAATGAGCTATATGCCGTTGATAAATGCCGAGTTTACTTTCCAACTTTTCGCTATCAAAAGTAAGTCCGGTTAATTGCATCAGCATTGAATTGTTGATTGCTTGCCCAGGGGCATAAATCCCTGTTCCTATGATATGTATCGGTAACATCCTTTTATTTTTATTGATCTTTAAATAGCTTTTTCATCCTTAAAGAAACCCAAGCTTTTCGGCCTGTTCGGTGAGCAATACTCGAAAATCGGGATGAGATATTGAGATAAGAGCTTTGGTGCGTTCGCGCACTGTCCTGCCTGTAAGCTGAACGCTTCCCCACTCAGTAACAACATAATCAGTATGACTCCGGTGCAATGTTACAGCGCTGCCTTCGGGCAAAACAGGAACTATAGTTGAAATCTTACCAGCTCTTGCTGTTGAACGGCATGCAATAATCGATTTGCCTTTTCCGTCATGACCTTCAATGGCTCCAACAGCAGTATCTGATTGTCCCCCTGTTCCCGAATATTGATCAATTCCAATGGATTCGCTTGCAACCTGTCCTGTGAAATCAATCATTATACAGGTGTTGATAGAGACCATTTTGTTATTTTGTTTCATCACACAAGGATCGTTGACGTATTTTCCACGTAAGAACTCGACAGCCATATTGTTATCGAGCCATTTGTAGAGTTTCTCGCTTCCCATGGCGAAAGTGCAGACAAATTTCCCTTTATGAATCGATTTTTTTGTGTTGGTGATAACTCCGGCTTCGTACAATTCCATCATGCTGTCGACAAACATTTCGGTATGAACACCCAGGTCTTTTTTATCCATTAGCGAAAGTGCACAAGCGTTGGGAATCTCACCTATTCCTAATTGAATCGTTGATCCATCTTCAACAAGTTCGGCTATATGTTTGCCAATTTTCAACGCTGTTTCATCGGGTTGAGGTTCAGGAAGGGTAGGGGGCATTTGATGAAATTCAACAAAATAGTCAACATCCGAGATATGAACTTGTGTGTCACCTAAGGTTCTTGGAAGAAAACTATTTACTTCAAGCACCACGATTTCTGCTTTTTCGAGTATATCCTTTTCGTAGGTGATTCCAAGTGAAAGTGAAACAAAACCTTTTTCATCCGGAGGGGTGCAAGTGCCAAAAAAAAGATGTGGGTTTCTAACTTTAAGCCTGTCGGAAGCCGCCCTGTGAAGCATATTAGGAACGTAAGTTACTGTACCTGTTTTGGCTTTCAGCGCTTGTCGTGAGCCTGCAGCATGAAACCAGCTGCAAAGCTCAAAGTGCCCCTTCATTTCGGGCAGCATATAAAAATCATAAGGTTTTAGCGTTAGAACCGAAAAAACCTGTACATCAGCAACCTGGTCTTTTGCAAGGTGAAATTTCGACATACAACCTTGTGGCTCTGATGCACACTGAGCTACGATAATATCTGTATTACTTTTTATAAGTCCTACAGCTTCTTCAATGCTGATTAATTTACTTTTAAATAGGGTTTCCAATGGATTCATAATGCAGATGCTGTTTGAGAATTTTTATGTTGAAAACGCTGATATTGATACAAAGCTAATGAAACCGCTGAGGCTATAACGATAGCTGTTGCTGCCGCGATGGCAGGATTTTGTGTCTTACCGGTAAAATAAAGATCAAAATATCCGACACTTATTCCATGGCTTTGAATTAACCAAGGAAGTAAATAATAAACCATAAAATATACTAATAATGCTGTTAATGACCCTGTTATCGCTGTATTTCGTTTGATGTCCCTGGCAAATATCCCAAAAACAATAGGAACAAAGTTTATCGAAAAAAACGAATATACACCGTTCTGTGCAAAAATAGCAACGCTAAGGTTTGGCCTGATAAGTTGCTCTCTCGAAGCCAGAAATGCAGCTACAGCCATACAAACAATGACAATCCTGTTGATTGTGACGTAACTTTTTTCATTCTGAAAATTCTTGCCAAAAATTGGCTTGATTATATCAGAAGTGATCGTTGTACTCAAACTTTGAATCAATCCTTCAATAGTTGACAATCCTGCACTTAGTAAACCAAGGATCACAATTAACCCGACGAGTATTGCAAACCAGCCTTCAGCAAATATTTTGACTACATATGCAGGGATAATACCATCAATACCAAGTGGTTGACCTTCAGATTGCAGATCAGGAAAAGTCAAACGTGCGTATAGACCAGCAACAACAACTGAATAAAAAAGCGCCTGTATGATTACTGCTGAAATAAGAAAGTTGTTCACATCACTCTCTTTTTTTAATAAGAGGGACTTTGTAATGATATGTGGCTGACAAACCACTGCAGCTCCAACAATCATCTGAACGATAGCAATCTCAAAGAAGCTCCTGAACAACGGACTTTGAGGATATGTACTGTTAATCAAACCCGGATCAATGGTTTTGAGCTTCTCAACAAATATGCTTAATCCGTCTTTTAGGTAGGGATAACCAGATGCCAATAAGATTACAGCAACAATAACCATAACAACTGCCTGAATCGTGTTGGTATAAACCATGGAGTTTGCACCTCCAAACATCATATACCCAAAAACAAAGATGATTACAAAAAGCAGAGTGTACACCTCATTGGTATTCAGTGCATTACTCAAAACTTTCGTTATGGCAACAAGTATCAGTACAATAAAAGTTATAAGTAAAACGGATAAAAAGGCAATAAAAATAGCATATGGTTTACTCTGATACCTGTTACCTATCCAGCTGGCGAGTGTAAGGGCTTTTACACTGCTGCCAAATCTGCGAAAGCTTTTAGTTAAAAAAACTAATGATGCCAGCGAAGCCAAAGGAAAGAACAAACCAAAAGACAAGACCGCACTAAAACCATATGCTGCAATTAATCCGGGGTTGATGACAAATGTAGCAGCACTTGTCATAGCAGCAGCTAATGATAAACCAACAAAGAAAGGGGAAAAATTGACGGAGCCTAAGGCGTAATCTTGCATGCTTTTTGTCCGTATTGCTCCTCTGATTACGAAAAACAGAATAGCAATAGCATAGATTCCAATTAAAATCCATCCTCCTGTAACTTGTTGTGCTGTAGCCATTTTATTATATTTCAGTGTTAAAAATACTTACTTTCCATGTGCACGATTCTATCAGATCATGTAAAAATAAGCAAATAGATTTACTTAAATTGTTACTCCTCCATCCACACTTATCACGGCACCATTTATAAATGCAGCTTCATCACTGGCAAGGAATAAATAGGCAGCAGCAATTTCTTCTGGCTTGCCAAGTCGTCCAACCGGAGTTTTATCACGCATGCCAGCCAAAACATTCTCTGGCATTTTTTCAACCATCTCGGTTGCAATAAAGCCAGGGGCTACAGCATTTACAGTGATACCTTTACGACCAAGTTCTTTTGCCAGTGTTTTTGTCATTCCAATCAGTGCAGCCTTCGTTGCAACATAATTCGTTTGTCCAAAATTTCCATAAAGCGCAACCACCGATGAAGTATTTATGATCCTTCCATAATTACGTTCAGTCATAAAAGCGGCAACACATTTAGTACAGTTGAAAACTCCTGTGAGATTAACATCAATTACAGATTGCCATTGTTCAGTTGTCATTTTTTTTAAGGTGCTGTCGCGGGTAATTCCAGCATTGTTAACAAGCACATCGATCTGATTGTATTTAGCAACAACTTCTAAAGTAGCTTTGTTAACCTGCTCGAAATCAGCAGTATTTACTTTCATAAAAATGACATCAAGACCGCTATCAGATAAAGATGCTGCGGTATTTGTGCCTTTTTCTTCGTTCATATCCCAAATTATAACTTTAGCACCTTCTTCAGCAAATCGTTTCACTGCTGCTTTTCCAATGCCATCAGCGCCTCCGGTGATAATGGCAACTTTATTATCAAGTTTTTTCATTTGTTATTTAGTTTGAATCTAATAATACTTTAATTATTTAACTACATGGATATCAACATGGAGATGCCTTGACCGCCGCCAATACACAAAGTTGCAAGACCCTTTTTCGCATCACGTTTTTTCATCTCATATATCAAACTTATAAGAATACGTGCGCCCGATGCTCCAACGGGATGTCCAAGTGCGATTGCGCCACCATTCACGTTGACAATTGCAGGGTTTAAAGCCAAATCTTTCGCAACGGCCAATGACTGAGCTGCAAATGCTTCATTGGCTTCAATAAGATCAATATCTTCTATTTTCCAGCCTGTTTTTGCAAGTGCTTTTTTTGTAGCCGGAACTGGTCCGTAACCCATGATTTTTGGGTCTAACGCCGCGTATGCATAGCCTTCAATGGTTGCCAAAGGTTTCAATCCCAGTTCATTTGCTTTTTCTTCACTCATTATAACCAGCATGGCAGCGCCGTCGTTTATTCCCGAAGCATTGCCTGCAGTCACAGTGCCATCATTCTTGAAAGCTGGTCTCAGTTTCGTAAGTTTATCCAAAGTCATTCCATGCTTTGGAAATTCATCATCTTTAACGATGATTGGATCGCCTTTTTTTTGCGGAATAACAACCGAAACAATTTCATCATCAAATTTCCCGTTTTTCTGGGCAGCCTCTGTTTTTTGTTGGCTTAGCAGCGCAAATGCGTCCTGTTCTTCGCGGGTAATTCCCCATTTCTCTGCAATATTTTCAGCAGTAATGCCCATATGATAGTTGTTGAAAGCATCCGTTAAGCCATCCAGAATCATACTGTCAACAATCACACCGTCACCCATTCGGTATCCGTTTCTGGCTTTTGGCAATAAGTAAGGCGCATTGGACATGCTTTCGGTACCGCCTGCCAAAACTATTTCCGACTCGCCTGAAATAATTTGCTGCGCAGCCATCATCACAGCTCTTAAACCTGAACCACAAAGTTGGTTGATGGTAATTGCAGGAGTCGTTTCCGGTGTGCCAGCTTTAATGCCGATTTGGCGTGCAATATTTTGTCCTAGACCAGCTGAAAGAATATTCCCAACTATCACATCTTCAATTAGATCAGGGCTTATTCCTGCGCGATTGATAGCCTCTATAGCTGCAATTTTACCCAATTCAACAGCACTTAAGCCGGATAATGAGCCACCAAAATTTCCGATGGGTGTTCGGGCACCTGAAACGATAACTGCTTTTTTCATAACTAAAATGTTTTTTTTTCTTCTTTTTGATTAATTGAAACAAAGGAATTTCAATCGCGTGCATCCACCATATCTGAATGGAAATTCACTTGGGTTGACTTATGTATATTTTTTAACAAATATTTAAATAATATTCAGAATATCAAAACTATATGAGGAGATAATTCTTATAATTCAATGAACATAACAGTACGAATATTACAATGAGAGCGGAGTTTTTCCCGCAATTTTTAGTTTGCTAAATGATGAAAATCTTTACAATACTACTGCCGTCTTTTCGTTAGTTTTGTAGAAAATTAACCATGATGTTAAAAAAGGTCTTTTGGGTGGCTTGTCTTCTTATCATCACACAAAGTGTGAGTGCGCAATTTATTAAGGGTTTTGTGGCAGGAGGGTTGATTATGGCTCAAGTGGATGGTGATGAAGCCTATGGTTATAAGAAACCAGGTGCAAATTTGGGTGTTGGTGTGATGATACCTTTTAAAAAGAATTGGGATATTTCGATGGAGACTTCTTTTTCACAGAAAGGAGCACGTCAAAAAGCCCAATATTCAATGGATTCATTGAATGGAGCTTACAAATTAAATCTTAATTACCTTGAAATTCCTGTTTTGATTCATTATACCGATAAGGAATTTATCACAGTTGGCACAGGTTTATCCTGGGCACGACTTATTGATGCTGCTGAATGGGAACATGGCAGACAAACTGGAACCACAGCCCAAAACAAAATCTATAAACCCAACGATTTGTCTGTTCTGTTGGATCTTAAGATGAAAATTTATAAACGACTTAAGTTTAATTTCAGGTATTCATATTCAATGCTGAAAATAAGAAGCCGGGAGTTTTCAACTGTTGGAGGCACAACAACCTGGACAAGGCATCAGTATAATAACACGCTCACATTCAGGTTGGTATATATATTTAACGAAGAACAAAGTGAACGTGTCGTCAGAGAAAATAAGCTGTCTAATTAATTTGTAATACTCAATTCTTTTGGAAATGTGATTCATTATTCTAAAGAATCGCCTATTTTAACGTTCTGTCTAAAACTATAAGTATTCACAGATTCTTTATTGTATTTAAGATAGTCATATCGTTTGTGTAGAAACAGGAATAAGTAAGTCTCTCAATTCTATTAAAACACTTGACAAAATATACATATTGTTTAAATTTGTACGAAATATGTCCAATAGGTATATGAACGTACACTCTTTTCCAAAGAAACAAGCCGCAGTATTAGTTGCCGGAAAACAGCTTTTCTGGAAGTTTGGTTTTAAAAAGGTTACTGTTGAGGAAATCTGTAAGACTGCCGGGATAAGTAAAATGACATTCTACAAGTTTTATCCTGATAAATTAACACTTGCTAAATCAATCTATTCAGCTGAAGTTCAAAACGGGATGATCAAGTTTAAAGAAGTTATGCAGAGCGACAAAAGTGCTGCTGTAAAAATGGAAATGATCATGAAGCTGAAATCTGAAGCCACTGAAAATATCAGCAAGGAGTTTTTAATTGATTTCTATGGTGATGAAGAAACTGGTCTGAAGCAATTTATAACCGCCACAACGAATAACTACATTGAACAAATTATTGAGGAATTTAAAAATGCTCAGGCCAGAGGCGATTTCAGACAGGATTTTAAGCCTGAATTTGTAATGTATATTTCGCAACGTATCGTTGATTCCATTAATGACCCTTATCTGCTCGAACTCTGTGGCAATCCACAGGAAGTGATATTGCAACTCGCCCGGCTATTTACTTTTGGTATTGCACCACATCAAAATTCGTAACATAAAATGAAAAGGGCCATGTTTTTTGTGATGCTTTTTTATTTAGTCAGCCAAAGTTATGGACAAAATGAAAATGGACTTTTTTGGAGCGGACAAGCTTCACTTTGGGCGAATGTAACCGAAAATAAATCGGTTCAGATTGGGTCAAGGTACCTGCCACAAATAAACTATAAAATTCAAAAAAATAAAAATCTTTTTGATTTTGAGGCATCTGCAAATTTAAATGCATATGTTCAGTACCAGCATCCTGATTCTTTATTTGCTGATACTCAACTCAAAGCATATCGATTTTGGGCTCGCTATTCGAACGAGCAACTTGAGATAAGAGCTGGAATGCAAAAAATAAATTTCGGCTCAGCCAGCATGCTTAGGCCCTTGATGTGGTTTGATCAGATCGATCCCCGTGATCCTTTGCAGTTGACTGACGGCGTTTGGGCAGTTCTGGGTCGTTATTACTTTTTAAATAACGCTAACGTTTGGGTATGGGTTTTACTTCCTGAAGACAAACCTAAAACCTGGGAGCTTTACCCCTCCGATACGAAATTGCCTGAGGCAGGAGGGAGGTTGCAATATCCGGTCAGAGGTGGTGAGCTGGCATTCAGTTTTCATCAGCGTTGGGCAAATATCTCATCGCTTCAACCAATTGGTGCTGACCGTTTTTCTGTCTCTGAACAAAGATATGGTTTAGACGGCAAATGGGAGTTGAAAGTTGGGTTATGGTTCGAAGCAACACTTACACATATTGATCATTCGCTGGATAGTCTAACAAACCAACAAATGATTAGTGTTGGGACTGATTATACTTTTGGAATAGGTAATGGATTACATTTGACACTTGAACAGCTATTTGCCTCATATAGTAAAAAAGTTTTTAGATATTCAGACAGTCCATTAGGTTTTACTGCTTTATCTGCTTCATATCCAATAAGTTTGTTCGATCAGGTAAGTGTAATCCTATACCGTGACTGGCTTTTTAAAACTACCTACTCGTTTATTAGTTTTCAGCATCAGTTCAATAAAGTCACCCTGCACGCAATGGGTTGGTGGAATCCATCCACCTATCGTATTCCTTCACAGAAACAGGAAGGAAATACGTTCTCAGGCAAAGGTTTTCAGTTGATGGTGGTTTATAATCATTCGACACATTAATACTATTTCATCCTATGAAAGAAGAAATAATCATACGTACATCTCAGCTAATCAAACGATTTCCTGTTGGAAAAGATGAGTTTACGGCTTTAAACGGTATTGATCTTGAGTTCTCTAAAGCTGAATTCGCAGGTTTGATTGGTCCAAGTGGCTCTGGTAAAACAACATTGTTAAACATCATTGGATCACTCGATGTGCCAAGCAAAGGGTTGGTTGAAGTTCTGGGATACTCAATCGGACACCTCAGCGCAAAGGAAGCAGCCCAGTTACGAAAGGAGAAGATTGGCTTTATATTTCAGAGCTACAATCTTTTAGCTGTTCATACAGTTTATGAAAATATCGAATTCCCTTTGTTGTTACTTAATATTCCTTCAAAAGAACGTCATAAAATGGTCATGGATGCTTTGGAATGGGTTGGTCTGAACGACAAAATGAATTCCAAACCCCCACAATTATCTGGTGGACAAAGCCAGAGAGTTGCAATAGCAAGGGCAATGGTTAAAAGACCTTCGCTTGTATTGGCAGATGAACCCACAGCCAACCTTGATGCTGCTAATTCACATCACATCATTCAGACAATGCAAAAATTAAATCAGGAATTGGGAACGACTTTTATTTTTGCGACCCATGATGAAAAAGTTATCAGTTACTTACGTAGGAAGGTTTATTTACTTGATGGTAAGGTAGATAGGGATGATTTTGTTGTTGATTTAAATGGTACAAAGTCATGAAATTAGCATTAAAACTGGCATACCGCAACCTGATTGGTGCTGGCCTTCGTACATGGTTGAATGTGATTGTTTTATCGTTTTCATTCGTGATCATTATTTGGTTGAAAGGTGTTTTGATGGGCTGGGATTATCAGGCTAAGACCGACATGAAGCAATGGCAAATTGCTGAAGGTCAGTGGTGGCACGAAGCTTATGATCCTTTTGATCTACTTTCGATTCAGGATAGTCATGTAGAATTGCCAAACACAATCATACCTTTAATCGAAAAGGGACTTGCTGAACCAATGTTGTTTGTTCAGGCTTCAATTTTCCCTGAGGGTCGTATGCAGTCGGTTATCTTAAAAGGAATTCGCCCTGAACAACAGCTTTTTCGAATTCCTTCTATTCAGCTCGACACCATTTCAGAAGAATTGCCTGCTTTGATCGGTCATATGATGGCTAAAAGCTGTCGATTAAAAAAGGGTGACATCGTTACCATCCGATGGAGGGACGCAAATGGCACTTTTGATGCAAGAGATGTTGTAATTGCTGGAGTATTTGCTTCAAATGTCCCTGCTATTGAAAACGCACAGGTTTATATCCCGTTGGCAGAACTTCAAAAAATGACTTTGCTGACAAATCAGGCTACGATAATTTCGTTTAGTGATGCAAAGCTTATAAAAGATCCACCATCTGGCTGGTTATTAAAGGATAAAACTTTTTTAACAAAGCAAGTGGATGAAATGATAAAAACAAAGTCATCCGGGCAAACAGTCATGTATATGATACTCCTCTTTCTTGCCATGTTAGCAATTTTTGACACTCAGGTTTTATCCATTTTCCGCAGACAAAAGGAAATTGGCACATACATTGCACTTGGATACACCCGTCGGCAAGTTGTAGGATTATTCACTATCGAGGGAAGTATGCACGCCGTTTTTGCAGCTATTGTTGGAGCATTATATGGTATCCCATTCCTGAGTTGGCAAGCCAGAGTTGGTTGGACAATGCCCATTGATACGAGCGAGTTTGGCATGGCCATAGCACAAACGCTCTATCCTATGTACAGCCTGACGTTAGTTTTCACGACTTTCTTTATTGTTCTTTTAACAACAGCGATCGTAAGTTACCTTCCATCGCGAAAGATTGCAAAAATGAATCCAACAGAAGCTTTAAGGGGGAAATTACAATGATACGTTTCTTATTGAAAGGGCTCTGGCGCGATAAAAGCCGCAGTCGATTACCCATTATTGTTGTAGCAACAGGAGTGATGCTCACGGTTTTTATGCATGCCTATATAACTGGTTTTATGGGTGATACTATTGAAATGAATGCGCGCTTTTCTTACGGCCATATCAAAGTTATGACACGTGCCTACGCCGAACTTAGCGATCAGATTCCTAATGATCTGGCGCTTTTAAATTCGGATGAAACTATGTTGTTACTTCGAACGAGTTACCCTGAAATGGAATGGACCGAACGTATACAGTTTGGAGGATTAATAGATGTTCCGGATGCAAATGGTGAAACAAAATCACAAGGTCCTGCAATTGGTTTTGCAATTCATCTTTTAAATACCCAAAAAGGGGATGTCGATCGAATGAAGATTTCAAATGCTATAAAACTGGGAACTTTACCGCAACATCCAAATGAGGCCTTGTTAAGTGATGATTTTGCCAGTAAACTTGGTTTGAAAATCGGTGATGTTTTTACTTTGATGGGTTCATCCATGAATGGAAGCATGACTATGTACAATTTCACACTTGCAGGCACAGTTATTTTTGGTGTTGAAATGATGGACCGAGGATCTGTAATTACTGATATTGAAGATGTTAGACAGGCTTTGGAAATGCAAAATGCTTCTGGTGAATTGCTTGGGTTTTTTAAAGAAGGATTTTACAATGATGACAGAGCAACTGAAATAGCATCAGAATTCAATGCCACTTTTAAGAATGTTGATGATCCTTATGCACCAATAATGAAGAGTTTGGGCCAGCAGGGTTCGATGGGCCAATATGTTGAGATGGCAAAAGTTTGGTCGTTTTATGTTTCATTGATCTTTATCATTGCCATGTCATTGGTTCTTTGGAATGCGGGTCTTTTGGGCGGACTGCGTCGCTATGGTGAGGTTGGCCTGCGCATTGCTATTGGTGAAGAAAAAATTCATGTTTACAAAACAATGATTTATGAATCGTTGCTGATTGGTATTGCCGGAACTATAACAGGTACAGTTCTTGGTCTGTTTTTTGCCTATTTACTGCAGCGATACGGTCTGGATATTAGTGGTGCTATGGAAGGCTCAACCTTGATGTTCCCAACTGTTATAAAAGCTCGCATCACCTTAACTGATTACTATATTGGATTTTTTCCTGGTATTGTGTCAACTGTTTTGGGAACAGCACTTTCCGGAATTGGTATTTTTAAGCGACAAACTGCTTCACTTTTTAAAGAACTTGAATCATAATCAATTAATAATGATGAATTCATGAAAAATTATATCCTTGTTTTATTCCTAATCTACTCAACTATTTTAAAGGCGCAGACAGCTGAAGATGTTCTGGCAAAAGTGGATGCAAATATGACTTCAACTAACCGTGTATTAGAATCTTCTATGACAATACAAGGGAAGAGAAATAGCCGGACGATCACTTCGAAGACCTATGCAGCCGGAAATAAGCAGTCGTTTACTGAGTATCTCTCTCCTGCCTCTGAAAAGGGAACTAAAATGCTAAAACTTGAAAAACAGTTATGGGTATATTCTCCAACAACAGATCGTACAATTCAACTTTCAGGTCATATGCTTCGTCAATCAGTTATGGGAAGCGACCTTTCATACGAAGATATGATGGATGACAGAAAATTGTCGGAAATGTATGAAGCCAAAATTATTGGAAATGAACTACTTGGAGATAGGAAAACCTTGATTCTCGAGCTAACAGCAAAAGTGACTGATGTAGCATATTACAGTCAGAAAATATGGGTAGATGCCGAACGATATGTTCCGCTAAAACAAGAGATGTATGCAAAAGGTGGTAAACTACTAAAACAAACTGAAATGAAAGACGTTACCAAGGTACAGAATCGCTGGTTTCCACTTACAGTAGTCTACAAAGATATGCTTAAGCAAGGTGACGGGACTATTTTTAAAATTTCAACCATAGCCTTCGATCAGGATATTCCTGCTTTTATTTTTACCAAAGCTGCTTTGAAACAGTGATTAGTGCCTGTTTTTCTAATTTGAGAGATACATAAAGTTTGAGATTGCCGAAGACAGGCCTTCCTGACTCACAGGTTTGCTCAGATATGCATCGCAGCCGGCTGCTATTGCTTTTTGGCTGTCGCCGCTTAAGGCATAAGCTGTTACAGCAATAATTGGTAATGCCGGATATTCTTTTTTAATGATACGCGTTGCTTCATAGCCATCCATAACAGGCATTTTTATATCCATCAGAACAAGCGAAATGGTGTTATTTGTTCTGCATGCTTCCACAGCTTCTAAACCATTAGAAGTTTCAATTACTTTAATTTTCAGTCTTTTCAACATCAATCTGAGCACCTGACGATTGCTAAGTTCGTCTTCAACAATAAGAACAGTAGGGTCATCAACTTTTACGGGCTTTGCCGTTTCTGATATCTCAAAAGTAGGCTCCTCGCAATCCGGAACAGCGAAAAAGAAGGTTGAACCTTTTCCGTATTCAGATTCTAACCATACAGATCCCTTAAGCACATCAGCAATCCCTTTTACAATTGAAAGACCAAGCCCACTTCCTTCAAAAGTTCTGGTACTTGAATTATCGGCTTGGGTAAAATAGTGAAAGATGTTTCTTTGTTCTGAATTTTTTATACCAATGCCACTATCCTTGATTGAAATAATTATTTGCCCGTTAGCTTTTCCTATTTCGATAGAAATGGTTCCGGTTGATGTAAATTTAAAGGCATTGTCAATTAAATGACCTATTGCTTTTGTCAAAAGTTCTTTGTCAACGAGCAAATTGTCGTTTTCAACGCTTGTGTCTTCATAACCATTCCTGGTGAAAATAAGTTCAGTTTGAAGTTTTTTGTGTTTGTATTTCTTTTTATAAGCTTCGAAGAGTTCTTTGATGTGTTTTTTATACGGGATAGGAGAAATATGTTGAGTTATTGTGTTAGATGCCAGCAAGGCAATGTCCATATAATCGTTTATTGTTTGAATAAGTCTGTCGCTGCCAGCGGTAATAATTTCATAGAATTCTGACCTTTCTTCTATACTTAAATCAGGATCAAGAAGCATATTGCTAAATCCTAGCATATGATTCAAAGGCGTTCTGATTTCGTGTGAAATATTATTCATAAAAGCAGTTTTAAGCAGATTGCCAGCCTCAGCCTGCTGCTTGGAAACAAGTAAATCTTCTAGCATTTTCTTAATCTCACTTATATCTTCTTTTATAGCAACAAAGTGTGTGATAATACCATTTGAATTTGTAATCGGGGAAATTGAAATACGTTCCCAGTGCAATTGACCTGATTTCTTTCTGTTCTGCAGCTCGCCTGACCATTCACGTCCTGAACTAATTTCGTGCCATAAATGCCTATAAACTTGACTGCTCTGAAGTCCTGATTTTAGAATTCGCGTATGCTGTCCGATAGCTTCTTGTGGCTGATAACCACTTACATGCGTAAATTTTGGATTAACATACTCTATCGTTCCTTCTGAATCAGTTACAACAATACTAACCGGGCTTTGCTCAACAGCTTTAATGAGCAACTGAATTTCCTGCTCGGTCTTTTTTCGCTGTATTGCCATGCTAATCTGATGTGAAATAAAATTCATTGTTTCTAAATCAGTGTTTGTATAAGCATGTTCGTTGTCGTAACTCTGCAAAACAAAAGCACCCATGGCTTCTCCATCTTCAATGAGCGGAACACCTAACCAACAAGAACTTGGAGTGCCAATTAAATCAACAACACCTTCATTTATTAGGTTATTGATATCGGTCTTTGTTAAAAGTAATGGTTTCTTTTTCTCAACTACCAGACCAGTTACCGATCGGGCAGCATTCCAAAAAGTAGTGCGGTCCAATTCATCAGCACAATATGGAGCTGTAAATGTATTGTTCTCTTTATTTAGGAATGCAACATAGAAGTTGTTTGCATCGACAATATTATTTAATTGATCCTGAATAAGTTGCATTAGTGATAATAAATCGCTCGATTGAGTAATAGCCTCTACAATTTCGTTCTGAATTTTTTGAATTTGTTCGGTTTTTTTACGCTCAGTGATATCACGTATATTTGCTGCAATGATGACATCAGAGAAATTATCCCAGCTCGACAATGATATTTCTATTGGGATCAGTTTTCCATCACTCCTGAGCCCAAGGAATTCCATCGGTCTTCTTAGGATATGTGAAACCTTTGTTTTGACATAGGTACGAAAGAAATGGTGATGATCAGCTCTTTTGTCAAGGGGTATTAATTTTTCAAATGAATGTCCAAGTAGTTCATTTTCAGGATATCCAAAAATTTCACTTGCCTTAGGATTACAGAATATTATCTCACCTTTACTGTTGGAAACAATGATTGCATCGTTAGCTGTTTCGGTTATAGCTCTGAATTTTCGTTCATTTGAGATGAGTATTTCATCCGTAAGCTTACGTTGGGTAATGTCGCGGCTGATAACGTAACTATTTTTAACATGCCCCTGATCATCGTAGTTGAAACTACAATGATCTTCTAACCAGATGTATACACCATTTTGATGAAGAGCACGGTAAGAGTATGTTAGTTGTGGCAGACCTGCTGCCATAGCTTGCTCAATATTGTTGAATATTTCGTCCCGGTCATCGGGATGAATAATAGAATAGATGAGCTCGGGATCAAAAAATGGGGTTTCATCTTCTTTGTATCCTAGTTGCCGTAAGTAGGAAGGCGAAGCATATTCCATCCTGTTATCTTTCCCAAGAATTAAGATGCCATCGGAGGTGTTTTCAGCAATTAAACGATAGCGCTTGTTGGATTCTTCGAGTTGTTGTTTATTATGCATCAACTCAGATCTTTGTTTTTCACGGTTTATTGCTGTTCCCAAAGCAGATGCCATTGTTTGGAGAATGGCAATCTCAGATTCTGACCATTTTACAACCTCTTGGCAATTGTCAAAACCAACAAAACCCCAACACTTTTCTTCGATCATAACAGGTACAACCAGCAAAGAAATAATTTGCTGTGCCTCGAGCATTCCTTTTTCGGTATCAGGGAAATCTGCAATAGGTCCATGAAGCGCAATTCCGACAGACAGTTGTTCAAACCAACGTGGTGCTATTTCCATGACAGGAATATTATGCAGATCCAAATTGCCAATTTGTGGAATGATTCCTTCATTCGACCATTCGAAAAGTTGGCTCATTAATATTTCATCTGTTTCACTATCATTATGAAAAGCAAAAATATAAACCCTGTCTTGATTTGTAGCCTCTCCAATAATTGCAAGTGCCTGATTAATAGCATCAGTTATACAAATTTGAGTTACTAATACCTGATTTGACTTTGCTACGGCATCAAGAATTTTATCCTTAAAGTTCAAACTTCTTTCAATCAGATGATTGTTTGTGGTATTGCGTATAAATGCAAGAATATTATTTTTATCCTGTGGAATATAGCAAGTTTCAAAAAATTGCTCTGTGCCATCGATGAATTCACATACTTCAGCCTGAACTACTTTCTTACTCGCTATAACATCTTTAATTCCAGCAATAATAGTTGTGCTAAGTCCTTCAGAAAGAATTTCCTGCGCTTTTTTTCCAATTATTGAATCATATGCTTCTTTTGAGATTGGATTGGTGTCACAGTGGTAATCAACAACAATGGCAGAGGAGTCAAAAACGATTATTATATTCTGTGCGATCTTAAGGAAATCCTGACGCTTATAAGCTTTCTCAGTAATTAAAGATTCAGAATTTTTATAATGTGCATCATCAAACAAGGTTATTAAACAACTGTCATTTCCTGAAATCCATCCTTCAAGGTGATATCTTTTTGCATTCGGGTTTTTTGATTTGACATAAAGATTACATCTTCCGGTCTGACCTAAACTTTTCATTTGTTGAATCCATTGCCAGGGGTTTTGTAGCAATTCAGGGAATAAGTCCCGTATCTTTTCCCCTATAAGTGGGTTGGTTTCGCTATCAAAAAGTGATGCAAAAGCAGCGTTATACTGAATTAAAACTCCATCAGCTATAGCTCCATCTGTTTCAGTCAACAGTTGCAGTTGTGCCATCGGACGAGGTAATTCTTTAAAAAATGAATTGAAAGCTACGTTGTCCATGTGTTTCTCTAGATGTTGAACTTTATTACAAAGAGCATATTGCTCTTAATATTAGTAAAAAAGCTTTTGTTAGTTAGTGATTTTATAAGTTTTCTCAGTTCAAAATGGGATTTTAGCGTAAGTTGGTTCCTGTTTTTGGAAAGTTCCAGTAAAAATACGATCACAAATGACTTTGTCAAGCATTTTTCAAAAAAAATCGTCAATTCGAGGAAAAAAATCAGAAATGAGCTAAACCAAAGCGCTTTGTTGCATTTTTACGAAAAAAATGTTTGGTTAATTAGTTGAGAACACAAAATGAAATTAACAACTTTTCGTATAGGAAGAATTAAAAAATGGATTTACCTGAATAAGTGGTAAAGCGTTCCATAGCTTCAATACATGCAATTGAATTTCCCTTTTCATTCAATGAAGGAGAAAATCCTGCTATGCTTAAAACTTCAGGAATTAATGCAACAATACCACCTCCAACACCACTTTTTGCAGGCATCCCAACTCTGAAAGCAAAATCACCTGACTCATTGTATAAGCCGGTTGTCATCATAAGAGCTTTCAGCCGTTTTGCCTGACTGGGGTTTAAAACAGTTTTCCCACTGAGTGGATTTATTCCGTTATGAACCAAAAAGGAAACACTTTGAGCTAAACTATCAGTATTCATTTCAATCGCACATTGATGGAAATAAATATCCAACACCTTCTCAACAGGATTGTGAATGTTTCCAAAACTTTTCATGAAATGAGCAAGGGCAAAATTCCGATTGCCAGTTAGTCGTTCAGATTCAGCAACATCTTCATTGTATCTCACTTGATTATTTCCACTGAGCTCCTGAATAAATGATAGCAAGCTTTCAAGAGGATCTTTACATAAATCGAGCAATAAATCAGCTACGACAATAGCGCCTGCATTTATAAAGGGATTGCGCGGAATACCATGCTCATATTCGAGTTGTATCAACGAATTGAATGAAGTTCCGGAAGGTTCTCTGTCTAACCGACTCCAGATAGAAGAGTCCATTTGACTGAATGCCAATGTAAAAGTAAATAGTTTCGATATACTTTGAATCGAGAAGGGAACCTCATGGTCTCCAGCTGAGTGTTGTTTCCCCTCGTGGGTCACAACACTTAGGCCAAATAATTCCGGGTTAACACGTGCCAGAGCAGGAATATAGTCTGCCACTTTTCCCAGTTTAGCAAAATGCTTTGTTTCGTGATGAATTTTTTCGATAAGCTGCTGGTAATCAATCGGAGGAATATTTTCTAGCTGGTGTGTCATGTGTCTGGTAATGCGTTTTTTTTTAACATTTACGGAGCAAATTTAAGTTAATGCAGCGAATTATTATGTAAATAAAGACTTCCAGGAGGAGTTGGCTCCCAAAACTCCTGCATAATTCGAAGCCATACGTGCGACATCATTCCTTGATCCGGCATATCGGCCTGTTTCTTCAACAGTAAATCCTCTTGCACTTACAACAGCCATTGAATTGATAGGATCGCTTTTTTCACCACTGGCAGTTACCACAACTTCGTTTTGTTGAAACACACTTTCTTCCAGTTCAACTTCCAGTATTAACTCCTTTCCGGTATTGAGTAAAAGGTTATTCAGAACGATATCTTTGTATCCAATATAACTGAATTTCAAGCTGTAACGACCAATTTCAATTCCTGAAATATTGAAATTTCCCATCTCATCAGAGGTTGCGCCAACCAAAGGAGAGGTATTAAGCAATACAATGGATGCTCCGGGTAATGGAAGTTGTGTTGTTTGATCCTTAACCTTACCGCGGATATTTTGACGCGGGAGTTCACTGGCTTGAATAAGTTGTGAAACAAAAAGTAAGCAAAATAGAATAGTGGTTTTCATAAAGTGTTCATTTTAATGTTTATGATGCAAAGGAGCTTCAATTCTGTAAAATGACACTCAGAATTCCGATGAATCACGACATTAGAAGGATGAACTTGCATTTATGATGGATGAACAAAAATGAAAAGTTACCTATCAGGCGTTAATCATTGCCAGAAAACTGCCTTCATCCATCAAAGGTACTCCCAATTTCTCTGCCTTTTCTCTTTTTGAAGGGCCCATCTGATCTCCTGCAAGTACGTAACTGGTTTTAGCTGAAATAGATCCCGAAACTTTTCCGCCATGTTTCTCAACGAGATTTTTTGCTTCATCACGGCTGAATTTCTCAAATACGCCACTTATCACAAAAGTTTTACCCTCAAAAACACTACTTATTAAAACATTTTTTACCTCATGACTGAATTCCAGTCCATGCGCTATCAACCGGTCGAGAACATGAATATTGTCTCCATCGTCAAAATACGCAACTACTGAATCAGCAATTCGTTCACCTATTTCATCTACCTGAATCAACTGATCTTTAGTAGCAGATTTTAATAAATCAATGGAAGGAAAAGCTTCAGCTAATTTTTTAGCAACGGTTTCACCAACAAAACGGATGCCTAATGCAAAAAGAACTCTTGGATAAGGAATTGATTTTGAGGCAGTAATACTCTCTATTATGTTTTGACTTGTTTTCTCACGGAAACTTACTTTACGAGCAGTTCCATCCTCTGCTTCGTAAATCTTCTCAAGACCCAGAAGTTGTTCATAGTGAAGGTCATACAAATCAGCGCTATTCTTGATAAGACGATTATCATAAAGGACCTCAATTCTTCCTTCTCCCAGACCTTCAATATTCATAGCTTTTCGGGCGATGAAATGCTCGAGCCGGCCTTTTATTTGTGGCGGACAATGATAGGTATTCGGACAATACCAGGCGGCTTCTCCTTCTGTTCGCATGAGTATCGAACCACAGGCTGGACAATGAGAAATAAAGGCGACAGCATTGCTTTTGGGATCTCTTAGAGCAGTTTTAACGCTGGTGATTTTTGGTATAATCTCACCGCCTTTCTCAATTACAACCCAGTCATTTTCATGCAAATCGAGCGATTGAATGATGTCGGCGTTGTGTAAACTTGCTCTCTTTATTGTTGTGCCAGCAAGTAATACAGGTTCCAGATTGGCAACCGGGGTTACAGCGCCAGTTCTTCCAACTTGATAATCAACTGACAACAAACGTGTTGCAACTTCTTCAGCTTTAAACTTATAAGCAATAGCCCATCTTGGCGACTTGGCAGTGAACCCTAACAGTTGCTGTTGATCGAAACGATTGACCTTTATTACAATGCCATCAATATCAAAAGGTAATTCGTCCCGGCCTGATTTCCAGTCGTTGATATATTCAAAAATGTCGGATTCGCTGTTACACAATGCCATATGAGACGAAATTTTAAATCCCCAGCTTTTGGCAGCCAACAAACTTTCGTAATGACTTTTGAATGAAAGATTATCACCCATTAAATAGTAAAGCCAGCAATCAAGTTTTCGTCGCGAAACCTCAGCTGAATCCTGCATTTTTAATGTTCCTGCTGCTGCATTACGTGGATTGGCAAAAAGTGCAAGGCCATCTTCTTCCCTTGATTTATTCAAGGCATTGAAACTGGCATGTGGGAAATAAATTTCACCTCGTATTTCAAAAACTGCCGGAAAATCGCCTTTCAGTTGTAAGGGAATGCTTCGGATGGTCTTTACATTTGCTGTCACATCATCACCCTGTGTTCCATCACCACGTGTGACAGCCTGTACCAGGTTGCCTTTCTCGTAACGCAAACTTATTGCCAAGCCATCAAATTTGAGCTCACAAACATATTCAACTTTTTGCTCAAGACTTTTTATAACACGTTGATGAAATTCACGTATCTCATTCTCATTGTAAGAGTTAGAAAGAGAAAGCATGGGGTATTGATGAATCACCGACTTGAATTGACGTGTTATTTCGCCACCAACACGCTGGCTGGGTGAGTTCTGTTGAAGTAAGGCTGGAAACTTCTTTTCAAGCAGGATGAGTTCTTCCATCAACATATCAAATTCGTAATCTGATACGATGGGTTGAGCCAATACATAATAGTTATAATTATGGAGGTTCAGAAGTTCAGTAAGCTCTTGAACCCGTTCTTGAGCCTTTTCAAAAGTCATATCTAAGGTTTTTTATGCGGTAGAATGGCTTGATTTCGGTAAATCGTAATAGTTTCGTTGGCGTTAATAGGATTGATGCGATGAATCAAACGATCCATTCGGCCTGGTTTGATCTTTGCTTCTAACACTAAGTCCGGAAGATATTTCTGCATTGAATCAACACGTGCCTGAAGGTTTACCTCCTGATAAAATAAAACAAATGAGGGCTGTTTTTCTTTCTCGTTCCATTTTTTTAGGTCAGCAAAATCTTTGTAGCTGGTATTATCGTAAACTGCATCATATCGTGGCCATTGTCCGGAGTAAAAAACAGGTGGAAAACGAAGAATACGGCTGTCATTGTCTTCAATAACGAAATACTTGATATCAGGATAGTTACTGAGGTAAGACATTGATTCGACGCGGGCTTTTTTTGAATACATGGGCGTGAATGCTACTAAAAGAACACTATTGAGTGCCCAGAAAAAGACCCAAAAAATAATCATGAGTTTCTGATTTTTACGCCAGAACGCTGATTTCTTTTCAAATTCTTCCCAACCTGCTAAACCTAAAACGATGATCAAAGGTATTACAGGCAATATGAAACGCTCTTGTTTGTTTGGAAAAGCTGAATGAAATAGCAAAAAGAGTAGCACAGGAAAGAATAAAACGAAGTTTTTCTTCCAGTTTTTAAAGTAACCGAATAATAGCATTATGCTAACCGGAGGTATTAGTAAACCACCAATTACAAGGAGATAATTGTACCAAGGCGCTGTATGGTATTCATAAGCATGGTTCAGGTTATAATTTACATACTCCAGGAATTCGGCAAATGGCTGTCTCCAAACCAAAAAGTCGATAAATCCTTGTATTAAAACAACTGAAATAAGGAAACCCAGGGCAGTTGAAATCATGCCTTTTCTGTTTCCGGCAAACAACAGAGCCAATCCAATTCCACCCGTATAAATAAGGGTTTGAAAACGCACTGAGAATGCCAGCCCAAGAAAAAACCCGGCAACCAAAAACGAAGACTGATGATAGCCAGGCTCTTCGGCTTTTCGAATCAATTCCTGTCTTAAAATGATCAATGAACCATACATCAAAAATGGGATGGAAACCATTTCAACCATGTTTCTAACACTCAGAAAAGGCATAAACCACAAAACAGCCAGTAAAAGCGCGACTTTGTATGCAGTTTCTTTAGCTGTTATCAGGCTGGCAATGCGGTATCCAAAAGATATCACCATCAGAGAAATCCCTGCATGAATCATTCGAACAAAAAACATCTTTATTTGGGGGTCAACAATTCCAAGTAATTGAAAAAATTTAAACAGCATATAATGAATACCCACATAAAAAAAACTATGACCTTCAGGGCCACTATTACCTGGAGAACCAGGAAGCCAGCCTAAGTAATCACCACCGTCGACCCAAGACTGTGCTTGCTCAATAACTAAAAAATGATCGTCATGCATCCCGAAACCTTTCGAAAAGATTGCGGCTATAGTTCTTAAGATCAATCCTATAACCATTATAAAAAGGAAAGGATGCTTGGTTTTAAATCGCTTGATTCGTCGAAACATGATTGTATGTCATTTTGAGATCAGGAAAATAATTATTAGGGCAAATATACGACCTTATTGATCGTATAATTCTTCGGGTGTCTTAGGTTGTGATGAAGTTTTGTCTTCATTAGTTTCCATTTTATCGAGCATAGCCAGTTGAGATTTAATGTGAACGAGGTTCTCGTTTTTTTTGCTTTCTCTTCGCTGACGTGAGAAATCAGTAAAATACTGATGCTGAGAGAGAAAATCAAACTGCGTTTTCAGCCAGACCTTAATATCGGAGGGATATCCATTTTGCATAATCCATTCTTCTCTTAAACGCGATGAGATAGGGACGTAGTCAGGTCTACCAAGATAATCCAGATCACTGTCGCACAGGATCGAAGAGCATAGATCAAAGGGTTCTTGTGGCATTTTTGTTGCCATAATCAATTGATTGACGCGATTGACCTGCTCAGGATTAAAGCCCAGTTCAGGCAAAACCTGCTCTGCAAATCTGGTCGATTTTTCTTCATGATTTTCAGTTCCCCACGACATGCCGGTTTCATGGAGTAATGCAGCAGACTGCAAAATTATTAATTCTTCTCCCTCAAAGGAATGATATATTCCGGAGTGGGTAGCAGCCTGAAAAACATCCATCGTATGTGCAAGATTGTGGTAGGGGTAGAAAAGCTCGTTTTTTTGTACAAGATCGGTAACAATCGTTTTTAGTCTTGTGATTCTTTCGTCTAATGCCGGTTTTAAAGTGCTTTTTTCATGCTCATTGCAATGACCGTCAATAGAATAAATCTTGACACTTCCAGTTCGTCCCTTAACAAATACTTCATCAATAAAAGTTGTTTTATAAGAATTATGTGTTGCCAAAGAAAAAATTGTTGCCTCTGAAACAATTATTGGTGTGTTGTAAGTTCTTGTTAATCCTTCAAGACGCGATGCAAGATTAACGGCATCAGAAATAACTGTTGTTTCCATCCGTCCTTCTCCACCAACGACACCCAGGATTAATATTCCGGTGTGAATCCCTGCGCCGGTTTCAATCGGTGGTTTGCCTTCGGCTATCAAACGCTCGTTAAAAAGTTTGAGTTGTTCGCGCATCTCAATGGCTGCATCAATAGCATCCTCAGGCTTTTTGTGAAAAAGAGCCATAATGGAATCACCAATAAACTTGTCAACAAAACCATGGTGTGCCCGAATAACAGGTTCCATAAAACCCAGATACTCATTTAAAAAGTCAAAGTTTTCTTTTGGACTTAATTGCTCTGAAAGGGCTGTGAATGAACGAATATCAACAAAAAGTACTGTCATTACCTTTTGTATTTGATCACCTACCGATACATCTGTAATACTTTCTTTATCAAGCATTTGTAAAAACTGTACTGGAACAAACCGCTGATTTGCTTCAGTGATTTGCGAAAGTGTCCTGATATTATTTGTGATACGGAGAGCCATTTCATTATAGCCATTTGCTAACTCGCCAATTTCATCATCTGTACGCAGAATTGCTAATCTATCCAACTCGTTATCAATAGGTTGTCGCATTTTTTCAACCACTTCTCTAAGAGGTATTACAATGCTGTAATGTGTCCAGTTGACAAAAAAGAACAGGTAAATGATACTAATAAGGATTCCGGTAAAAATCCCAATAAACATCAATAAACTGTCGATTGCATTGACGTAAAAAAGGTGTTCGCTTTGAAAGAGACTAGATTGGTCGATGATTGAAACATATTTACCAAAAAGTATAGTTATTTGGTCCTTGTTGAGGTTTGGAGCACCTACCTCACTAATAAACGTTTTGGTTAATGACAAATAAAAAATGACAATCGTTAAAGGTAAAAGTGTGGTCATCAAACTGTTGATCCATAATCGCCTGACAATATGATCACGGTACTTTGTAGTTGTAGTCTTGTAAAGACTCACACTGTCGAAAACATGTTCTAGGTATATAAACCTGACACGGTGTCGAAACCAGAAATACACAAAAATGATCGTGAGAATTGCGCCAAGTGTTGAAATGAAAAAAAACTGTTGAAAAAAATCAAAAGTTGTATCGCTTTTGAATGATGTTCCGTAAATTTCAAAAGCCATGAAAGTGAGCGCTGTAGCAAAGCCGAAACCTATTATCAAGGCATTGACATGTGGTACTTTCAATAGCCATTTCCGACAAAAAAGTTCAAGTTTAGCTGACGGTTGCTCTAATCTACGTTTTTTGCGGAAATATAACTTGAAGGGATAATTCCATGCAAAACCTAAAGCAATACTAACAAACATCATCCGGGTGAGCAAGCTAAATGCATATGGAAAATCAAGATCTTCCGGTTCAATTACAATTGATTTGTCAGCTGGTTTCTGAACAGAATTAAGTTGAATGGAATCGATAAATAGTGTATCGAACTGATTTGCAGATAAATTTATCTGTTCTTTGGCATTATTTGCTTCTAGAATTTGTTTATCCTCGAGCCAATAAGGACCATATTTAAACAGCATTATAACCGAAATGGGCATAACCAGCATAAAGAAAATCCCTGAAGCAACCAGGTAAATTCTGATGCTAAAAAAACGTGGTATAACCAGGATTTCTTTCATTTCTGGCTACCAATCAATTTTCTTACGACGCAAAGGCATTGTCATGCAACGTGCACCACCACCCCCTCGGGATAATTCTGCACCTTCAATAGTTAAAACAAATTTCTTCACTTGCTCAATATCAACTTTGTTTTTAAGAAAATCTTTGGCTTTAATAATTTCATATCCAATATTGTTCAAAGCCTCCATTGTGTGAACATTTCTGCCGTAACCAATGACTTTTCCAGGAGCAAGAGCGAAAAAGTTTGCGCCACTTTGCCATTGTTCCCGTTCCATATTGAAGATGTCGTTTTGTCCACCACAAAAAACTGGCTTTAAATCCATGCCCAGCTGACTAAGAGCAGATAAAATATTCAACTCTTCCGTGATTTTAACAACCTTTTGTTCCTCAATTACAACATGAATTGTAAGATGGCGGCTTGATCGCAGTATGAGTGGTTCGAAAATCATGCACGTGTCGCGATCCAGGAGAGTAAAAACCATATCAAGGTGAATAAATGATTCAGGAGAATAGGGCAACTCCTGTAATATCAAATGTTTAACTCCGGGTTTAGTTTTAAGATATTCAAGCATGGAGTCGATCCCCTGACTTGTAGTCCTCCCGCTTACACCGCATAAAATAATATCTTCACGAGCAATTAGTACATCCCCACCTTCGATGGTTGCTTTACCTGATTTATCATAAAGCCTCACAGGATTTACCGTTTCTGTTTTAATTTGTGGATGATTATCAAAGATAGCTTCCATAATCCATGATTCGCGCTCCCGCACTTTGTTGGCCATATGACTAACCATCACTTTATCATTCATGCTGAAAGTAGCATCACGTGTAAAGAAAAAGTTGGGTAGCGGATGAAGCGAAAAACGTTCGTTATCAAGAAATTTGGTAAGTGTATCTTTTCGCATTTCAACACCCTCAATCAGTTGACGGGCAAGCTCTTCGCTGGTATATCCATGAAGGTATCTGCAGATGTCATCAGTCGACTCAAACTGGCAGATTTTTTTGATCAGGCTCGTTTTTACACTATCTATCTTTAAAACATCAGCGAGTAAGTCCCTCACTTCAAATACTTTAGCAAATTTCTTCAACACTCCGTGAAATTGATTGTATTCAGGAAGTGCAACATTAAGGTTTAAAATATCGCTGTAAAGTGCACGGGCTGCATTCTCCGGTGTCATGTTTTCAACTTCAGCACCGGGGGTGTGGGTTATAACATATTCGAGCTCGCCAATCTCGGAATTTATGTTTACTTGAATTTTTTCTGAAGCAGGCATTTTTTGTGTTTTTCTGATAACTGAAATTAAATAACTGATTGAAAATGAACTACCTTTTCATTTGCATCTTTGCAAAGATAGTAAAATCCATCGTTTAGAAAATCTGAATTATTAGCTTCTTCTTTGTGAACTGGTGATTCGAATCATTCTAAATGTCAATCTTAATTAATAGAGGAGTCTTGATTGGGATAATAATGAAGTTTAAAGACGGTTACTCATAAAGAGGTAAAAATTCATAGCTGTTTCCCATGTGATTCAAAAACCGGATAAAATCTATCGTGCTGATACTAACACTTGCCGTATTTTCATTCGGATGAAAGCTTAATCTCGCAGCATTTTTCAATTTGTCATCAATGAAAACGTAAACATGGTTTTCTGAATCGTTGATTAACCCAAACGGAGAAACACTACCCGGACTTAAACCCAAATATTTTTCCATTCGTTCAGGAGAAGAAAAACTTAGCTTTCCTTGCTTTAATCGTTGCTCAAGATCATGAATATTAAGCTGTTGCGTGCATTCAAAAATCACCAGATAATGCTTGTTCCCTTTGTGGTTTCTAAAAAATAGATTTTTGCAATGTACGGCGTCAAGGTCTTTCCAATACAACAAAGCTTCTTCAACTGATGGAGTTGGTGGATGATATATTACCTGAAATGAGATCCCTAAAGATTCAAGAGCGCTAAATACTTTTTGATGTTTATCGTTCATTATTATGTAGGTGTAATTTCAAAAACAAAGCCTCAGTAGTGTTTTACCAAGGCTTTGAATCTAATATCCGTAAGTTAAAACCTTTGTCATCGTTGGTTTTAGTTAACAAGTTACTTGAAAATTATTCTGTTTCAGTCCAATCAGCAAGGAAAATATTGGTGTCACGTGTTCCATTGTTGTTCCTGTTGCTGGAAAAGATAAGTTTCTTTCCGTCGAAGGAAAACATTGGGAAGGCATCAAAAGTATCATCAAAAGTGATTTGTCTTAAGCCTGTTCCATCTAAATTTATCATAAAGATGTTGAATTGATATCCACGGCTTGATTTATGATTGGAACTAAAAACAAGTTTATCGCCTTTAGGATGAAAGTAAGGAGCCCAGTTGGCTTTTCCCAGATTGGTTACCTGCTTTAAATCAGAGCCATCAGCATTACACACATAAATTTCCATATTGGTTGGCATTACGAGTCCCTGTTTGAGTAAATCCTTGTATTCTTTTTGCTCTTCAGGTGTTTGTGGCCTTGATGAGCGGAATACTAATTTAGAGCCATCTGGTGAGAAAAACGCACCACCATCATAACCTAATCCAAAAGTAATTTGCTTTACGTCGCTACCATCGATGTTCATGGTAAACAATTCAAGGTCACCCGTGCGATCCGATGTAAACACAATTTTATCTCCTTTAGGCGAAACAGTAGCTTCAGCATCATATCCACTTCTGTTGGTAAGTGTATCAATAATATTTCCCTTGAGATCAGATACAAAAATGTTGTAGTCTTCATAAATAGGCCATACATATTTGCCATCTTCCCTTGGTTCAGGCACATGCGGACAGCTACCGTTGCCCATATGGGTGGAAGCAAAAAGAATAGTTGTATCTCCTGGCATAAAATAGGAACAGGTTGTTCTTCCTAAACCAGTACTGATCATTTGCGGGATTTCTTTATCCATTTTGGCTTCATCCAGCTTTGCATAAAAGATTTGGTCACAATCTAACGACCATGCAGGGTTATTTGTTTGAAATACAATCATCTCATCATTAAAACTGAAGTATGCTTCTGCATTATCTCCGCCAAAAGTTAATTGTTTAACCTGACTAAAGTTTTTTTCCTGTTCATAATGAACGGTTGTTTTTCCGGTTGTTGTGTCGTTTGTATGGCTGTGTCCGTGATCATGATCGTGATCATGGTCATGACTGTGATCATGATTTTGCCCTGTTGGGTTTCCGCACGAAACCATCATAAAAAAAAGATAAACCAATAATGGAATATTTTTCATAAAGTGTTAGATATTAATGAGTTTATTAGAAAACGAATTGATAAAATTTTTTATTTTACACAACTTTATCGTGTAATTTCCTTAGAAATGTTGCTGCAAAAATAACGATTTTTGCGAAATCAGGCGTGAAGCTTGTCTTCGATAGCCTTTGCAGTGTACGATTCCTTACAGTTTATCAGTTCTTCGGGTCTGCCTTCAAACAAAATTCTCCCGCCTTTATCACCCCCTTCCGGACCAATATCGATGATCCAATCGGCTCGTTTTATCACTTCAGGATTGTGCTCAATCACAACCAGACTATGTCCATTTTCAATTAGTGCATTAAAAGCATCCATCAATTTGGTGATATCATGAAAATGAAGTCCTGTTGTTGGTTCATCAAAAATGAAAAGAGTAGGTTTCTCGCTTTGTCCCTTGGTAAGAAAAAATGCCAGCTTAATGCGCTGAGCTTCACCTCCGCTAAGGGTATTTGATGATTGACCCATTTTTAAGTAACCTAACCCAACCTCTTTTAGGGGCAGTAATTTTTGAATGATTTTTTTAACGATGGTTGAATGTTTCTGATGACTTTCGAAAAAATCAATGGCTTCATCGATGGTCATATCCAGCAAATCAGCAATATTTTGATTCATAAAACGTACATCAAGCACCTCTTCTTTGAATCTTCTGCCTTTGCAAACATCGCATTCCAGATAGACATCAGCCATAAATTGCATCTCAATTTTCACACTTCCTTCTCCTTCGCAGGCGTCGCATCTTCCCCCCGGAACATTAAATGAAAAATATCCAGGTTTGTAATTCCTTGTTTTTGATAGTTTTAAATCAGAATAAAGTTGGCGTACATCATCAAAAGCTTTGACATAAGTAACCGGGTTAGAACGTGAGGAGCGACCTATAGGATTTTGATCAATCATCTCAACAGCCCCCACGCGTCGGGTATCTCCTTTCAGCTCTCCAAATTTGCCTGTTTTATCAGCATATCCTCCAGTTAGTTTTTTCATTGATGGATATAGAATTCCGCGTATCAATGATGATTTCCCTGACCCGCTGACTCCGGTAACTACTGTCATCACACCTAAAGGAATTTTTACATCTACCATTTGAAGGTTATTCTCTGTAGCACCGATGATTTCCAAATAATCTTTCCATTTTCTTCGGGCAACTGGTACAGGAATACTTTCTTTTCCAGAAAGATATCTTCCTGTGAGGCTTGTCTCACTGGTTAAAATTTCTGCGTATGTCCCCTGAAAAATGAGCTCACCTCCAAGCCTGCCAGCCAATGGCCCAATGTCAACTACCTGGTCAGCTGCTTTAATGATATCTTCATCATGTTCAACAACAATAACGGTGTTGCCAATATCACGCAATCGTTTCAAAACCTTAATGAGTCTTTGTGTATCACGCGGGTGCAGTCCAATGCTGGGTTCGTCAAGAATGTAAGTTGAACCAACAAGGCTCGATCCAAGGGAGGTTGCCAGATTTATACGTTGCGACTCACCACCGGATAAGCTATTGGAAAGGCGGTTAAGTGTAAGGTATCCAAGACCAACATCGAGCAAAAACGAAAGTCGGCTGTTGATTTCAATCAAAAGTCGGTTGGCAATAATTGATTCATTTTCTGACAGTTCCAAATTGTTAAAGAATTCGGAGGCTTCTTCCAGCGAGAGAAGTACAATTTCTGAAACACTTTTACCACCCACTTTTACATAGGATGCGTCTTTTCTCAAACGGGTTCCCTCGCAGTCAGGGCACACAGTCTTGCCCCGGTAACGTGAAAGCATGACCCTGTATTGAATCTTATAGCTTTGCTCTTCAAGTTGCTGAAAAAAGTTGTCTAACCCCTCAAACCATGAATTGCCGGTCCAAAGGAGTTTTTTTTGTTCTTTTGAAAGCGCGTAATATGGTTTGTGTATCGGAAAATCGAATTTTGAAGCATTGAAAACCAAGCGATCCCTGAACTCACCCATTTTTTCGCCTTTCCAACAGGCCACTGCACCTTCATAAACAGAAAGTGCTTTGTTCGGAATTACCAAATCTTCGTCTATTCCAATGATTGAGCCGAAACCTTCGCAGGTTTTGCAGGCGCCAAAAGGGTTGTTGAAGGTAAACATGTTAACACCAGGCTCTTCAAATGTTAGCCCGTCCGCCTCGAAACGATCTGAAAAAACAAAGGAAGAAGTGTTTGCCTCATCTTGAACTTCCAGTTTGCAATATCCTTTGCCTTCATAAAAAGCGGTTTGCACAGAATCAGCAACCCTCGAAAGGAAATCATCATCGAAGGATTGTATTTTCAAACGATCAACAACAATATACAGTTCATTCAGTTCAGGAAGCTCACTTTCTTTCAGAAAATCATCAATACGCATTACATTCTGCTGATGCATAATTCGGGCAAACCCCTGCTGCATAAGCACAGTAAGGTGTTCTGAGGTTGTTCTTCCAGATATATTACTCAGCGGGGCTAAAATAAATATTGTAGCACCCTGAGCTTGTTTGGTCACATAATCAACCACATCATTTACACGGTGTTTTTTAACAACCTTCCCCGAAATAGGGGAGATAGTTATACCGATTCGGGCAAAGAGGAGCTTGATGTACTCATAAATCTCAGTTGAAGTTCCAACAGTTGATCTGGGATTGCGTGATGTAACTTTTTGTTCAATTGCAATTGCAGGCGACAAACCACTGATGTGATCTACATCTGGTTTATTCATCCTGCCTAAAAACTGTCGTGCATACGAACTTAAACTTTCTACATAACGTCTTTGACCTTCAGCATATAAAGTGTCAAAAGCAAGTGACGACTTTCCAGAACCAGAAAGCCCGGTGACAATAATCAACTTATTTTTTGGCAGCGAAATGCTGAGGTTTTTCAAATTATTTACCCGTGCACGGGTAATTTCGATCGTATTTATTGGGTTACTTTTGCTCATGAATACTTCCTTGAAGAATTTTTTTTTGCGAAATTATCAATTATATTTGCTTTATATGAAAATGTGTATAATTTTGCATTCATTAACAGTGTACAAAACGTATTTGTTTCACCATAAAAACCCATAGGAGAACCATTATAGATTCAACTTATACCCTTTAATTCAGTTCATTAAAAAAGGGAAGCTCTATGAATGCTATCGAACTTAGCGATAAAGAGCTGGTTGAAAGTTATCTTAATGGTAATCAATCCAGTTTCGAAATTTTGTTAAACCGCCACCAATCGCGTGTTTTTGCCTACATTCATATGTTGGTAAAAGACAGGCAGCTGGCTGATGACATCTTTCAGGATACCTTCATCAAGGTTATCCGCACACTTAAAGGCGGATCTTACAATGAAGAAGGAAAATTCATTCAATGGGTGATGCGAATTGCTCACAACTTGATTATCGACCATTTCAGAAAAGCAAAACGTCTTCCGATGACTGACAGTGCACCGGATGATTTTCGTATTGCCGATCAGTTAGGGTTAAGTGATAAATCAATTGAAGAACATATCATTACTGAACAAATCCATGAGGATATTCGTAAGATGATTGATTTTCTGCCTGAAGAACAACGTGAAGTGCTTTATCTGAGGCTTTATTCCGAGATGAGCTTTAAAGATATCGCTGATATGACTAATGTTAGTATCAATACCGCTCTGGGCCGTATGCGATATGCATTAATAAATATGCGTAAAATGGTGAAAGAACGTAACGTGTCGTTAACGTATTAGCATTTTCAGAAAAGGATAAGAAACCGGGTTTCAGTGATGTAATCCGGTTTTTTTTTATTCCTTTATTAATTGTTTCTTGCGGATAAAATACCATAGAATTGCTGATCCTGAGCCTATTAAAATACCAAACAACACGTCAATAGGATAATGAACACCTAAGCCCATGCGTGAGTATGCGATTGCAGTTGCCCACAAAAAAGATGGGACAATCACATACCAACGCGGAAAAGCAATGCTCAACGCTGATGCTATTACAAACGCATCTGTTGTATGCCCTGAAGGAAATGACGGACTTCCACCGGATGTAACTTTTTCGATGAAGCTGTAAGTTTCAAACGGTCGTGGTCTGTTGATGGTGTGTTTAAGGACGGTAGTTATAATTACTGCTGTTAGTACTGAAAAAATCAGGTACACCGACTTCTGTTTTAAAATCTTTAGTTTTTTGACAAAGCTAAAACCTAAAAGTAGCAAAGGTATGCTAAAGGCAACAGGCCCGGCAGTATGGGTAAGCGCTCTGAAAAACCCATCGAAATCTTTATTGCGGTTGAGATTAATATGCTTCAATAGCTCGATATCAACATTTTGAGCAAGTATTATAAATGGAAAAGAAATAAGTAAGATGACAAATGTTTTTTTCATAAGAAGTGTCAAATCAATCATTTATTCTTCATTGATAATTCGTTCCCACTGAAGTACATTATCTGTATCATAGCATTGAACAACCAATTCTCTCTTCTTTAAAGGTCCGCGGAAAGCTATCTTCCCAAAATTCCTTGATGTAACTACTGTTCCCGGAACACGAAACTCATTTTCCCATTCGCCACCTCTGCTGTTAGGTCCTGCCGACATCGTTGAGAACGTTAAATCCCAGATGGTTGGTTTGGCTTCCTCTTTAAGTACCGACATCTCAGTGAAATGAACATCTCCGGTTAAAAAGATTACATTTTTGATGGCGTGTTGTTGTATAAAATCAATAATTTGCTGACGCTCAGTGTCAAATCCATTGGCTGCATAAGTTTCATACCTTTTGGCTGTACTCAAAAACTGACCTCCGAGAGCCACAATTTTAAACGTAGCTGTACTTGAAACAAGATTGTCGAACAACCACTGTAATTGTTGCTTTCCAAGTAATGTCTTTTCTGGTTTTTGAATGAAATCCGGATCACGGTACCAACGATTATCCAAAAGGAAAAAATCAGCATCACCCCATTGAAAACTTGTTATAGCACCTTTAAGGTCACTTACTCCATAAGTTGGGTTTCCCCAAAATGCTTCAAATGCTTTAAGTGTTTGTTCTTTGTTGAAAAATCCTTTATCGCTGTCATTTGGACCATAATCGTGATCATCCCATATGGCATAATGATGTGTGGATGCTAAGAAGGGCTGCATCTCTTTTATTGACCGGCTATGAGTGTAGCGGGCAAAAATGCCTGTTTGTGTATTCCAGTCCGGCTCGCGTAAGTAAACATTGTCACCAAGCCAAAGCATGAAATCTGTTTTATGCGTTGCCATATTCTCAAAAATGCGATAGTCGCCACCGTAAGGAGTTCCAGGGCGATCATGCTCAGGCTGATTTATGTAGGCACAGCTGCCAGTTAACATGCTGAATTCAGGTGGGTTACCTCTCCATTTCCAAATTTTTTGAGTTTGAAATTCTGTTGGATAAGGAAATTTTACAACCTCATCATTTATGAGCAACTCATAGGTATAGCGTTTGCCGGGTTCAACCGTATCAGCGATCAGATGGGCTGTGAACGCCATTTCTTTACTGGTATAAATGATTTCTGACCTCCTTTGTATATCGCTTTTGTCAATAGCCTGATACAAAAGCTGCACTTTCGCTACTTTATTTGTTTGTACCCATATCATGACCTCCCGCATATCTGCATAACCAGGCATTGGACCTGATTGCAACAAGGGATGTTGAGCTAAGGTGCTGATATGTAAGAATATTAGTGTGACAACGAATGCGGCTAAAGTCTTTTTCATTTTCTTAAAACTTAAAAATGTCACTTAATAATTTTTTAAAACATCAGAGATGGAATCAAAATGTCCATCCACCGGGGCTGGCTTCAATTTGAGCACATGAGCCAATAGCGGGTACACATGTATGTTTTTAAACGGTTTTTTTACATAATTCGATTTGAAATCGGGACCGACGGCATAAAAGATGGAATTAACATCCGTATTTCGAAAATCGTAGCCATGTGTTCCTTTGGAGTAGGATTTCATCCATGACCAATTTATGCTCCATCCATCTTCGGCTAATAGTGTCATGTCATGTGTTCTTATATGGGTGGAATGATGCAAATGCTCAGGTGCTTCACCATGTTTCCATACTTTTAAGTGTGGAATGGATTTAAGTTGTTCAAGTAGTTCATCAATTTTGCCATCTTTCGCTTTTATGTTCATTGTTGGATTCCAGCCATCAACCAGTTCAATCAAGCTGGTATCAACGGTTTGATCCAGAACGATTTGACGGTCAGGCGATAGTTGAGCCATTCCATGATCTGAAACAACAATAAAGTTGATGCGATCGGCGTAAGGTAAGGCATTCATTTTTGTAATAAAAACCCCAACTAAACTATCAAGACGAGTGATGAGCGGCATAAGGCTGTCATTTTCCGGTCCATATTCATGACCGCGTGTGTCAGGCTCATCAAAATACCACATGACCAGTTTTGGACGTTTTTCTTCAGGCAATCTCAGCCAATACATGACAGTATCAATCCTGTGGCTGTAAGGCATGTCGTGGTCGTATTTTTTCCAGTAAGTTGGTCTTACACCTTTGACATCAGCTTCACTACCAACCCAGAAACAGGTTGCTGTGATTTTTTGCTGAGTCTCGGCTGTTACCCATATTGGCTCACCACCGTAGAACCTGCCATCTTCAACTGTTTCTCTTTTTCCCGGGGCATTGTATTCAGCATTAAGATCAGGAGCGTAAAAACGATTTACAAGAATGCCATGATGGTCAGGGTAAAGACCTGTAGCAAGAGTATAATGATTGGCAAATGTTGTGGTTGGAAAGCTTGGAATCATCCGCTCAGCCTTTACACCATTTTCTGCCATCCAATCAAGATTAGGTGTGGCTGTTCGGGTTGGATAATCCCATCGGAATCCATCCAATGAAAGGATTACAACAATTGGGTCTTCAACTTTGTTTTTTTTAACGCAGGATGAAAGGACAAGCAGAATCAGTACTAAAGATGTAAAACTGCTGAATTTTTGAAAAGATTGCATTAATTGCGGATGATTTGTGGTTAATCTTCAAATTGATATACAAAAATACATTTTATGACTTAATACCTTGCTGTATATCTCAGAATTATTGACCTTGAAGATGTTTTGAAACAAATTGTGGAAAATCGGTTACAAGAATTGCGATCTTGTTTTTTCGAACGACATCTTGATAAAAAGTCACCTCATGAGGTATAAATGGTTGTTTATCTATCTCAAGTACATCGGTTAAGATGGTAATCTTTGACTCAATGAGCACTTCTAATAATAGGGGATCTATATCTTTTCTGATATAAGCTGCCATACGCGTAAAATGCTCATTATAAGCTGCCAATGCTTGAAAATCTTTTTCGGATGTAATTAAAGTTGAGATCATTGCATTTTTGGAGTGCTTCAAGGCAGTCTGAGTGTTTTCTGGCTTGAATGTCAGGATTATGCATTGTTTTTCCATTTCGTATTGTTGAACCAAGTGCAAAACTTCCTCTATAATTGGCCCCTTGATATCTAACATCAATACAACGGGTTTGTTTTGGTACCTCTTCAATAGTTCTGAGAGTAATGGTATTTTTTGATCCGTTAATTGACTTTTGCTGTCTTTTAATTGTAACCCGTTTAAATAAGTGTCTTCTAATTGTGTTATATCGCCTGTCCCGTTTGTAGTGCGGTTAACTGTTGGATCATGCATTAAATATAGCGATCCAGTCGCGCTTTTTCGAATATCAATTTCCAGACCTATCATTGGATTTGTTCCATTACTTGTTGTAAAATCGAAGAGGGTCAGGGAGTTTTCAGGATAATTAGCATCAAAGCCACCTCTGTGACCGATAACCAAAACCTGACTTTTCAACCTTTCTGAAAGGAGGGAAGAGGTGTCAATATCTGTTTGTGCTATTGTTGTAACAAAACAAATCAGCAAATTGAAGAATAAAATAACTGGTCTTTTCATAGTAACAAGAGTTAAAAAAAGCACCTGGATTTTAAACCCAGGTGCTTTTGTATGATCTTTATCTTATAAGATTAGAAGGAATAGCGGATTCCAAACTGAGCTTGCCATGCGTTGTCGATGGTGATGCTCTTTGTGTATGAATCTTGCAAAAGAACGGTTGTTCCATCAATGTTTTGTGTACGAAGTCTGAAGGATGGTAGCCCATCAGCATTCACACCGGCAATAGTTAATGGAGAAGTTGTTGTACTTACATTACCTACACCCCAATCGTTGTTAAGTAAATTACCAACATTGAGAATGTCAATTCTGAATTGCAGTTTATTTTTAACTTCTTTTTTACCAACTTTCACCCAAACATCCTGAATGATAGAAAGATTGAATCTGTTCAACCAAGGAAATACATCACCATTACGTTCAGCATAATCTCCGCGACGGCTGTTAAGATACTCATTGTTGCTAACATATTTATCAAAAGCAGCAGCTTGTTCTTCAGGAGTATATCTAACAACATCACCTGACATAATTGGTGCAAATGTAAGTTCACTTGCATTGTTTGGAATGTAAAGAAGGTCATTGGTTTGGCCATCACCATTGAGGTCAGATCCATAAACATAAGATACATTAAATCCGCTGTTTGAAACCATACCTAATGAGAAAGTAGTTGATCCACCATATTTCTGGCCATATTCTAAACGATAGTTAACATAACCAATAAATCTGTGACGAAGGTCATTGTCTGAGTAAGATAAATCAAGGAAATTCTGACCGTATACAGATGGCATATTTGCTTGGACTGTGCTACCAACAGACTGGATGTCTTTAGCAACTCCATAGGTATATGCTACGAAACCACCAAAATTCTTATCCATTGTTTTTTCAAGTTTACCAGTCAGGGTATAGGAATAACCTTCGGTGGTATTTTTCAAAACAAATGCATTTGTTACCTTAGTGTTGATGAAACGTGGAGAAGGATATCTGTCACGATCGTCAGGACCGGTAAAATTACGGTCTGCATCTTTAAGGTTAGCATCAATATAGCGCAATCCCTGAATCGTTTTGTTGTACATACCTTCAACTGTTGCAACTAAACCGTAAGGTAGTTTGTAGTCAATAGCCAAACTGTTTTTCCACAAAGTTGGGTATTTAAGGTCTTCATCCGTAGCGTTGATAACATATGCAGGTAAAGTGCTTATGTCAGGAGTAACTGCTGGTAAAAACTCTGCCGGGTTCGGACGGAATGGATATGCGGTTGTGTTAGATACACTGATCAAACCTGTGTTGATACCGTTGTTTCCAAGTTGATTTGAAACAAGTACCTGAGGAATACGTGATACAAAAATACCACTACCTCCACGAATTTGAACGGTTTTGTCACCTTTCACATCATAGTTAAAACCAAAACGGGGTGATAACAAAAGCTTTGTTTTTGGGAAAGCACCTGTGTTCAAGTGATAGTTGTCTCCGTTTTCATCTTTAAATACCATAGTATCAATAATGGGGTTGTAAAATTCTTCAGCAGTTCCATCATTGTAATCAAAGATATCAGCTCTTAAACCCAATGTGAGCATAAGATTTGGAGTTGCCTGATATTCATCTTGAACATAAGCACTGAATGTAGAAACTTTCAGTACCTGAAGTGGATCAGCACCGTCAGGAAGTCTTGAATAACGGAGGTTATATTTGGCCAAAGTTACTGGAGAAACAGGATTGGTCGGATCATCAATATAAGCTTGAGCAGCTAATTTGAAATCTTCAATAGAGTTGTAAACATAAACACCATTTGATGATGGGAAGAATACGTTGTTTGATTTGTAATACTCGTATGAAACACCAGCGTTAATTGTGTGTTTTCCAGAGAAATAGGTAATGTTGTCGGTGAGGTTTAATGTTGAATAGTTCAATTGGTTAGATGGAGTAAAAGGATCGAAACCAATTGAAGTATATGTTGCCTCGCCGGCAGCTGAAAGAATGTCGATAGTTGGGAAGATATCGGTACGATAATCGCGGTCTTCAATTTGTTTATTGTAGGTAGCAATAAAGTTATTGAAGAGTTTTGAGTTTACAGTTGAGTTTAACTCCACAGCAATTGAGCGTGTGTTATCCTGAATGATGTAACCAGTATTCTGAGGAGAAATGGCATCAGCACGGTTGGTGCGGTTACCGTTTCCTGCTGTATTGCTACTGTTACTATCGCTGATTCGTTGATCAGCTTTTGAATCGTGGTGTGAATAACGCACAGAAAGTTTATTCTTCGTATTGATGTTGTAATCCAAACGAACAAGGAACTTTTTACTTGAAACTTCACTGTTATAACCATCTAAGGCACCAAGGTCAAATCCAAATTTACTACTCATAAATGAGCTAAGATCCTGCATGTCAGCAAGAGTGGTACGCGAAACGTTTCCAGTTGCACCTGGTTTATCAAGAACCCAGTCCAAAGCAGGAACGCTGCTTGTAAATTGCTCAGCATTAAGGAAGAAGAATAATTTGTTTTTGATGATTGGACCACCAATACTTAAACCAAAGGTTTTTTCGTCAATATTAACTGTTCCAAGCTCTTTGCCGGCAACTTTATTTCCAGCAATACCATCATTTCTAAAAAGAAAATAACCGGTTCCTGTGAAAGAATTGGTTCCTGAACGTGTTACTGCGTTGATGCTTGCACCACCAAAACCTGATTGACGTACGTCAAAAGGAGCAATATTCAGCTGAATTTCTTCCAAAGCGTCTAAAGAAACTGCCGTTGTACCTGTACGACCACCAGCTTGTGATGAACTTCCTAAACCAAAACCGTTGTTAAAAACTGAACCGTCAATAGTGAAACTGTTAAAACGGGTGTCTTGTCCGGCAAAGGATCTTCCATTACCATAAGCATTGTAAGTCAAAATGTCATTGATGGTACGACCAATCGTTGGCATTGTCATAATGCTGTTCTGATTAAATGAAGCAGCTGCTCCGGTTCTGTCAGAACTAAAAACGTCGTTTCTGCTCGAAACGACAACAATCTCAGAAAGCTCTGTTGAAGCTTCGGATAGTTTAAAATTTAAGTTTGCAGCAACACCAAGGCTCAACATAACGTTGTCCTGAACTTGTTCTTTAAATCCAATAAAAGATACTGTTACTTTGTAAGGACCACCAATACGCATGTTATTGATGATGTAACGTCCGTCTTCATTGGAAATAGTAGCATAAATGGTTCCTGAAGGTTGATGCACAGCAACAATAGTTGCACCTGGAAGCGATTCTTTGTTGGTGGATTCAATACGGCCGTTCAAAGCTGAACTGGTTGAACCCTGACCCATTACAGCCTGCCAGCCAAAAATCATTAAAACTGACAGCAAACTTAAAAGATAACTCTTTTTCATAGTAAGGCAATTTGGTTAATAAAGTGATTATGGTGGCAAAAGTATCATAATTCGACTTTTATTCTATTAAGTAATTGTTAACATTAATTGATATTTTTAGGAAACATTACTTAAGTATCATCAAATCAACTATATAAAAGTTAGGGACTGTTAATAAAATGTGTATAATTTTTTTAACATTTTTTATCAATGTTAAGAGGTTCATTTCTGTGTCAAAAAGTACATCAATTTTCTGAAAATTGATGTGCTTTTTTAATAGTTGTTTAAGTGCAAATGTTTCAATATGAGTTCACTATTTTACAACTCAATTGAACTCAAAACGGAGGCCAATGTCAAACGTCCTGCCAAATCCCCAGAACCCGCGAAAGCTTTCTAAATCGTGGTTTATACCATCTTCGCCTTTCAAAATATACTGTTGATCCAGCATATTATTAATATTGCCATAAAAGATAAGTCTCTGATCAACAATGGATATCGGTATGCTATATGATAAATTTAAAAGAGTAACGGAAGGAAGTTGATAAGATTGTGAATTGTCATTCTCGTTTTGTCGGCCTGAAGGATCAAACTGAGCATAATGTTTTTCATAATGCATTAGCTCCATTTTAATCAACATGAAATTCATGAGTTTTGCCTCCAGGCTTAACCCCAATTGCAGTTGTGGCTGGCCACCCACTTTAAGGCCTTTCGCAAAAACATTTACAGTGTCAACAGCAATATCCCTATCGTTAAAAAGTGTCGCTGCAACATCGTTTTGCCACTGCCAATCACCAAATGAAGCGATCCCATTTATTGTTAAATCATTGAATATATTATAGTTACTTTCAAATTCAATTCCTTTATGTAGTGAATTCAATCCATTAACCATAGCACGGGTCTGTGATGAGTTTTCGAGCTGTATGTACTCATTAGACAAAAATGAAACATCTTCCCATGATGTAAGATATGCTGACATACGTACATTTAATCGTTCGTTTTGTAATTGGTATCCTGCTTCGATTGTTTTAACTTTTTCATTACGAATGTTTAAAACCGGATTGTTATTAAAATTACCAAAAATGAATTTGTAATATGGAGCTTTACTGAAAAAAGCTGCATTAGCATATATATGTTGCTGATCAGTAATAGGATAACCTATTCCTGCTTTAAAATCAAAACCTGGCTTACTTACCCATTCGCTCCATTTGTTTGCAGGATAATTATAAATGTCATGCCGGCGAAATCTGTTGTCAGAAATACTAACAGCCGCAAAAAGATCAAAAACACCTGCTTTTTTCTCGATTTGTGTAAATAGAGTTGTTTGGTGCATCAAAGCCCCGTTTTGAACGCGTACAACATCTCCCGGCATTTTTATTTGATTTCTGCCAGAAACGCCTGCGAGCGACCAGCTGTAATCATCAAGATAAAACTTACCGCCCAACAGATCAGCTACTTCCTGTTTGAGATCAGAGCTAAAGTAGCGATAATGTACGCCACTTATCAACTTTGTGCCTGGTGTAATTTTAATTTCAAAATTTGAAATGAAACCAGCCCAAATATGACTTGCAAGAAAATTAGTTTGTACGATTTTACTATAACCTTGCACGTTTTCGCCATTTGCAAGCAAAAAAGTATCAGGGTTTGTGACATTGTATTGGTAAATGGCATCCCAATCTATTTGGCCTGCATTATCGCGAAACGAAAACAAGTTGGCTTCATAACCAAAGTTGTCGTTCCATTTTCCACCACCTTTGCCCGGAGAAAAATACACTGAAGTTGCCAAAATTCCTTCTTTGCCAAGTGTCAGATAATGACTTAGAGCAGCGTGGGGTTTGTGGTAAAAATTCTCAGAACTGTTTCTCACTTCACCTTGAAAAACACCCCACTCTTTGTTATATTTTGATCCATATCTGTCAACTTCCTCTTTGCTAAGTTTGAGGTTTCTTTGTCCATGCCTTTCCGGACCTCCCAAAAGTGTGAAAACAATGCGCTGACGCTGACTTATTTCTTTTGTGACATTAAAAAAATACGCCCAGCCATCAACATATGTTCCATCAACATATCCATCCCCTTTTGTCCTTGACCCTAAAAACGAAAACGCCCAACCTTTTTCAGTTATGCCGCTGTGATAACTTAAACTGAATTTTTGATTTCCATAATTAGTCGTAGTATAGTTCAATGTGCCACCACGCTCAGGATGTGCGTTTTGTGTGTTTAAGTTTATCGTTCCTCCAACGGAATTAAGAGCAACTTTTGAAGCTCCAATGCCTCTTTGGATTTGAATTGAATTCGTAATTTCAGCCAGTCCCATCCAATTATTCCAATAAACCAAGCCATTTTCAGCACCGTTTATTGGAATTCCATTCAGTAAAACAGCAATATTTTCTTGTTGAAAACCTCTTACACTGAGGGTAGCATCGCCCGATCCCCCACCATCACGGGAGGCAAAAATACCGGGTGAGAAGTTCAAAACCTCGGGCAGGGGTTTGTCTCCTAATGTGGTTATTATCTGTTCTTTATGGAAAGTGCTGAATGAGATAGGGTTGTATCTTTCTACTGCCTGATCAGAAAGAATAGAAATTTCTTCAAGATTTATCGGCACCTCGTTAAGCTGAATAATAAGCCGCTCATCCTTTTGAGGTTCTGTAAACAACTGTTCTTTAGGTTCATAGCCTATAAAACTTACAGAAAGCTTTTTAGGAAAAGCGTCAATTTGAATTTCAAAGTTACCCTCAGTGTTCGTAACAACACCGGTCATACTACCTTTTTGTTGAATGTGGACACCCTGAATTGGTAAACCAGTGACAGATTCAACTACTTTTCCCCGAATGAATTCTTGTGATAAGACTGCTAAATGACTGACAGATAGCAATAAAACGAGTGCAATACGTTTCATATCTTTTTGATTTAAGTCATAAAAAAACCCTGCGTCTAATTCAGGGCTGATGACGAAAACCAAACAACACTTCTTCAATTACAGAAGAGGTGAATTACAAGATAACACACAACCGATTATAAATCACGTTGTATGACATTGCCATTGGTTATTCTTCTTCCATCCAGACTTTAACTGTCGGTTCCGGATTTACACCGGCTCAATCCTGCTGTTTCCAGCAAGAGTCGCGGACTATAACCGCCGATCGGGAATTTCACCCTGCCCTGAAGAATACGCTGCAAAATTATCTGTTTTTTTATTGCTGCTGATAGATTTTTAAAGATAGAAGCATTCTAAATTATGCCAGGCATAATTCAAAAAAATTACCTGACCTTATAATTTTTTGATGCTGATATGACTTGTCCAATAAAACAAATTCGTCAGAGGAAAATCTTGAAAATGTAATCAAACAAAATAAAAAAAAGGTTGTAAAGCGCTGATGAAAAAATCATATTTCCATAACCCGCCCTACAACCTTAAATTATGATTTTTATTCGCTAATATACTTGTTGCGAAACAGTTGATTTATGTTTGTTAATATATTCCATAGCATTTAACGCTGCTATTGTGCCTTCAGCCACAGCTAAAGTAATTTGTCGATAGCGCTTTGCAATAGCATCTCCGGCAGCAAAAACACCGGGAATGTTGGTTTGCATATTCGCATCAGTGATGATTTCCTGACGGTCATTTAAAGCAATACAGCGTCCTTGTAGGAAATCTGTATTGGCTTCATAACCAATAAAAATGAAAACCCCGTCTAATGCAATTTCGTAGTTTTCATGTGTTAACAGATTTTCAACTGTCACCGATTCGAGTTTCTCATCTCCATTAAATGAGGTGATTTTCGAACTAAGTTTCACTTCAATCTTTGGATTGGCTTTAACTTCATCTTGCGCATGTTGAAAAGACTGAAAATGATCAAACTGGTGAATAAGAGTGACCTTAGTTGCATATTTTGTTAAGGATACGGCTTCTTCCATTGCGCTGTTTCCACCACCAACAACCGCAATCTCCCTGCCTGTAAAAAAGTCGCCATCGCATGTGGCACAATAGGAAATGCCTCTTCCTTTGAAATTGTCCTCACCCGAAACTCCCAGATTGCGCGATCTTCCTCCTGTTGCCAGAACAATGGTGTCAGAAGTGAATCTTTTACCACTTGACAACGACAGACTTTTTTTCTCTGATTCAAAATCAATTGTTTCTATTGAAATGCCCGACATGATGTCGCAACCGAAATTTTTAGCCTGCTTACGCATGTTGTTGCTTAATTCATAACCTGAGATACTTTCGAAACCAGGGTAATTTGCAACTTCATGAGTAAGAATCATCTGACCACCAGCCACTCCTGAATCCAGGATCAGTACTTTGGCTTTTGCTCTGGAAAGGTAAATGCCTGCAGTTAAACCGGCAGGACCTGCTCCAATAATTATGGAATCGTAATGCTTTGCTTCCATGGTAAAATATTTTTGAAATTTAAGAAGGTTTATAAGTTTGGTGCAAACAACGATGGAAGCATTTGCCAAATGCATCTAATATAAAAGGGGGCAGAAAAGTAGTTCTTTTCTTACAACCCTTTTTGAAGTTATTCGTTGTTACGCGTTACCAAATGAACGATCAAGAATAGTTGTGATTTGCTGACGGTTTTGAATGCTGCTTGTAGCTGCCGCAACTTTTCCGTCTTTGAAATAAACGGTAAAGGGAAGTCCCATAAAACTTCTGCATTCAGGCAAATTTCTGATAATTGAAGACTCGGGTGAATCAAACATCATATCGCGGAATGCAACATGAGTATATTCGTCCTGAAGCTCGTCCATAATGCCATAAACAGGAATACACATCGGGCCCATCCGGCCACAACATACCATTACATTTGATTCGCTGTTGATTAACTCGGTGAGGTCGGCTGCTGTTGCAACATGTTTTAGATTTGTAGGTAGTACCATTGTTATTGAATCTTTATTGTTATTAATACATTTGAGATTGCAAAGATCAGAAATTATGCCAAACAGTGATACTAAAGCGATTTAATTTTAATAAAATATTTCTTAGTAATTATTAAAATGGAATTAAAAAACTATGAGACAATTAGATACGTTTTATAATTCGAAGTTTATGGGTATATTTACCAATGGCATTATTAAAGATTCCATGGTGGTCGATGGCATCTTTTCTGACATAACCTGACGCATGTATGACATTTTTGCTGTTAACAATCAAAGCAACATGGTTTATTTTGCCTTCTTCATTATCAAAAAATGCGAGATCTCCTGCTTTTGCCTCTTCAATAAAATCGATAGGCTCACCTTTTTCGGCCTGTTGCCATGCGTCGCGTGGAAGTACAATTCCTGCAGCTTTGAATAAAAGTTGTATGAAACCACTGCAATCAATACCAAAAACGGAACGACCACCCCATAAATATGGTGTTCCAAGAAGCATGTGAGCGTTTTCTACAATATTTTTAGCCAAAACCGAATCAGAGGTTAACTGGAAATTCGGAAAGGTTTTTATCAATCCGGATGCTGAAATTTTGTCAGACTTTTGAATTTCTGATCCAAAACCTATAAGGATTGGCTGGGGCAGGTGGTTGTCAATATTTGTCAGGGGTGAACAAAGTATGGTTTTTTCTGCATCTGGTAATTGATGAGAAGTTTCCAACACATCATGAAGTTGTCCGGCAGATATCCAACCTTCGTAATTGTCAAAAACTGTTCGAACCATCGTCCAATTGTGTTGAAAATCAACAATTTCAACTGATTCACCGTACAGAAGTTGGGAGACCATTTCGGCACGTTCAGAAGGTGCATGTCTGATAGGAACTTGTCCCAGTCGGCTAAGAGCATAAGGCATAAAAAACAATTTTAAGAACCTCAAAGGTAGCTATTCTTCTTAAGAAAATGGATGACGACCTTCATTTATGAGCTTCGCTTTATTTCGACGAGTCAAATATTCTTACCGTCTTTGAGTAACTCGTTCTCAGGTATTTTAATTTAAGTTTTTGGCTCATTTGTTTCGTTGAATCAATTGATTATTTTTGCTTTCCATACCCGCAACACATGAAGGCATTTATTGATCATCTCCGTCATCATTATTATCATTGGTTCAAAATTATTTCTTTTGCTTTCGCCATATTTTTGGTGATGTGGTTTCTGCCTCGAGTAGGGAAGTTTCAATATGAATTTCAAGAAGGTAAACCCTGGCAGCATGAAACGCTTTATGCACCCTTTGATTTTTCATTGCATAAAAGTGATCGTCAACTCAAGGATGAAAAAGATAAAATAGCCACTCAGAATTATCCTTTTTTTGAGTTTAATAAAGAGATCACTGTAAAAAATAAAGATATTCTCTTACAAATGCTTGACGAAAAGCTGCCTGATCAGCTGCTTAATCGCTTAAAAACCAGGCAACTGACACTTAAGCTTTACGATGCAGTGCAAAACAGAGGAATTATTCAGCATCACAAGGTCTTGGACAAAGCTGATAAAGATATGAAGGTTCAGGTTGTAAAAGACCGCGCTGCCAATGTTATAGCGCTTTCTGATTTATTCACAATTTCATCTGCTTTTGAGTATGCATCACGGATGGTAGACACTGCACGATTTGTCGACAAACCTCTTATTATGAATCTCTTAGGAGAGGTTTTTGTTCAGAATCTTATTTATAATGAAGGGATGTCAAAACAGGAGTTGAGCCAATCACTTGATCGTGTTTCTTCAACTTTCGGATTGGTTCAGCAAGGGGAGTTGATTATCTCGGAAGGTGATTTGGTGGATGAAGAAAAGTTTCTTTTAATAAATTCCTTACGTCTAGAGACAGAGAAAAGAACAGGCGATTTTAAACGGATGAACACCTTATTAGCCGGTCAATTTATTCTTGTTTTGGCTGTTTTTGTTACTCTTTTCCTTTTTATCCGCTTGTTGCGTAATGAAGTCTTCAATGAGTTGAAAAAGATCAACCTCATTCTCTTGCTGATGCTTCTTACAATTCTGCCAACATACCTCATTTTGTCGAGGGTTCCTTCACTGGTCTACTTGCTTCCTTTCGGATTGCTTCCCATCATTTTAATTACTTTTTTTGATTCCAGAACTACAGTTTTGGTTCACTTGCTAACCATATTCCTGGTTGCAATTGTTGTTCCCAACGCCTTTCAGTTTGCTTTCCTGCAATTAATAGTTGGTTATGTGGTTGTTTTCAGCCTGGATCTGCATGGGAGAAGATTTTATTTTTTCAGAACTTCCGGATTTATATTTCTTACATATATCATTGTATATGTTGGGTTTAGTTTGATTCAGGTTTCAGAGTTCTCACTTATTGATACCTCAATGATTTGGATGTTTGCAATGAGTGCAGCACTTACATTGCTGGCGCTACCACTTATTTATTTCTTCGAACGTCTTTTCGGTCAGATTACCGACCTCACACTACTTGAATTGAGCAACACTAACAGCCCCCTGCTTAGAGAGCTGGCATCTAGAGCTCCCGGAACTTTTCAACATTCAATGCAGGTTGCTAACCTTACCGAAGAAGCGTTATATGCTATTGGTGGAAATGTGTTGCTCGCCCGTACAGGTGCTTTGTATCATGATATCGGTAAGATGACCAACCCTTATTATTTCATTGAAAACCAAATGGGTAGCTATAATCCGCATGACGATCTGACAGCTGCCGAGAGCGCAAGTATTATTATCAATCATGTGATCGAAGGAATTGAGCGTGCCCGTAAAGCAAAGCTTCCTGAACAAATTATCGATTTTATCAGAACGCATCACGGCACGAGTAGGGTGAATTATTTTTATGTAATGCAGCAACGCCAAAACCCTGGCTTACATGTAGATGAACGCGATTTCAGTTATCATGGCCCATTGCCTTTTTCAAAAGAAACAGCTGTTGTGATGATGTCGGATTCGGTGGAGGCTGCTTCACGAAGTTTAAAAGCCCCAACAGAGCAAAAAATTAATGATTTGATTGAAAACATCATTAGTAAACAGATTGAAACCAATCAGTTTTCCAATGCAAATATCACCTTTAAAGAGATCAAAATTGTTAAGAGTATCCTTAAAAAGAAGTTGCTGAATAGCTACCACGTGAGGATTGCTTATCCAGAATAGGCTGAAGATCAAGGTTTTTTAAATAAGTTAAACTTGATGGCCCTTCATTGAAAATGAGATCCAAAATACTCAGATCATGATTAAAAGGAAATCTGTCGCTAAAAACCTGTAAATAAGGCTTGACAACTTCTTGATCCTGAGTATGAACAGTGTCAAAATAGCTTCTGAAATCAATATGATTATTTCCGTCTTTTTGCCAACCATTTGTTGGGATAAATGAGATCGCGGTTTTTAAAATCTTCTTCACCACATCAATTGCTGCCAGATTGACTTCAGTTAATGAATCAAAATTCGATTGATAGAACGCTTCAAAATGATGGCTGTAAAAATAAAAATAGGGTGATTTGCTATAAGCTGACATGATGGCACGGAAGTGCTTATTTTGCCACTGCTCATTTTTTGCCAGCTGCATTTCAACTGTTTTAGAATGATTTCCGTTGATGCGAACAACTGGTATGCTCAATAAAAGAGGACCATTGGCACTCAGAATCAGGCATCTGTTGCGGATTGTTTGCTTTGGAAATGTTTCAAAATATTCAAGCCAGGTTTCTTCGGATTGAACAGCAAGAGCTATCCATAAAATTGGAGGAAAGTATGATGTTGGCAGAAGGATTTTGTTGCTCATAGGTATGTAAGGCGGCAAAATTAACAGAATCCTGTCAGGCTGCAATAATAAAATGACAAAAAAAATGTCACCCGGCCTGGGTGACATTTCTTAAAATCGTATTTCTTAGTTTTTAAGAAGAACGTCGTTAATAGCCTGACGAAGACTTTCTTTAGGTAATGCTCCCATTGCCATTTGCGGCTGACCGTCTTTAGGGCAGAAAAGGAGCGAAGGGATGCTTCTGATACCAAAAGCCCCGGCAAGTTCGGTTTGATCTTCGGTATCTACTTTATAGATATTGATTTTTCCATCATATTCTTTTGATAGTTCTTCGAGAATCGGAGCAACCATTTTGCAGGGCTGGCACCAATCAGCATAAAAATCAATTAAACAAGGCAGTTCGCCTTCAAACTTCCAGTCCTTGTTTTGTTCGAAGTTGAAAACTTTAGTTATGAAAGTTTCTTTTGTTAAATGTTCCATTTTAAATTATTTTTGAATAAAAGGGTGTTATTATTTCTTGTTAACTAATTGTTCCTCAATGATCTGACGATACATTTCTTCAGTCATGGCTCCGGCTTGCATCATTGGCTGCCCTGTTTTTGGCACAAACAAAATACTTGGGATGCTTCTCACCTGAAAAACTCCGGCAAGTTTCTGCTCTTTATCCACATCAATTTTGTAGATCTTAATTTTACCATCATACTCTTTGGCAAGCTTTTCCATGATTGGAGCAATCTTGCGGCAAGGTGCACACCAGTCGGCATAAAAATCGATGACTGCAGGAACATCGCCAACAAAAACAAAGTTTTGTGGGTTAGCCTCAAAATTCCATACTTTCGTGATGAATGTATCATAGGTAAGATATTCAATAGAACCACTTCCTTTGGTTTCTGTTGCGGTAGGCTTGTCTTCGGTTTGTTTTCCAGTTGTGTTTGAACAAGCCGTTGTTAGGATGAAAAGTGCTGTGAATGAGAGAAGAATGTTTCTGATCATTGTGTTATGTTATTAAAATTTTTGCAAAAATATAAATTTTTTAAATCGCTTTATTATCACTTTTATTATTTTTGCTTCAAATTTTATGCCACAGCATTAAAAATTCTTAAAATTTATGGAGAAAATAGAAGAAATGCAGCTAAATGACCTCGAGAAAGAAGGTGTTTACTTAAAAATGCTGGCTGACCAGAAATGGGTCGATGGATTTGTATGTAAAAAATGCGGTCACACCAATTACTGTAAAGGTAAGAAGCCTTATTCACGACGCTGTACGCGCTGTAAAACCGAAGAATCAGCTACGGCTCATACCATTTTTCATCGCTGCAAAATGCCCTTAAATGAAGCAATTGACCTTGCAAAATTGGTTTGCTCACATCCTGAGATTTCTTCTTATGCGTTATCCCGACAAATGGAAAAACGACAAATGACGTGCTGGAAATTCAAAACCAAGATTATGGAATGTCTCGAGAATCCAGACAAAGTGTCAGTATTGAAAAGCTTTGTCGACTTCCCATTGACAGTTGCGATCGTGTCTGAAGAGCATTTTCAGTAGATTTTTATTTACACCAGCGGGTATAATCATTCGTGTTTGGCCTGCCAAGTGCTTCAGCTTTAATGTAATAATAACAAGCCATTGACCGATCCTGCAAGTAATCGTAAATCGAACCCAGATTGAAGTATGCATCTGCATAAGCCGGATTAAGTTCAATCGATTTTTTATAATCTTCTATCGCTCCTTCAATATCCTGAAGATTTCTTTTGCAAGCACCCCGATAATAAAATGCTTCTGATGACTCAGGGTTATATCGGATAGCCAGATTTAATTCTTCAAGCGCCTCCTGATGTCGGGCTTGAAAAATTTTATCAATTCCAATAGTAAGATGGTGTTCAGATTTCTTTATGTTTGGCCCGCAACTGCTTATTGTTATAACAAAAAGCAACAGTAGAAACCTGTAATCTGTTATAGTTAGTGAGTTTATTTTGAGAGTCATAGGATAAATTAATCGAATGTTGAAATAATCTGTTTCACTTGCTGCGTGATGTCGTCGAGATGCTGTTGATCTTTTGCTTCAGCAATAAATCGCAGATAGGGTTCGGTGTTTGATGGACGTATATTGAACCAGAAATCTTCATAATCAAGGCGATAACCATCAAAATCAAGAAATCTTTCAGGCTTTTGTTTTGCTGTGAAATGAGCAGCAACAGCATCCATTGCTTCTTTTTTATGCTCCACTTTGAAATTTATCTCACCACTGTTGAAGAAAGGTGAAATGGTATGAATTAACTGCGATAAAGTGAAACCTGATGCCTTAAAGGTATTGAGTAAATCGAGCACGATAAGAGCAGCTAACAGCCCTGAATCGGAGTAATAAAAATCACGGAAATAGTAATGACCTGCTAGTTCGCCACCAAAAATGCCATTTATTTCGCGAAGTTTAGCAGCGCCATAAGCTCTTCCAACCCTCCATGTTTCTACTGTAGTGCCAAATTGAGCCAGGTAATTTGAAACTGCTCTTGAGCTTCTGATGTCTTGCAATACGAGGCCTTCCTGACCTCTGTATTCGAAGAAATAGTGCCCCATCAATGCAATGATTAAATCGGGAGATACGAAGCGACCATTTTCATCTATAAACATCACACGGTCAGCATCACCATCAAAAATTACCCCAAAATCACATTGTCTGTTGATTACCAATTGTTTAATCTGTTCCTGATTTTCACTTTCCAGTGGGTTTGGTTCATGTCCGGGAAAGTTTCCATCAGCAATATCATTGATATAATAGGCATGATTGCCAATGAGCTGTTTGATAAAAAGCGATGCCATTCCGTTACTGCAGTCAACACCAAACCTGATATTGTCATATTCAACAACATACTTCTTAAGGAAATGGATGTAATCATCACTAATATTCACAGTGTTGATTTTACCTTTATCCTTAACAGGTTTTATCTCAGTGTTTTCGACATGATACTCCAGGTTACTAAGGCCTGTTTCATAGCCAACCGGAACTACGCCTTCACCAGATATTTTTAATCCGTTGTGATCCTTTGGATTATGTGAAGCAGTAATCATAACAGATCCGCCATATTCATATTTGCCTGTTGCCCAATAAATCAGAGGAGTAGTTGTAAGTCCTGCGTCATCAACATCTGCACCTGCATCATTTATACCACGGCAAAGTGCATTAAAAATGGTATTTGAAGAATGACGGATATCACGACCCACAAGAATTTTTTTGGTCTTAAGAAGATCGGGAAGAAAAAAACCAATGCGGTAAACATCTTCTTCAAGCAGGTCCTTGTTCCAGACTCCGCGTATATCGTAAGCTTTGAATGCTTTCATTTCATTAGTTTTTAATATTCAACCTATCCAGGGCTCTGCGATATTTCCATGCATTTACCTCATGCTGAGCATAAGATGAAGCGAAAGCATGGTAACCCGATAGGTCGTCTTTGGCGCAGAAAAAATAATAGGCGTGTTTTTCATAATTCAAAACGGCGTCGATCGCCGAAATAGATGGAATGCATATTGGTCCGGGAGGGAGTCCAGAATATAAGTAGGTATTGTAAGGCGATTCAATAGTTTTATGAATGTCGAGCACCCTGCGGATTTCAAAATCACCGGCAGCGAACACAAGTGTAGGGTCAGCCTGTAAACGCCAGCCCATTCTCAGGCGGTTTAAATAAACACCTGCAATGGTGGCTTTTTCACTGTTTTTATTTGTTTCTTTATCAATGATTGAAGCCAGAGTTGCAACTTCAGTTGTGCTGAGGTTCAACGCTTTTGCTTTTAGTTCTCTTTCTTCATTCCAAAACTTCTCTTTTTCCTGAAACATCCTCGATACAAACCCTTCTGCATTGGTTGTCCAATAAAACTCATATGTGTTAGGAATAAACATAGAAGGTATCGTTTGAGTGTTATAACCTAAAAATGAGAGATATTCCTTGTCTGTTAATAGTTTTACAATATCTGATGAATCAGCTTCAATTTGAGTTGAAACACGCCCTGCCAGCTGGTAAATGTCGCGCATATTATTAAAGGTGACATTAAGGGGTTTTTGCGCTCCTGAACGTAAAAGCCGAATAAGATTATAGTTATTTAATTCGTTTTCAATTAGATAGCGACCTGGTTTTACAAATTCGGTATATTTCATCCAATCGCTCACCTTTTCAAAATCTCCTCTCCGAACGATGAGACCTTTTTGAAAAAGAATTTCTTTAACTCCTTCAAAATTTGAACCTGTTGGGATGAAAACTTCTGCAACACCTTCATCTGCCACCCAAACATTGGATTTGAAAAACACACGGTTCACACTCATTGCCAAAAAAGCAGCAACCGAAATTAAAGTCAGAAGAAAGATAATTATTAATCTCCTTTGAAACTTGGTTTTCCGTCGCTTTTGCGGACTTCCATATGAACTGTGATAGGTGCTCATCTTTTTCGTTGCTTAAAATCTTTTTTGTTTAATTGATATTGAAGCTGATCAATAAATTGATCCCCTTTTTTAATCCATTCTGTTTTACAACCTGTTTTTCGGTAATTTAACGATTCGAAGAGTCTTATGCTCGCCTGATTATCGTCAGCTATAAGGCAATAAATTTGATGTATGCCCAAAACATCGAAACAGTACTCCTCAGTTAAGGTAATTGCGGTTCTGGCAAAGCCATTGTTGCGGTACTTGTCCTCGATAAAAATGCCGATTCCCGCACGAAGATGGAAAGGGTCAAAATCATAAATGTCCGATGTGCCAATCGTCACAGACTGATCTACGGCAAATAAGTCGATCATCAATCTCAGTTGCCGGGCACCAAATATATCCTGACTGTTAAGTATAAATTGTTCAATTTCAAAGCTTGACAAGGGTGCAAGTCGTTCGCTTACCGACCAAATTGCAGGATCATTCTCCCACTGATACACAACAGTGGCATCTGAGGGTTCGATTGCCCTAAGACGTATATTTCCTTCTTTTAATAGCATTTTTGCAAGTTCGCCGCTAATTTACTACAAAATCCCGGATCGGAAAGATCAAAAGTTATGAAATGCTTGATAAGTCTCGATTATTTGAAAAGATAGTGTGGCTTTTTAACTATCTATCGTTATTTGCCCATTAAAAACATATTTTACCGGACCTCTCAGCTTTATGCCGGTGAATCCTGACTCTGTTTTAATGAGTTTCACAGATAATGTACCACCTTTGGTGTAGATCACCGACTCATTTTTGTTATACCATAGTGAAGCTGCTATTGCAGCGGCAGTGACTCCCGTTCCACACGAAAGTGTTTCATCCTCAACACCTCTCTCATAGGTTCGAAGGTGTATTTTATTTCCTTCTGATTGAAAGAAATTTACATTAATTCCATTCGGCTCAAAATCTCGTAAATTTCGAATTTCACGACCTTTAGCTACAACATCAACTAATGACAGATTGTCAGATCGCTCAATATAATGTGGTGAACCGGTATTAACTATCAACCGCTTTTCTGTTAAGTCATACACATTCACATCTTTCATACTTATTTCAACATCAAAGTCTCTTTCATGATGATGAATTATTGTCGCATAGTGCAAACCATCAAAAGCCCGGAAAGTGCATTTTTTTTCAATCAAACCCAAAAGGAAAGCAAAAGCAGCTGTTGAACGACCTCCATTGCCACACATGCTCCCTTCATAACCGTCTGAGTTGTAATAGATCATACGAAAATCAACTTCCTTGTCCTTTTCTATAAAGATTAATCCATCTGCTCCTATGCCGAGATGGCGATTACATAAAAAGGCAATTTCCTCAGTTGTCAAAAAAACTTCCTGATCAAATGAGTTGATCATGATGAAATCATTGCCCGCACCATGAAATTTGTAAAAATCTAAGACCTTCTGTTTCATTAATTTGAAAATGAAGCTGTTAATAAACGTTAACCAGTACTATTGTTTGTGAGTATGGTTCACTTTTTGTTGCAAAACTAACACAATTTTAAGCGTGATGTTAATACAGAATAATCGTCGGTTAACATCAATTAACATGGGAAATAAAACTAATAAACAGAGTTAAACGTTTAATGTGAAAGTAAATGAAAAAGCTATGAAAAATGAATTGAAAAATTTTGCTTTTGGATTGATTGGTGGTTTCATTGTTTTAGCGATTTATCTCATCGTGTTTTCTTCTGAAGGAGGACAGGGCAGTTTGAAAAATCAGGAAACCGAACGACTCTCAGTTCAACCGGAGAATTTAAATGTTTACAAAACCCAGTTTGCATCCATCCCACAGGACATCAGTTTTGTAGATGCAGCCGAAAGTACTGTAAATGCTGTTGTTCATATTCGGACCGAGATGAAGCAACGTACTACTTCGTACGATGATTTCTTTGGATCGTTGCGTGAGTATCTGTATGGAAGTCCCTATCACAACAACTCACGAAGTTTGGTTGGTTTTGGTTCGGGTGTGGTGCTCTCCGATGATGGGTATATTGTTACTAATAATCACGTTGTTGAAGGTGCTGATAATATTGAGGTTACCTTTAATGATAAGCGTAAAATGAAAGCAACAATCGTTGGCACTGACCCCACAACTGACATTGCTTTGATTAGAGTTGAAAGTAAACAGCTGCCTTTTCTTGTTTTCGGTAACTCCGACAATGTTAAAATTGGTGAATGGGTGTTGGCTGTGGGAAATCCTTTCAATCTCACTTCAACAGTGACGGCTGGAATTGTTAGCGCTAAAGCCCGAAACATCAATATTTTAGGCAACAGGTCTTCTGTCGATTCCTTCATCCAGACGGATGCTGTGATAAACAGAGGTAATAGTGGCGGCGCTTTGGTGAACACTTCAGGTGAACTTGTTGGTATCAACGCTGCAATTGCATCACAAACAGGTGTTTACGAAGGATATTCTTTTGCAATTCCGGCAAATATCGTAAAAAAGGTTGTTGATGATATCATTCGTTTTGGTGAACCGCAACGTGCCTATCTTGGTGTAGAAATAAGAGAGATGGATGAAGCTCTGGCTAAAGAAGCTGGTGAAGAGGAAATAAAGGGTGTTTATGTAGCACGTGTTGTTGAGAATGGGGGAGCCGAATCAGCTGGAATAAAATCAGGCGATGTTATTTTGGAAGTTAACGACCGTTCCGTCAATACCTTGGCTCAGTTGCTTGAAGTTGTCGGACAATATCGTCCAGGCGAAAAAGTAAACACATTAGTTCTAAGAGATGGTAAAAAACTCACGAAATCAGTGACTTTGCGTAATCAGGATGGAACAACAGATGTTAAAAAACGGGAAGAACAGTTCTATAACGCGAGTCTGGGAGTTACATTGGAGCGCCTGAAGGAATCAGAAAGAAGCACTTTTAACATACCAAACGGTTTAAAAATTGTCGAAGTGAAGGATGGTGTCTTACGCAGGGGAGGTATAGGTAAAGATTTTATCATTCTTCAAATTAATGGGATGAAAGTGGATTCGAAAAGTGAACTTGAAAAAGCTTTGAACGGAAATGGAAACCGAACAGTGAGAGTTCAGGGCATGTATCCTAACGGAATGAAAATAAGTTTTGAATTTATACAGTAATTTAGAATAATTTTAAATAACTTGCGTTTTATTTGAATTTCATGTGTTTTTTGACATTTAAGATCATGAAATTATATTGAAGTCTATGAATCAACACATTGTAAAAGAATTGCAGGGAACGGGAATCATAGCAAAATTGGAAATGTCAAATGTAACGGATATATATCACATAAATAATTAAAAATGAGGCAACTGAAGATAACCAAATCCATTACGAACAGGGAAACTGCTTCGCTGGATAAGTACCTGCAGGACATTGGCAAAGAGTCGATGATTACTGCAGATGAAGAGGTTGATCTTGCCCAGAAGATACGGGCAGGTGATCAACAAGCGCTGGAACGTCTGGTGAATGCCAATCTTCGTTTTGTAGTATCAGTTGCTAAACAGTATCAAAATCAGGGACTTAGTTTGCCGGATTTGATAAATGAAGGCAATCTTGGACTTATTAAAGCAGCCCGTAGATTTGATGAAACGCGTGGGTTCAAGTTTATCTCTTATGCTGTGTGGTGGATTCGTCAATCGATTCTGCAGGCATTGGCAGAGCAATCGCGTATTATCAGGCTTCCGCTCAATCAGGTTGGATCGCTCAATAAAATAAAGAAAGCCTCTTCACGACTGGAACAGATCTTTGAACGCACTCCTTCTACAGATGAAATCGCAGAACAACTCGATATATCTGAATCGAAGATAGAGTCAGCTATGAAGATCAACACACGATACATCAGTATGGATGCACCGCTGAAGATTGATGACGATGTAATGTTTCTGGATCAGTATATTCCTGAGGATGTGGAAGAGACCGACGATCCTCTGATGCGTGAATCGCTTGGCAGTGAGATACAACGGTCGCTGGCATCACTTAGTGAAAAGGAAAGGGACGTCATCAATATGTATTATGGTATTGGTATGAGCCATGGTTACACACTTGAAGAAATAGGCGCCAAGTTTGATTTGACACGTGAACGTGTAAGGCAAATCAAAGAAAAAGCCATTCGTCGTTTAAAGCATACAGCACGAAATCGCCTGCTGAGAGCCTATCTGGGACAGTAGAAATGATTCTAAATATAAGTAAAGGAAGGATTTAACGATTCTTCCTTTATTTTTTTATAGTTCCGAAAACGATTGCGGAAAAGTTTTATATTTGTGGCAAGCTGAAATCAGCTATCACATAATTGTAGATCATACCTTATCAAAACAACCTATGTATGGAAAAATTTAACAATTCAATGAAATCATGGATTGAGATGGAGAAGGCATCAGCCGAACTTATCAATGTTGTCAGTAAATTATGGTACGAAAAATCCATTGAGTTGATTTTGCTCCGGTCCGTACTTGTTAACCGCGGATCAGGAAAAATCCTGAACAAACACATCAGGGCAGAAACCATTTTGAAGAAACCTGTGAGAGTTGAAGATTCACTCCTTATTGCAAAAGCTATTTATGACGAAAATGTTGCCCCGTCGCGCATTGACATCGGAAGGTTGAACTCGGAATGGACCGACGAGAAAGACACATTCTCATCAGTGAATGCTTTTGTCAAAAGCAAGCTCAAAGCTTTTATCGATGCACCTCCCCGAAGTATTAAAACGCAGGATGTTGTGCTCTATGGTTTTGGGAGGATCGGGAGGTTGCTGGCCCGCGAACTCATACTTTTTGCCGGTAACGGAACACATTTGCGGTTGCGAGCAATTGTTACCAGAAGCAACTCTCCCGAAGACATTAAGAAAAGGGTTTCCCTTTTTAGAAAAGATTCAGTACATGGACCTTTTCCTGGAGTCGCAAATGAAGACCTGGAGCATGCTGCCATGATCGCCAATGGGCAGATAATTCAGTTTATTGCCGCTAATAACCCTGAGGATGTGGACTATACTGCCTATGGTATTCATGATGCCCTCGTGATCGATAACACGGGCGTTTTTCGCGACCGAGACAATCTTTCGCGGCATCTTAAAGCAAAAGGTGCTGGAAAAGTATTACTTACTGCACCGGGGAAGGGCGATATCCCAAATATTGTTTATGGTGTGAATCAGCATATGGTTTCAGTGGATGATGAAAACGTTTTTTCAGCTGCCTCTTGCACTACCAATGCAATTGTTCCCGGTTTAGAGATACTTGAAAAGAATTATGGCATTGTTAAAGGTCATATTGAAACTATTCATGCCTATACCAACGATCAGAACCTGCTTGACAATTATCACAAGAAAACAAGACGTGGCCGCTCAGCACCTCTTAATATGGTGATAACAGAAACAGGAGCTGGCTCAGCAGCTGCCAAAGCAATTCCTTCGCTAAAAGGGAAGATCACTTCCAATGCAGTAAGAGTTCCTGTTCCAAATATGTCGTTAGCAATTTTGACGATAGAAGTTGAAAAGAAAGTTGATGTAGATCAGGTGAATGCACTTTTCCTTGATGCTTCACTACGTGGAACATTAATCGAGCAGATCAGGTATTCCAACTCAACTGAGTTTGTTTCTTCGGATGGAATAGGCGATTCATGTCCATGTATCTTTGACAGTCCTGCAACAAAGGTGTCGGAAGACGGGCACACCGTCATCGCATATCTTTGGTATGACAACGAATTTGGATACACCAGTCAGGTTGTGCGTTTGGCGCGACATATTGCAAAAGTAAAGAGCTACAGATATTATTAAAATGCTTTTCGTTTTAGGATCGTCTCAATTTTGATGTGATAGAAGTGTTTATAATTCGTTGAAACATAAAATCTAAGAGGCATTCATTAATTAAGTGATGTTTTGTGATAAAAGGAAGGCAGTCAGATAGCAGGCTGTCTTTTTTATAATGTGATTGTGATGTCGCAATTTCACATTATAACGCGTTCAAAGTTGGATAAGTCAAATTTATTTTGCTTTGATGCTGTTTATTAAGCTTAACGTCTTAAATTTGCCTGCTTATACAAGCACATTCAACAGCATGAAAAACACGAAATACATCTTTGTAACAGGAGGTGTTACTTCATCATTAGGAAAAGGCATTATATCTGCTTCACTTGCCAAGTTACTTCAAAGCCGTGGGTTTTCCGTCACCATTCAAAAACTTGATCCTTATATTAATGTTGATCCGGGTACATTAAATCCATATGAGCATGGGGAGTGTTTTGTGACAGAAGATGGTGCTGAAACTGATCTTGATTTGGGTCATTATGAACGTTTTTCGAATGTGCCAACATCTCAGGCTAACAATGTGACCACCGGCAGAATCTACCAGTATGTTATTAATAAAGAGCGTGAGGGTGAATATTTAGGCACAACGGTGCAGGTCATCCCACATATCACTGACGAAATCAAACGGCGCATCAGGTTGTTAGGACAGAATGGAAATTTTGATTTTGTTATAACCGAAATTGGTGGTACGGTTGGTGATATTGAGTCGTTCCCATTTATTGAAGCCATCAGGCAGATGCGTTGGGAGATGGGCAAGAATTGTGCTGTTATCCACCTTACCCTTGTGCCTTTTCTTTCGGCTGCCGGCGAGCTGAAAACCAAGCCTACGCAGCATTCAGTGAAAACTTTGCTGGAACAGGGGGTTCAACCTGATATTATTGTTTGTCGCACTGAGCGACATCTGAATGAATCTATCCGGGGAAAAATAGCGCAATTTTGCAACGTGGAGGTGACTGCTGTTATTGAAAGTATTGACGCTAGTTCAATATATGAAGTGCCCCTTTTGATGCTGGAGGAGAAGCTGGATATCGAAGTATTAAGGAAAACGCTGACTCCTATTCCTGATAAACTGGATATAAGCAAATGGCAGCATTTTTTACAAAGGCTCAACAACCCTGTTCATCATGTGACTGTTGCCCTGGTTGGGAAATATGTCGAACTAAAAGATGCCTATAAGTCTATCAATGAATCTTTTATTCATGGTGGTGTAGCCAACGAATGTCAGGTAAAAGTAAAATATGTGCATAGCGAACATTTGGATCATGAGCATTTGGAAGAGTTTCTTTCTGATGTGGATGGTATCCTGGTTGCTCCGGGTTTTGGAGGCAGAGGTATCGAGGGAAAGATTCTGGCTATCGAATATGCCCGCACGAAGAACATACCATTTTTTGGCATTTGCCTTGGAATGCAATGTGCTGTGATTGAGTTTGGTAGAAATATTCTGGGACTTAAAGACGCACATTCTACCGAAATGAATCCCAAGACAGGTCATCCGGTTATTGACATAATGACAAATCAGAAATCGGTTAAGAATATGGGTGGGACCATGCGGTTAGGTTCTTATCCGTGTAAACTCGACCCGGACTCAAAGGTTTTCAATTTATACAAAGAAACAATGATATCGGAGCGTCACCGCCATCGTTTCGAGTTTAACAACGATTACCGTAAACTATACACCAAAGCAGGAATGAAAGCCGTAGGTATCTATCCCAATGAAAATCTGGTCGAAATCATTGAATTAGAGAATCATCCATGGTTTGTTGGCGTACAGTTTCATCCCGAATACAAGAGTACCGTTGCTAATCCTCATCCGCTTTTTGTTGGATTTGTTGAAGCGATGTTAGTGAATAAGCATCACTAGGCCTTAATTCTTCACATTAATTAACTATTTGGTAATGATTAATTGCTGGACATTCATGCCTTTGTCCTATGGTAATTATTGCTATTTTTGCAGCTCTTTTAAAATACCTTCATGAACAGAGACACAACAATCGGGTTTATACTCATAGCACTTATTCTGGTTGGCTACTCCATCTGGATGACTCCTTCGAAAGAAGAACTTGCTGCCCAAAAGCAAAAACAGGATTCAATAATGATGGTTCGGCAACAGCAGCAACTGATAGATTCAGTGCGCATGCTCGAAGCCGTGAAGCAGGAAGAAGTGAAACCCCTTGAGACATTACCTTTGGATGTCATTCAGGGTGATTCATCAGATGCTTTCAGAGCTTTACAGGATCGTTATGGATTTTTTGCTGTATCGGCAAGTGGTGAAGAAAAACAATGGATTGCCGAAAACCAGCAAATGAAACTTACCTTTGCTTCTAAAGGTGGGTTTATAAAACAAATAGAACTAAAGAATTACCAAACATGGGACACCCTTCCTTTGGTTATTTTCGATCCTGCGACAGCAAAACTTGATGTTTCATTCTTCTCGAAGAACCGAACAATAAACACTTCCGAATTATTTTTTGTACCTTATATTAACGGAGCTGTTTTTAATGGTGAGAATTTTCCTTCGGTTACAGGCGACAGCCTTACAATCAGTTTGAGAGCTTTCGCTGCTGATGGCAACCAAACAAATGCAGGGCAGTACCTGGCGTTGGAATACGTTTTATATCCCGATACGTACAAAGTTGGATTTAATATCATTTTTGAAGGAATGTCATCTGTTGTTGCTTCAAACACAAGTTTTGTCAACCTTGACTGGTCGGTTGATTTGCTGAATCAGGAAAGGGCTGTCGATAGGTTTAATGGTCCAACTATCTACTACAAGCACCTGAACGACGAAGTAGATTACCTTTCTGAAACAAAAAGTGATGAAGAGAGCATTAAGACTCGTGTGAAATGGATTTCGTTTAAACAACAGTTTTTTAGTTCATCCCTGGTAGCCAACGATTTCTTCGAAAATGCTGATCTTAAGACATTTGATAAAGAAAAGTTTTCGAATGTACGCTATATGAAATCGATGAATGCTTCGATGGATTTGCCTGTAAATCCAGGTGCTTCAGAGAAAATTTCAATGTTTTTCTATTTTGGACCTAACAGTTACAGTGAGCTCAAAGCATATGATCTTGATCTTGAAAGACAGATACCTCTGGGCTGGGGATTTTTCCTGCTTGCCTGGATCAATATTTATTTGGTAATCCCTGTGTTTAACATCCTTGGAAGCTTTGGCTGGAATTACGGTATTGTAATTCTTGTCCTCACACTCATTTTAAAAACATTTTTATTACCTATTGCTTATAAAACGTACACATCTTCAGCAAAGATGCGTGTCTTAAAGCCTGAGGTTGATGAGATTAACGCCAAATATCCCAAGCAGGAAGATGCCATGAAAAAGCAACAGGCGATTATGGGACTTTACAAAAGAGCCGGAGCTAACCCCATGTCGGGCTGTATTCCGATGCTATTGCAGATGCCGATACTCATCGCCATGTTCCGTTTCTTCCCATCCAGTATTGAACTGCGGCAGAAGTCGTTTCTCTGGGCACACGATTTATCCAGCTACGACAGTGTTCTTGACCTTCCTTTCAATATCCCTTTTTATGGTGAACATGTGAGTCTTTTTACCTTGCTTATGACTATTTCGACTATCATTTATACTCATATGAACAATCAGATGATGGGAAGTCAGAGTACACAGCTTCCGGGTATGAAGACGATGATGTACCTTATGCCGGTCATGTTCCTTGGTTTGTTCAACAACTACTCTTCAGGATTGAGCTACTATTATTTGCTGGCTAACCTTATCACTTTTGCTCAGATGTATTTGTTCCGCTTTGCTATCAACGAAGACAAACTACGGTTGAAAATTGAAGAAAACAAAAAGAAACCTGTTAAAAAGTCGGCCTTTCAGCAACGTTTGGAAGAAGCAGCCAAACAACGCGGTATGAAATAAAACGTCTGAACATGGAAAGGACGTATTACGAACGTATTGGTAAAGAGAAGTTAAGACGCATTATTGAGCTCTTTTACGAAGGTGTGCGCACAGATGAGGTACTTCTTCCGATGTATCCCGGCGACCTGGAAGCTGCAGAACTACGATTGTTTCTCTTTATGGTACAATACCTGGGAGGCCCTGCAACCTATTCTGAAAAGAGAGGACATCCACGTTTGCGTATGCGACATGTTACTTTTCCTATTGACGAAAATGCAAAAGAACATTGGCTTAAATGCATGAAAGCCGCTATGGATCAGGTGGAATTGGAGGAAGAGCCTCGTAATTTCCTTTGGAGTTATTTCACGTATACAGCAAATTTCCTCAAGAATCGGTAATAATTTAAAATATTTCTAAAGATTAAAAAAGCGGATTAGTACTACCTGATCCGCTTTTTTTCTTTATTCAAGATTTAATCGTTTAGTCTCAAAAAGTTGAGTCAACCATTGAATTCCAAAAGGCAAGTAAGCATTGTGATTTACTTTGAATCTCCTGTGAAATAGTCTTCTTTTTCAGCAAAGAGTGCATTAAAAGTAGTTAGACTCCCATAAATTTTTGTGATATATTGTTGCAAATCAACTTTTTCGTCATCAGTTAGATTTGAGGTGTTGATTTTTTGTTCCATTACGCGAAGCCTGTCACGAACCATCACTATTTTATGGAAAAATGTTTCAATTGGCACTTCTTTCGGTTTAAGATTTCTGTCGCCAGGCTGCATGTTTAGAATGCCACCTTTCCATTTGTTACCGATATGAACTACCTCCTGAATGTCGGAAAATTTCCTGATGATACGTGTGAAAACTTTCTCCACTTTCTCAAAACTAAGAAGATCGGTTTCGTCGCTCACGAAGTCGAGAATTTCCAGCTCCAGAAAGGATTTTAGAATAGTTTTCTTTCCATAATCGAGGAAAGTGATTTCATACGAATCAGTATAGGATTGAATTACAACACCTTTACCGTATTGTGGGTGTTTTACGCGGGAACCAATTCCCAAAGTAAGATCATTTGACATTTTCGTAGATGTTTGTTACTATTTCATACAGCAAATTAACACAATTTTGAGCAGATTAGTATACAGGTAATGTTAAAAAGTTGAGTAGGGGTGCGACTTTTAGGTTTTTTGATATAGGCTGATATGCAGAAGATGGATTTTTATTGATCCATTTGGACACTGATTTCCCTGGCCCATCATTTTTTCATACTGGAAGCCTTTGCTCAATATTTCGGGGATTGTTTATGAGAATTCCGCTACTCTTTTAACTTCTTAAGACAGGAATTTATCGATCTAAAAGTTAAAAGGAAGGTGCAATGTTTTGAATAGTATTAAGCACCATGAGATCTGTTTAAATTCTAGGTTGTATGAAACGTTTTCATGAGCCCAATTTTAAAAAGAGTTAATGTTGATATAATCGTTGAAATAACAATACAAAGTTTTCTTTTTTAAATGACTTGCTAAAATGAAATCATAAATGAACCTTTTTTATCGTATTTTCGACTTTGTTTTGTGTAACAATTAATCAAGTTGCATGTTATAATATATTATATTTCAAGTTGTTAATCTATCACAATCATTTCACTTAAGACCTGCAATGACAATGGAAGAAAGAAATAGGATTCAAGTAGTGTTTCGCAAATTGAACCAGAATGATTTTGATTCACTTTGTGATTATTTGCACAAACTAAGTCATGAAACTAAAAAACGTTTTGGTCCTCACAGCTTTGACAAGCAAGCAATCCGGGATTATTATACTCACGAAGAAAATCTAATTGGTTATATTGGAATTGACATTCAAACAAATGAAATAATTGCTTACTCATTGATAAAAATAGGATATCTGGAACACGACAGTTTTCGATTGCAATCGTATGGAATGATACTTAACAACAAAACTGATTGTACATTTGCACCATCGGTTGCAGATGATTGGCAAGGTTGTGGCGTAGGAAATAAAATGTTTCATTTTATACTTTCAGAGCTAAAAAATTTACATGTTAAAAGAATTATTTTGTGGGGAGGAGTTCAAATGGACAACCACAATGCTGTAAGTTATTATAAGAGAAATGACTTCAAGATTCTGGGACAATTTACTTATAATGGCGAAAATTACGATATGGCATTTGATATTGACTGATTAAAAGTATATGTTTAACCAAAACTAACTTCACTTTTGAAATACCCATATTCCTTTAAAAATATCTAAAATAAATCGCCATGTTTTTTACAATTTAAAGATGTAATAATCATGGTTTTATATGTAGCTTTGAGCCGAGAATCAGCCTGATGCGAAAGAAGGTTTTCACTAAAAATGGTTTTTTGAGTAATCATGCTTATGGGATCAAGCTTTCATCATTGTGAGATCATTGATAAACAAGGTTTTGGAATAATAAAATCAAAATTGATATCTGCATTTGTGCAATAAATTTGAATAAAAATGCGAATTGCCCTCATTTCTGATATTCATGAAGACATTGAAAGCTTAAAGAAAGCATTAGCAATGATTGAGCGTGAAAAATGCGATCAAATTATTTGTCTGGGCGATATTCTTGGCTTTCCTTATTCAAGGGCAAAGTATGAAAAAACCCGTGATGCGGCTGCTTGCATTGACCTAATTAAAAGAAATTGCAGTGATATCTTACTGGGAAACCATGATATTTTTCATTTGAAGAAATTTCCCCTGCATCACAATGGCTTCCAGTTTCCGCCTGATTGGTACCAACTTTCTGCCGAAGCAAAAAATTCCTTATCAAACGGAAAAGTGTGGAATTACGCCGACGATTGTCCAACACTCCTGGATGAGAGCGATTCCTCTTTTTTATCCCATTTGCCTGAATTTGTGATCAAATCATTTGGAAATCATAAAGTTCTGTTCTCACATTTTGTTTTTCCGAACTTTACCGGATATGTTTCGAGCTTTTATGGGGAAGGTAAGAAACTACTTGATCATTTTGAATTTCTGGATCAGAATGATTGCAGGGTAAGTATCTGCGGTCACATGCATATGGAAGGAATGGGAATTTTTAATGCACCTAATGACGGACTTTTTTCACAGCTTTTTCCCGGTTTTAACTATTTTTCTTTTGGTGAAAAGAAGATCAAAAATAAAGTTTGTACCATCACCATTCCGGCTCTAGCTGATAACGGCCAGGTGAACGGATTTGCTATTTACGACAGTAACAATTTGAGCATAAACGCTGTATCTTTGAACACAAATCGTAGGTTTATCTTATGAAAAAGGTTAAACATGCATCTTTCTTTCAAAAGATTGTTCTTCCCTCGGTGCTGGCAATCTTGCTTTTTATTTTGTCGGTTTTTGCTTTCGTTATTCCTGCTTTCGAAAACAACGCCATAAAGCAGAAGCAAATTATGCTTCACGAACTCACCAATACCGTGTGGAGTATCTTGGATAAATACGATCACGATGCTTCTTCAGGAGTTCTTTCACTAGATGAAGCAAAGGAAAAAGCAAGGAACGAAATTGAGGTTCTCCGTTATGGAACTGACAAAAAGGATTATTTCTGGATTACTGACCTGACACCTTCCATGGTGATGCATCCTTATGTGCATGAGTTAACCGGAAAAAGTCTTCAGGAATTTGCTGACCCAGACGGGAAAAAGCTATTTATGGAGGCAGTTCGAATTGCCAATGAATCTGGTGAGGGTTTCATTAGGTACAAATGGCAGTTTAAAGATGATGCGACTCACATTGTTCCAAAACTGAGTTTTGTTAAAAAATTTGCTCCCTGGGATTGGATCGTCGGAACAGGAATTTATCTCGATGATGTTGAAAATGAAATATCATCGCTAACAACAAATCTAATCTGGATTTTGGTGGGCATCAGCACAATCATCGCGTTGATGGTGGCTTTTATCACCTATCAAAGTTTAAAAATTGAAGATAAACGACAACTGGCTGAAAAACAACTACATGAGTCGAAAGAGAAATATCGCTCACTTCTTGAATCATCTACCGAAGGACTGATTTTACTCCACAACTCAATTATTTCTTATTCAAATAATTTCATTCAAAACTTATTGCATTACACAGGGGAGGAGTTGCTTCAACTTCCTCTTTCTGAAATTTTTTCTTCTAAAGAAGAAATTGATTTCACCAAGATTACTACTGAGCAGAAGTTTGAAGTTGTTCTTACAGATAAAGAGGGCAAAGTTACTGAAGCAATATTAACAGTGCTTCCGGTTCGATTTCTGGAAAAAGAAGGACTTTTGCTTACTTTCCGCGACATCAGCGAACATAGCTCGGTGAAGGTTCAGCTTAATAAAACAGTTGCTCAACTTGATACCATAATGAAGTATAGTAATTTAGGTATTTTTCATTTTACATTAAACGGAAGTGACAAAATAACTCAAGTGAACAAACAGTTGTTAGAAATACTTGGTTATTCTACTGAAGATGAGATAATGAAAATTTCTCTCCCTGATTTATTTGAAACTACTTCTGATTTTCAGAAGATCATTCGTGAACTAAAGGAGAATGGTCATATCACCAATCGAATTTTTAGGTTGCAAAAAAAGGACAGCACATATTTGAATGTAAGATTGAATCTCTTTTGGAACGAAAACTCCGGTGAACCTTCATATTGCAATGGGTTTATGGAAATTGATGAACCAAACATAACCAGCAATCCATCAGCTACTTATACCGACTATCTCACTACTGTTTTTACAATAAATAAAAAATCAGTAAGCGACTATCAGAGTTCTGTGATTACGTGTCCGGGAGAGGCAACAATGACAGAAGTTGTTGAAAT
>CAYXCZ010000010.1:2029-4059 GCA_964463695.1 uncultured Lentimicrobiaceae bacterium | reverse complement strand
AAGAATAATTTATTTGGCGTTTACATAAATCCTTCCGAAGGTCTGGATGCAGCTATTGATAATTGTGGAAACGCAAAAGAATTGGGTATCATCAGAAAGCAAATTCCCGGTTTGATCAGGCCTGTCCTTCATGATGTTGGCAATGCAACTACCGTTAGCTCAATAATATCAGGATACAACGATCGCATTACCCGCAGGATAATTGAGCTGGTATTGCAGGAAAACGGATTGCCGGAGGTACCATATGCTTTTGTCACAATTGGAAGCGCCGGTCGTGAGGAACTTGTATTTAATTCGGATCAGGATAATGCGGTAATTTTTGGAGAGCATCCTGATATTTCGAATGAAGATTTACAGCAACGTTTTCTGGGAATTGGAGAAAAAATATGTGCCAGTCTCGACGAAAGTGGTCTGCCTCTTTGCAATGGTGGCTATATGGCTAGCAATCCCAAATGGTGTCAGCCTCTCAGCGTCTGGAAAGATTACTTTGTTGATTGGATCGTAAATGCTGAGCCGGAGAATATACTTAACATAACCGTATTTTTTGATTTACGTCTCGTTTATGGCGATCAGGAACTATTTGATGAACTCGAAGCATCTGTTTTTGAATCATTGAAAGGCCGAACAGCATTCTTCTACTTTTTAGCTCAAACTGCCAACTCCTTCAAGCCTCCAATCAATGTTTTTGGTAATCTGGTTACCGAAAGTATGGGTAAACATTCCGAAACAATTGATATAAAAAATGCTTTAGCATCGGTAAACATGTTTGCCCGCATTTTTGCCCTACACAACGATATTCGTGTAAAAGGTACCATCGAAAGGGTCAATGCCCTGAGGGCTCTCGAAGTTTTTAGTCATGTGACAGCTGATGAGGTCGCTTTTCATTTCAATTTTTTGTTGCAACAAAGGCTAAAGCATCAGTTGTTACAGGTTAATAGACAGACTCCGGTTAACAATCATATCATAATCAAGAAGTTAACAGAGATGGAGCTAATGATCCTTAAGAAAGTTTTTGCTCAGATGAATGGCTATCACGACAGTCTGAGCGCGACATTTATGAGCAGTTACAAAGGATAAAGCTGAATAATCAGGTTGAGAGGCATTTTTATCCGATGGTGTTAATTTTGTGAAGCACTTCCAAATCCAGTAGTTCGATCACCTTGCCATTCAATCCAATTATTCCTTCATTTTTGAATTCAGTGAGAACCCTCACTGCATTTTCTTCAGAAATAGCGGATAGTTCACCTAACTCCTTGCGGGTTATTGTTAATGAAAATGTGTTAGAGCCATAAAGCTGTGAAAGGTAGATTAAGCTTTCAGCGACTTTCCCTCGCAGTTGCTTCTGGTTCAATGAAATTAATTTCTTCATAATCGCTGAAACCGAACTGCCAAATGCTTGATTGAGCTGAATCAAAAAATTATGATTGTGATAATAAAGTTTTTTAATCGTTTCAATATCAATATGACACGTGTGGCATAGGGTTAAAGCAGAAACATTGTAAGAATAGCTAGATGTTCCAAAAACTGCGAGTAATCCAATGTAATTCGAAGGCATCAAAATGTTAAGTATGATGTTTTTGCCGTTGATGCCCTCAATATACATTTTCGCATTTCCTTCACATAAAATGATAGCGTGAGTCACAGCTGTGTTTTGCCGGCAGATAGACTCATACTTTTTGTAAACGACCTGCCGGGGATGCAGCTCTTGCTCCAATCCCATCTCTTTCGAAGTAAGAAAGATATCACACTTGTGATCACATGTTTCGCAACTAGTTTTTTCTACGATTCTCATAGGGATTTTTTTCAAAAATAGTTAAAATGTTGTTGCAGATCAATGTTGTTAATCAGTGTTTTAAAATAATCATGTTTAGCAATTAATCCTTAGTTTTGACACTGATAAGAATCATAAATCGAACTATTCTTGTAATTAAAATTGAAAATCTATGCATGGTCCTGCCGCAAAAATGGAAGCAGACAAAGCTGCCGCAAAAAAATCAAAATTGGGAGTCACCTTATTTATTGTCTATACC
>CAYXCZ010000010.1:0-1929 GCA_964463695.1 uncultured Lentimicrobiaceae bacterium | reverse complement strand
GGTGGTAATATTCACTGGGGAGTAAACGGTATTGCTTTTGCCGGAGATTATCTTTCCGCGGCATCATTTTTAGGCATATGCGGAATGATAGCTTTTTCGGGCTATGATGGTTTTCTGTACTCAATTGGTTATCTGGCAGGCTGGGTTGTTGCTTTGTTTTTAGTAGCGGAACCCCTAAAAAGGTTGGGTAAGTACACATTTACAGATGCATTAGATGCCCGCTTCAACTCAAAATCGATTAAGCTTACTGCCTCGATCAGCACGTTGATTGTTTCGGTTTTCTATCTCATTCCTCAGATGGTTGGTGCAGGCGATCTGGTAGTGCCTCTTCTGGGGTTGCCTCATTATGCCGGTGTTTTAATTGTTGGAACAATAGTTATTTTTATTGTAGCAACAGCCGGAATGACATCGACCACCTATGTGCAGTTTATTAAAGGAGCTTTATTGATTGTTTTTTCTACCATTCTTACCATTTACATCTTAAACAATGGGTTAACCTTAAATCCGGGAGAAAAGTATCATCAGTTTATTAAAGTTGGCGCTGTTGTTGAAGATCAAAAATTAGTTGGAATTACTGATTCAACATATACATTGAAAGAATCGGTAACCGTTGAGGGTAAATACACCTTTGTTAGCCTCGAAAAAAATGAAGTTGTCAGGTGGTTTAAATTGTCGGGTGACTCAAGCTATCTCGAAGAAATGCTTTCAATATCAGTGGCTGAAGATGGTACAACGCTATATAACGGAGAGCCAAAAACAGCAGAAAAGTTTTATCAGGTAGGTCATCTTACAAAAATTGTAGTGGATGGTGTTGAGGTAGATAAAACAGGTCCGCTTGGCCCATTTAAGTTTCTTTCTACTATGGAAAGCAGTGAGTTAATCAGATTCACAAAGAAGTCAATACCGAATAATAACACCACAGTTTGGTATCAGACACCCACTTCAGGCCGCGATATGATTAATCCCGGACTGCTGCTTAAAGTTTCTACAAATGCCGGTGCTACGTTTTGGACAAAAATGAATTTTGTTTCATTGATGTTGGCATTGTTCCTGGGAACATCAGCATTACCTCATATCCTTATCCGTTATTACACAGTTTCTAGTCAGCGTGCTGCCCGAAAATCAACTATAGTTGCCATTGCAGCTATTGGATTCTTTTATATGCTTACGCTTTACATGGGTTTGGGAGCATCCGTCAATGGCGTTCTTGATGTTGAAAGCAGTAATATGTCAGGTCCATTATTAGCAAAATATTTTGGCATCGGGCTATTCTCCATAATTTCTGCCATTGCATTTGCAACAGTTTTAGGCACAGTTAGCGGATTGATTGTTGCCTCATCAGGTGCAATCGCTCATGACTTTATGGATAAGTACCTCAATATGAAAATGGACGACAGGAAAAAGGTGAAAGCAGGTAAGATATCAGCCTTTGGTGTTGGGATATTTGCCATTCTATTAGGAATACTTTTCAAAGGCATGAATGTTTCTTTCCTTGTTGGATTAGCTTTCGCTGTTGCAGCTTCAGCCAACCTTCCTGCTATTCTTTTTCTGCTTTTCTGGGAAAAGACAACAGCTAAAGGAATTGCATTTTCTATTGTCACTGGTATCGTGTCATCAGTGTTTATTATTTTGCTATCACCCTCAATGTATGAGCGTTATGGTTTGTTGAAATCGGCTGCTCCTATTCCTTTGGATAATCCGGGTATTATTTCAATCCCGCTTTCAGCCTTGGTTTTAGTTGTTGTATCCCTATTAAGCCAAAAGGATAACAAAAGTAAAGTGGAAAATTATCATAACGATTAATGTCAATTAGTGAATTATGAAGAAATTATTCATACTCTTGACCTTTGTCATTCCAATGATGGGTCAGGCACAGGAAAAAAGCACCGAACCCAAATATGGAATTAGTTTTTCGGGTTTTGTTAAAAC
>CAYXCZ010000009.1:0-118776 GCA_964463695.1 uncultured Lentimicrobiaceae bacterium | reverse complement strand
ATGAGGATTTTAATGTCCATTGCGAGGTTCATGTTTTCGATATAAAGAATATCATATTGCAGCCTTTCGATCATCTCATCAACATCGGAAGCATAGCCATATTTTACTTGTCCCCATGAGGTGATGCCGGGTTTTACCTTAAGCAGCAAGCGGTAATGTGGTGCACGTTTTACAATTTGATCAATATAGTACTGACGTTCAGGCCGGGGACCAACAAGAGACATGTCTCCTTTTAAAACTGTGAAAAACTGTGGTATCTCATCAAGACGAACTTTACGTATAAATCGTCCAAAAGGTGTGATGCGTGGATCGTTTTCGGAGCTCAGTTGCGGTCCTGCTTTCTCAGCATCGGAAAACATACTCCTGAACTTGTGCATTTTGAAAGGCTTTCCACGAAGTCCAACACGGGACTGACTATACAAAACCGGTCCTTTGGAGGATAACATAACGCCTGCAGCAGTAAAGAGATACAGCGGAATAAGCAGGATCATTGCAATGATCGAAATCACAATATCCATAATCCGTTTCAGCGATTGTTGCCATGCCGGCATCAAATCAGGTGATATCTGTATCAAAGGAGCATGCCAGATTCCACTTAGTTTCACCGAACCAAACAGAATGTCCTGCATAATAGGAATGATCTTTATCACAACCACCGTGTCTTCCAAATGTGCAATTATCTTATCAATGGTATCTGTTTCAGTCCGTTCTATGGCAATGATAACTTCCTCTACATCAAATTCTTCTACTATTTTTTTGATATTTTGATACGGGCCCAGATGTGGCAGGTATTGCCCGATTTTGTAATCGTCTTTGTCGTAAACACTCAAAAATCCAACAAAAAGATTTCCCGCTGACAACTCCTGTTTTTCAATATCCTTAAAAATTTTCAGTGCGTTGCCGTTGCTGCCAACAATCACTGTGTTAAAGCCGATTTCTTTGCGGTGAATTTTCCGTACTGTAACTGATGTCAGGGCGAGTCGTCCGGCATAAGTGAAAAGGAAATGAAGGATGTAAAGTGTCAGAAATGACTGATAATATGATTTGTAAGTGACAATAACATCATCAAGTATGGCTACAAAAAAGATCACTGTTACACCAATTAGTGTCATTACGAGTGTCTGACCTAATTCTTTTAAACGAGCTTTGCGGTAAATTTTTCGATATGTGCCAACAATTGCATACAACAAAAGCCAGCCGAAAGGTATCAGCAATAATCCTGTCCAGAAGTTGGGATCGTCGAAAATGATTTGAAATTTCTCATGAAAACTTGGGTCTTCAGCTTGTTTTCTGAATACATAAAACAGGAACCAGGCCAGCGTAGCTGCAATCCAGTCTAAAAGTAAATACTTGGTAACCTGTAGTTTACGATTCATTTAGAGATGTTTCTATAAATCACTTTTATGTTATCGAAATAGAAATTTGCTTCATCCTGATCGCCGCGGTCCGACTCAAAATAGATCTTAAAGTTTTTTGCCGTGGTATAGGCCGAGACGTTTGGTCCAAGATTAATATAGATTTTATTCCATGTCTCGCTCTTATTTACAACAACGAGGGGCAACATCAACGTGCTGCTGGAAAGATTGGCGATCATGCCAACTCCGAACTCCCGATCACATTTGTAATCCAACTCCAATAAAACAGCTTTCCCCTGATCTGGTAATTCATAGCTTAGGAAAGAGGCGATCTGAAATACTTCGTGTGCTGCGTTGAGTTGTACCTTCCCAGAAAAAGAAGAGTAAGGCGAAAGCCAGGCGTCAGGATGATCTGCCGGACTCGTTTTATCTATGGTAGTATCGCTAGCCGTGGTTTTTTCCAGCGATGTGCCTGAGCCTTCAAAGTCTTCAGTCCAGGCAAAGGTGAGATTATCGTAATAAGAAGTGACAGGACGTACAATTTGAATGGAATCCTCAACAAAATTGAAGTTGTCGATTACAAAAGGTTTGTAAAAAGGGTAGGGTGCTCGTGTTGCACCTATGCCGTTTAGTTTGATACCCGGACGAATTTCAAGGTCCTGCTTGCCGCTTGCCAAAACAGGGAAGGTGGCAGGAAGCTCATAAACCCCAATCAATTGATCGTTTACATACACCCACGCATCGGTAATGTTGTGTGTGTTACTGCCTTGAGTCACATAATCGGTAGTAAATAATATGGTGTCAATCCTCAGATAAGCAGGAACTGTTTGGTCGCCCTCAAACTTGTGACATGATGAGAGAGCGAAAACCGTGGCAGCTAAAAGTAAAATGATGTGCAATCGTAGAAAATGATGCATAGTTCCGTTTTGATCTTTGGTTTTGATACAACGGCTGAACACTAGTGAATATTGTTCGTGAGAGAGATTTTTTAAGACAGAATTTTTCCTGTCGATTGATTCAGTTTCTCAAGAATCTGATAGGCTACCAATAACACTTTGTAACCATCTTCAATCGTTACCATGGGCGATTTATTGTTGACAATAGCCTCATAGAAACTTTCAAGTTCTGCCTTAATTGCATTGGTGGGTTGAACAACAGGTCGTTCGAAATATATTTGTCGCATCCCTTTACCATTTCCCAGATCAATTACCATCGCCATTGGGTCGGAAGGCTCGGTTTCGATGGTGCTCATGCGAACGATATCGGTGGTTTTATCAAGAAAATCTACACTGATGTAAGCATCTTTTTGAAAGAAACGTGTCTTGCGCATATTTTTTAACGAAATACGGCTGGCTGTAAGATTGGCCACGCACCCGTTCTTAAACGCAATTCTGGCGTTGGTAATGTCGGGAGTTTCGCTCACAACAGCTACTCCACTGGCACTTATTTCACTTATCTCGGAATCAACAACACTAAGCAAAATATCAATATCATGCACCATAAGATCAAGAACCACAGGCACATCCGTTCCGCGGGGATTAAATTGTGCAAGCCGGTGTGTCTCGATAAACATGGGCTGATGAATAGCATCTTTGGCCGCAATGAAAGCTGGATTAAAACGCTCCACATGTCCAACCTGAACCTTAACACCTGCATCAGCAGCGAGCTGTATTAGTTCACGGGCCTCCTGCGGTGTGGTTACAATAGGCTTTTCGATGAAGACATGTCTCTTTTTGTGCAACGCTTCTGAAGCACATTCGAAATGCGCTATGGTAGGTGTTACAATATCAACAACATCAACCGCATCAACAAGTGCAGCGATACTGCTGAAAGGTGTTATTCCAAATTCTTTTTCAACTTTTTGAACGGTGGCCGGATCGGGATCGTAAAATCCTATCAGTTCATAGTCAGTAATTTGCTGAATGCAGCGTATGTGGATCTTTCCGAGGTGCCCGGCACCTAAAACACCGATTTTTAACATTAGATGTACTTTTTGCAAAGGTATCACTTTTTGTTTTTAGGGATATTGTTAACTTCGCAACCGGCGAATTTAGAATTGCTCCAAATAAATTTCAACTATTTTGATTATTTTCAATGCAGGACACATTCAGGCATAAGGGCTTACGAAAAAAACTGGTGGATACCATAAGGGAAAAGGGTATTACTGACAGCAAAATATTAGCAGCTATCGAAGCTATTCCCCGCCATTTCTTTATGGATTCTTCCTTTCTTGAGTTTGCATATCAGGACAAACCTTTCCCGATAGGCTCAGGGCAAACGATTTCACAGCCTTATACCGTAGCTTTTCAAACTATGCTCCTTGATGTTCAACGAGGCCACAAAGTGCTGGAAGTGGGAACGGGTTCGGGTTACCAGGCATGCGTACTCACTGAGCTTGGGGTTAAAGTTTTTAGTATCGAACGGCAGCGTAAACTTTATATTAAAACAAAGGCTTTCATGGAAACGGTGACCTGGAAACCACAGCTTTTTTTGGGTGATGGCTATGAAGGACTACCCAAGTTTGCCCCTTTCGACCGCGTATTGATAACTGCAGCGGCACCTGAAATACCTGCAGCGCTGATCAGTCAACTCAAAACGGGTGGTTATATGGTCATTCCTCATGGGGAAGGCGAAGAGCAAACTATGCTAAGACTGACCAAACAAGCCAACGGTAGCTACACCAAAGAAGAATTTGGTGTATTTCGGTTTGTCCCCATGCTGGGCGATTTGGGGAATGATTGAGATTTAAATTGTTAAGCTGATATTTTTTTCAACAGCGTTACACGGAGTTTTGATTCTCGAAAAATGTAAGTTTTTTTTTGTCCTCATGCATCATCCTATTGTGGATTCTTAATGTGCAATAAGCCGATTGCAACATTCAAAGAAATTGTCATAAAATGAACAAAAACAGTGCTCAGATGTAATAGGTTATGAGGTTTTAATATGCAAACTACTACCATTTCATTTTTTCGATACGAAGGTTTTTCAAACTGCATATGGGGTATGAAAATGATGCATGAAGTGCGTGCGCCAATGCGCAAGCAAAAAGGTGTCATCTTTTTTAAACCTTTAGGTACTGGGGGTGGTTCCGGTTACAGCCTTTATCCTGATTTTAGTGTTTATGGGCTATTAGTGGTTTGGGAATCTGAACAGGATGCAGAAGCTTTCCTGAAAAGCCAGCTTTTCAATAGTTTTGAAGCGCATAGCAAGGAACTATATACCATTTTTCTTTCACCCGTGCGCTCCAAAGGTTCGTGGTCGGGATTCGGAGCCTGGGACATCAGCTCATCCGATAAACCATTGCAGGCAGTTGCCGCACTTACAAGAGCAACGCTCAAGTTGGGCTTCGTAATTCCTTTCTGGAAAATGACCCCGCGCGTCAGTTTTGAGCATGAAAACTACAACGGCCTGATTTTTTCAAAAGGTGTGGGAGAAATACCATTCCTTGAGCAGGCAACGTTTACGGTGTGGGAAAGCGTTGCCGATTTGGAATCATTTGCCTACCAGACCTTCCACGGTCAAGCTATCAAACGTACCCGCGAATTGGATGGTTTCTCCGAACAGATGTTTACCCGATTCAGACCTTTAAAAGCTATTGGTACCTGGAACGGTATCAATATGGTGCAGGAAATGTTGAACAAGCAGCACAGCAGCTAAGGCCAGGCAGGATCAAAAGGGGCTATTTCAAAGAGGTAAAACTAAAAAAAAGCCCTAAAAATTGTCGGAAACCAATCTGAATCCAATAATGCATTGTAGAGCACATTTATTTTTTGGAGATGCATTTTAATTGCTTATTCAATGGATGAAAATAGCTATTCTGACATGTCTTGGCAAATCATTTCATCGAAAAATAAAGTTAATTCCTTAAATTTAATGATATCATTATCAACGAAATATGAAATTCCTTTCCTGAGGCAACATAGTACCCATTGTACCCATTTTATGCAATCTTATTTACCGAAAACTGCGCAATTTTTATTTACCGATTACACAAATGGTTATTCTAAATTAAAGTCTGCTAAATCGTAGTTTGCGTTTCGTCCACCTTCTTTACTTTGTTTCAAGATGCCTTTTTCTACCAAATCTTTAATGTCCCGTAAGGCTGTGTCGGTTGAGGTTTTAACAATTTTAGCCCATTTTGAGGTTTGTAGCTTTCCTTCAAAATCGTCAAAGAGTTTGTTAAGCATGAGGCGTTGGCGTTGGTTAATGGGTGTGTGTTCATGTAACTTCCAAAACTCAGCCTTACGCAATATTTTCTGTGTGGTGTTTTCGGTGGAGTGCATCGCATTTTTGAGACAATGCAAAAACCAGTCAATCCATTCGGTAATGTCGCCTGAACTATGCTGCACTTTTTGCAATACTTCATAATAGCGTTTGCTTTCGGTCATTATTTGGCCAGACATACTGTAAAAACGTTCACTACTGCCTTCGGATCTGGCTAGTAACATATCGGATATGGCTCTTACAATTCTGCCGTTTCCATCATCAAAGGGGTGAATGATGATAAACCAAAAGTGTGCTATAGCGGCTTTCAGAACAGGGTCGAGTTGATTTTCGTTGTTGAACCAATTCAAAAACTTGTCCATTTCCGTTTTTACAAATTCGGGCTTCACGGCTTCGTAATGGACTTTTTCTTTGCCCATAGCGCCCGAAACAACTTGCATTTGACCAGTCCGGTATCGTCCTGTTTCTATTAAGTATGGTCCACTGTATCCAGTGGGAAAAAGTGCTGCATGCCAGCCAAACAAACGTTTTTCGGTTAATGGTAAAGTGTATCGTTGAGTGGCATCCAACATCATCTCTACAACGCCTTCAATGTGGCGGCTGCTCGGTACAAGTCCTGCGGTGCTTATACCCAAGCGTCTTGCAATGGACGAACGGACCTGCTCATAGTTGAGTAATTCGCCTTCAATTTCTGACGATTTTACTATGTCTAAGGTTAATGTAGTTAGCGCAGCTTCTTCTTTTGCAAAAAAGCCCAAAGCGTTCATTTGTCCTATTATTTTACCTTGCATAAGCCGCACCTCGCCAAATACGGCATTTATGGCTTTGTCCTGCCACGAAAAATCTGTCCAGTTTTGATGCTCGTAAATGTATTTTGCCATTACCTAAATATTTTTGTGCGGTAAATATACAAGTTATTTACCGCAAATGTGCGGTGATAAACTTATTTTTTCACCGCAAGGAAATAATTTGGTGAAGTGTGAAGTTTTTGTAGTGCGCAGTCATTGGGTAAAACAAAGGCTAAATGCAAGCGGGTACGTAATGAAAAATTAAAGTGGTTTATCTTCAATAGTTAGTATGATTTATCGAATGCATAAGCTTCGAAATGCCGACTTGCACCTGGCTTTCATCAGTTGTTCTGTATGCAAAGACACATATTTCCCTCAATAACCAAAAAACAGGCCTTTTCCATTTTTTGAAAAGACCTGTTTTATATGTTTAATGAACTATCTGAATCTAATTACTTTATTGTTTGATTCTAGATGGGTTTATAGATGCAGATCTTACTGAAGAACAATTTTCTTCACTTCTTTTTTCGTTCCTGCTTCAATCGTCATCACATAAATTCCCTTAGGCAGGTAGCTCAGGTCAGTTTGTTTGTCGCCTGAGATCCAGCGCATCTGCCATACTGTGTTGCCTTTCAGGTCGTAAAGCTTTACGTTAGCCCCGGCAAATGGTTCGTAACCGCTGTACTTCACGTTAAGTATTCCTGTGGTGGGGTTTGGTGATACCGAGATATCGGCCCATCGGTAGTTTTTATCGATTCCAACAATAGGATTGGCTGAGTAAACAACGAGGTTGGCAGCAACATCTAATGTTGGGTTGAAACCGTCGTTGCAGTCGGTGCAGGTCACTCCGGTCACACAATCAGGATGGTTGGGATGACAAAGGTCCACATAGTTTTCAGCAAATTTATATCCCAGAGTCAGGTTGTTGTTCACATAGGGGTTCATATTGAAATCGAACCATGGAGCGATGGAACCCGGGCACCATCCGGCACGGTTATAAAACCATGTTCCGTTTTGTGGTTGACAAGCATCCGGATTGGGGTTGCAGGTTTTCCAATTCACCTGATCAAAGGTCTGAGCACCATTCACCATGATATGATGTGTAGCGTTGTAAAACTCAGCTGCATTACCTGTATTTAAAGTTCCCCATCCATGGCCGGTCGAAACAAGTTTCAATTTTGAAGCCACCGCATTGTCAGGAAATTCAAATGTAACATCTTCAACGGGTTGCAGGTTGGCATAATCGCCAAATGGATAAATTTCGTGCCAAATTTCATACATGGAACTGTAAAGATGTGCAGGACTTCCTTCGTTGTAATTCAGCGTTAGTTTATAAACAAATCCGTTATCCAGCGTCATGCAGTTGAAGCGGAATTTCACTTTCCCTTGTAAAATTGACATATAATCAGTAAGGTCTATGGTATGGGAACAAGGTACTCCGTATGGTGTTATGTAACGGATAATTTCGAACCACCGGCCTTCAATTCCCATGGCTTCAACACTTGCAACACGGTCCCATTCTCCACAACCTCCTGTTGGACAACTTACAGTAAGCGTTGCCGTAATCTGATCATAGGCACCAAGATAGGAGGGAAGGTCAGCTTCTACTGTTTGAGTAAAATTTGAAGGGCTCAGCCAAACATTGTCGGCTGCAACAACTGTCATATCTGCCACATTTGCAGTAACATTGATGGTAATATTTTGTGTTGAGGATGATCCGAAATTATTTGTTGAAACAACAGTAATGGTATGCGAACCATAGGATGGAGGTGTCCACCATGCTGTGTAATGACTGTTAGCATACAAATCGTTGGCATAAATTATCTGGTTACCGGCTTCGAACCTTACACCCGCCACGCTAAACAATTCAGGATAGTCGATGGTCGCAACTGCTGCAAGTTGAATTGCATTCAGAACAGGAATGTACACATTACCGGCAAGTGGATTTCTTACAATGATGTCAGGGACATGGGTTGCAGGATCAAGTGCCATAAAACTATTGATTACAGGAACAGCAGGATCAAATTGACTGTCGCCAGCTTGTGTGGCTTTAATGGTAACTTCTCCGGCTTGACCTGTCAGGGTGACAAGGTTGCCACTTACAGTTGCAGGTCCTGAAAGCACCTCAAAACTCACTGGTAATCCTGATGTCGCTGTAGCTTCAATGGTAAAGGCAGGAGCTGAGACAAGTCTGTTGGCGATCTGTGGAAATGAAATAGCCTGGTAACTTGTGTTGAGTGTGCCATTGAAATTGGAGGTTTCACCAGTAAGGGCGAAATTCATTAATTCTGCATTGCGATCAGAGCCACCCACTTCGTTGGTAAGATGTGTTATGGAAGTGTTGTCGCCTCCGGGTACTCCCTGATTAAACTTGTAGTACAATTGAAGATTTTCTTCAGTTCCGGTGAGCTCGTCAGCCATCATAGCCTGTATCTCGGCCTGAGAAAGTGCTTTGTTCCATGCTGTTACTTCATCTGCACGACCTCCGTAAACAAAATTGAAGCCGCCTAAATTACTTTTGCCAATGGCGAAAGGAACCGCGTCTCCCTGAAATACCCCTGAAGCAGCCGAACTGCCTTTCAATGTGCCATTTACATATAGCTTAACGGAACTGCCGTCATAAATCCAGGCAATGTGTTGCCACACTTGTGGAATGACGGTGTTAGCCGGTGACACATATTCATGCAGGCCCGTCGTTGTTTTTAACCGGCATTCCAAAACGCCGTTATTAAGCTGAATCAGGTAGAATTCGGCATTTCCCGAACCAACCCTGAATCCCATATAGCCTTGGCCATAAGCAAGTGCATCGCAGTAAAACCAGCCGGTAATGGAAACCTGACTCGTTCCTGTAAAATACTGGGAGGCGCTGTTGAGAATTACATAATCGTCCACTTTGTCGAAATGGAGGTACTGATTGGTTTGTGCCTGCAACGCGGTGGGCAGCTGAGCAAAACCAAGTGTCAGTAAAACAAAAAGGTAGAAATAAATTTTTCTCATAGGATGAAAGGTATTAGGTTAATGATAAGTATTTTGTTCATTTACAATTTGTTATGATTTTATGGCATCCACCAGATTTTCATTTCAGGACTGTCGCCACCTTGACGGGATATGGCTTCTTGCATATTTATTGCATTGTATGCTGCTTCGGATGGTGGGTAAGGAAGCCTGAAATGTTGCAAAGGATCACCAAGTCTTGGAGTCATCGCTGTGCGGCGGGCAAGTGCATAAGCCTGATCGGGTTGCCTGAACATATCGATCCATTCCTGAGCATATATGAATTCCAGCTTCTCATCTTCTGTTGCCGCATTCCAAAATCCCCACCGACCCTGCACCGTAGCGGCATTGAGATACGAAGGGATAGTGATTACTTCAGGAAATTCAATACCCGAAGTGGGCAACTTTGAAGAAGCTGCGCGTTGAAGCCACCATTCAACTGACGAGTTAATGCCATTGAAATACTCAATTTCAGCTTGCATTTTGTCGACACCCATACCAATTCCTCTGAAATATATTTCTGATTTCATGAAATGAACCTCAGCACCGGTGATCAAAATGATGGGCATCTGATCTTCATCGCGCACCACAAAATAGTTAAAAGGGGAGTAGATATTTGTTTCCCCTTTAATGGAAAAAGCGCCGTCCTGATCACGGTGTGTGCCGTATGGGATGCCTCCCGAAGGTGGAGTGTCAGCACTTGCAACTTGCGGGAATGCCCTCCATTTGTTTGCATTATTGGTTTCGAAAAAGATCCATGCACGCGGGTCGTTGATACCACTACCGTCAGTACTGTCATTGACCGAAAGTAGATTCCATATAACAGAACCCATGCGCAGGTTGTTGTGTTCGCGAAACGACCAGTTGAGTGCCTCGTGCTTAAACCCTGATGCAGCAGGCCAAAGACATGCACTCTCGAGTTTGGAGGTGATAAAATCGTAACCTTCAATAAGTGGTTTGTTGTTTTCCAATATGTCACGGATGATCGTTCCAGCAAGTTCAGGCTCTTTTTCGGCCATCCTTAGTGCGTGACGCAAGCGAAGTGAATTAGCCAGTTTCTTCCATTTCAGCATGTCGCCCGAGAAAAGCTTATCGAAAGGTGCGAAACTGGTAAAAGGCTCGGATGAGACAGCGCTAAGCGAGATGTTTTCATCTGCCCATGCCAAATCATCAAGTAGTTGTAAATAGATACTTCGCTGACTGTCGTATTTTGGCCGCAACAGATCAAGGTTTTGAAAGCCATAGCCTGCTTCGGTAAATGGAATATCTCCAAAAAGATCGGTCACTTTAAAGGTTTTTACAGCAAGTGCGATTTTAAGCATTGCTTGCATATTTCTTAGTTCAGCGCTGGTATCAGCAGCAGCAAAACGAGTTTCTAACTCTCTGATTTCTGGAAGTGTAGTATAAAAATTTGACCAAATGTCTTCTGTTCCAATGGTATAGTTTCCCCATGCTGCCTTTGTTAGTGCAGCCAGCTGTGTTTGCTTATACAAAATCTCGTTTTGTACATAAAACAACTCATTGCCTGTTGGAACAATGGATTGAATGACATTGTTGAACAATGCACCGTTTGTGGCAGTAGTAAATCCCTGAGGGTTGGTGTTTAAATCTTCAAAATCTTTCGTGCAGGAAACACTTATCAGGCTGACAGATAAGGTTATAACAAGAAAAAACAAGGTCGTATAAAATTTCTTTCCAGATTTCGCTTGCGAATAGTATTCAGCTTTCATCTCCGTATGCATTTCATTATTCATTACCAAATTAAAAACCTGCACTCAAACTCATGATGAAGGATCGTGTGCCCGGGTTTGCAGCCCATTCAAATCCCTGTGCATTTCCTGAGCCCATAATGCCTTCAGGATTAATGTTATCAGGCAGAGTTTTGTAGATATAAAAAAGATCCCTTCCGGTCAGCGAAATGCTAAGCTTTTGGAATACTTTCGTTTTTTGAACCCATTTTTGTGGAATAGTTAAAGCTAACGTAACTTCCCTCATTTTCACCCAGGTATTTTCGAGAATGCCCGGCGTCGAAACAAATTTACCCCACCCGCCTGCGTTTGGAAGGTACTTGTAATAATAGTGGACAACGGTTGTGTTAGGGGTCCCGTCTTCATGTACGCCTTCTAAAATTATTCCGATATTGCTGGTGTTGCCGGCCGGATCGGTGTAGGGGAGTCCGCCACCATCCCGTTCCTTTAAAGTTTCAGGACTTTGTCCTGTTTGCAAACCAATGACATATGAACCGCTGTAAATATCACCACCCCATTTAGTATCAATCAGCATTCCGAATCTCAGATTCTTATACTGAATGCTGGTGTTCCAGCCTGCAATAAAATCCGGTGAAGCGTTCCCTATTGGAACTCTGCTGTCGGTAATCAGGTATTTTGTACCGGCATCGTTCACCACCCGTTGTCCGTTCTCGTCATAGATATAATCATAACCACTGATTGTTCCATAGTCGTCGCCAGCCTCCAACACCATTGCAGGTCCGTTCAAACCCCAGATATCTGCCAGTAGATAAGTTTCGGCATCTCCGCCAAGGCTTTCAACTCTGTTGCGGTTTCGTGCCAGGTTAATTCCTGATTTGATGACTAAATCTCTGGTTTGGTAAGGAACCGTATTGATTATAAGTTCAAAACCCCGGTTACTTAACACTCCTTCGTTTGTCATGATATTGCTTGCTCCTGAAGAAACAGGAACAGGTAGGTTGGGTATGATTTGGTCGAAAGAATACAAATAGTAATAAGTGAAATCGAGATCGATTTTATTTTCAAAAAAGCCCATATTTACCCCTGCTTCATATGCGTTAACACGTTGTGGACGAAGCCGTATAGGAGGAATAATACCCGGAAATCCTGATGATTGCTGTCCGCCAAACAAGCTTGTGTTGTAATAAAAACTCAAAAGATAGGGGTCGGTATCAGTGGCAGTTTGTGCAATTCCTCCCCTGATTTTCATGAAATTCATCCAGGGAATGTTTTGAAACACTCCAAAAGCCTCTGTTGGAATGAAACTTACCGAAAGTGACGGATAGAAATAGGAGTTGTTTCCCATCGGCAATGCTGATGACCAGTCGTTACGACCTGTTAATTCAACATAGAGGCTGTTTTTATACGAAACATTCATGAAGGCGTACACCGAATTGTTCCTTTTTCGCATAATCCCTTCCTTTGGAAGCATGGATGATGCACTGTTACCTGGTTGATCAACAATCGTATTATTGTTTGGATCGGTTGTGTAGGTGGTTTCTGTGAAGTTAAAGAACGTGTACATATTAGGATAATACCAAGTTCCCGAATGTCCGTTGATGTAATAATAATCCTGACTCCACCGGCTGGCTCCTGTTGTCAGTTTGAGATCGAACGGGCCTCCCAAAAATTGATCCTTTGAAGCTGTGATGACAAAATCGTAATTATCGCCTTTATTGCGTGAAAGGCCATTGCTGTAGTATCCGTTAAGAAGCCCAAGTGGGTCAGTAGGTTTGTTTTTTGTTTCAAATTGTTCGATGGTGTAATCGCGGCCGATACGTCCAAGGATATTCAACCAATCAAAAGGATCGTAAGAAAGCGAAAGCGCCCCAGTGTATTTATCTCGTTTTTGATTGGTGTTGTTATTATAGTAGTCCCACCAAAGCGTTGGACTTAAATAAAAAAACGGATATCCTTCCTGTGGGTTTTGCGATCCATCTGCTCTTGCCCTGTTTTCTTTGTCGATGCCCTGATAACTTCTTGGCCATGAATAAAGTAATCCTTTGTTAAATGAACTCCAGTCTTCACCCAGCATCGGGCTGTTTAAACGGTTGTACTGGATAAATGACATGGTTACATCGGTCTGCAGTTTGTCGCTTATCTTCAACGTTGCCCCTAAATTAACTGTTGTACGATCGAAATTGCTGTTGTCAACAATTGCTTTGTTGTCCTGTCGGGTAAATGAAACCCGCATTGTACCTTTGTCGCCTCCCCCTGTTGCTGAAATATTATGTGTGGTTGTGAACCCATTATGAAATGGAATCTTCAGGTTATCGGGCTGTGGTGCGTAGGAGCGAATTTCTCCATCCCACCATTTCACCATCTGTCCTTCCATTTTAGGTCCCCATGAAACAGCTGATCCATAATAACCAAATTCAGCTGAGGTGCTTGATGTCTCTCCCTGCTGATTGATAATCAGATTTTCATTGCCATAAATACCCGGATAAAGCAAAGTGTCGCCCGACATGGGAAAACTTGGAGGTGTAAATGATATGGGTCCACCATGACCGTAAGTGTTTTGAACATCACGAAATAAATAGGGGGTAGTAATTTTAAAATCAGTATTATATGTAATGCCAATACCTTTTTGTTTTGTGCCTCTTTTTGTCGTTATAAATAAAACACCATTTGCTCCTCTTGAACCATAAAGCGCCGAAGCAGCACCGCCTTTCATAAGTGTCATACTCTCGATGTCATAGGCGTTCAAATCATTTATCGCGCTGCCCCAATCCACTCCACGACCAATATTTGTGAGGCCGGGGGTGTTCTCAAGCGGAATATTATCTACTACGATTAGCGGCTGATTGTCTGAGCCAATATTGTTGTTTCCACGGATAACAATGCGAGTCGAACCTCCTTCAACACCGTCAGGCTGAGATATTTGTACACCGGCTGCCCTGCCTGAAATGGCATTCAGCACATTAGAGGCTTTTGAATCAGTGACAACTGTTGCTTCGATTTTTTCTGTTGAATATCCTATCTCACGCTTCTGGCGGCTGATGCCAAGCGCCGTAACAACAACCTCCTCAAGTAATTTGGCGCTTTCAATAAGACTTATTGCGAATTGTGTGTTGTTGCCTACTAAAAACTCTTGTGCTTCATAGCCAATAAAACTGATGACAAGTGTTTGATTGGGGTTTAGATTTTGCAAGGTGAAATTACCATTAATATCTGTCACAGTGCCTGTGGTTGTTCCTTTGACATGTACACTTACTCCCGGAAGTGCCAGCCCATCCTCATCAGCTGTAACATGCCCTTTAACCGTTAATGATTGGGCATTGGAGGAGGTGAAGAGAAAGAATGCCATGCATAGAATTAAAAAGAATCTTTTCATATTGCCTGATTTTTAGCAATTGGATTTTTTATGTGCGCTCAACAAAAATATACAATTGGCCTGAATAAGTAAACCGATTTAGGCATTTTTTTTGCAAGAAAAATCAGTACTTAATTCATGTCGGAAAAGGAAGTTTTATTATTTTTGAATAATTTAAATCCATTCTAAATAGTTAAAGTCATGTATAATAATCCTGTTCTGGATCGTCTGCCACGTCATCTGACAGACCTCATCATCGAAAAGCCTTACAATAGTTACACATGGCAGGATCATTCCATTTGGCGATATGTCATGAAACAGAATGTTACCTTTCTGAAAGATAAAGCACATACTGCTTACCTGAGTGGGTTAAAGAAAACGGGTATTAGCATAGATCAAATACCTGATATCCAGACCATGAATGACATTTTGAAAACGATTGGATGGGGAGCTGTCACAGTGGATGGATTTATTCCTCCGGCTGCTTTTATGGAGTTTCAGGCTAACAACGTACTTGTAATTGCGGCTGATATACGTCCGATTGATCAGGTTGAATATACACCTGCTCCTGATATTATACATGAAGCGGCAGGCCATGCACCTATCATTGCTGATGAAGAATATGCCTCATACCTCAAATATTTTGGTGAAATTGGATCTAAGGCTTTCTCCTCGGCAGCCGATTATGAGCTGTATGAAGCAATCAGGTATTTGTCCATCTTAAAGGCTAATCCGCATACAAGTACCGCACAAATTGATCTTGCAGTGCAACTCCTGGAAGCAAAAGAAAGTAATTTAGGTATCCCTTCCGAAATGGCTTACATCCGCAATTTGCATTGGTGGACCGTTGAATATGGTTTGGTGGGTGATTTGAATCATCCGAAAATTTATGGAGCGGGCCTCTTGTCCTCCATTGGAGAAAGTGCTGGTGCATTAAGCGATCGTGTTAAAAAATTGCCTTATACAATTGATGCAGTTTATTACAACTTCGATATAACCAAGCCTCAGCCACAGTTGTTTGTAACTCCTGATTTCGGTTATTTGACAGAGGTTCTGGATACCTTCGCAAGCCGGATGGCGTTGCGAAAGGGTGGTGTCGAAGGGATTCTTAAGGCAATAGAATCCGGTTCAGTAGCAACATGTGCTTACAGCTCAGGTCTTCAAGTTTCGGGAGTGTTTCAGGATTATATATTGCACCAAAACCAACCAGCGTATATCAAAACAACTGGCCCAACGATGCTCTCTTACAACAACTCTCAACTTGAAGGTCACGGAGTAACATATCATGCACATGGATTTGGATCTCCGATTGGAAGCATAAAAGGGACCCTTAAACCTCCGAGATTTTTGAATGATGATGACTTAAAAGAAGTTGGTATTGAGAAGGATAAGAAGGCAAACTTTGAATTTGAATCTGGTGTAAAAGTTAGTGGGGTATTAAAATCATGTATCCGCAAAGAAGGAAAGCTTCTGCTTTTAACTTTTACTGATTGCCTCGTAAGGTATCAGGATCAGATTTTATTCGAACCTTCATGGGGGGTATTCGATATGGCAGTAGGCGAATCGATAGTCTCTGCTTATACAGGTCCGGCTGATGCTGATGCATTTGGTCTTTCATACCCTCTTCCTAAGGAAAAAACGCATCAGATTATGTATACCTCTCAGCAACTTGAGTTACATCAGCAGTATGGCCAGCTCCGTCAGATGAGAAATGCTGATAGCTTCTCAAACCACAACGTGCAACTATTGCAATCTCTTCTAAATACCTATCCTGACGAATGGTTGCTTATGCTCGAATTGCTTGAGTTGGCAGTTGATAAAAACGTTGATGAAGGTTTAAGTACAGCAATTGTAGATAATCTTCTTCGATTGAAAGACGAACAACCAAAACTTGATGGATTGATCAGCAGGGGATTAAAGTTGTTACAGTTGTAGAATAAAAAACGCTGATATAAAAAAAGCAGACACCGTTAAGTGCCTGCTTTTTTAATTTATGTTCTGAAGGCTATTTCTGAATTGAAATTCGCTGGGTTGATACAAACTTGCTGTTTTCAATAACAACCATATAAACCCCGTTTGGTAAATGTTCCAGATTCAAAACAGTAGTGTTTTTGGATGACTGGGATACAACGCTTTCAAAATGAACCAGTTCTCCAACGATATTCGTAACCTTAATACTGCCGTTTCCTAACCGTTCATTATCAAAACGAAGAGTAAAACGACCTGTTGAAGGATTAGGAAATACCTGAAGACTTAATGCATTGGCTTCGTTAATACCGACAGTACTCTTCAAGACAACCTCTGATGCAATTGACCAGTCACTTTGTCCGCAATCATTCACAGCAGCAGCTTTAATGCTTGCAATTCCGATAAAACCTGATTCCCAGATAACGGTTGCTTCAGTGCCTGTGCCAGATATCGTTCCTGCATTTGAAGGTTCGATGCTCCATGCATAAGATATAGCTGTGGCAACTGCCTCAATTGCAACCGCACTTTGTCCAACAAAAGCGTGGTCAACAGTATCTGGTGCTGATGGTGCAAGTGGAGTAGAAGGAGCAAAATTCATCGAAATTACAGCATGTCCTTCGGCTGTATTCACGCAGCTGTTAGCATCTGAAACCTCTTGTAACGTGTAGGTATATGCCGTACTTGGTGTTACTTGCATCACCCAGGGAGTTGCAGTGGCAGTAACAGGTTCTGCATCAGCCATAGTGACAATCCAAGGTGCACTACCGGTAAGCTCAAGTGTAAGTGTAGCTTGCTGTCCATGGCAAATGGTTTGATCGCCGGTTATGCTTGCTGTAGGCAGATGATGAATGTTAAGAGTAGCAGCATGTGAGCTAGCTGCACATCCACCCATGCCATCAGCTGATAAAGTGAGAACAACTGCTCCACTTGCTAAATCAGTAGCGCCAGGTGTATAGGTAGGATGCATCATCGTGGCGTCGTTAAATGAACCATCACCGGAAGTAGTCCAGGTTATTTGGCTGTAATTAGAAGCTGCAGCTGCAGTTAGCTCAAGTGTATGTCCCTGACAAATAGCAACAGTCTCACCTGCAAAAACTTCTGGAGCCTGATGAATATTGAGTGTCATCTCACTTTCAACAGTAGATGAATTTCCGGTGACAGTAAGTTTTAGGATTACACTGCCGGCTGTGTTATCAGCTTCACTTGGAGTATAAACCGGGGTCAGAATTGAAGCATTGCTAAATGTTCCTGTTCCTGAAGTTGACCAATTTAAACTGTTGTAATAAGTGGCGGTAGCATTGAGCTGATGCGTATTACCAGAGCAGATATCTGCATTGGTTCCAGCCCATCCATTGGTTGAAATGGTTGGTGGTAAAGTGATATAATCAACCCAGGCACAGTCACTTCCGCTCGAAACAGTGTAATCTTTCATATATTCCCATTTGAATGTATGAACACCTGCTGTTACTGGATAAGCGACCTTTGACCAGCCTACTTCGCCTGCCCATTCTCCCACTTTATTAGCGTCAATATAAAATCGCATATAGTCATAACCTGATTCTGATGATACTTTTCTGAAGAAAGTGATAGAATCATTCGCACTTACCTCATATTGAAGCAGGAGCTGAGAAGATTGACTATCGGTTATTGTACCTGACTTAGCTGAGAAAGTACCTTCATAAGGTGCAGTATTGGTGATGACCCAGGGTTGATTACCGGCTGCGGCCCATTCAAAAGATGTAAAATCTCCTGTTTCGAAATCTTCGAGGATGATACCAATTTTAGCTATAAAAGATTTCTGTGCCTGATAGGCTCCTGCTGCTATTGTAAAACCAAAATCAACCGCCTGACCAATCGGAGCTCCACCAGCAACAGTAATGTTAAATACTGCGTCCATAGTTTGACCTGCTGCAACATTTGAAAATTCAAAATTTGCAACGTTTACTGTAACAAAGCCAGAATTGAAGCTAAGATTTGCAAGTGCATCTGCTGCAGCACTTAGTCCGTTGTTTGTAAAGCTAACTTTCAAATCAACGGTCTCACCCGGATCAAGACGGCCGTTTCCATTACCACTGGCATCCATCACAGTATAGTTTCCAACTGTAAAAGACGGTGCAAGTGCTGTCATATTAAAACTGCTTTCCCAACTATCCTGATCAGAAGTAATTTGCATGACAAATTGAAGCGGTGTGCTGTTTGGAACTTCATCACTTACACTAAAAGCAAAAGCATTTTCAATAGTTATAAACTGATCTGGAGTCATTGTTCCGAATGATTCAACAGCATCAGTAATTGTAACATATGGAGAGGTAGTGCTTAATGTAACATTGATATTAGTTGCATTTTCAACACCAAGGTTGCGTAATTGAACTCCCAGATTCACTTCCTGACCGTAATGAACTTCGCTGCCTGTAACACCATTAACAGTACTCGAAACGTAGGCAATAAATGGTCCTGAAGCTGGAATAATCTCAATTTCTTGTAGGTAAGTTATTTTGTTATAGCCAAATACAGCAACTTTCATCATTCCAACATTATTGAGAGCAGGGAAAGATACTGTGGCCGATCCATTGGAAACAATTGCTGTACCCAGGATTTCGCCGTTAACAGTTAAGGCAACGATAGCACCATCTGCATTTGCGTTGACAGTAAATTCTGACATACCGAGAAAAATAGTTGGCATATGAGTCACGTTCATTGCAACAGGTGTGGCTGTACGCAGAGTGAGTGAAGGGTCACCAAAAAGAATCCATGTGTCATGAGTGCCTCTTCCTGATGTTCCGTGTAAATCAATCATCTTCATGCTGCCGTTGATCGAGTTGCCCGCAAAAGTGCGCTTGATGTTATTTTGATATCCTTCAACAAGGATTGTATTCATTTCATCCTGTCCTGTCATTGGGGGTTGCCAAGGCTGTGAAATCCAGCTCATCATGGCACCAATGGCTCCGGTAGGCTGTCCGTTTTGTGAGGCTCTCAACCAGGTTTCTGCAAAGCATGAGCCATTGGTGAATCGGCCATTATCACAGGCAACAGCCCAAATAATGGGCCAGCGATCAGTGTTGGTAAGAGCAGTAACATGAGAAGTTGTATAACCAGCAACACTCCAGCTGTTTTGTGAGCCGTGGTTGCAATAATTGATGATACTTGTGCCTGCATTTATGCGCGATGAAATCTGAGCTGCAGTAGTATTTGGAAGTCCGGGAACTCCACCGTCATATTCACGATGTACCGTTGAATAGGTATAATTTAACAGGCTGTCACGGATGTAATCCATATGAACATAATCAGCTTCTCCACCATTATGTCCGTTTCCGGCTCCCTCGTTTCTTGCTACACCTGTTCCGATATTTAACCAAGTGGCATTTTGATCCAAATCACGCTCGTAAGTAATTATGCGCTGTACCTGTATTTCAACATGTGCAACACTTTCGGCAGAAAAACGACCAACAAAAAGTTCGTTATATGAATCATTTCCAGTAAGATATGCATAATAATTATCGGAATATCCGCCTGAAGAAGTGTTGTTATAACTTGGAACATGTTGATGGTCGCCAACAATGAGCAAGTGGGTTAATCCATTGGTGTTGTAGTAATTGGTCACAAAAGTCTTTATAGCATCAGGAGTTGTTCCAATCGTTGCAACATCAACGATTTCAGTTGGGCGTCCAATGGTTTTTTTCCATTCTACCAAAGGTTGAACAGCTGCCATATATGGCCCGTGACTGATGATAAGAAGTCGTCCTTGTTCACTTACTGCCGGATAACGATTCTGCATCACTTCATAGTTAACAAATTGATGACCATAAACATAACGAAATTCGCTATCTTCTTTGGCATTAACAGCAGTCCGCTGCATTTGATTGCTGCCACCTTCTCCTGTTTTGAAAATTTCAATAGTAATATCGTGATAGACCCTGAGGGTTTTTGTAATTGCATTATATGCAAAGGGCATGATAGTAAGCGCCTGACCACGGAAATTTCTTAAAATATATGGCTCCTGAAGCGCAGTCTGCGAAGCCGGATAAAAACTGTTGACTTGATACGCTGACCCATAAGTAAATGGAACACTGGCTGGATCAATCTGGCGCGAAAAATCTCCTTTTGAAGGAGCAATTTCAATGTTGGTGAAATCAGTGTAATTAGAGGATAATACACGTGCATCCATCAAATCATTATCACCTATGATTGCCGAGATAGCATATTTAGGAAGATCAGGAGCTCCTGTCTCACTGAGTGATACCATTTTTGGAACACTGATAATTGCCGATTTTCCTTTGGGTGTTTCCACATAGGTTGTGTAAAAACCGTCAATATTAAACCGAACAATAGTGTTGGTTTCACTGGCATTTACTAATGAGTAGTGAATAGGAGCAGGGACATCACTTTTAATAGGAGTCCAGCTTCCTGCAAAACTGAAAAGTGATACAAAAATCACTGCAAACAAAAGAGTAAATCGCTTCATATATTTTGAGATTAATGAAAAACTGCTCCAAAAGTAAGTGAAATTTTACTTATGGAGCAGTTCAAATTGCTTTAAATGATCTTATTGAATAACAACTTTACGAACGATTGTGTTGTTTCCGCTGTTAAGACGTAGGTAATAAATTCCTTTGGCGTAAGCTGAAAGGTCAATCTGGTGCTGATAAGCGCCATTGATATCAACACTTGTATTGCTGTAAAGTACCTGACCCTGATAGTTTAACAGGAAGTAGGAAACATTACTTGCTTTTCCGTTTAGTTGTACATTCAGTACATTTGTTGCGGGATTTGGATGAAGCGCAAGCTTGAGTCCGTTATTGTTTTCATCAATTCCTATACAAACTTCAACTGTCATCATCACTTGATCAGTAACAACGCAACCATTGGCATGGGTTACAGTAACTGAAACTTCGTGAGCTCCAACACCCATTGCGGTACCTTCACATGAAATGGTAGGGGTAGTTTCACCACCTGGTGACCATAAATATGATATAGCTCCTGGAGTTGTAGCATCAAGGACAGCGGTTTCCCATGTACACATAGTTTGGTCAACTCCAAGATTCACTGGCGCAGCTGGCATAACAGTTACGGTTACTTGTCCATCCAATTGGGTAGTTCCGTCACTAACAACAACAGTGTAAGTAGTTGTTTCTGTAGGGGAAGCTATAGGATTGGCAACAGTAGCATTACTCAAGCCTGTAACAGGTGTCCAGGAGTAACTATAAGAACCGCTTCCACCAGTTACGTTGGCATTAAGTACACTCGAACTGCCTTGGCAAATTTCTGCAGGGGTTGCTGCAGGTGCTATCGCCATCTCGCTCATAACCATGAATGAAGCTGCCCATCCGGCTTTCACGACTGTGTTATCAGATGTGAATTTGAAGGTAACGGCGCCGGTAGCATGGGTAGATGTAATGTTTCCTGGGCTCACAGTTCCCATAAACGGACTACCCGGGAATGCTGGTGAGCTCACATCTGGACCATTGTAGATAAACAACTTATCGTAAGTATTTTCAGTATCAAACATGCTAAAGGTGAATTTTAAAGGGGCACCTGCTACAGAAGGCATGAATGTCATAGTGATTGTTTCGTTGCTGGTATAATTACCTGTTGCTCCACCTGTGTCATAAAACATACCATTATTGGCTGTTACTGTGGTATTGGCCATGATATATTCAGGTCCGCCAGTTGTAAATGACCAAACTTCACAACCTGTTGCAGGTCCAAATTGATTTTTTGGAACGACTTTCCAGAAATAGGTTGTGTTTGGTGCCAGTGTTGGTGAGTACTGATTAACATCAACAGTACCAACAAGAGCAGGATTTGGAGTTACACCAAAATAAACATCATAAGAAGTAGCATCATTAGCTGTCCAGCTTAAAACACTTGCGATACCAACATTGGCAGCATTATTTGCCGGGGTTGGATTGGTTGCGCATGAAGGTGCAGCAGAAGGAGCGTAGCAGCTGATAGTTGCTACCCAACCATCTTTTGTAACTGAACCATCTGAAGTAAACTTGAAGGTTAACGATCCGCTTGCATTCAAGGCAGTTATTTGTCCGGGGTTTGCTGTTCCTTCAAAAGGACTTCCAGGAACTTGAGGTGAACTTGCGTTTGGTCCGTTATAGATGAAAAGTTTGTCATATCCACTTTCGGTATCAAAAGAAGTGAAGTTAGCTCTGATCATGGCACCGGCAGTAGTTGGATTGAAAGTGAAGGTAAAGCTTTCGTTATTGCTATACTGGCCTGATGCCCCGCCAGAATCAAAGAATGTTCCTACACATGTTGTTGCTGATCCGTTCGACATATTGAAATCAGGAATCAAACCAATAACAACGACTGCTGCCTGTTGATCACTGTAAACACCTGCTGGTCCTGCAGTTGCTGAAAGAGCGAGGTTGACAGGGTATCCGATTGGTGAACTTGCACCCGCTGTAACATTGAAGAGCAATTCAGCTGAAGCTTGTCCTGCTAAAGAAGCATGGTTCACTGTAGCTGTATTAATCGTAAGCATTGGGTCTGAAGCAACCATTGTTGCAACAATTGCACTAACACTGCTGTGTCCAAGGTTCGAAACTGTAACGCGAATATTAGCTGTTTCACCTGGGTCAAGAATGCCGTCTCCATTTCCAGTAGCATTATCAACAACAACAACTTCTTCAGAAATCTCAAGAATTGGTGCCTGAAGTGTGATTCTCAGTGTTGATTGCCATGTTGCACTTCCATCAGTAAGCGTCAGTGGGAAAGTGGCTACATGTTGGTCAGGTACAAAATTAGCAACATTGAATGTAAACGCATTGTTTACTGTTGTTGTTGCTCCTGGAGCTATTGCGCTGAAACTTTGTGTTGCCGCACTAGTCAGTGTTACATAAGTATCTGTTCCACTAACAGTTACATTTATAGCTGCTGAAGGATCTGCTCCTACATTTTTGATCGTAACATTCAATGGGATTGTTTCACCATAATCAGCAAGACCGTTGTTATTTCCTGCTGCATCATTCACAGTGTATGAATCCAAAACAACATAAGGACCAACAAGTGCTGCTGCCGGAACTTGCACCATATATGGTTTGTGCTGAGGTTTTGTTACTACGATATCAACATTGCCTGAAGAAAGAACAGGTTCGATCGTTAATTCAACAACACCTGAAGGACCTACAAGGGCTGAGCCATGTAAAACGCCATCTTTTGAGATGGCAACATATGAACCGGCTAGAGCTGTAACTTCGTAGGTTGTGAGTCCGATAGGCAAAATAGGCATGTGAGAAACAACATTGTCAGCACCTTCTGTCATATAGGCAATAAGGGATGGATCACCTAACACATTATAGGCTTGCCAGTAATAGATTGGACTCGAATGTGAAGGATATCCTTGAATATCAACTTCGGTAACTGCTAAGTTTCCAATGAAAGCAAGACCTCCTGCTGATACATAGTCGCTTACAAAAGGTCCGTCATAAGCTCCCCATGTAGTTTCCTGGAAAGTTGGCACATAACCATTGTTGTTTCCCTGAATCGGGAAAGCACCAACAGACCAATAAAAATCTTCGAACCAATAAGAACTTGGTGATGAACCGATATAGGTTACAGCGCCTTTGTTGGGTGCTCTCATCCAGGTTTCACCAATACACTCAGCATAACCAAAATCAGCTGCCAGGCAGCAGTTGCCGATAGCGAGCGGATATTTATTTTGATTGGTGAAGGCATTCACTGCTGATTGACTTAAGTTTGGATCTCCCCATGAAGTTTCAGAGCAGTGAGCAGTGTAATTGATAAAACCTACAGCAATACGTGAAGCATCATAGCATCCTGAATAGCTGTTTAAATAAGCATAAACATTGGTGAAACCATGAGCTGCATTGAAATAGTTTTGCGTTCCATAATGAACAGTAGGCTGTCCAACAGCTGGATTCCATGTTCCGTCAGCACCGGCAATCAATGTAGTGCTATTGAGATATGTAGGGTCAGCAAATTGATATTGCTCATAATACATCACCTTTTGTATTTGGGGAGTTAACTGTCCGGAGTTACGGGCAGAAAAACGTCCATAATACATTTCAGGGAAGATATCGCCGTCAACACTACCATAATATAAGTCGGTCATTTTTCCTGAAGAGGATCCTTGAACTGCTGGTATTTGTGGTGTGTCACCAACAAAAAGTATGAAACTTGGAGCCGGATCAGTAGGTGTTCCAGCATTGTATTGTGCATGAACGTAGGATTGAATTTGAGCGTAGCTTGTGCCAATTACATCGGTATAAGCCACAATTACTTCAAAACCTTTTTTGGTTTTCCATTGAATAAATGGTTGAAGGTCAGCTTCAAACATCCTGTCAGAAACAATGAGGTATTTGATTGGATATTTTGTCAAATCAGGATGTTGCGGGTAATCACGCGTTGAACCATTGAGAAGTGTGCTCTTAATTGATTCAAAATACGGTGAATAAGCAGATGCTTTCACATAATTGGTAAGACTTGGATCACTGTTTGTATAGGTGATTTCAACTTCGATGTCGTTGTATACACGAATAATTCCAGAAACAGGGTTGTAAGAAACAGGTGCTACAGTCAGGCGTGCTAAACGATAGCTGCGTAAAACTCCAAGTACTTCAATACTTGCAAGTTCGTGACTAACGAATCCGTCTTTTTGATAAAGCTTTTCATCATATTCAAAAGCAACTTCGTCTAAAGTCTGATCTTTGCGAATTGAAGGCTGAACGGGCATCAAAAGATTACTAATACCATAGTCGCTAAGTTTATACTCAGCCATACTGAAATTAACAACCTTAACCGAAACTTCAGCGCCAAAAGGCACTTCAATCAGATTCTTGGATGCAGGGAGCTTAGGTGTACCCAAACCACCAATGGCATATGCGCCAGGTATTTGAATTTCATTAAAAACACCTCTGTCTGCTTCAACAACGAAAGAACTGATTGTTGAGTAGGTGAAGGTTACATTGGTTTTGCTGAAGTTGTCTTCAGTAACCTGAACCTGACCTGATGCTCTTCCCAAATCAATGGTTTGAGCAAATGACTGGAATCCAGCAAGCAAAATCAAAAACATGATCAGGCTGACTGCGATTCTTTTTTTGCCAATTGCAAAAAGTACAACGTTTTTCTTCATACGAATTGAATTATAAAAATGAATCATTTGTCTTTTTCACCTCTAAATTATTTAGAATGAAATTTTCGGGTCAAAATTATGTTTTTTTTAAGAACAGGGAACTGTTCAATCGTAAGAGTTATAATTTAGAATGTTTAAAAATAGCATGAATCGCTTGATATTGCTCGATTCTAAGCATGTGGGAGGTGATCATTTTTTGGATAAAAATGATTGGTTTTTGTAAAGAAAATATAATTACCGCAAAAAAAGATTGGAAATTGAAAATCAGTGCATTGAGACAAATCTAAATTAAGACAATAATACTTTCAGTGATGAAAAGGTTTGACCAAAAGAAACTGTTTTTATGAAAATACAGGCAGGTATCTTAGTCGCAAAAAGCGAGTAAATTCGCCAAGGCATCCATTGCTTTTCCTTCACGAATCATCGCTTGAATATGCTTGAAATAGCCCTCCTTGTCTGAAAGATAAAGTTGAAAAAAGGAATTATCGGTGCGATACTTCTGTATGATTTCATCATCAGGAAAATTGCTCAAATTTCCAAGTTGACCCAGATCATTTCCGGTAAGGTATATGCTGTGACGGATCGTCTCTGGCAAAACATCTATTCCTATCCCATTACTGCTCACAGGTTTAGGTACAACAAAACGTGCTGCTTGGTTTGTCCTCACATAGAAATCTCCGCCCATTCTTCCAACAAGATCAATTTTTTCCTGATTGATTTCGTTTTTTTCATCCAAAACAGTTTCGTTGATATGAACGAGTAAAATGTCGCAAATCACAAGATTTCCAGCACCGGGGCCATCGCCTGTTTGTATGATTTCGCGCACCTTACACTCGTATTGAACCGGCGATTCCTTTACCCTGAAAGGCCTTACCTTTTCTGAAGCAACGGAGCTGAAGCCCGCTTTGAGGAACTCGTTGACACCTTTTGGAAATTCACAGCTTGCCAGACTCATTTGTTGAACCATTTCGTAAGTGACAACATTTATAACTGCTTCAGGAATTTCCAATAGATTTTCGTAGGTATGCTTGGTTGTGTTGTCGCGTCCACGGCGTGAAGGAGAAAATATCAGCGTTCCCGGATTCACTCCAAAAGCATTGAAAAAACTAAACGGGGATAAATTTGGATTTCCTTCTTTATCTATTGTGCTCACAAATGCTATCGGACGGGGAGCGATACTACCAAGCATTATCCGGTGCAGGTACTGTTGTGAAATGGATTGTGCATCAAGTGTTAACATAGGTGATTTATCAATTATTTGAAGGAAGTATTTTAGTCTGGCAGGTGCCAAATCCAATCCTTATTCCATCCTTTTCAGCATAAGCTTTCATGGTTATGGTATCATGATCCTGAATAAAAACCCGTTGACTTCCATCTTTCATTTGTATGGGTTTAGTGCCTTTCCAACAAAGTTCAAGCATCGAACCAAATGAGTCTGGGGTTGGACCACTAATCGTTCCTGAACCATATAAATCACCTGTGTTGATATTACATCCTGCTACTGTCTGGTGCGCAAGTTGTTGATTCATACTCCAATACATGTATTTGAAGTTTGATTTACAAATCAGCGAATCTATGCTGTTTTCGGGTTTTAAATACACCTCAAGTTGAATATCAAAGTTGTTCAAACCGTTTTGTTGCAAATATGGCATTGGTTTCGGTTCCTGATCTGGCCCTGCTATCCGGAAATTTTCCAGCGCTTCAAGGGTTACTATCCAGGGTGAGATGACTGACCCGAAACTTTTGGAAAGAAATGGACCTAGTGGCACATACTCCCATTTTTGAATGTCGCGTGCCGACAAATCATTAAACAATACTAAACCAAAAATATAATCTCTTGCCTTTTCTACTGAAACAGAAGAACCCAATGGAGTTTCACCGGAAGTGATAAATGCCATCTCAAGCTCAAAATCGAGCTGTTTTGTCGGACCAAAAACGGCTGGTTGGTCTTCTTGGGGCTTGGTTTGTCCTTTCGGGCGGTGAATATTTGTGCCGGATACAACAATTGATGAACTTCTTCCGTGATAACCCACGGGCAAATGACGCCAGTTGGGCAACAATGCATTTGCTGGATCACGAAACATCACTCCCACATTTGTTGCATGCTCGATACTTGAATAAAAATCGGTGTAGTCGCCAACAAAAACAGGCATCTTCATTTCAACTTCTTCCGGCAAAAAAAGAGCGAGTGTTTTTGCTTCTTCATTAGATTGCAAATCAACATTATCTGCGCTGAACAATTCCTGAAGAAAGAGTCTTACAGCATTTGTTTTCGCTTTACCCAATGACATGAAAGGGTTGAGTATAGGTTCATAAAAAACTGTCAGATCATCTATCTCAAGTGAATCAAAATAGCCATAATCTGCTAAAACAGAGAGATCAACGATGGTATCGCCGATACGGGTTGCCGGCGATATGTGATCGCCAAAAGAACAAATGCCAAAAGGTATATTTTCAAGAGGAAAATCATTTTGGTCAGGAATAGAAATCCATGATTTCATGGGAAATTATTAATGATGATTATAATTGTATTGAGATAAGTAGATCAAGTATTACACTTGTAACCAATTGATCTTAAAGTGTTCCTCTGTTGGATTGCTCAAGTTCGATTGCTTCAAAAAGTGCTTTGAAATTGCCTTTTCCAAACGACTTTGCCCCTTTTCGCTGAATGATTTCAAAGAAAACAGTAGGGCGGTCTTCGACAGGTTTTGTGAAAAGTTGTAACAAGTATCCATCTTCATCTCTGTCTATAAGGATGCGGAGTTTTTTCAGAGTTTCCAAATCTTCATCAATTTCTTTCACCCGATCAACAACAGTGTCGTAATAGGCATCAGGAACATGCAGAAATTCAATTCCGCGGTTGCGTAGATGGGTGATTGTTTCAATGATATTGTCGGTCGCCATTGCAACATGCTGAGCCCCTGATCCTCTGTAAAAATCGATATACTCTTCAATCTGCGATTTCTTTTTCCCTTCGGCCGGCTCATTAATGGGGAATTTGATCCGCATATTATTGTTGGCCATCACTTTACTCATTAAGGCAGTGTATTCAGTCGAGATATCCTTATCATCGAATGATATAAGTTGTTCGAAACCAAGTATTTTGCCATAAAAATTGACCCATTTATTCATTTCTCCCCAGCCAACATTGCCAACAATATGGTCCACGTAAAGCAAGCCGGTTTCGGTTGGGCGGTAGGCAGGTTCCCATTTTCTGAAACCTGGCATGAAAGGTCCGAAGTAATTCTTGCGCTCAACAAAAATATGAACTGTTTCTCCATAGGTATGAATGCCGCTCAGAACAACTTCGCCAAATTCATCGATTATTGTTTGAGGTTCCATGTAGGACCTTGCTCCTCGTGAAGTAGTCTCTTTATAGGCCTTACGTGCATCTTCAACCCAAAGTGCGATGGTTTTGATGCCGTCGCCATGTGTTTTGTGATGCTCCCCAATTGCAGATTCGGGAGTAAGTGCTGTTGTAAATACAAAGACTATTTTTCCTTGTTTCAGCACGTAGGAAGCGCGGTCTTTTAAACCGGTTTCTAATCCTGCATAAGCTAGAGGTTGAAATCCAAAGGCTGTTTGATAAAAATGAGCAGCTTGCTTGGCATTTCCAACATAAAATTCGACATAATCGGTACCGTTGATGGGTAGAAAGTCAGTATTACTCATTGGAGATAATTGTTACGATAAATTGGGTAAATCAATGTTATTTCATTAAAAAATTAAAAAAGCCAGCTTTTAAAATAATCAGGATCTTCAATTGAAAAAGCCTCCTCTGTGAGCATAAGCGGTTTAAAAGTGTCAACCATCACTGCCAGTTCAGCTGTATCTTTTTTGCCGATACTTCTTTCGGCAGCACCTGGATGAGGGCCGTGAGGTATACCAATTGGATGCAATGTTATCATCCCTTTTTCGATATGATTCCGGCTCATGAAGTCGCCATCAACGTAATACAAAACTTCATCGGAATCAACATTACTGTGGTTGTAGGGTGCAGGAATGGCTTCAGGATGGTAATCGTACAAGCGTGGAACAAAGGCACAGGTAACAAAAGCCGGTGTTTCAAAGGTTTGATGCACTGGCGGCGGCTGATGGATTCGTCCTGTTATTGGTTCAAAATCATGTATCGAAAGCGTAAACGGATAATGACAACCATCCCAACCAATAGCATCAAACGGATGCGTAGCATATGTGTAGGGGAAAAGCTGGTCATTTCGTTTTATTTTTACAAGAAAATCACCTTTAACATCAAATGTTTCTAATTCAACAGGAGTTTTAATATCCCGCTCATAAAAAGGAGAATGTTCGAGCAGCTGCCCGTTTTTATTCATATATCTTTTCGGAAAACGCAAAGGATGAAAGGATTCCACTATAAAAAGACGGTTATCTTCACTTTCAAATACAATTTGATAGATGGTACCTCTTGGTATAACGATATGATCTCCATATTCAAAAGGAAGCTTACCGAATACGGTCTTCAAAACACCTTTTCCTTTATGTATGAAAATCATTTCATCAGCCTGGGAATTTTTGTAAAAGTAGCCGGTCATCGATTTTCGTGGAGCAGCCAAACTGATATACACATCACTATTGACTAAAACATACTTGCGGCTTAGCAAAAAATCGTCACAAGCCTCAATGGAAAATCCTTTAAAACTCCTATGCTGCATATTCGATTTAAGTGCAATTTTTGGTGATACATCAATCGGAGTTCCAATTTCTTTCACCATTGTTGGTGGCCAGGCATGGTAGATCAGCGAATAAACATCCGAAAAGCCTTCTGTTGAGACTAGTTCTTCTGCATATAATGATCCGTCAGGCTTTCTGAAAATGGTGTGCCGTTTGTGAGGGACTTGTCCTCTGGACTGAAAATGTGGCATTATAATTTAGATTGAGTTCAAATAACAGCGAGAGAACAAAAATAGCAAGTTTTTTGTTTATTAGCAAAGTAATTTAAAGGTTTAATAGTTAAAAAATCTATATGCATTCGAATAAAGTTCTAGCTAATCCATACTTATCCAGTCATTTACAACTGAATAACCGCTTTGTGATGGCTCCATTAACACGTCAGCGGGCTTCTGAAGGTCTTGCTCCAGCAGCATTAAATGCGCAATATTACAATCAGCGGGCGTCTGCAGGATTGATTGTTAGTGAGGCAAGTCAGATTTCACCCAAAGGAATGGGGTATTCCAATACACCTGGTATCTATTCTCCTAAACAGGTTGAAGGATGGAAAGCTGTTACAGCTGCGGTTCACGAAAAAGGCGGTAAGATATTTTGTCAGTTATGGCATGTTGGCCGTCACTCACATCCTCTTCTGCAACAAGATGGATCACTTCCATTTGCTCCTTCAGCAGTTGCTGAAACCGGTTTGATAACTACACCTGCAGGGAAGCTCGAAACGGTTGTTCCTCATTCAATGTCAGCCGATGAAATAAAATTAACCATCGACGATTATGTGCATGCAGCCAAAAATGCCATGCTTGCTGGTTTCGACGGGGTCGAAATTCATGGGGCAAATGGATATCTTATCGATCAGTTTTTAAATGATGCCTCAAACATCCGAACCGATTTATATGGTGGTTCAATAGAAAACAAAAGTCGTTTTGGCCTGGAAGTTACAGCAGCTGTTTCTCAAAGTATTGGAAATGAGCATACAGGCATTCGTTTATCTCCCTCAGGTACAAATTTTGGAGTCAGGAACGAAAAACCTGTTGAGACATTTGAATATTTAACAGGAGAACTGAATAAATTTGATTTGGCTTACATTCATCTGATTGAGCCTGATCAAAAAAGTCTGCTTCAGCTTCCTAATTATTTAAAAAAGGTAACTGGCCATTTTCGTCCATTTATCAAAACAACTTTAATTACAAGTGCTGGATATACCTTTGAGACTGCCGAGAAAGTAATTAAAGACGAATTGGCTGATCTGGTTGCTTTCGGGAAAACTTTTATTTCTAATCCTGACCTCGTTGAACGCTATATTTTGGATGCTCCTTTAAATCCGTTTGATGTAAATACTTTCTACGGTGGTGGAGCTGAGGGATATACAGATTATCCATTTTTAAACAGATAATTTTATGTCGATGCATTCCCCTGATGCAGTTTCACAACTGATTCAGATTGCCGGACAATGGATGAATGAGCGGCTTTCGGATGGAGGGCCTCGTTATGCAGAATATCACCCCGATTTGATTGTGGTCGAGCCATGGAATGCAGTGAGCTCGGTTGCAATGATGCTGCCTGCAGTTTTTTGGATGTTTAAGCTGTGGCCAAAAATTAAAGCCAACCGTTTTTTACTCTTTGCTTTTGGAATGGTTTTTCTGGGAGGATTAGGAAGCACACTTTTTCATGCTTTCCGCATGAGTTCGTTTTTCCTTATGCTGGATATTGTTCCTTCTGCTTTGCTCACCATCGCTTTGTCGATTTATTTCTGGTGGAAAATATTAGGTAAATGGTGGCAAGTGGTGCTCCTGTTTGTACCTCTGTTTATGCTGCGGATTTTTCTTTTTGCAAATTTGCCACAGCATCTTAGCATCAACCTTTCTTATGCTTTCTCAGGTGGAATGATCCTGTTGCCTTTGTTTATATTTCTTTACCGTAATCATTTTCAGCGCCTTACTGATGTGGGGTTGCTTTTATTCTTTTTTTCATTTGCTTTGCTCTTCAGGCAACTTGATGTTCATGAGATTCCATTTTTCGATCAAGGGACACATTTTTTATGGCATCTATTGAGTGCATTCGGCTCGTGGTATGTGCTGAAGTATATCTCATTTGTTGAAGGGTTTCAATTTCAACAACTAAACGACAAATAGCCTGATCATAACATCATGGTAACTTAAACTGCTTTTCGATTTGAATTCCATAAATTGGATGATGCTAACTGATTCTTTTTACCTTTGTTCGATGCAAAAAAGCGAAATACATAAGGTGCTAGTTATTCAAACTGCCTCTATTGGAGATGTGATTCTTGTTACTCCGGTTTTGGAAAAACTGCATCATTTTTACCCAGGTATTCAAATCGATTTGCTTATTAAACAAGGCTTTGAATCTCTTTTCGAAGGGCATCCTTTCATACATCAGCTGTTATTGTGGGATAAGAAAAAGGATAAGTATAAGCACCTATGGCACTTGTTGAAGGAAATCAGATCAGAGCGTTATGACCTTGTTGTCAATGTACAGCGTTTTTTGTCGACAGGATTTCTAACAGTTTTTAGCGGAGCATCGCAAACAATAGGGTTTGATAAAAATCCGTTGAGTTTCTTTTATAGCACCCGCATCCGACACTCGATAGGTGATAAGAAGTCTGTTATACACGAAACAGACCGCAATTTATCACTGATCAAACATCTTACCGATAGTAAGTCTCAGACACCTAAATTGTATCCAACACCCAAGGATATAGCAAAAATGTCGCAATACAAAACAAATCCATATATATGTATTGCCCCGGCTTCGCTTTGGTTTACAAAACAATTTCCGGCTGAAAGATGGATTGAATTTTTGCAAAATGTCCCTTCAGGGATATTTGTTTATTTATTGGGTTCGGCAGCAGATGAAGCGTTATGCAGCCATATCCTTTTGAGTTCAGAACACCCCAATTGTATTAGTTTCGCAGGAAAGCTTAGCTTGCTTGAGTCGGCCGCACTGATGCGCGATGCACAAATGAATTACGTAAACGACTCAGCTCCAATGCATCTTTGTAGTTCAGTAAATGCACGAATGACGGCCATTTACTGTTCAACTGTCCCGTCATTTGGTTTCGGGCCACTCGCCGATGGTGCATTAATCGTTGAAACAACTAAGAAACTCGCTTGTCGTCCGTGCGGTTTGCATGGTCACAAGGCTTGTCCGGAAGGGCATTTCAAATGTGCGCAAACTATTGATATAAATCAGCTTACAGCCCGGTTATGAAATCGTTCGACGAAGAGGTGTTGATGGCGGCTGAAGCGCTGCGAAAAGGAAAAGTAATCGTTTATCCAACAGACACAATTTGGGGGCTTGGCTGTGATGCTTCAAATTCCAAAGCAGTTGAGCGATTATTTAAAATCAAGAGAAAAAAGGAACAAAACAATCTTATTGCCCTCATTGACAGTGTTTCCAGGCTGGAAGATTACTTAAAGGTTGTGCCTCCTATTGCCCTCGATTTAATCGCGTTTGCGGCAAATCCAATAAGTATCGTATATCCAGGTGCAAAAAATCTGGCAAAAAATGTAATGGGTATCGATGGTTCTGTTTGTATCAGAGTTACCTCTGACCCATTTTGCGTAGCGCTTGTAAAGCATTTTGGTAAAGCGATAGCTTCAACTTCGGCAAATATTTCAGGGGAGCCGACTCCTTTATTCTTTGCGCAAATTTCGGAAGCTATTCTTAAAAATGCTGATCATGTTGTTGCGTTCTACCAGGATGAGGTGAAAGCTCCTAAGGCTTCTTCGATCATTAAACTGCAAAGCGACGGTCAATTCACCATTATTCGGTCTTAGATTATTTTATCAGCGATTAATCTGCTCTACTTATATTTGTTATAAGTTATTCAATTTGATATAGATAGGTCTATTTATTAATGAGTTAATGTTAATTTCAAAACTTCTAAAGTCTGACTTTTAAGACATCTTTTGAACCAAGTTAACAGAAAACTGTTAATATAAGTTGAGTGGTTTTACCGCAATGCGTTGCGGACTTTTTTAACCACTTGCTTATTTAGATCAGATTTAAATTAAACATTTTTTTTTACTTTTGCACCCTCAAAAATTGGCCTAAGCGATTTAAAAATCTCTGAAAATGACACAAAAAAGAAAATTCACACTCGAATCAACAGATAAGGAAACATTAAAGCAATGGTATAGCCTGATGACCTTGGGTCGGCAGATTGACGAAAAAGCCCCAAACTATCTCAAACAAGCTTTAGGATGGTCGTATCATGCACCTTACGCAGGACATGATGGTATTCAATTAGCTATAGGTCAGATTTTTAAACGCAATGAAGATTTCTTGTTTCCCTATTATCGCGATATGTTGACAGCTATTTCAGCTGGACTTACTGCAGAGGAGATAATTCTTAATGGCATTTCAAAAGGCACCGATATTGCAAGTGGAGGTCGTCATATGTCGAACCATTTTGCAAAACCTGAATGGAACATTCAAAATGTTTCTTCGGCAACGGGTAACCATACCTTGCATGCAGTAGGCGTTGCCCGTGCGATAAAACGCTACAATGCCAAAGGAGTTGCCATCAGCTCACAAGGTGAGTCTTCGACCTCTGAAGGTTATGTGTTTGAAGCTATTAATGGAGCATCAAACGAAAAATTGCCAGTGCTTTTTGTGTTTCAGGATAATCAGTTTGGAATTTCAGTTCCTCAACGTGATCAGTCGGCTAACCGTCGTGCTGCCGAAAATTACCGTGGCATTAAGAATCTTAAAATTATGTATTGTGATGGTAAAAATGTATTCGATTCCATGAATACAATGTTTGCCGCTAAAGAATATATCGAAAAACATGGTGAACCAGTCATTGTTCACGCCAACTGTGTACGTATCCACTCCCATTCAAATTCTGATAAACACGAGCTCTACCGTGATGAGAATGAACGTCACTGCGTTCGTTTGTCAGATCCTTTGGAACGCTTCAGAATACAACTACTTCATTCAGGAAAATTTACTCAGGAAGAAATTGATTCATTGGATGCTGAGGCAAAAAAAGTTATTTCTGCAGCACACAAAAAAGCCATCATTGCTCCTGATCCAACTCCTGAGTCGATTTATGATTTTGTTATTCCTGAGCCATTTGTATCTTCCAAATACCCTGAAGGCAACCACGACGGGACAAAAGGAGAGAAGTTAAAATTTATCCAAGCCTTGAACGAAACTCTAAAGGCTGAATTTCGTCATAATCCTGATACGTTTATCTGGGGACAGGATGTTGCCAATAAAGATAAAGGCGGCATCTTCAATGTTACCAAAGGTATGCAGCAGGAATTCGGGAAAGAGCGCGTATTTAACGCTCCCATTGCTGAAGACTTTATTACTGGCACCGCAAACGGGATGAGCAGATTCAATGATAAAATTCGCATTGTAATCGAAGGAGCCGAGTTTGCCGATTATTTCTGGCCTGCAATGGAACAGCTGATCGAAACATCACATGATTATTGGAGAAGCAACGGTGCTTTTGCACCCAATGTGACTATCAGACTTGCTTCAGGTGGATATATTGGTGGCGGACTTTACCATAGCCAAACCATCGAAGGGGCATTAGCAACTTTACCCGGATTACGGATTGTTTATCCGTCATTTGCCGACGATGCGGCTGGATTGTTGCGTACAGCCATGAGATCCAAAGGACCAACTGTTTTTCTTGAGCCAAAAGCTCTTTACAACGATCCACTAGCTGAAACTATGGTTCCTGATGATTTTGAAGTGCCATTTGGTAAAGCAAAAATCCGCAGGGAAGGCAAACACATGAGCATCATTACTTATGGCAACACAACTCATATGGCATTGCAGGTTGCTGAGAAGATAAGTCAGGAAAAAGGTTTGGAAATAGAAGTAGTTGATATCAGATCAATACTTCCACTTGATAAAGAGGCAATTCTGAATTCCGTAAAAAAGACATCACGTGTTTTGGTAGTTCATGAAGACAAGGTTTTCGGTGGTTTTGGCGGCGAGCTGGCTGGTATGATAGCTGATGAAGCGTTCCAGTATCTTGATGCTCCTGTTAAAAGGGTTGGATCAACATTTACTCCTGTAGGTTTCAACAGGATACTTGAAAAAGCAATTTTACCGAATGCTGATAAAATATATCAGGCAGCAATGGAGGTTTTAAGCTTCTAGTTTAGTCTGCTTAGGTCGAAATATCTGTCCTGCTTAACTTCCAAAACAATATTTTTGGAAAAATGTGTGGCAGGTATTTTGTTGATATACAACTTGTTAACAAAGATTAACAAAATGTAAAAAGTATTAAAACACCTGACAGGCTTTTATCTCTACTTTTGACCCTCATTTTGATTTATTTAGATCTGTTTTATGAAATCAATTCAACTCCGTTCGCTACTCATTGTTTTTCTAGCCGGCTACTTTAGTTTTACAGCCACTGCTCAGGGAAATTCAAAAGCTGACCCCAAAGAGACAAGTCAAAAATTTGCAGCTGCACTTTTTTATATTGAGAATTTTTATGTTGATACCACACAGTCGCCAAAGTTGGTTGAGACAGCTATAGTTAATATGCTCAAAGAACTCGACCCTCATTCCGCATACATCTCAAAAGAGGAACTTACTGCTGCCAACGAGCCGCTTGAAGGCAGTTTTGAAGGAATTGGAGTTACTTTTCAGCTCAGTAAAGACACGATTTTAGTTGTTTCTCCTGTTCCGGGTGGACCATCAGATAAACTTGGAATTCAGTCAGGTGATAAAATTGTCAAAATTAACGGTGAGGAAGCATTTGGTTCGAAAGTGAACAATAAATGGGTGATGGATCGTCTTCGTGGCAAAAAGGGCACAACAGTCAGTGTAGATATTTTCAGGTCTGGACGTAAAGATCTGTTAGTTTACGATATTGTTAGGGATAAAATTCCCATAAACAGCATCGATGCTACCTTTATGTTGCCTGAAAAAACTGGCTATATTAAACTCAACCGTTTTTCAAAGACTTCAATGGAGGAGTTTTATAGTTCAATGGAACTGCTTAAAGCTCAAGGTATGGAAAATCTTATCCTTGACCTGCGGGGAAATTCAGGTGGGTTTTTAAATACTGCTGTTGAGCTGTCAGATGAGTTCTTAAATGCTGACAAGATGATAGTATACACTGAAGGAGTAAATAGTCCAAAACAAGAATTCGTTTCAACTTCCAAAGGGATTTTTGAAAAAGGTAAGTTAATTGTGATGATCAACGAAGCATCGGCATCAGCAAGTGAAATTGTTTCTGGAGCCATACAGGATTGGGACCGTGGTCTGGTAATTGGCCGTAGGTCATTTGGCAAAGGTCTGGTACAAAGACCGTTCAATTTACCTGATGGTTCGGTAATTCGCTTGACCAATGCACGTTATTATACACCTACCGGCCGATCAATACAACGTCCTTATGATGAGGGTGTTGAAGAATATTACAAGGATTTATATGAGCGTCATGAGCGGGGAGAATTTGTGCATGCTGATAGCATACACTTTCCCGATTCACTCAAATATCTGACTCCCGGCAAACGTGTTGTTTTTGGAGGTGGCGGCATCATGCCAGATGTTTTCGTGGCTTGGGATTCAACACAATACACCGATTATTATTCAAATCTTATCCGTAAAGGCGTTTTCAACCGTTACACACTCGAATTTTCAAACAGTAAGCGCGCGAAGTTGTTAAAGGAATTTCCAAAACCAGCTGATTTTAAAAAGAATTTTGTTGTAGACCAGGCAATGATGAATGCTTTTAAAGAGATAGCTGAAGCAGAAGATGTGAAATGGAATGAAGACGAATTCAAACGATCAGAAACAATGATTCGATATCAGATTAAAGCGCTCATTGCCAGAAATCTATGGGATATGAATGCGTATTATGAAATCGTTTCTGATATTGATGAAACGCTGATCAGGGCTTTGGAAATTTTGAGTAAGGAAGACATCTTTTCCTATCTCAAATCGGCCAATTAATAATCAAGGAAACGCGGCGACAGATAAGTTCGTCCAAGACGATCAAAATGCAGTTTGAGCACAAACTCATGCGTTCCGCTGTTGAAATTAGCCAGCCGGTTTATACCCATATCATAGCTATAGTGAATCTCAAGATTTTCTGTAGCTTTTATTCCGGCTTTGATAATAAAGGCATCCAAATGACGCCAACCTGCACCTAATTGCAAAATTCCCAGATAAACCTGAGCATCAAGTTGAAGGTAATTCACCTTTCCCTGTTGGTGATAAGAAAGTCCGGCGCGCAATTGGTAAGCGTCGGTGAGCGAAACCAGATATGCACCATACACATGCTGATGCACAGGAATGCGTGAAATAGACGGATCGCGGTTAATATTTGTCAGGTGGTTCACGGCATAGCCACCACTGAAGTTTCCTGCAGAAAGATGCATTCCAAAATCAAAATCAGGCCTGAAATAATTCTCATCCGGCTTCACAAGAGGCTCATTTCCTTCGAGATATATGAGTTTTGAATAGAGAATCTGCCGTTGGTAAAAACCTGCTCCCAACCCAAAATTCAAGTAAATGTCATCCCTGAAATAAACACGGTAGATATAATCAATCAATAATCGCCGTGTTACTTCTTTCCCTGCTGTTTGTGATAACATATTTACTTTTACACCCATATTATGAGCTTCAAAAAAATAGTCTGCTCCTAACTGTGTAACAGAAGGTGCGTCAGGAAAACCAACCCACTGCTGTCGGTTAAGAAGCTGTGCATTGATCATTCCATTGTTTTCAATAAAAGCAGGATTGTAAATTTCAACACTTCTCAGACTGTTGCTAAACAATAAGTCGTTTTGTGCACGAAGCAACAACCCATTCATTAACAACAGGATACAAATCCCGATTGTGATTCTTATTTTCATGGGATAAAGTCTTTTGCTTGTTGGATCGTCACGCGTTGCTGATCAATATACGGAACAATGAAACTGTCGTTGAAACCGGCTGAGCGGATTATTGTTCGCAAAGCCTCAGCTTCAGATAAAGTGTAGCGGTCGCCTGCCTCATACCGGTAAACTGCTCCTTGCTCCTGAATGTAAAAACTGAGGTTTGGAACCACATTTTTTAATGCTGCAAAATACAAGTCGGGGTCGTGTTTTTTGGATGAAACCAGCACCTGAACACGGAAAATCAAACGGCTATCTTCTTTGACAATAGATGTTTCGGTATTGTATCTAGCATCTATGGATGTCACTTTGCTGTCGTAATCAACCACCTGGAAAGTTGTTCTTCGATTGGTTTGGTGTTGATCTTCGTTTTGTGCATTTCTGAAGATAGGGTTGCTTTTTCCATAGCCTTTCGCCAATAACCGTGAGGATGAAATTCCACTTGCTATCAGAAAGTCAACGACGGATTGAGCCCTGTCGAGTGAGAGCTTGTTATTGTATGTATCTGTCCCTCTTTCATCTGTATGAGATGAAATCTGGATGTTAACTCCGGGTGTTTCACGCAGCATGGAGGCAAGTTTTTGGAGTTCAATTTTTGATGATTCTCTCAGCTCCGACTTGTCAAAATCATAATATATATCATTAAGTACAATCTCTTTCTTTTCAGTAATTCTGGTCAATTCAAAGTCGAGGTCATAACCATTGGATTTTTCTAAAACCATATCCATATCAACTTCCGGTGTACGCACAACTCTTGATTCGGTAAAAAACCCTTCTCCGCTGATTCGGACAGTATATATCCTGTCGGGCTGCAGCGCTTCAAAACTATATCGTCCATTAACATCAGTTTTTGTCATGGCAACAGAAGCTCCTGGTCCGCTGAGCGTTAAGGCTTCTCCCTCCATAGGCATCTGTGTGCCTCTTTCAGTGACTTTACCTTTAATATTAATTGAATAGGATTTATTCTGAAGAAGGATCCATTCGTTCAAACGGTTTTCAGAAGCGGGTTTGTTAAGTATTCTAAGCTGTTCAAGGTGATAATCGGGGTGTGAGGCGGTTAGCAAACCTGAAGCATATTCAGGAACTGAAAATATAAATGCTCCATCTATAGTAGTTGTTGTCGTGATCTCTTCTCCATTTGTTTCCTTCCAAATTACTTTTGCAGCTTCGATTTTGGTTGAATCCGCCAATGATGCGACGACACCACCAATCAGTTTGCGCAGAGGGTAAGCATTAAAAAAGTAAAGATCATCATTCGTTGAAACCTTTCTGCTTGAGCTGATTACGCCTTTTGTTGTCCCTTTTCGCATTGATAAGGAGAAGTCATCTGCTGTGGAGTTATATGGAGGCAAGAGCAATTGAAGATCGGAGTATCCTGAGCCATTTGACTTTACTGCGTAAATATCCAGACCACCGTAACCTTCAGGTTGACCCGCCGAAGAAAAAAGTAAAATGCTATCACCTATAGTGGTTGGAAAAACCTCGTCAAAGGCCGTGTTGACAATAGGTCCGGCATTTACCGGTAAGCCCCAGCTCCCATCTGCTTTCAATGAAATACTGTAAATATCATTGCCGCCATAGCCTCCAGGAAGTGTAGCGCTGAAATACATGAGCTTGCCATCTTCGCTCATGTGAGGATGCCCATAATGATGTTTTTTTTGAATAAAACCTGCTGTTACCGGTCTTGAAAAATAAAACGTTTCAGCGTCAAATTTCGATTCCAGAATACTGCATTTTTGCTTTCTGTTGGTGCATTTGGTAAAGAAAATCCGCTGAGTTAGACTGTCAAATGTCATCACACCTGCATTCTTGTTTCCATCGATAGGCAGCAGGATGGCTTGTCCGAAATCGCCGTAAAGATTTTCAACGGAAAGATATAATGATGAAAAATTCTCGGAGGTGCGGCCGTCTTTTTGTATCGCTTTTCCTTGAAAACGGGATGATGACAAAATAAGATCATTATTGAACCATGCTGCAGCATAATCACTTGATGTGGTATTTAACGTATTGGCTTCAAATAGTTTGGGATGCGTTAATAACTTACTGCTTTCGAAATTCTGGATAAATAACAATGTACGTTTGGCCTCTGCCGAATAGGGTTCCAATTTCAAGGCCTTGTTGGTGGCGTCTCTGGCTGCTGCCAGATTTCCGGCACGAAGAAAGGCATCTGCCTGGGCCAGCAACCACTCAGGTTTATTTTCTGTAGTTCCAATAGCATCAGCATACCATTGAAGAGCGGGTTCAATCATATTCATCCGATGGTAGGAAGTGGCAATTCGAAAAGCCAAATCCTGTTTTTGGATCGGATCGGAAGTCTGTTCAAAAGCCTTTTGCCATAACTGAGATGCCTTCAGAAAGTTATGTGCAGCATAGTTTTTTTCAGCCTGACGCAAAATTGCTTTCTGTGCAAAAAGCAGCTGACTTGCAAGCAGTACAAAAGCTAATAGTATCAGATGTTTTCTTTGCATCATTCAATTACAATAGTTACTGAACCTTTTTCTGTTCTTAAAACATTATCATTTAAATCCCTCAATTCCAACAGATAATAATAAGTGCCAGGTGACACTGTTGCTCCATTATAGCGCCCATCCCAGCCTTCAAAACCTGAATACATTTCAACACCCCAGCGATTATAGATCTTAATAAAATTTCCTTTCAGGAACCTGTCATTGATATTATCGCTGTTCGGTGAGAAGGCATTAATTATTATTTCTTCACTCAGCCCATTGATGACAATTTCCCGTGTGCTTTCACAGCCAAATGCATTAGTTGCTATAACCAAAACGGTGTCGCTTGGCAGTATGGTTGATCCGTAAAAATAGGCCATTGCAGTGCCCGTTGATAATAACTGGCCATCCGAATAGAAACTGTACATCGGGTAAAATTCTTCTGGCTGAATTTCAATTATTTGTTGCTCTGGATAATCTGTCAGCGTAAATGAAGGTTCTGAATTTACAATTACTTCATGGCTTGTTAAATTTTCACAGCCAAAACTGTTTGTTGCAATTAACTCATAAACAGTTGACTCATTAGGGTTTACATCCAAATAATTGGTAAATACCTGCGGCGTTGTTAGCCATTGATATGTATCTCCACCACTGGCAACAAGACGAATGGTTTCGCCCTTGCATATTGCTCCATCACCAGTAATAACAGGCTGTGGCAACGGATAGATAAGTAAATTGGATGTCCCACTCATCATAGCGGAACAACTAGTGCCTGAATGAATTGCTTGCACAGTGTAGCGCCCTGAGACATTTGGGGGAGAAATGCTTATGGGCAGACCAGTACCTGTATAGGAACCTGCCAATTCAGTATCGTTGAGAAAAAGGAAGTAATCTGTTCCTATTGTTGATCCTGAAAGTAAAAAGCCTGCAGATGGATCATTTTCACACCATGAACCACCTCCCGAAAGACTAAACTGCTGTGGCGGTTGGTATTGGGTAAGCTGTGCGCTACCTTGCATAATGGTTATACATCCATTTGTATTGGAAGCCATGATTGTATACGTCCCATCTGCTTGTATTTCCGAAAAATTGATGGGATTACCAGTGCCTGTGATAATTTGTCCGGTTGAAATGCCATTCCTGAATAACTCGTAATCAACGTTTAACTGACTGCCGGATAATATGATAGATGGTGATTGGCCTCCTGCACACCATGAACCACCTCCACCAATGAGGTAGCTGTCGGGAACAGGATAAATTTGAACAATAGTGGAGTCGCTTACAGTGCTTAGGCCATCACTTACACTCACTTTAATTTGAGTTGTTACCCAAGGTTGAAAACTAAATGCTGAACTATTGCCTGCTTCATTGCCCGGACTTGTAACCCACGACCAGGTATAGATCCCACTTCCGCCTGAAGGTAAAACATTGCAGCTAACTGTCTCGCCCGGGCATACTGATAAATCTGAAAGTACAATATCATTAATTGTTAAAACGCTCCCGCTCACAAATACGATCGTTTGATCTTCATAGGTACAGCCAGATTCAACATCTGTCACCTGAACTGTAAAAACTTTACTGGAGAATAGCTCTTTTGTAATTGGATTTGCAGCATTTGGGTTCATTAATTCGTCGGAAGGTTGCCAGAAATAAATGTAACTTCCTGATCCTCCGTAAGCAGTGCTGAATAATTGAGTGGAAGTGCCATTTGGAATGATTTGATCAACTCCCGCTTCGATTACAGGGGCTTCAAAATATTGAATTAAGGCCGATCCCTGCATCTGAACTTCACATGATTGGGTTGGCTGTTTGGCAATAACTGTATAAACACCTTGCTGTGAGAAACTTCCAAAATTTATCGCGATACCTTGACCAACAACAGTAATTATGGTCTGGTTAAAATCCTTATAGAGCGTGTAAAGGATTCCGGCCTCTGATCCATCAAGGCCGATAGTAACACCATTGGAGGCATTGCATGATGAACCTCCGCCCGTAACAGTGAACATTTGCGGGAGAGCTATGGCCTCAATAAAAGTGGAATCTGTCAATGAAAATGATCCATCATTGATTGTAACATAAATATAACCCGAATTGGCAACAACATAAGTTAATTGCTGGTTTTGACCAAGAATCTGTCCTGAAGCATCTGTCCATTGGAAGGAATATGAGCCTGATCCGCCCCCTGGTAAAGCAGTTAATACAAGTGATGAACCACTGCATGCCTGAGCAGGATCTGGGAAAATTTGAAGGTTTAAGGGGCCTCCGGTAACAACTACTAAAGTTGTATCAATTCCGCTCACACAACCTGATTGTTGATCGTTAGCATAAAACAAAAAGGCTGTGCTCTGGGTTAATGGTAAGGTTAATGTTGAGCTTGCATTTGGTAGTTGAACAAGAAATGAAGGGTTCCATTGATACGCATAAAATCCACTGCCATCGCTCACACTTCCAACAAGTTGAGCAGCATTTCCGGTTGCGATACTTTGATCTGCACCTGCATTTGAAATTGGTGAATTGTATTGATCAACAAGTGCACTTCCATTCATAATTGATGAACAACCAGAGGTCTGAAGATATGCTGAAACGGTAAATTCCCCTGCGTTTGTAATCTGATCAAATTGAATAGGCTGTCCGTTACCTGCAATAATATAACCTGTTGGGATCATATTTCTTAACAGATAATAATCAGCATTGGGTTGTGAACCCGAAAGCGTTATTTCAACAGAAGTATTGTTGCCACATAAATTTCCTCCTCCCGCAACTTCATATGCTTGCGCAATTGGTTTCACACTGATTTGAATACTACTGTTCTGTGTAAAAGTTCCATCACTTATTATGACTGTATAAATGGTAGTGACGATTGGATTCACAAGTGGATTATAAACTGTGGATTGAAATCCGGAAGGGACTGATGTCCAGCTATATGTAATAGGGCCTTGTCCTCCTGAAGCCAATGCAAACAAACGGACTCCTTCACCAGGACAGATTTCTGTTTCTTCTGCATAAATTTCCAGACTTAAGGTACTATTTGTAACAATCACAAATGACTGAACAGCTTTTTCACATCCCGTAACACCATCCGTAACTGTAAGGATGAAAGCAGTACTTTGAGAGAGCGGTAAGGTTGATGTAGAAAGACTCTGAGGATTAACAACCAAAGCAGCAGGCTCCCAACTGAACAAAAAGTTCCCTGATCCCCCGCTAACCTGAGCTGAGAGCTGTGCTGGCTGACCCGTTGCAACAGTTTGCAGATCAGGCATTACCAACGAAATAGGTTCAGTAGGAAACAGTTCGACTGAACCATTTAATGTTATTCCACACGAAGAATTCAAGTGTTTGGCCCTGACAGAATATGTCCCAGCTTGCATTAAACCATTGAAAACAAGAGGATTTCCAGTTCCATACAAAACAGCTACCACCTGATCGTTATTAAGTAAAAGGCTGTATTCAATGCCTGTTTCCGAATCGGAAACATCGATAGTGAGCCCAGCGCCACCTGCGCACAAAAATCCACCTCCACTTATCTGAAAAGATGTAGGCACAGACAAAATACTGATATCAATCGCATCAGAAGCAGCAACAGTTCCATCGGTGACGGTAACAGAATACGATCCCGAAATAAGCGCAGGAGCTGAGAGCGCCGCATTGGTGCCAATAACAAGCCCATTTGGATCTTTCCAGATGAATGAGTAAGTTCCCGTTCCACCTTCAGGCAAAGCAGTAAGTTGAAAAAGACTACCGTAGCATACCGAACTGCTTTGAGCCAGAATGCTGACATTAATAACCGAACCCGAAACAACCACTAGAGAGCTATCCACATTGCTCAAACAACCTGATTGCACATCAGTAGCCTGAACAGTAAAAACAGTAGATTGATTGAGCGCAACAGTAGAAGTAGAAGCACTTTGCGGATTGATAACAAATTCTGTTGGCAACCATTGGTAACTGTAATTGCCCGATCCGCCAGCAGCAACAGCATTTAAAAGCGCTGCACTACCAGCAGGAATCACCTGATCAGCTGAACTAACCACAACAGGTGCTGCTGAACTAGTAATTACAGCAGTACCATTCATCCACTGCGAACAACCCGATAATTTAGTAGCCTGAACTGTATAGGAACCACCTTGTGTAATCCCTTCAAAAACAAGAGGCTGACCATTGCCTGTCAAGCTAAAAGAGGTGGAGGTGTTATTTCTGAAAAGCACATAATTCGTTTCAATCTCAGACCCACTCAAAACAAGCGCAGGCGGTGTCTCATTTGGACAGAAAACACCACCACCTGTTAAGTTAAACACAGTTGGCAATGTTTTGACATTGATAAAGATAGATTCGAAAACGATCAGACTTCCATCACTAACGGTAACCGTATAAGTTGTTGGGACAAGGGGAGAGAAAACAGGATTAAAAACGGTAGAAACACTGCCAGGCGGCACCGATTCCCAACTATAGGTGTAGTTTCCATTTCCTCCAGAGGGAAGTGCGATGAGCTGAACAGGTTCTCCCGGACAAATTAAATCCTGATCAGCAAATATTTCAACATTCAAATTCGTTCCGGTTACCGCAACTAATGCCTGTTTTCTGGTTTCACATCCAGTAACAGCATCAGTAACTGTAAGGATGAAAGCAGTACTTTGAGAGAGCGGTAAGGTTGATGTAGAAAGACTCTGAGGATTAACAACCAAAGCAGCAGGCTCCCAACTGAACAAAAAGTTCCCTGATCCCCCGCTAACCTGAGCTGAGAGCTGTGCTGGCTGACCCGTTGCAACAGTTTGCAGATCAGGCATTACCAACGAAATAGGTTCAGTAGGAAACAATTCGACTGAACCGTTTAATGTAATGCTACACGAAGAATTCAAGTGTTTGGCCATGACAGAATACGTCCCAACCTGCATCAAGCCATTGAAAACAAGTGGATTTCCAGTTCCATACAAAACAGCCACCACCTGATCATTGTCAAGTAAAAGACTGTATTCAATACCAGTTTCAGAGCCGGAAACCTCAATAGAGAGCCCTGAACTACCAGGGCACAAAAACCCATCCCCGCTGATCTGAAACGCTGTAGGGATTGGCAAAATAGTAATACCAATCGCATCAGAAGCAGCAACAGTTCCATCGGTGACGGTAACAGAATACGATCCCGAAATAAGCGCAGGAGCTGAGAGCGCCGCATTGGTGCCAATAACAAGCCCATTTGGATCTTTCCAGATGAATGAGTAAGTTCCCGTTCCACCTTCAGGCAAAGCAGTAAGTTGAAAAAGACTACCGTAGCATACCGAACTGCTTTGAGCCAGAATGCTGACATTGATAACCGAACCCGAAACAATCACCAGCGAACTATCCACATTACTAAGGCATCCGGATTGCAGTTCGGTAGCCTGGACAGTAAAAACAGTAGACTGATTGAGCGCAACAGTAGCAGTAGAAGCACTTTGCGGATTAACAACAAAAGCCGCGGGTAGCCATTGATAGCTGTAGTTACCCGATCCGCCCCCGGCAACAGCATTTAAAAGTGCAACACTACCAGCAGGAATCACCTGATCGGCTGAACTAACCACAACAGGTGCTGCTGAACTAGTAATTACAGCAGTACCATTCATCCACTGCGAACAACCCGATAATTTAGTAGCCTGAACTGTATAGGAACCACCTTGTGTAATCCCTTCAAAAACAAGAGGCTGACCATTGCCTGTCAAGCTAAAAGAGGTGGAGGTGTTATTTCTGAAAAGCACATAATTCGTTTCAATCTCAGACCCACTCAAAACAAGCGCAGGCGGTGTCTCATTTGGACAGAAAACACCACCACCTGTTAAGTTAAACACAGTTGGCAATGTTTTGACATTGATAAAGATAGATTCGAAAACGATCAGACTTCCATCACTAACGGTAACCGTATAAGTTGTTGGGACAAGGGGAGAGAAAACAGGATTAAAAACGGTAGAAACACTGCCAGGCGGCACCGATTCCCAACTATAGGTGTAGTTTCCATTTCCTCCAGAGGGAAGTGCGATGAGCTGAACAGGTTCTCCCGGACAGATTACCTCAGAGCTGGCGGTTAGATTAACTTCAATTGGTGTTCCTTCAACAAAAATGGTTACAAAATCTTCTGATGGCTGACAACCTCCACTCTGACCTGATGCAACAAGCTTAAATAAAGTCGTTTCCTGTAAAGATATTGTTGTTGGTTGGATTGCATTTGGGTTCATTAGCATTGAGGAGGGTTCCCAGCTAAAGGTATAATTTGATCCTTGAGAGGTAACACTACCTTCCAGAATAACTTGTTCACCAGTATAAATGTTTTTATCAGGACCTGCATCTGCAATCACTTGACCAATAGAGGTAATTACAGCATTTCCTTGCATGGTCTGTTCACACGAAGTAGTAAATTTTTTAGCTTTTACTAAATAGGTTCCATTAGCATTATATAAACCAAATGAAAGCGCGGCTCCTGATCCTACAAGATTTGCAATTTCGGTTCCTTCATAATAAAGTGAATAAAGAACCCCTGTTTCCGATCCTGATAATCCAATTGGAAGCTTACTTCCTGAATTACAAATATTTCCGCCTCCTGTTACTACAAAAAGTTGTGGAAGTGTATTTACTGTTAAAAGAAAGGATTTGTTAATTGTTTGCAAACCGTCGCTTACAGCAACATGAAAGGTAGTTGTTGCCACTGGTGAAACTGTTACCTGTGCTGAATTACCAAAAAAACCTGAAGGTTCTGAAGTCCAATAATAGGAATAACTTCCTGTTCCACCTGTCGCAACAGCATTAAGTTGAAGTTCGCTTCCTGCACAAATTTGGGATGAATTTGCTTCAATTTGCACATTTAATATAGTTCCTGAAACAAAAACAGTTTTGATATCAGGGTCACTTACACAGCCGCTCTGAAGATCAGTTGCAACAAAGTTGAAATTCGTTGTTGAAGTGAGGGGCAACGTATTTGTTAGCAATGCATTTGGTTGTGCGACAAGGGACTCTGGTTGCCATTTGCCTGAGTAATTGCCTGATCCACCTGTTATTGAAGCGGATAACAGGGTTGTTCCATTGTAGGCAATAGTGACATCAGGGCCCCCATCAGCCATAGGCCTTGGAACAGATAGCACATCAACCTGACCCGTCATCGTTGCCGAACAAAGGTGTATGGGACTGAATGCTTTTACCTGATAAGTTCCCTGATCAGTTTGAGATCCAAAATTCAAAGGATCCCCTGTTCCCTGTCTAAGGATGGTAGTTTCTGCACCGTTTTTTAACAAACTATAAAATACTGCTGGTTCTGAATCTGCCAGATGAATTTCAGGGCCTTGTCCTCCGGCACAGTAACTTCCTCCTCCTTGAAGTTGAAATTTTTGAGGAACAGGTCTAACGGTTATTGTTACTGAATCAGTTGCTGAGAGAAATCCATCACTTACTGTTATTTTGTAAGTGGTAGTGATTGAAGGTGTTACCGTTGGATTAAATATACTGGAATTGAAACCTGCTGGTGTCGATTGCCAGGCAAAGGTATAGTTACCGGAGCCTCCGGAAGCTAAAGCCAATAATCCAACTTCTTCATTGGGACAAATATTATAAGATGAAGCAGTAGCGTCAATTTGTAACAATGGTGCGCCAGAAACAAACACAACGGTTTGAGCAGCCAGACTTTGACATCCAGAAACCTGGTCAGTGACAGCTAATTGAAACTGTCGTGTTGTCGTAAGAGGAACAGTGGCGGCGTTAGCGGCGTTTGGGTTAATAAGATAATTAACCGGCGTCCAGGAAAAAAGATAATTACCTGAACCTCCTGTGGCTGAACCACTTAATAATGCAGTTTGACCATTTTGAATCAGTTGTTCAGGCCCAGCGTTTGCAAGAGGTTTTTCATTTGATGTTATGACGGCTGTCCCGGTCATTTGTTTGATACACCCACCTGTAACATTTTCTCCGGTGACACTATATGATCCCGGTTCAGTAAAAATACCAAAATTAATTGGATTGCCGGTTCCTTGCTTGGTAAGTATCGTTTGATTAACTCGAACCAGACTATATTGATATCCTGTTTGAGAGCCACTTAGATTAATAGTAAGTCCCTGATCTCCATTACAATAGTTGCCACCACCAGTAACTGTAAAACTTTGCGACAGCGGATAAACAGTGATTGTCAACGATTTGGAAATGGTAGTGTTTCCATCATTTATACTGAGATTATACGTTGTGGTAACTTGTGGCTGCACAGTAATTTCACTTTCAGTAGAATTAAAACCGGCAGGAGTTGAGGTCCATGTGTAAAAATAGTTTCCGCTGCCTCCACTGGCATTAGTGATAATCGTTGCGCTGTTGCCCGGGCATATAGCATTTACATCAGAGATAAGTGTCACTTCCAATGGACCTCCAACAACGATTACTTTGACGCTGTCGGCAGAGCTAACACATTGTGATATAAGATCTTTAGCGGTTACTGTAAACAGTTTTGACTGATAAAGCGGTATGGTTGCTGTGTTTGCTTGCTGGTTTTGTTGAACAAATGCAGCTGGCTGCCATTGAAATGCATATTGTGAATTTCCGGTTACCTGTGCAGTAAGAGGAGCGGTTTGCCCTTGTTCAATGGACTGATCAGCACCAGCAAAAACTTGAGGTACAATATATTGAATTACCTGAGCATTGCCATTAATTTGGGTTGAGCAGGAAGTCGTTGTATTCGATGCGGCAACGGTGTAAAATCCTGTCGCAGGAACCTGCCCGAAAGAAAGTGTAAATCCGGTCCCGGTTAAAACTTGTCCTGTGGTTATGCCATTTTTAAAGAGCCCGTATTGAATTCCTTGTTGCGATGAAGCAAGAAAAATTTCTGGTGCTGGGCTACCTTCGCAATAACTTCCGCCTCCAAGTAAACTTTGTTGTATTGGCAATGGGTTTACAATTATTTGAACAGGGTTGAGCATTGGAATGGCACAACTTGTTGATCCATTAATGGCAGTGATTGTGTATGTTCCTGGCTGTGTAAAGTTGCCGAATGTCATCGCTTCGCCTGTGCCAGAAACAACTATGCCTGTACTATTGCCGTTACGATACATATGATAAGCAATTCCTGCTTCTGAGTCAGCGAGGCCAATAGGTAGCCCGCTTCCTCCTTGACAAAAGGCTCCTCCTCCTGTTACAGTCTGAAGGGTAGGGGTAGGGTTAACAAATAGTCGGGCAAATGCTGTTGTATCAGGACAGTTCCCGTTCACCATACGACATCGGTAACGGAAACCATTCATGCCTGTTGTAGTGAAAATCAATAAATTTGGTTCAGTAACTCCGGAATAAAACGCGTTATTGGTGATATCTATCCAGCCTGTGCCAACACTTTCCTGCCATTGATAGCTGTCAGCATAGAGTGCGGAAATACTAAAAACAGCTATTTCATTTTTGCAGACTGTTATGTCATTTGGGTGCATTGTTATCACCGGAGGTTCGTTTACACCCAAAACAGCTGCCTCACTTGTGACTGAGTTATTGTCGCCATCGGTAACAACACATCTGTAAAGGTATCCGTTTAAACCCAGATTGGCATCATTTATTTCGAGTATTGGTGTTGTGTAACCACTTGCATACGTGATTGATGCGTCAATATTATACCAACCGACACCATCATTTTCCTGCCATTGAAAACCTACTGTGTTGACAGCCAATACATAAAAACTTGCATTGCCACCATTACAAACAGATGTATCAGCAGGCTGTCCAATAACAACTGGCTGGGCTTTTAACTCAACTTTACTTTGAATTAAAAATCCTAAAATAAGTACAAAACTTAAAATCCATGACCGCATAAAATCGGTTAATTAACGGTTATAATGTTTAGCACAAACATTCAAAGGTTGAACAGTTATTTTTATTATCATTGAGTGTTTTCTATGATAATGAAAATTTAACTTCCTCATAATGAAGTATTTGTATTAATAAAATACCTGATTTGTTTGTTGAAACACAATTGGTTGAGACACAACATGGCTCAAAATTACTAAATTTGAAAGCTTATAAGTAAGAATTACTACAATTTTGTAAACATTACATTGTTAAAAACAATTTTGATTTAAAGCCATTCATCTTTGAATCCAAAAATAGAAAATTGGTTGTTTTGAATAACAGAATGGATATTCTGACCCAGCAAACAACTTAAATGTGAGGAAAAGAAAACAATTTAGAATCGCTCTGAATTGCTTTAACTTTTTTTATCAAAATGAAATTATGCTATTTTTACCAATCAATTCACAACCTATAAAGCGATCGCATCATGGTGAATCTCAGTACTTCTTATATGGGGCTTAAGCTTAGAAATCCAATAATTATTGGCAGTTCAGGTTTAACCAACTCAGTGGAAAATATCAAAGAGGCAGCTGCCAACGGTGCGGCTGCTGTTGTTCTTAAATCGCTTTTTGAAGAGCAGATTTTGCATAGCGCCTCAAGCACTATTTTGCAGAATGAAGTTTCAAATCTTTATCCTGAGGCTGAAGATTATATCAGGAATTATACACGTTCAAATGATGTGGATAATTACCTGAAATTAATACGGGACAGTAAGAAAGCTGTTGATATTCCTATCATTGCAAGTATTAATTGTGTCTCTTCGAGTGAGTGGATCGACTTTGCTAAAAAAATCGAAGAGGCCGGTGCTGACGCCCTTGAATTGAATATTTTCGTTTTGCCTTCCGATCCACATAAAAGTGGTGAGCAAAATGAAGCTGTATATTTCGAAATTCTGGAGAAGATTATCAGAACCGTCAAAATTCCTGTAAGTGCTAAAATTAGCTATTATTTTTCCGGAATGGCAAAAATGGCGCTTAAACTTTCATGGACAGGTATTTCGGGTTTGGTGTTGTTTAATCGTTTCTTCTCCCCCGATATCGATATCGACCGTTTTGAGGTAAAAGCCACAAATGTATTCAGCACTCCCGCCGAACTTTCAACTTCGCTGCGCTGGGTTGCGATGCTATCTACAAAAGTTCAGTGTGATATTGCTGCTTCTACAGGTATTCACGATGGCAAAGCTGTTATCAAACAATTACTTGCAGGAGCCAAAGCTGTTCAAATAGCTTCAGTGCTGTACAAAAAAGGGTTTAAAGAAATTACCATCATGTTGGATGAAATCCAAACATGGATGGTTCAGCATAATTTCAAAAACCTTGACCAGTTTATTGGTCGAATGAGTGTGAAAGAGGCCGAAAATCCTGCCGCTTATGAAAGAGTTCAGTTCATGAAACATTTCAGCGGAATAGAATAAGAAGCGTCAGAAATTATTGGGGTCTCGTAGATTGGTTTTTTATTTCATTTTTTAGGGTTATCTCAACTTCACCCTTGTTATTCCATGCCCTCCTGTTTCGAGTGAGGCATCTTCAAAACTACTTACTTCTTTCATCTTACTCAGATATTCACGGATAACACGCCGTAAAATGCCGTTTCCTTTTCCGTGGAGAATGCTTATTTCTTTGATGCTTAATAACATAGCTTCATCAAGATATTTAGCAATAAGCTCCAGAGCTTCTTCAGCTCTTTTTCCCCTAATATCAATCGTAAGTTTAAACTGCGCTGCTTTTTCATTGATGTCGCTTCCGATACCTGTGAGGTTTCGTTTTACCTGATGTCGCACTTCTTTGCGTTGCTCTTTGCGCGAAAGTGGTGTGAGTTTTTCGGGGGAAGTGCGAAGCTTAACGGTATTGAAAACGATTACAGCTTCATGCTCATTTATTGAGAGTAATTCTCCGGTAATATCCATTTCTTCGATACGAACCATCATGCCGGCTTTCAATTCTGAGGGTAATTCGGATTCTTCCTCCTTATCAATATGAATAGCTTTAGCACGTTGCTCTGCTTCTTTTTCAAGGATAGGCTTGAGTGTTTGAAGTTGTTCTCTTAAAAGTTTGGTTTTCTCCTTTTCTGCCTGCGACTCTTTAATTTCTTTTATCGTATGCTCAATTTGTTTGTTAGCCTTGTCGATTATAACCCGGGCTTCTCTTCCGGCATCATTAAGCAAAGTTTTCTTTCGGTCTTCCAACTGCTTGAGTAAGCGCTTGTATTTTTCAATGACCTCATTCAGAAGCACATCAGCAACGCGTAGCTCAGCTTGTTTTTGAGCTACTTCCCTTTTTTCTATTTCCAGCTGTTGAAGCTGCTGCTCAAAATTAAGTTGAGAATAACCTGTGATTGAAGCCGCTTTTTCCAAAACAGCCTCCGGGATACCAGTTTTACGCGCTATTTCGAAAGCAAAGGAACTCCCTGGTTTTCCAGCTTGTAAAACATAAAGCGGTTGTAATTTTTGAGTATCAAACAACATAGCACCGTTAAAAATGCCATCTGCTCTGTCTGCCAGAAGTTTCAGATTGGCATAATGGGTTGTTATTAATCCAAACGCTTTCTTCTCATTTAACGATTCCAATACTGCTTCGGCAATAGCTCCGCCGGATTGTGGTTCGGTTCCCGTTCCGAATTCGTCAATCAGAAATAAGGTTCTATCATCAGCAAATTCAAGAAAATGAGACATATGCAAAAGATGGGAGCTGTAAGTGCTCAGGTCATTTTCCAGAGATTGTTCGTCGCCGATATCGATAAAAAGTTTGGTAAAAATGCCGCAAACTGAATCGGCATGCATCGGAACCAATAAGCCGCATTGCAACATATATTGTAGCAACCCGGTTGTTTTAAGACATACAGATTTTCCTCCGGCGTTTGGCCCTGAAATTACAAGGATTCTTTCGTCTGTGTTCAACTCTAGGTCCAATGGGACAGTGGTTTTTTTCTGCTCTCGCAGACTGATTTCGAGCAACGGATGAACAGCTTGTCTCCAACGTAGGCGTGTTGAATTTACAAGTTGAGGTTTTGAGGCATTTATTTTTTTTGCTAACAAGGCCTTAGCATGAATAAGGTCGATTGTTCCCAATAAATCCCAGGCCTGATGCATCATTGGAAGGTGAGGTCTTAGCAGCTGGGTAAATGCTGCCAGAATTCGCTGTATCTCACGCTTTTCGGCATATTCAAGTTCTTTTATTTCGTTGTTAGTATCGAAAACTTCAGCTGGTTCGATATATACTGTCTGGCCTGTTGATGACTCATCATGGATAAAACCCCGCAGCTTTCTTTTGTCGGCAGCACGTACAGGTATTACCATCCGGCCATTACGTATGGTTATTTCTACATCACTATCCGACCATCCGGCGCTTTTTGCCTCTCCGAGCATCTGTCTTATCTTTCGCTCGATAGTACCACGCTTTCTGCGGATATCTTGTCGGATTTCAGCAAGGGTTTCAGATGCTTTATCAGGAATTTCACCTTTTTCATCAATAATACGGGCTGTTTCTTTGTATAAAATCGAATCGATGTAGATATTATCAGCCAATGATCTGATCGGTTGATAGTTGCGGCTGCCTTCAGAAGAGGTAAAGGCTAAAATCTGTTGCAATATACTTAATCCAATTTTCTGATCGAAAAGGGCTTCCTGCTCAATTACAGTGCCTTCGATTCGCAAACGGTTCAATTCTTCCCTCAGATCGAAATAATCTTTTACAGGAAAGGGCAACCCATTGTCCATCAGTTGAATCATGCTTTCAATCTGCAATAAACTATGCTGAATTTCACTCATGTCAGAGCTGAAATCTAGTGCATTAGCCTTTTCAAGGCCCATTTCACTCACGCAGAATTTATGCAGCATCTTACGTATCGACGTAAAACCAATCTTATCTTCAAAATTTGAGGGATATATCACATGTGTAGATTAAAGTGCAAAAATACATAAATGCAATGATCTATTTTACGCGAATAGACGTGCTTCATATGGATTCTTGTTTTGCTGCTGCATTAAATGCTCCCTGATTTTTTTTGTAACACTAACACATTCAATATACCTGTCATGATTTTTTGGCGTTATGTATTTTTGCATCTTTGCATTATGATTGACACTTCCACGATATTCAGGTTTATCTCATATTTTTTGATCGCCGTTATTGGTACATTCTTTTACCGTTGCGCTAATCCTGTTATGCCTGCCGGTGGCATTAAAGATACGCTTCCGCCACAGGTAATCAATTCAATTCCTGCTAATTATTCAGTGAATTTTGATGGCAAGACCATTGAAATAGAATTCAATGAATACATCAAGCTGGATAAAATAAATCAACAGGCATTGATTTCTCCTCCTCTTGAAAAGAATCCTGAATATCGGATAAAAGGTAAAAAGCTGCAGGTTCGTTTTGATGAAGAACTGAAACCTGAAACAACTTATACGATTTTCTTTGGTAATGCCATCGTTGACCTTACAGAAAGCAATCCGCTTGCGGCTCATACTTTTGTGTTTTCGACCGGTCCTGTGCTCGACTCCATGGCCTTTCGCGGAAAAGTTCATTTTGCTTTCGAAGATATTGCCGCTGAAGAAGTTTTCGTTTTCTTATACCGAATAGAAGAAGATACCATTCCCGTTGATTCACTCCCTTTTTTGAAGAAACCCTATTATGTTTCGCGAACAGATAAGAAAGGAAATTTCAGATTCAGAAATCTCCGTAATGAACCTTATTTGATGTTTGCTTTGGAAGACAGGAATTCAAATTTCAAGTATGATAAAGGTGGTGAGGCAATCGCTTTTTCAAATGAAATAGTTAAACCCGAATTCTTAGAAATAATTCAGGATCCAATTTTTGAGGAATTGGATTCTCCTCCGACCGATTCAATGGATCATCAGCATGATGACCACGACCAGGGCTTTGACCGTCAACGTGATAGTCTGGCTTATGTTGCCAAAGTAAGATCAGATTCGCTTTCTTTTGATAAACTGAAGCCGTATACACTGAATCTTTTTTATGAGCCCGACTCCACTCAAAAATTACTACGTGCCGAAGTTGTCAAAAAAGGTCAGCTGCGTTTTGCTTTCCGATATCCTGCGCCAGATGTAAGTGTTGAGCCTATGATTCAACTGCCTGATACGTTAGGGTTATTAAAAATGTACACGCCAAAGAAAGATACATTGTTGTGGTTTTACCGTGATAGTGTATTGGACACAATTCCGATATCAATCAAATATGATACCCTGATTGATGATACACTTCGTATGGCTATGAGCCCGAAAGTTTCGCTGGCTGCCCGAAAAAATCAGAAAAAGAAGGCCGAAGGTCCAGGATTAAATTTCACCTCCAAGGTCATGAGCCGGAAGCTTGATATTGGAAAACAGCTTACTTTAACATTTCCCGAACCGGTAATTCGCTTTCAAATGCGCGACTCAAGCAGGTATATTGCTGCCGGTGATACGATCTATAATCAGGTCTCATTTGTTAAATCCGACAGCCTTGGTTTACATTATACCCTTGATGTGCCTGCCTTTGAAGCGGAAAAGGATTATAGCGTGCTTATTCCCGACTCGGTCTTTTTTGGATTAAGTGGCCTGACAAATGATACGATAGCAATTGATTTTAAGGTTCCTGCAATTAGCGATTATGGAACATTAGTGCTTGATTTAATACCTGAAACAGATTTTCCTGTGCTCATTCAATTACTTACTCCAAAAGGTGATGTCGTCGAACAGCGTACAATTCGTGGCTCACAAAAGCTAAAATATGAACTCATGAAACCGGCAAAATTTATCGTGAAAGCTATCATAGATGAAAATAGCAATGGCCGATGGGATACAGGTGACCTTGTAAATAAAAAACAGCCGGAGAGGGTTTTCTTTATGGATAAAGAGCTGGAGATTCGAGCTAATTGGGATCTTGAAGAAGAATGGGTTATTGGTGCTTCGGAAGATTCTTCCGGAGAAAAAAAGTGACAGCATTCATGTGCTTAAAAATCAAAGTAGTTATTTTCGATAATTAGTCTATCTCTTGTAGTTTTTTTCAGTAAACTAATCGCAATCCTTACATTTGTTAATGCAACGCATTACATCAGCAAGTGCCTCGTTTTGAAGGAAATAGAAAATCTTTTTACCTTGTCTACGTGAATCTAAAATGCCTTTGTTTTTCATAATATTCAGATGGTGAGAGGCTGCTGCCTGCTCAATATCAAGGTTGATGTAAATCTCTGTAACACTTAAATACTTTTCTCCTGATAGCATTTCAATAATGGCAATGCGTGTTGGATGAGCAATGGCTTTGAGTTTGGAGGCCATCTGTTCTAGTTTGATTGCGCTTAGGGCTATATTTTCCATTTTACATCAATTTCTGCAAAAATAGTCAATTACTGTTTATTTATTAACAGTAACATATATAAATATATGCATGAAGGCATAATATAGAGCTAGTCTAAATTAGCGCCAAGAGGATGTCACAAATTAAGCCAAAATTCGAGTGATTCCCTTAGGTAAAAAGTGATTTTTAAGCTACTTCAAGACTGGTAAATGAGAATGTTGATCCATCAAAGAGGCCTTTGTCGCTCAGTTTCAGTTGAGGGATAACCAGTAGCGCCATAAATGACAATGTCATAAATGGGGCATGTAATTTGGTTCCGGCTTGTTTTGCAAGAGCATCGGCCTTTTCATAACATTTTGCAACAATTCGCCCATCTTCAGCCGACATCAGACCAGCAACCGGCAATGGCAACAATTCAAGCTGGTCATTTGTCACGGCCACAACACCTCCTTTTGATTCAATCAAGGTATTGATAGCTTTAACCATCAAAGCATCATCCGAACCTACGGCAATAATATTATGGCTGTCGTGAGCAACAGTAGAGGCAATGGCACCTTTAGTCAATCCTATATTTTTAATGAATGCGATCGAAGGATTGTCTTTTTTGTATCGGTTCAGAACAACCATTTTTAGATAATCGCGCTTGAGGTCGCTTACCATAAAACCGTTTTCTAACAAGGGATAATCCAGAATAGTGTTTGTTATTAATTGACCTTCAATTGCTTCAATGATTCTAATTTTTGAGCCGCTGCCTTTAATTTGTAAATCTTCTACTCCTATTTGATCAACATTGAAGTGATTAGGTGTGTCTGTTTGTTGATATTCAATCAAGGTTTGTCCGTTCTCCGCTACTTTTTCACCATTAATATAGGTTGATAAAACCGTGAAATCTTTCAGATTGTCAACAACAATAAGATCGGCTGAATCCCCTTTTTGAAGTAATCCAACATCCAGCTTATAATGATTTACCGGGTTGAGTATGCAACTTCTTAATACAGTTAAAGGATTGTATCCTAATGAAATAGCCTTTTTAACCATCAAATTAATATGTCCCTTAATAAGGTCGTCAGGATGTTTGTCATCACTACAAAAAAGCACCTTATCCGGATGTGTATGAAGTAGTCCAATCAGAGCATCAAAATTCTTGGCAGCACTGCCTTCCCTTATCTGGATTTTCATTCCATACTTGATCTTGTCGAGAGCTTCTTCCATAGTAAAGCACTCATGATCAGTAGTAATACCCGCTTCAATATATGCACGTGCTTCTTCACCTTTTAATCCGGGCGCATGGCCATCAACAGGCTTTCCATATTTTTTAGCTACTTCAAGTTTTGCTAAAACTTCTGCATCTTTGAAAATGACACCTGGGTAATTCATCATTTCTGCCATATAATGAATTTCGGGACGACTCATCAATTGCTCCATTTCTTCAACTCCAAGCACCGCACCAGCACTCTCAAAACCAGTGGCAGGAACACAACTTGGAGCCCCGAAATAAAATTTAAACGGTACAGTCCGCCCGTTTTCAATCATAAAATCAACGCCATCGATACCTAAAACATTTGCAATTTCATGAGGATCTGATACTGTGGCCACGGTACCATGAACAACAGCCAACCGGGCAAATGCCGAAGGTGTTAGCATAGAACTTTCAATATGAATGTGTGCATCAATTAATCCCGGAAGTATAAAATTTGTTTCGCTAACATCTTCTTTTACAATAGACTGTATCTTTCCGTTTGATATATTGACTGTTCCTGGAAAAATGGTTTCATTTATAATATCTACTATTTGTCCCCGAAGACTAAAGGTGTTTTTGTTTTGCATGACATTGTGTTTTTGATAAACAAAGATAATGATTCCTGCGGTTTAGTGCATGTTTTTATGGGCAGATGAATGGTTTTCTTTAAAGAAGGTTGCCTATTTTCAGTCCAGCATAAACTGTTCGCGGAGCAGCAGGCCCATAAACATAGGCCGGGTCGCGGTCTGGTCCATAATCAAAGTCTGACTGGTATTCATTCAATAAATTCTTAATGCCTGCATATAGTTGAAGTGAAGCATTGTTGATCTTAAATGTGTATTGAACCTTTAATCCAATATCGGTAAAGGATTTGCTCGTGCGCAACTCTCCTTCATCAGGATTGGGAATGGTTGGACCAAAATAGGCAAGTAACATTTTACCTGTAAATGTACCTGATGCCGCAATGAGTAGTTTTTTAGAAGGCTTCCAGTCAAAAATAAAAAATCCATGCTGATTAGGAGTTCGTAAAAATTTTGTTTGGCCAAACTCTTGAGGATCAAAATACTTACTCGTTTGAAGACTGTACCCAATAGTAGTATTGACTTTATTTATTGGAATCCAATTCAACTCCAGATTCATTCCATAAACCATGGCTGTTCCTTTTGCATTGGATCGGGTATAAACAACAACTCCTTCAGCATCAGGCTCGCCATATGTATTTACGAATGGATTCATGAGCTGGGTATAAAACCCTTCAGCCAGAAAAAAAAGCGAAGACCTTCCTTTGTCGAGAGTTAAATCCAACGAAGCCATGAAGCTTTGACTGCTTTCCTGTCTTAGGTCAGGTGAATTTATATGAATTATTTTTCGGGATGCCGATGCTTCAATATGCAAGTCTTCATCAAAGATTTGAGGAGCTCTGAATCCGGTCGAATAACTTATACGTGCCTGAATATTAGGGCTTAAGTCGGCCATTAAATTCAATCTGGGTGAAAAAACAAAAGCTGAAACAACATCTGATTGATGGTCAAGATCTTTAATCCGGTAATGATCGAGCCGTCCCCCAATAGTATACTTGTAACGTTTCCAGCTTTGATCAAGTTGCAAAAACAAAGCTGTTGTTGTACTTTGCTGATGTGCCGTTATGTTATCTTCAACAAATGGAACATTGCTAATTGTATCTGCTTCAATTACAGCATTTTCCCAATCAGAGTATCCTTTCTTTTTATCAGTTAAAACGCTGCTTGTTTGTTCAAGTCCTGTGGTGATTTGAACTGATTTCAGACTCGATTTAAAATGAAAGCCTGAATTGTAGGTGAAGTCATTTGTCACACCATAATCTTTTAAGGATTTTTGAGCGCCATAATAAGAATCCCTTTTTACGGATTGACCAGCAAAGAACAAGGTGCCCAGACTTTCTTTACCAATAAATCGTTCAAGAGTCAATGCTCCCGAACCAATTTTATGCTTAAGTGATTCTGCAATATCTGCCTCGTGTTCAGGAAGATGAAGCTTGTTGCCGCCTCTTCTGAACTCGTTTACATAAAAGAAATCGGCTGTTAGTTTTGTGCGATCATCAAAACGATGATAGAGTCGTGAACCCAAGCTAGTGTTGTCAAGTTGCGTGATTTCTGTAAAGCTGTCATCGTTAACATCCAACGGCTGTCTGTTACGAAGAATGCCAAATACGGCTAACCCGGTTTTATGATCATCTGTAACAATGGATGTTGTGAAATTATAACTTAAATCGTTGGATGCTTTTGTGTTACCAAATAAGCCAATACCAACTTTTTGAACATCTGTTCCGATTTCCCAACTGTTTGAAAGAGGATCTTTGAGCTTTAAATTGATTGTTCCGGCTATGGCATTTCCTCCGTATTGCGCTGATCCTCCGCCACGAGTCACCTCCACCTTCTCAATCATTGCTGCAGGAATAAGCTCAAGACCATAAACACCTGCCAAGCCGCTGAAGATAGCTCTGCCATTTATAAGAATTTGAGAATAAGGACCTTCCAGTCCATTGAGACGCACTTGCGTGAAACCGCAATTTGAGCAGTTAGTTTCCAATCTTAATCCTGAACAGTAATTTAATCCTTCACCTAAGGTTAAGGCTTGTGTGTTGCTAAAAAGCTGAGCACTAATGCTGTTTACAATAAAAGAAGCTTCGCCTCTGCGTTCTCCGTCTTTCTTGCCTGTGACAACAACTTCATCCAGACGCAATGCATCTTCCATTAATTCAAAATTGATTTCGATTGTTTTGTTGCTTTCAGTAAAAACATTTATTTCTTGAGTTTTATATCCAACAAAGGAAGCGATAAGCGTAATTTTACCCAGTGGCACATCAAGCAAGCGAAAATGACCGGTTTGATCAGTTGCAGTTCCAATTGCTGTGCCTTTTATGGCAATACTAACAAAAGGTAAATGCTCCCCCTTGGAAACAACATGCCCGAAAATATTGGAATCGGTTTGTTTTTGAGCCAGAAGGGATTGTGTTGACAAAAGGAAAAAGATAAGAAAGGTATATATGAAGGGTTTCATGCAAAATTTCATTTTGAGTTTTTTAAAAAATAATAGAAGTAAAATTTTTGAAAGGAAGTTGTAATTTGGTACAAATCCAAAAACAATATGCTTGATATCTGAACTTAGTAATATATATAAGTGAATTACTAAATACTGAAAATCAAATTAATAACCTAAATATACTGGTAAGGGGGAGCTTTATTGATTCCGTAGGCCAGTGATTCCTGACGGATTTTTTTTATAACATCTGATAACCCAATCCTGGCAATAAAAGAACACAGTAATGTGCCGATAAATATCATTATGCCACTTATAAAGCTAAAATGACCTAATAGTTGGATTACGAACAAACTTTCAGTGGAATGAGTATGTTGGTTTGCCTCACCACTGTAAGGATGTGAATGCGTTACAAGCGATCCATTAATGATATGACTATGGTAAAACAGGTTTGTGCTGCCAAAATAGGCAAGAAAAAGTAGCAAAAGTGCTATCCGGGTTGTATTTGAAGCCTGTTTATTTAACATATTTAAGCCTGCAAAAATACCAAAATCAAATCTTCAGGATGTTAATTATTGTTTAAACAACTTCTCAAACCCGGAGCTGTAGCTTAAAAAAAGTAAAATTCTGGAAGTGGGATAGAAGTATGGCACTTTATAATTTAAAAAGAATCGTCTTTTTCAACATTTTTTTTAAAGATTTCCAGGAAAATTGTGATCTGCTCATTATCTTTACTTCTTTATTTAATTCCATTAATAACCAGTTTTATTTAGTCAGTAAATCAATTATTTTTTTGATCGGTAAGTCGGTTTTGATTATTACAACACATTAAATATATGTATGTTATGAAACAATGGTATGAAACACTTTTCGAGAATTATGGTCAAAAGTATGATCAGGAAGTTTTTGTTCAAGGTACTTTGGGTGAGTGTGATTTTCTGGAAAACGAGATTAACTTCAACAAATCGATTCGTATTTTGGATGTGGGATGTGGAACAGGAAGGCATTCCATTGAATTGAGTAAAAGGGGATATCAGGTAACAGGAATTGATTTATCAGAAACTTTATTGGAAAGGGCACGCGAAAAGGCAAAAATTCTGGATTTACAAATTGATTTTTTACATCATGATGCCCGTGATCTTCCATTTGAGAATCAGTTTGACCTTGCCATTATGATGTGTGAAGGTGGGTTCCCATTGATGGAAACTGATGAAATGAATTATGAAATCCTCAGAAATGTTGCCAAGTCGATAAGAGAAGACGGAAAATTTATTTTTACAACACTTAATGGACTTTTCCCGCTATATCATTCAATTGAAGCCTTTTGTGGTGCAGGAAAGCTAGAAGGATCAGCCACTTACCGAAACAATAATTTCGATCTAATGACTTTCAGGGATCATAATATCACTGAAATTGAGGATGATAATGGAAAGATGATTTCTCTCGATTGCAACGAGCGTTATTACGTGCCAAGTGAAATCACATGGCTTTTGAAGTCGCTGGGTTTCCAGGCGATTGAATTTTTTGGAGCAAAGCTTGGTGCTTTTTCGAGAAATGATCAACTCACGACAGGGGATTTTGAAATGCTCGTTATTGCATCTAAGACGAAGTAAATCACATTATAAAAATTGAAATAATTATGGGACTATTCTCAGCACTTCTTGGTAATGCAGGATCGATTAGCCAGGAAACACTTTTAAATGATTATGGAAAGCTTTTGATCTCTGATGAAGAAATCGAACTTGGCTTTAAATTGATACGCGACGTGTTCATTTTTACCAATAAGCGGATGATTTTAGTGGAGAAGCAGGGGCTGACAGGTAGCAAAATTGATTATAAATCAATTACATACAAGAGCATTACCCGCTTTAGTATCGAAACTGCAGGGCCTTTTGATCTTGAAGCAGAATTAAAAATCTGGGTATCGAGTGAGCAACTACCGAGTATTGTAAAACAATTCAATAGAGCGGTAAATGTGTACGATGTCCAAAAAGTATTGGCAACATATGTATTGAAATAGAGGAGTTCAAGCCAGTTCTTCAAATGCAGATTAAGCAACTCGAAGCAGATATTGGAAGCTGACGTATCTTTGCAGCAAATTTGTCATTAAATGAATAAGCTTCTGAGCTTTCTGTCGTATCGTGAGCGCATGGGTTTTGCTTTCAGAGCGCTTAAAAGCAGAAACTTCAGGTTGTTTTTTTATGCTGGCATGGTTTCCTTAATGGGAACATGGATTCAAAACCTGGCTCTTGGATGGCTTGTTTACCGGTTAACCGACTCAGCATTTTATCTTGGGTTGGTTGGCTTTGCCGGTCAGATTCCTGCTTTGATCCTAACACCAATTGCAGGTGTTTATGCCGATCGGCTTAACCGTCGTAATATGCTGATGATTACACAGTTCGTTCCAATGGTTCTGGCTTTTATACTGTCAATTCTGGTTTTCGCTGATGCAATCACTATCCCACTGGTTTTGATAATTGTAGTAATTAATGGTTTTGCTCTTGCGTTTGATACCCCTTTCCGTCATGCATTTTTGTTGGAGATGATAGGTGATCGAAAGCTTATTTCAAATGCAGTTGCGCTTAATTCGACTCTTGTAAACACAGCTCGTTTTATCGGGCCAACTCTTGGCGGATTGTTAATTGCACTTTTTGGTGAAGCATACTGTTTTTTAATAAATGGGTTTTCGTTTATGGCCATGCTCGCAGCGCTCATAATGATGAAAGTTCAGCCTTTTGTTAAAAAACCTACTGAAAGATCTGTTTTACAAGATTTATCTGTTGGTTTCAATTATACATGGAACTATAAACCAGCCCGTTATATGATAATGCTTGTAACCGTTACAAGTATTTTTGGGTTACCGTTTCAGGCTTTTTTGCCTGTCTTTGCTCGAGATATCTTGCATGGTGAGTCGCAGTTGCTGGGGTTTTTAACAGGGGCAGTCGGAGCAGGAGCACTTACCGGTGCATTTTACCTGGCGACGCGTGAAGGAGTTCAAAAAGTGCCTTCGATCATTCGTTTTTCTGCTTTTTTGTTTGCTATTGGATTACTTGTTTTTAGTCTTTCAAATGCTACATCATTGTCAATCATAGTATTATATTTTAGTGGTTTTGGTATGATAACCCAATTTTCGGCTACTAATACCTTACTTCAAACTGTTGTAGATGAGGATAAACGCGGTCGGGTTCTTTCTTTTTATAGCATGTCTTTCATGGGGTTCACACCTATTGGTAGTTTGTTACTTGGCAGTATGGCTGAGAAACTGGGAGTACCTCACACTTTTACCATCGCAGCCTCCATATTGTTATTGGCTGCATTTTTTTTTTACTTTTCAAATGAAAACCATCAAAAAGTCGTTAAACTTTTCCTCTACGGATGTTTAGTGGTCCCTTTCTGTTTGAATATTTATTTTGAAAATTATCAAATGTATATGCTTATTTTTACGCTCTTAAATTTTTGTTGATAATGAACGAAGTCAAGACTATTTATGTATTGGATGCTGGCGGTACAGGTTTTAAGTTCACCGCTGTTCGTGAGGGAAAAGAAATCATTGATTCTTTTACCATTCCGTCAGCAGGAAAAAATCTGGATGAGGTATTGCAAAAAATGATTGACGGCTTTGCTGCTATTTTGAATCAAACATCTATACCACCTGCTGCAATTAGTTTTTGTTTTCCTGGTCCTGCTGATTACCATAACGGTATAATTGGTGACCTTGAAAATCTCCCTCATTTTAAAGGAGGGGTAGCCCTAAAAGCGATGCTTGAGGAGCATTTTCATTGTCCTGTTTATATTAATAATGATGGTGACCTTTTTGCATATGGTGAAGCTCTTGCGGGACTATTGCCTGAGATCAATCACTTATTGGAACAACAGGGAAATCCAAAAAGGTACAAAAATCTGATTGGGGTAACACTCGGTACTGGTTTTGGTGGAGGTATTGTGCTTGATGGCAAACTGTTGCGGGGTGATAACTCCGCCGGCGGTGAGATAAACAGAATGAGAAACTTCCTTTATCCTTTGACAAGCGCTGAAGATAGCATATCCATCAGAGGTGTTAAAAGGGTTTTTGCGCGTGAAGCTCATATCGATTTGGCGGCCTGCCCCGATCCTTTTGGTATATACGAAATAGCTATGGGCCGAAAAGATGGTAATAGAGAAGCTGCAATCAAGGCATGGGATGAACTTGCCCGCGTGCTCGCTGATTCCATCTCAAATGCTGCAACACTCATGGATGGTTTGGTTGTCATTGGTGGTGGCTTGGCTGGTGCATGGCCTGTTTTTATGGAGCCTTTGGTTAAATACATGAATAGCTCATTTATTGACTTGCAAGGAAAACAAGTTGACAGAATGGAAATTAGCTCTTATAACCTTCAAAATCCACAAGAATTGATCGCGTTTACAGAAAAAACCGGATCAATGATCAAAGTCCCAAAAACAGAAAGGGATATATGGTTGTGGTACGATCCAATAAAGAAAACTGGTGTGGGCATCAGTAGGTTAGGCACTTCTTCAGCAGTTGCAATTGGTGCTTATGCTTATGCTATCGATCAACTTGAAATTTCTTAGTCCGAATATTTTCGTTTGGGATTAAGAAATTAAGGATTCCATGAATTTAAAGCAGGTTCAATCGTAATCACTATTTTTTGCTTTTGAAAGGTACTTGAAAGTATCGGTTAGGTTGCAAATTGATTTTATAACGTTTATAATAACAGAAATCTAAGGTGCTTTAAACACTTCAAAATCAATTAGTTCATAAATATCGCCGTCATTAGTAAATTTTTTTGCAGTTCCAATGAGTTTGACTTGTTCCCCAAGTTTCCAAATTTTAACTGATAACCGTGATTTGTTTCCCGGTATCTCAATATAATAGTCATCGGTATAATCGCCGGTAACGCTGAGCGAGAATAAATTAACGATGCCAACCTGAGCCTTCAGCTGACCATTTTCTTCAGTTAGTGTTGCATAGCTTTCCTTTCCTTTTGTTTCAACTAATAATGTGTCAACAAAACGCAAATGGTTTGCTGTTCCTTCATATGTCCCGGTTATTTTTTCTAACGTACAGTCGTTGCACCAAACCCACTTTTCTTCTTTTTTACAACCAAAAAAAATAAAAATTACCATCAAAATCAGAAATAAAAAGCGATGAATTGGTATGTAAATCTTTCTCATAAGTTGTAATGTTTTAGTGCTTCTCTTTTACTGAGGCCAGATAGAGCGGTTGAATCAACAAAAGAAATGACTGCTTCCGGATTTGTCTTGGCATATTCTCTTAAAGCCCATCCAATAGCTTTACGGATGAAGAACTCTTTGTGGGTACTTAGCTTTTGTATTAAATGAAAAAGCAGTTTTTCGTCAGTTTTCTCTTTTGCTTTGAGTTGAAATAAAATGCAACTTCTTTGTAACCAGATGTTTTCAGAATCCATCCAATTATTAATGGTGGGCATTAATAACTCAGGAAATTGATTAAAATGATAGCTCAGACAATGTGGTGAGATATAATCAATAGTGTCCCACCACGACTTGTTCAGTATCATGTATTCATACAATTGTATCCAGTTGGGTTCGCTTTTTTTTCTGTTTTTAAACAAAATCTCCATTGCAGCATAGTGCATTTCCCGCATTGGATGACCCCAGGCTGACATCACAACATCTTTTAATTCAGCTGTTTCAGGCATTCCGTATTGTTTTAAAAAGACAGAAAGCATGTTTCTTCGATCGGGTGCTTTAACTCCATAAAAAGCTGAAATATTTTTCATGTAAGCTGCCGCACCTCTTGCGATTGCAGGATCTGAAATGGAATGAAATGCTTCATCCAGTGGTACGAGATAGGGGTGAAGTGTCATAGGTTACTGAACAATAAATTTGGCAAATCCAATGAGCGTGTCATATTGATTGCGAAGTTCGGCAAAATACCAACCTTTAGCCCATGAAGCTGTGGCTATATTAACTTCTTTCTGTTTATTGATTTCGGTTTGATGCACAATTTTCCCGGTGCTGTCGATCACAGTAATATTCCCATGCTGATCGTCTGTCCAGCGAAGTAGCAGGTTTTCTCTTACAGGATTAGGTTCAACTTTTAATTCAAGTTTCGATGGATTGCCTTTGAAATTATGAATGCCAACGATTTGACTATCCCAAACGGCTAAGGTATATTGCCCTGGCTTAAAATCGTTAACAATAATATATCCGATGTTCCATAATCCTTCACGTGTTTGCGGCACTTCATGCCAGTCGTCAGCCGGACTGGAACGATAAAGAACAACTACCGAATCCTGTTCGGAAAGTATAAGTGAAGCATCCAATGTAGATGTATTGCTGTAAAAGAAACGTCCACGCATCGAGGTGTTTTCAGCAAAGATGCCGTTCATCTCCCAATGTCGGTATGGTGAAAGTTGTAAACCGGCAATTGGTTCTTTCAAACTATCAGGAGCAACCCAATTGTGGGTAAAACGATAAAAGGCTGAATCGGGTAAAACATCAGTAAAGAGCTTAAAATGAAGCGTTGGCAGTGATAGTTCTCCAATTGTTCGAATGACTCCGTCTAAATCTGTTGTTGCATCTGCCGTTTTATCATAAAAGTCGGAAAGCACGAGCAGTGGTTCAAATGGGACAATTTTTGATGAGTTACCTGTTTTTCCACTAAAATGAACGGTGTCTGTATGTTTCTCCCAGTTGCTGCCGACAAAGGTCACTTCCAGAATGTTGTTATTGGCAGTATGTTGATAACCTTTGTGTTTTTGTTTAAGGTAAAGTTCAGCTTTAAAGGCAGTTCCTTCCGGATTGATGTTCATCGAATCAATAGAAAAATGTGGTGTCCCTGGCGTAAAAACCCATGTCTCAAAAAAATCAGTCAGATCAACACCTGTATAATTACTCAAAAAGTCACGCATATCGCCAGAGCTCGCATGTTGAAAGGCGAAATGTTGAAGGTAGGCTCTGACAGCTTCAAAAAACACATCTTGCCCAAGGTAATTCATCAGCGTATGAACTACCGTAGCGCCTTTATCGTAAACAGTTGTGCCATAGGTGTATTGAGTTGGTACATCATGTAAAGATAAATACGATCCATCGGTCAGGTGAGCGTTTTTAAGTACATCGAGGTGATTGGAGTTCATTTCTGTGCGGTAGACAGAAGGGTTGTAAAGGTCATGTTTGTAAAAATGATGACAAAAGGTTGCCCAACCTTCATTAAGCCACATGTCACCTGCATCAGCACAAGTTACCAGGTCACCAAACCACATATGGGAAAGTTCGTGGGTTAATAAATATTCCGAGGTTAGATTTCCATTGATAGCGGAGTGTGGATAGGCGATATTCGTTACATGTTCCATCGCACCAATAGATGTACCGGTATAACCAATCCTGTCAAAAGGATAAGGGCCAAACCTGTTTTCAAAGTTGGTTAAAATCTGATGTAGATTTAAAAACGAGCCGGCAACTTTAAGTGTGTCTGAAGGCCTGGTGTAAATTGTAACCGGCAGTTGTTTGTCAAGTCCTTGGTAGACAGATTCAGTGAGTGAGTAGTTTCCTGCTGCAACCGAAGCTAAATAAGTTGGTATCGGTTGATTTAACGACCAATGCCAGGTGATCATTCCGTTACCGTGATGTATGGTATCGCTCAGTAGTCCGCCCGCGATGCCAGTCATTGTTTCTGGAAGCGTAATCAATACCTCATAAGTTGCCCTGTCCTGAAAATCATCAACACATGGAAACCATGCTTTACCAAGATTATGTGGATCACTTTCGAAACCAACTCCAAGATTAAAAGCGTAGTTGCCACTAAAGTGAAACCCGCCCCAGGCTTCATGAAAAGGGATTCCTCCATAAGTGATTTTGAGCTGAATCGTGTCATCAGGAGTGAATGTTTCGATGGTTTGAATATGTACAACATCCCCACTTTGCTGATATGGAAGCAACTGATTGCCCAGCATCACCGAAGTGACCTGAAGTGCTTTTAGCTCAAGGGGAAAATGATTTAGACTTACTTTCGGCAAAAGCGTCAGGTTTGCTTCTGCCTGAAAGCTTTTTGCAGCGAAATCAATGGATTGAATATGAATTTTGTAGTGCAGCGCATCAATAGTGTCAGCTGCAACCGACCGCTCAAACCCGTGCTTATGATTACATTGGGCAATAGATTCCTTGTTTGCGCTAAAACAACATACTAATAATAGCAAAACCAATGATTTATACATGTCTTTAACAATTTTCAACAAAAATAGAATATTTGTATAACTTTATCGTTCGATGATTGTTTCTTATCTTTGATGAATAATTAAATGACGAGATTCAATGTAAATTTGATTCATATGTTCATAAACGAACATCTCTTGTTGGATAGTGAACACATGATAATTTTCAGTTAACCGTCTTTATTATTTCAGAGCCTACAAATCAATGAATTACAATTGTGGCATATTTTTGGATATACAAGCAAAAAAGTTTTAAAGCTTATAGCATGAACACACAAAAAAAAGATTTTAGTACGAGATTTATTCAATTTTCATTAGCGGTCAGCATCGTCCTTCTGCTTGTTAGCGGTAGCATTGTGGCGCAAAAGGTTTATACACTTGAAGATTGTATTAACCTTGCCTTGGAAAACAATATCCGGATTAAGCAAAGTCGTCTGGAAGTGGAATCAGCCGATATCAGTAAGCTGGAGAGTAAACTTAATATTTTACCTTCATTAAACGCCGGAACTTCGCATTCATATGGTTGGGGACGTTCAGTGGATATGGCTACATATCAATATGTTAATCAGCAAACCCAATCGAGTTATTTCAATGTCAGCAGCGACATGACCTTATTTAATGGGTTTCAAAAACTGAATACAGTGAAGCAGCGTAGGGCTGAATATCTGGCTGCTAAATATAATGCTGACAAAATGCAGAATGACATTTCTCTGACTGTTGCCAGTTATTATCTTCAAATTCTGTTTAGTAGAGAATTGCTTCAGAATGCCCGCTCACAAGCTGAAATCACATTACAGCAGATTGAACGTACAAAAAAACTTGTCGATGCCGGGACACTTGCTAAAGGGAGTTTACTCGAAATACAGGCGCAAGGTGCTAATGAAGAGGTTTCGGTTATACAAGCTGAGAATCAATTAAATCTAGCTTATTTAGATCTTTTGCAGTTACTTGAAATGGAAGCCGGTACACCATTCCAGATTGATGTTCCTGCTTTGAAAGTGACTCAACAACCATCATTATTACCGGTTGATTTTATCTATAACAAAGCTCTTGAAGTAATGCCGGAAATTAAAAGTGCCGAAATGAACTTCGAAAGCAGTCAACGCGGACTTTATATTGCTCAAGGCAGCAGGAGCCCAAGCATTAGTATGTCGGCGGCTTTGGGAACCAATTATTCTGACCAGATTCGTGTTAGTAACAACCCATTAGATCCTGATTTTGATAATATTAAGCCTTTTAGTAATCAATGGAAAGATAACCGCAGTACCACTCTGTCGTTTCGTTTAAGTATTCCAATTTTCAATGGTTACCAAATCAGTTCGTATATTGGAAAGTCGCGGCTCAATGTGATGAATGCAGATTATAATCTTCAACTTGCAAAGAATACATTACGGAAAAATGTTGAAACAGCTTATGCTGATGCACTTGCCTCTCATACTACGTTCACGGCTCGCGAGAAATCTTTGGTGAGTCTGCGTGAATCATTTACTTACACTGAACAAAAATTCAATGTTGGAATGGTAAATGCGATCGATTATAATGTTGCAAAGAATCAGTTAAGCCGATCGGAGTCCGACTTGCTTTCTGCAAAATATGACTATATCTTCAAATTGAAAATACTTGATTTCTATCTTGGCAGGGCATTAACACTTGCCGACATGAAAGATTTCATCGAATAAGAAAAAGGAAAGGAAAAGTAGTCCCCGGAGTGTAGAAGCTTCGGGGCTATCGTTTTTTAACTATTGACTACCAAACACAAAAACCCTATTTTTGAACTTTCAACAGAGAGTTTTATCTTCAAACCCAACACATAATATGAGTAAAATTACAAAATCAACACGGAACTGGATCATTGGTATTGCTGTTTTCGCCGTAGCAATCGTGGTTGCATTGATTTTTGCAAAACAACGCAATCAGAAGGATATTGAGGTGAGTACCGAAAAGGCCATTTACCGTAGTATTATTGAAACAGTGGCTGCAAATGGTAAAATCCAGCCTGCATTAGAAGTGAAAATCAGTCCATATATTTCGGGAGAAGTTGTTGATTTATATGTACGAGAAGGTAATTTTGTTAAAAAAGGACAACTTTTAGCAAAAATTGATGCAACAATCTATCTTTCTAGTTACGAGCAAGTTGAAGCTTCTGTAAATAGTGCCAAAGCAAATATGGCCAACACACGGGCAAGGGTTGCGCAAGCCGAAGCGCAGTTTGTTAAAGCTCAGCTTGATCGCGACAGGAATGAAAAACTTTACAATCAAAAGGTAATTTCTGATTCTGATTGGGATGGTATTAGGGCATCTTACAAAGTGAGCAGTGCCGAATTTGAGGCATCAAAAGAAAGTTTAAAAGCGACTCAATTTCAGGTGCAGAACTCCGAAGCAGCACTTAAAGAAGCGCGTGAGAATCTGAATCGTACAAGTATTTATGCACCTGCTGATGGCACAATTTCCAAACTCAATGTAGAAGTTGGTGAACGCGTAACAGGAGCTTCTCAGTTTTCTTCAGGAACTGAGATCATGCGAATTGCTAACCTCGACAATATGGAGGTAAAAGTTGAAGTAAGCGAAAATGATATTCCACGGGTGAAGCTTAATGACACCTGCTTGATAGAGGTTGATGCCTACATGAACCGGAAGTTTAAAGGGTATGTTACAGAAATAGCTACCTCCGCCAATAATGCGACAGTAAGTGTTGATCAGGTAACAAATTTTGAAGTAAAGGTTATGTTACTTAAAGATTCCTACAGCGATTTAGTTAAAGCAGATAGTGCAATAAAATCGCCTTTCCGTCCAGGTATGTCGGCCACAGTTGATATTCAGACTAAAATTGTAAATAACGTTCTTACAGTGCCAATTCAGGCTGTAACAACGCGCGATGATACTACCTCAGCTAAAATTTCCAGAAAAAAATCTGAAGATGTGATTGCAACTCCAAACGCGCCATTGCAGGAATATGTGTTTATTGCTGAAAACCAGACAAGCAAGATCAAAGCCGTTAAAACAGGGATTCAGGATAATACGTATATTCAAATTCTTGAAGGTGTTAATGAGAATGATGAGGTTATCACAGGACCTTACCGTGTTGTGTCAAAGACACTGAAAAACAACGACAAGATAAAGGTTGTTGATAAAAGCAAGTTGTTTGAAACAGGGAAGAAATAGGTACATGGCCGCTATTTTATTGATTGAAACGGCAACTCAGGTTTGTTCAGTTGGTCTGTGTGTCGATAATCATCTTGCATCAATACGCGAAAGTTTTGACCAGCGTTCGCATGCCGAACTCATAACTACTTTCATTTCAGAGGTAATTAATGAAGGAGGATTATCATTTGAACAGCTTGATGCTGTAGCAGTTAGTAAAGGCCCCGGTTCTTATACCGGATTACGAATCGGAGTTTCTACAGCCAAAGGCATATGCTTTGCGTGCGATATTCCTTTGATATCAATAGATACGATGCAAGCATTGGCTTTTGGAATGAAGTCTCAAACAGATGAGAACTCTCATGAGAATGACCTGCTTTTTTGTCCGATGATAGATGCACGCAGAATGGAGGTTTATACAGCAATTTTTGACTCTACATTGTCGACAGTTATGCCAACCACTGCCCTTGTTATTGAGGCCGACAGTTTGAATCATTGGCTGGAGAATAAGAAAGTCTGGTTTGCCGGTGATGGATCAGCAAAATGCAATCAGGTCTTGTCGCATGAAAACGCTCATTTTTTGAATGGAGTTCAACCTTCAGTTGTTAACATGGTCAATATTGCTAATCAAGCTTTTAGTGAAGGAAAATTTGAAAATTTAGCTTACTTTGAACCTTTTTATCTAAAGGACTTTGTTGCAGGGTTACCAAAAGTTAAGGGATTGCATTAGTTTTAACTAATAGGCCACTTAATAGTATTCATTTTCATCTTTTGAAAGGAAATTTGAATGCTTATTTCTAAATATTAAACATAATTCAATAATAAGTTGCGGAAAATGAATGCGTTTAGTAATTAGTATTGTTATTAGTTAATCATTATTTTAAATCAATGATTATCGTAACTAATTGATATACAAATAAATATTCATCTTAATTAAATTTAATTGATGTTGCCCATCATTTTTTTTAAATATTGATAAATAAAAACCTCATTTTCATTTACTTTTTATGTAAAAGCACTTATTTTTGTAGAAAATATCGAATTATGAAATTCTCTGATAATCTAAATGAGTTTGATATTCTTGACCTTTTGAATGAATACCACTCCGAACTAAGAAAACTTAAACACAAAACAGGTTTTGTTAAGGATCGAATTACTGAACTTGAAGCGCTTTATGAAAAGAAGTTGAAGCGTAACGAGAAAAGCAGGGGTCAGTCTTTTGCTGAACATATAGTTGACGATGCTGATAATGACCAGGATAGTGAAGCTGATCATCAAAAGCCTGGTAAGCATCCAAAAAGGGATAAAAAGCTGACTGCCCCTAAAAAGACAAAAAAGAGTCCTAAAAAGAAACGCCCGCTTTTAAAAACTACCGAACGACAAAAGCCCGGAAGAAAACAACAGGCCTTGTCGCTTTGGGATCAAATGATCGTCGATAGTATTACAGAACATGGGCGCCCTACGATTAGTCGTGAGATTTTGGATGATATTACCAAAAGAGCAACCGAAAAAGGAATATATGACGGCGAAGAAAAAACAAAAAGCAAGCTTAATCAATGTCTGGTTAAATTAACTTCAGATAACAGAAAGGCCTTAATTAGGATTCCATTTGAAGGTAGGGGACATGCCTATGCTTTAGCTGAGTGGGCAAATGTAAAAGAGTAATGATCTTTACAGTTATAGCAACTTTAAAGCCGGGAAGCGATGTCTAAAGTCACTTTGAACCTTTGGTATCATTGAAATTGGAACTCAAGAATAGTGGTTTGTAGTTACCCTAATCCGTAGTAGTCGCCACCACCTTTTTCCGACCGTCGACGGGCAGTGTTTTCGAGTACTTTCAGTTTCATTTCATCCGAATAGGTATCCCACTTTGCAATCTCTTCCGTTGTTCTATAACACCCAACACACACGTTGTCAGCATCATAAACGCAAATAAGTTGGCAGGGGGATTTTATTTTCTTCTTTAACATTGCTAAAATATTTGTTTTTGAAACAAGAAAAATCAGGGATTGTTCAAGTTTATTCTGCTTTTTGCCTTTTTAAAACAGCGATCCCTCTTGTTTTCGTTCCGAACCAGATATTGTTTTCGCTGTCAACCATAATACAGGTGACCCACTTGTCTGGCAATCCATTTTTTTCGTTATAAGTAGTCCAGGTTGTTCCATCATAAGATGATGCTCCAAAAGGTGTTCCAAACCACATGGTACCGTCGTTATCTTTGGCAATAGCATCTACCCGGCTGAATACAAGTCCGTTAGCCATAGAGTAGTCGATAAATTGTTCGTTTTTGAAGTGAGTTACTCCGGCTAACGAACCAATCCATAGTTCATTATTTTCATCATGATAAAGTGAGACAACAAAGCCTGCCTGATTGTTGCCAGCTAAAAAAGTTTGCCAGTTGAAACCGTCATAGCGGGAAATTCCAAATTCAGTTCCAAACCATTTATCATCAACCTGATCAATAGATATTGATCGTACAATGTTATGAACCAAGGCATTGCCTTCATCTTTTTCGTAAAGGATCCAGTCGTTCCCATCAAAATAACTTACTCCATGTCCTGTGGCCACCCAGGGATTGTTGTCATTGTCAAGAGCAATATCATACACATAATTATAGCCAAGTCCTGAGCTTTCGTCGAAAGATTGCCATTGATTATTGATAAAAGAAGAAACCCCAAATGGTGTCCCGAACCAAACCTTCTGATCTGTTCCGATGGCAACGGCATTTACCTGATGATGAATCAAACCCTGTTGAGTATTGTATTTCGACCATAATGACCCATCAAATTTAGAAGCTCCAAATTCGGTTGCGACCCAAATATTCCCGGATAAATCAATCGCAATATCATTAACATTATTGTCGACAAGGCCGTCTTTAGTGGCATGATAAACCCATGTATTATTGGTAACCGGAGGGTTATTCTTTGTGCATCCTGCAATCAATATCATAAGAACTAAGAAAATGGCGATTGAAAAAATCCGATATTTCATAAAGTTCGTTTTTTAATTGTTTAGATTCATTCTTATGCGGGAAGCTACGATATCAATAGCTACTTGATTAGCGCCGCCTTGAGGGATAATTATATCAGCGAAACGTTTTGTTGGATCAATAAATTGAAGGTGCATTGGTTTTACAAAGGTTTCATAATGCTTTAATACTTCTATGAAAGTGCGTCCTCTTTCTTCAATGTCGCGTTGAATGATTCGCATGAGACGATCGTCGCCATCTGCATCAACATAAATTTTAATATCCATCCTGTTGCGAAGATCGGAGTTTGTGAGTACCAGAATGCCCTCAACAATAATGACTTTAGTAGGTCTAACAGGGATTGTTTCAGCGGATCGTGCACAACTTACATAAGAATAAATGGGCATTTGTATTGTTTCACCTTTCCTGAGGTGGTCGATCTGATCGATCAGAAGTTCAAATTCGATGGAAGAAGGGTGGTCGAAATTGATTTTCTTTCGCTCTTCGGGACTGAGGTGTCCGTTGTCTTTGTAATATGAATCTTGTGAAATTACTGATACAGAGCTATTTGGTAAAGCTCTGATGATCTTTTTAACAACGGTTGTTTTGCCTGAGCCTGAGCCTCCGGCGATCCCGATTACAAGCATATGATGATCTGTTAATTAACAAAAAAAGCCGGAAAGAATAAAGCTACTTCCCGGCGGTAAATATAATTATAAAATCAATTTTTAAGAAAGAAATCCTAGCAAAATACCTGCTGCGACAGCACTGCCGATTACACCAGCAACATTGGGGCCCATAGCATGCATTAAAAGATGGTTTGTTTTGTCATATTGAAGTCCGATAACTTGTGAAACCCGTGCACTATCAGGTACTGCAGATACGCCTGCATTACCGATAAGAGGATTCATTTTATTTCCTTCTTTTAAAAACAAATTAAGGAATTTTACAAACAAAACTCCTCCGAATGTAGCAATAATGAATGCCCCTGCGCCAATAACAAATATGCCAACTGATTTCACAGTTAGAAACGTTGTGGCCTGAGTTGATGCACCAACTGTTAAACCTATTAGAATTGTTACAATATCAATCAAAGGTCCTTTTGCTGTATCGGCCAATCGTTTGGTCACTGTACTTTCTTTTAAAAGATTACCAAAAAACAACATGCCCAAAAGTGAAAGAGCTGACGGAACAATAAAAGCTGTCAACAGTAACCCAATAATTGGGAACATTATTTTTTCAGTTTTAGAAACTGCTCTTGGGGGTTTCATTCGGATTAGCCGCTCTTTTTTCGTAGTTAACAAGCGCATTACCGGTGGTTGAATTACCGGAACTAAAGCCATATAAGAATAAGCCGAAATGGCAATAGCGCCTAAAAGGTCAGGGGCCAGTTTTGATGAAAGGAAAATAGCAGTAGGTCCGTCGGCACCACCAATGATTCCAATAGATCCAGCTTCTGCAGGGCTAAAACCCAAAAGTAAGGCAATTGCATATGCACCAAAAATTCCTAGTTGAGCCGCCGCTCCAATCAACATCAGTTTAGGGTTTGATATCAATGCGGAGAAGTCGGTCATTGCACCTATTCCTAAAAAAATTAAAGGTGGATAAATGCCTTGTAGCACTCCAAAGTATAAGTAGTTAAAAACACTTCCCGTCTCATAAATTCCAACCTGAAAACCAGGTTTAAAGGCAATGTTACCAACAATTATCCCAAATCCGATTGGAACAAGAAGCAGTGGTTCATATTCTTTAGAAATAGCCAGGTAAATAAAAAATAAGCCAATACAAATCATTATAAAATGACCGAATGTAAAATTGGCAAAAGAAGTATAACTATAGAACTGATAGAGATGATCGGTAACAAAAGTTATATAATTCGCTGAGTTTTCCATATTAATCCCCAATTATTATTAACACATCGCCTTCCATTACATTATCGCCCTTGCTCACTTTTAAGCTAATAATACGCCCTTCCTTATCAGCATTGATATTGTTTTCCATCTTCATTGCTTCGAGCATCAGTAATTTTTGTCCCATTTTCACTGAATCACCTTCTCTAACAAAAATATCGAGAATTACGCCCGGAAGAGGTGATTTGACACTTCCAGCACCTTTTGGGCTTCCCGGATTGGCAAATTTGGCGGTGCTGGGAGCCATATCTGTACTAGGTACACTTATCGTACGCAAAAGTCGGGGAGTTTTCGTTGATTGCAATTGTTTATCAACCTCTACTTTATAAGACGTTCCATTTACCTCAACATCGGCCAAATTTCCATCAATATTCTGAATTTCAACATCATATATGTTGCCGTTAATTGTAAATTTGAATTTTTTCATTTTATCTGATAATTATTTTAGATTACTTTTGCTTGAGTAATAAAAACCTTTTTTATCTATGTGAGGTTCGCAACCCATAAATTTTAGAGCTCCATGGCGAATAACTTCTGGCCACCTTTTTTATGGTGAGAACGGTTTCCTCATGGTCATGTAATTCGTTTCTATATAAATACAAAGCCATTGAAATAGCTGCATTTACCTCACCTGAAATATCATGAAGGCCTTCATTTTCAGGCATATTCATTTCTTTAGAAAAAAGCCGTTTTAAATTCAACGTATAAAGTCTTCTTGTGTTTTTAAAAACAAGATATAATAAAATCAGAGAAAGGAACACGACAGACATTGCTACAAAAGTCATCCCTAAACCATAAGGATCTATTTTAACAAATTCATCACCAGAGTTATACATAACTCCAGTGAAATTATTTGATTTGGGAGTCGTTTTCTCAAGAACAGCCCATTGGTCTGCCCCATCACTTATTCTGCCATAAGAAATATCCGATTCAAGTTTAGGAAACCTAATTTCATCAATCAGGGTGGTGCCATTAACATCAAATAGTCCAACATAATCGCTTTTTGACAAATCGAAATTTAAATGCAATATCCCTCGGGTTGTATGATTATCAGCAAAAAACACCAAATAGTTCCTTGGCTGAATTACCGTTATAGGGTCACCTTTTGGAATGCGATATTTTTGTGGATTATTCGGATCATCTGTTAAATACATCCCGGCAATATTCACATTATTATAGGCAGTATTAAAAATTTCAATCCATGCATTACGTTGACCGAAATCATCAATGTAGTTTGAGTCATTAATTACAAGAATCTCGTTGATTCTTAAATCAGAACTACTTTGAGCCTGGATTATTGTCAGAACAAATGTGGTAAAAAACAATAAAAGAAAAACGCGAAGATATTTATGTAACACTTTCATAACCATTAATTTATAAGGGTAAATTGGAGTGTTTTTTCGGAAGGTTCACATCCTTTTTCGTGGCTAAAGCCTGCAAGGCTCTGATAACACGGAATCGTGTATTTCGAGGTTCAATCACATCATCAATATAGCCGTATTTAGCTGCATTGTATGGGTTTGCAAATTTTTCACGATATTCTTCTTCACTTTTTTTCAAAAATGCCTCTTTTTCTTCAGGATTTGTAATTGATGCCAGTGCTTTGTGTTGAAGAATTTCAATAGCTCCTTTTGAACCCATCACTGCAATCTCAGCACCAGGCCATGCATAATTGATATCACCTCTCAAATGCTTAGAACTCATAACGCAATATGCGCCACCATACGCCTTGCGTAATACGATAGTGACTTTTGGAACTGTAGCTTCACCGTATGCGTATAATAACTTAGCTCCATGTATAATGATTCCGCCATACTCCTGAGCTGTGCCCGGAAGAAAGCCAGGAACATCAACCAATGTCAAAATTGGGATGTTAAAAGCGTCACAAAATCTTACAAAACGGGCTGCTTTTCTTGAAGCATTAATGTCAAGGACTCCTGCAAGGTAGTTAGGTTGATTGGCAACGATACCAACCGACATTCCATTGAATCGGGCAAAACCTGTAATAATATTAGGCGCAAAATGCCGTTGAATTTCCAAAAACTCACTAACATCAACAATGCTATATATCACATCTTTTACATCATAAGGTTTATTTGGGTTATCAGGAATGATGTAGTTGAGTGAGTCTTCCAATCGATTAATTGGATCGCTGCAAACAGTCATTGGCGGGTCTTCCAGATTATTTTGAGGGATATAACTTATAATTTTCCTTATTAATTGTATTCCTTCTTGCTCGTCTTCTGCAACAAAATGGGTTATTCCCGATTTCGTAGCATGTACCATTGCACCTCCGAGCTCCTCTTCTGTAACGATTTCGCCAGTTACGGTTTTTACAACCTTAGGACCTGTAACAAACATATTTGAGGTTCCTTTGGACATTACAATAAAGTCTGTCAGTGCCGGAGAATAAACTGCCCCTCCTGCACATGGGCCGAAAATGGCAGAAATTTGTGGAATAACACCTGATGCCATGATGTTACGCTGAAAAATTTCGGCATAACCTGCAAGACTATTTACTCCTTCCTGAATTCGTGCTCCTCCTGAATCATTAATGCCAATAACAGGAGCGCCAACTTTCATTGCCTGATCCATTACTTTACATATTTTATTGGCATAAGTTTCACTTAATGAACCTCCAAAAACAGTAAAATCCTGTGAAAAGACATAGACTACACGACCATCAATTGTGCCGTGACCAGTCACAACACCATCAGAAAGATACTCTTGATTTTCAATCCCAAAGTTACTGCAGCGATGAGTGACAAACATGTCAAATTCCTCAAAACTTGACTCATCAAGCAAGAGCTCGATCCGTTCACGAGCTGTAAGTTTACCTTTGGCATGTTGGGAATCAATACGGGCTTGACCTCCGCCTTTTTTAGCTTCAACTCTCTTATCCAGAAGCTCTTGGATTTTAATTTCGAATGACATTTTGCTTTAATTTGCTATTTTTTCTTAATGAAATCTTATATTCATGTCTAAAACACAGAAAGTTGTTTTAGACAGTAATTGCGCAATTTTATATACTGTTTTTCTTAATTACATCTTTTTAGTCTATGAGAAATAACCCGAAAGACTACAGTTAAATAAAAAAATTTATAGAGAATGTCTTATTTTCCTTTTTTTTATGAAGTAGTGTTTTTGTCTTCACAAAGCTCTGTTAAGACACCAAAACTCGATTTGGGATGTAAAAATGCAATGTGCAAACCTTCAGCACCTTTGCGTGGTTGCTCGTCGATAAGCTTTATACCAGCATTTTTTACTTCTTCTAAAGCATCTTCTAAACCATTAACAGCCAATGCTATATGATGAATTCCTTCACCTTTTTTTTCGATGAATTTGCCCACTGGCCCTTCGGGATCAGTGCTCTCTAAAAGCTCTATTTTGGTTTGCCCGATCCTGAAAAAAGCAGTCTTCACTTTTTGATCTTTTACTTCTTCTATAGCATAACATGGTGACCCTAATAACTGTTCATAATAGGGTATTGCTGCATCCAGCGACTTAACTGCAATGCCAATATGTTCAATATGAGACGGTTTCATAAAATTATGTTTGTGAAATATTTCACAAAAGTAGATATATTTCCCTCATGATGATTAATTAAGTGAAGAAAATGCCGTTAATTGTTGAAAAATCGAAATTTAGAATCGTTCCATCTTTCAATAAATTGTAATATTGCTTAATAAACTATTCACACATGGCTCGGTTAAAAATTTCAGGCTTTTTATTAGGTATTCTGTTGTTAACTTCCTATACCCAGGCTCAGACATTTACTGACATTAGAGCAGGTTTGACTGGTGTGGCTGAAAGCTCAAGCGGATGGATGGATACCGATCGTGATGGAGATCCGGATATTATTGTGGCCGGAGAATTTTTTCCCGGAAACCAATCTTCTGTCGCAACCAGAACCTATATGAACCAACGCAACGACCGTTTCGAATTGAGTAAAAAAGGAATTCCTGATTTTTTTCGTGGTGATTTTTCAATAGGTGATGCCGATCTTGATGGTATTGATGATCTTGCGATCGTAGGCGAAACGGCGAATGGAAATCGATTGGGAACTATTTATAAAGGTTTAGCAAATGGTTCATTTATACGCACTAAAGTTGTTTTTACCCCTGTTCGTGATGGTAGTATCGACTTTGGAGATATGGATGGCGATGGAGATCTTGATGTTATTTTGTGTGGAGAAAGTGAAAATGGTGTAATTACACAGATATACAGAAATGACCGCAATTTGAATTTTGTTTTGATTGATTTCAATCTTCCTGGTGTACGCAGAGGCGTGGCGCGATGGAATGATTACAATCTCGATGGTTTACCCGATGTTTTCATCACTGGCATAAGTAAAAACTCAGACAACATTACGCAATTGTTCCAGAATAAAGGAAGCGGGTTTAGTAAAAATCATAGTCCTTTTACAGGATTGAAAAACAGTAACCTGGCATTTGGGGATATGGACAATGACGGCGATGATGATTTAATTGTGCTTGGGGAAACATCAAATGGACGTCCAATGACGCATCTTTACAAGAATAACCGTAATGGATTTAGTGCTGTAAGTGCATCTTTTACAGCTGTTACCGATGGTTTTGCCGATTGGGGCGATATGGATTTAGATGGAGATCTTGATCTTTTGCTGAGTGGTATGTCGGACAGCGGGCCTGTTTCAAAAATTTACAGTAACGAACGCAACTACCGTTTCAGAGATATCAAAGCCGGAATAATTCCGCTTTACAACAGCTCAGGCGAATGGGGTGATTATGATCTTGATGGCGATCTGGATGTTATAATTGCTGGATTATCAGCCGGTCAGGATCTTATTGCACGAGTTTATAACAATGGTGTTATCAGCAACAAAGGCCCTGCAAAAACTAAAGTTCAAGTGTCAAACTGGGAAACTATTACACCCATCCCTTCGCGACAGGAACCCATTTATTTCTACGTGTATTCATCAAGTTACAGCGATGTTTATAAAACGGGGACAAAAGCTTATTATCTTTTTATCAGTCCGGTAAAGAAATTCCCAAAGGATTATATCCTTGAGGAGAAATTCCAATCGTTGCTTATACAAACATTCCCAACCTGGCCTCGCATAGATCAGGGAAATATCGTACAAAATGGATTTGTAACTAAGGCAGAGGCCGATAAATCAAGAGCGCGCATGATTCATGAATACCAAACAAAAGGTTTCAAACTAGTTGAAATCAATTGGTAGTCATTTGCTTAATTGGGAAATTGATTTATTTGTGCACTTTTCGTACAAAACTTTCAACCTCAGGTACGCCACCCTGATAAACAAGATAACCATTGTAGGGTTCCCTCTGGGTTATTTCATCATTTATCGGCGTTAACATCAGACGTCTGACCTCTTTCGGATCATCTGTTTGACCCAAAACCCAGCTTAATTTCACCCACGCCACCTCAGGCAACATATTACCGGAAGGGATGATTCCTTTTGCCATCATATCACGACCTGTATCGTAAACAAACATATGAACATAACCCCAGATCGTTTGAAGTGTCATAAACATATGAACCCCTTTGGCATGGGCACGTTCTATAGCTGGATATAACTCTTTATTTACGTGCCCCAGTCCGGTTCCAACGATGATAATTCCTCTGTAACCTGCATTTACCAAAGCATCAATAGTATCGGGTTTCATGCCCGGATAGTAATACAGCATAGTTACTTCATCACTGAAGTAGGGTAGTATCTGCACGTTTTTGTCGTTTCTGCGTTTGTTGTAAGTTTTGTGAATCGGTGTCACTTTTTCTCTGTTTACCATCGCTAATGGTGTGTCACCAATTGTTCGGAAGGTGCTGCGGTAACTGGAATGCATTTTTCGAACACGGGTTCCTTTATGCAATAGTCCGTATTCATCCGAAGTTGGGCCAAACATGCAAACCATCACCTCGGCAATGTCTGATGTTCCGGCAGTTCTCATTGCATGCATCAGGTTTAGGGCGGCATCGGAACTGGGGCGGTCGCTCGAACGTTGTGATCCCACAAGCACTACCGGAACAGGTAAATTCTGACACATAAAAGTAAGTGCGGCACCTGTATGATGCAACGTATCAGTGCCATGTCCGATTACAATACCGTCAACACCCAGTTCAATCTCTTTTCCAATTGCTTTTGCCAGTGCGACGTACTGTTTTGGCCCCATGTTTTCGCTAAAAACTGCAAACAATTTCTCTGTTTCAAGGTTACAGATATCTGCTAATTCGGGAACAGCGCCATAAAGTTCGCCTGGTGAGAAGGCCGGAATCACTGCGCCGGTGCGATAATCCAGACGTGAAGCGATCGTACCCCCAGTTCCAAAAAGCTTAACTTTTGGAAGACCCTGGGTGACTGGAAATTGCTTTTCAGGAATTTTATAATTGGCTTTTTTATAGCCCGTTTCTTTAATGGAAGTGATAGTTGCTACATCAATCCCAACATTATAGCCCGTTGCAATTTTCAATACAATATGCTGATCATCATCGTTTTCAGCCCTGGGTAAAACAGTGCCAACAAACCGTCCGCGTGTTGTTTCAACTTCAGCTTGTCCCCAGACCCGCGTGTTGAATTTTTTCAACATTTCTAATCCGGAACCTTTATATCCTTGAAAAATATCTTCACTCATTTCTTTGATTCATTTATGTGTTGCGCAAGCACTGTTAAATCCATATTTCCAGCGGCAATTTTTCTTAGTTGACCCATGATCCAGTTCTGTCTGTGCCGCGAATCTTCCTTCCCTTTTTTTGCGATAAATTTTTCGTGCAGATAGGGTATTTTACTTACTATATCCTCCCGATTCATGCGCTTGAACTTCATAATTGTAAGAGCAGATTCAAATTCAATCCTGGGGTGTTCCATCAGTATTGGCAGCATATGCCAGGATAGTCTTGGGTCAAGATTCTCTTGTTTCAGAAACGAAAAAAGATGATATATCTTACCTGGTTTAAACCGTGAATTTTTGTGCTTACCCATCAGGTTTTTCAAACGCTGACCAATGAATGATCCAATAAGGGCCGGATTGTAATTGAAGTTTGTGACGATTTCGTTCAACACCGGATACAGATTTCGGGCTAAAATAAATTTATACGTATCTTCAGGAATGTTCCACTCTTTCATCTGCCGGTAACGATCAATGATATCAGAAGGGAGATTTTCTCCAAGAGTCTGTATTAATTTGTCTTCCAATGGAATAGGGGCGGAGTCAGTGTCTGGATACATTCGGTCGGCACCAGGAAGAACACGCTCAAAAATGGTTGTACCATCAACAAACGATTTTCGTGTTTCGTTTGGAATACCTTCAAAAGCCATTTTGCATCTTTCTTCAACGGTTTCAAAAGCAACTTTCATGTCAGCCTCCGGACCCCATATTATGATAAGAGCGTCTTCGTTTGATGTTGAAGCAATACGAGCCAGAAGTTTCCATTCTGCTGAGGATATTTCTGAACCTAATGATTCACTATGCAGCATATTTGGTTTTTCGAGACAGGCAATCACTTTCAACCGATCGCTCAACTCATCAGCGAAACATTTTCCCGGTTGAGTGAAATGTGATAACACGCCTTTAAAACCTGGTAATTTGATAATTGTAACTGGTTGTTTTCGTGCTATTGCTTGAGCCAAAGGCGGATACATTAATTGATCATCTTCAGGAACAAAAGTCTGAGTAACAATTTTCCAATTGTTAAATGCAGGAATTCGTTGCCTTAATTCATCTCTTAAAAGCAATAACGACCATTGTCTAAATGCCTCAATATGCGTCAGTTCTGGAATCCATTTAGTATGAGCAACTCCTTTAATCTCTACTCGTGAACCTCCTCTGCAGCTAACATTAACATCCTGTCGGCCACTTCCGATACCGGTCCTGACTTTTCCTGTGCTTCGGTTTAAAAACCGGATATAATTGCAGGCTTCCATCACCTCGTCGGGATTCAGACACTCAGGATAAGTCACAGTTTCAATAAGTGGCATACCCAACCGATCGGTTTTATATATTCGTACGTGACCAATATCCGAAATCTCACGGCAAGAATCTTCCTCAATACTTAGTTGTATTAGCCTGATTTTTTTATTCTTCAACTCGATTTCACCTTCAACACCAATAATGGCAGTTCGTTGAAAACCAGTTGGAATACTACCGTCGAGGTATTGCTTACGGGTTATATGAACCTCTCCAACAATATTTAACTTTGAAAGCAATGATATTTCGATGGCAATATCAAGAGCCTCGCGATTTATTGGAAAAGGAGGAGTGTCATCAACTTCGTAGGTGCAGGCAGTTTCGTTCCGAAGCCGATAAATGATTTCTTTACGTGTTTTAAATTCCATCAAAGCTGTACCGTCGTATTCACCAAGCTCGCTAAGTGTCGGGCGCATATGGCGAATAAGCTCTGCATCGTAAACATCGCTTTTGTTGTAAATGCCTGCCGGACAGTGACAAAACAGCTTCTCTTTTGTAAGCAGCTGCTGATGAACCTCCAAACCTGACATAAATCCTATACGATCATAGGTTTGTTGCGTCGCATTTTTGCGGGTCACATAGCCCGCCTTTCGTTTTGTAGCCTCATAATTAGCATGAGGATCAAATGTTGCATCCATTATCTGATGAATTAATTCAATGACCGAAACGCGATTTTGATAGCAGACCGAAAGGCTTTAGATTTGTTAGGGGTTGCAGGTTTTATTGCAAAAATTACCAAACAATAAGTAATTAATTTGTTTCCCATTATGCCCCAAGCCCTTCAAAGTGCTGAATTTACTGACACACAACACCTGCATCAATGGCCGTAAAATTAGTGTAAAAGGGGCTCAGGTTTACGAAATAATCATTCTAAATTACGCAGAAAAGCAGGCCGTTTTTTTGATTTAGAGGTATTAATTTTCTTTTAAGGCAATTAAAACTCACTTTTCAATCGATTTTAGTGGCTCCAAAATTTGCTACAGAATCAGATTTTCACCTATTTATTAATTCGCCGTCAACCTGCTGAGTGAATAGTCTTATTTTTGCAGACTAAATATAATTTATGAACCTCCTGAGGTATCTTCTTTCATTCTTTTTTGTCATAGTGTTTTCAATCGCTGTTTTCCCGCAACAAAAAACGGTAATTCACATTGAGAGGGCTCAGCTGCAACAGTTCGACAAGAAGTTGGGACCCGATATTGAACGCCTGAAAGGAAATGTGATCCTCAGACAGGACTCAACCTGGTTTTACTGCGACAGTGCTTATCTGAACGAAAAAAGCAGAAATTTTGATGCTTTTGGTAATGTACATATCAAGGTAAGTGATACCCTGAATATTTATGGAGATAAACTCAAATACAATGGTGAAAGTAAGGTTGCTGAATTGTTTAATCATGTGAGACTTGTTGATGATTCGACAATTTTGGAAACCGAGTATATGCTCTATTACAGGCTCACGCGACTGGCTCACTATCCTGATAGTGGAACAATCACCAGCGGTGAGAATCTTCTTAAGAGCAAAAAGGGCTATTATCAAAGTGATAAAAAAGAGTTTTATTTCAGTAAAGATGTGGAACTTATTAATCCGGATTATACAACCTACACTGATACAATGGTTTATAATACAAGAACCGAAACGGCCTGGTTCTATAGCCCAACATTAATCCGGGGAAAAGACAATACAATTTATGCCGAATCGGGATGGTACAATACGCGTCTTGATGTCGCTCAGCTTGAGAAAAACAATCAGCTAACAACAGAAGATCAGGTTGTTGAATCCGATTGGATGTTTTACGACCGTAATACCGGATTTGGTGATGCGCGGGGGAATGTTGTCATTACGGATACGACACATAAAATGATTATTAAAGGAGAAATAGGCCGAATATGGGAAGATGAGGGTCGTTCGTATGTTACTGAGAAAACCGTGGCTATTTCATATGAAAAGAACGATAGCCTTTTCATGCATGCTGACACAATGTTTATGTTTTTTGATAAGGATAAGCAAGCCAAACAGATGCTGGCATATTATGGTGTTCGTTTCTATAGGTCTGATCTTCAGGGTTCCTGCGACTCATTGGTTTATCATATGGCTGACTCCACGATGCGTATGTACAATGACCCAGTGCTATGGTCATCAAAAAATCAGCTGACAGCCGATTCTATTTTTGTGACCATTGCAAATCAACAACTTGATTCATTGGTAATGCACAACAGCGCTTTTATTATTTCACGCGATTCGATGGTAAATTACAATCAGATTAAAGGAAAGAATATGGTTGGTTATTTTGTTGAAAATGAATTGGATAAAATATTTGTTGACGGCAACGCTCAAACGGTTTACTGGGTAAGGGAGGATGACGGTCAGTTAGTTGGTATCAATTTGGCAAAATCAAGTACGTTGATGATACGCCTTGAAGATAATAATATTAAGGGGATTTCATATTTTTCAGGGCCCAATGAGGTGATGTATCCCGAAAAAGATTTACCAAAAGAAGAAGCAATTCTTAAAGGATTTCGTTGGCTGGAAAAGTTACGACCAACAGATCGAATGGATATTTTTAGAAAAATTGAGCCCGAAATTGAAGAGGTTCAAAAAGAAGAGCAGGAAAAATAATTGCGCCTAAAATAAACTGAACTTCACATAACGTTTGGGATTTAGCCGAACATCTTCAAGAAGTTTATTGAGTTCCTCTGCCGACTTTTCCAGTTGATAATACAGCGTGTCGTTACTCATGATTTTTCCAACAGATCCCTGCCCGTTGTTTATAGTGGAAAGCATAAAATTGAGCTCAGCAAGCGAAGCGTTCACACTTCGAACCGTTCCGCCAATATCTGCTTTCACAAGTGTATCGGAAAATGTGGCTGCATTAGCAAGGATTTTACTTATCTGACCATTGTTTTGCTCCAGATTACGGGTAATAAGCTCGATGTTATAAAGGATTGATGCCAATCGCGATTGTTCTGTCATCACTATAGTTTCTACTGTGGCTGAGGTGCGTTCCAGATTTTTGATTGTTTTGGAAACATTTTGCAAACTTTCTATGATATTGCCTTGTGAATTCTCATTTAAGAGTGTTTGAACGATAACCACTAATGAATCAAGCGATGAAATAAGACCCTCTGCTTTCATTTTTAATGGAAGTACCTGAGCATTAACCTCATCCATAAGACTTGCTTCTATTGAAGAAGACAGTGTATCATTCTGTTTCAGATTTGTTTTGGCATCTCCTAACTGAAGTTCTATCGCTTTTGATCCCATAAGGTCGGAACTGTAAATGCGGGCAATACTGTTCGAAGGAATTGGGAAATCAGTGGTGACTGACAATTGAACGATCAGACGACCACTCAGATCCGGGTGAAAATAAATATCACGCACCTGACCAATCCTTAAGCCGTTTAATACAACAGGATTGCTTTTAATCAGCCCGTTAACCGATTTGTATTCAACATAAAATAACGTCTCTTTGTTGAAAATATCTTTTCCCTTTAGGAAATTAAAACCCCAGATAAACAAGAATAATGCTGCAATAAACAGGAATGCAACAACATATACTTTTTTATTTTTCATCTTTTACATGATTATTATCAGACGCAAATGTAAATCCAACATCCGATTTGTTTTTTACAAATAATGACCCAATTTAATACCTTATGGTTGCATTTATGACCATTGTCTTTTTTTGAATGTGTTTTTCAAAAAGCACTGCAAAGATACATCATTGAATTCATGCTGGTCAATGGCTTCATTGTTAATATTTTGAAATCATTATCTTGTTGAATATTAGGCGCATCCTTTTGGAACAATCATTTTTTCCGAAATTTGAAATATGCATTTATTCTTTTCTCACTAGTTATTTTTAGCAGCCTCTTCAATTTTGATCCGAATTCCCTTTTCGAAGGCAACAACGAACGCATCGTCATAGCCATTTTTTCGCAGTTTTGATTGATGATTAATCGCGTCTTTTAAGTTTGAGAAACTTCCAGAGGTGTACTTAAATAATCCGTTATGAAAATAAACCCCCACGTCTGTAAGCTGACTAAACCGTTTGTCGCTGAGCGGAATTTCGCGCGGATAGGTTGCGAATTGTACTTTGTAAACAATTGATTCGGTCGGTTTCTGAGTTAGTGTCTGTTGTGAAACTATCTTTTCTTTCTCTATTATTTTTTCAGGTTCGGGCGAGGGCTTAACTGTAGTTGTGGTGTCTTTTTTTGAAGGTGCAAGAATCTCTTTCCATTCCTCCGGTATCTCAATAGGAATGATGTTGTCGCGCTCATATTGCTGTTTGTATTCCCTGAATGCTCTATAGATTGCAGAAGCCATAAAAGCTTTCCCTTCTTCCGACATAAGAAATTTTTCCTCATTCAGGTTGGTAATGAACCCCAACTCGATTAAAATACTCGGCATAGCTGTTTTATAGAGGACTAAAAATCCTGCCTGCTGCACACTGCGATCCTTGCGGCCAACACGTTTTGTAAACTGTTCCTGAACCTGTTGGGCAATTTTGATACTTTGTTGCTTGTTGTCAGATTGAAAAAGCGAGAGTGCAATATAAGCTGCGGTGCTGTTAGGATCAAATCCTCCGTATTCATCGCTGGCATTTTCTTCAAAAAGAATGGCAGCATTCTCAAGTTTTGCTACCTCGAGGTTTGCTTCTGTTTTGTGTTCACCCATCACAAATGTCTCAGCACCAAATACTTTTGTGTCGACTGAAGCATTGCAATGGATCGACAGAAAGAGGTCTGCATTGTTTTCGTTTGCAATTGCTGCCCTGCGGTGCAGCTCAATAAACTCATCCTTTGAACGTGTAAAAATCACTTTTACATCAGGCAGGTTTTGACGGATATAAGTGCCAGTTAACAGAGCTACATCAAGAACAATGTTTTTCTCTTTTGATTGCTTGCCAACAGCTCCCGGATCACGTCCGCCATGGCCTGCATCAATAACAATAGTCCGTATTTTACTCCCTTTTTGAGCAATGAGCTCTGCTTTTGGCAGAATCATCAAAACCAACACAACAAAGTAAAATGGAATACGTTGAAGGAATGTCGGTTTGGCAATCATTTTTTGAAAGTATATTTGCACTCTGAAATTCTTCGTTATAATCGTATACAAATTTAATCGAATCTGCTTTGGCACAACCATTTCAACCTTTAAAAAATATCCTGCGTGTGTTGGTGATGATTTCTATCGCCTGGATATTTGTAGTTGGAGGGTCAGAAAAGCTGTTCTCTGTCAATTTCTTACAACATAATAACGGCGGAAATTCCATTTTGTTTCCTCCCGACACACTGCCTGTCGTTTCTGACAGCCTTAAGTTTTCAATTTCTGATAGTCTCAATTTTTCAATTTCGGATAGTTTGGTGGTTTCAGACAGCCTTGCCCAAAAAGCCAAAACAACCCTGGAAGCAAAAGTTGAGCGCACAGCTAATGACTCGATCATTCAGGATTTAAAAAACAAAAAAGTTTATTTATATGGCAATGCGGTAGTTACTTATGGTGATATCAAGCTTGAGGCGGCATACATTGAATTCAGTTTTGAAACCAATCAGGTTTATGCCCGTGGTGTTGCTGATACTGCAGGTATTGTTACAGGAACACCACGCTTCACTGATAAAACACAAACATTTGAATCTAAAGAGATTAACTACAACTTTAATACCAAAAAAGGAATCATAAACAGTGTTGTGACCGAAGATGGGGCGGGTTTTTTGCATGGATCACAGGTGAAGAAGATGGCTGACAATTCCATCAATATTAAATCCGGTGGTTATACAACCTGTAATAACAAAGAGCATCCGCATTTTGAATTCCGTTTTGCCAAATCAAAAGTTATTCCTGATAATAAAATTGTAACAGGTCCTGCTTATCTTGTTATTGAGGGGATGCCAACTCCGTTAGCTGTTCCTTTTGGCATGTTTCCAAACAAAAGCGGCCAGCGTTCAGGAATTCGAATTCCAACATATGGTGAAGCTGACAAGCGTGGATTTTATTTCGAAAACGGAGGCTATTACTGGGCCATTAATGAAAATATTGATTTGGATATTTTGGGTGACATCTACACACGTGGTAGCTGGGCTTTAAAACCAACGCTACGGTATATTAAGCGATATAAATACAGCGGTAACCTGAACACCTCCTACGCTATCAATATCACAGGTGTGGAAGGTGCAGCTGATTATCAGAAAAGCCGCGATTTTCGCATCAGGTGGACCCATCAGCAGGATGCCAAAGCTCACCCGAGCAGCCGTTTTAGTGCCAATGTTAATATTGTAAGCAGCAACTTCAATACGTTTAATCCTGTTAATACTGAGAGCTATCTGAGTAACGAATTTCAGTCGTCGATTGCCTACCAAACAAATTGGAACAACAAGTATTTTTTAACAGCAAATGCAAGTCACCGTCAAAATACCAAGACAAAGGTTGTAAACGTAACCTTGCCATCCATTACTTTTAACACAAACAAGATCAATCCTTTAAAACGTAAGAACAGTATTGGAAAATCCAAATGGTACGAAGAATTGAACATGGGTTACACCATGAAAGCCGAAAATACCATAAGCTTACCTGATAGTTTACTTTTTAAACCGGGAGCCCTTACTAAAATGCGTAATGGGATTCAGCACAACATACCGATTAACCTCCCGCTTAAAATCCTAAAGCATTTTTCGCTCACAAATTCGATTAACATCACCGACAGGATGTACTTTGATTCGCGCAGAAAAAGCTGGGTCAATGATACTCTTTTCGAAAACAATGATACCATTGTAGGTTATGAGAAAATTGATACCATCGCTGGATTTAGTAACGTGCTCGATTACAACCTCTCAACAAACCTTAGCACAAAAGTCTATGGGATGGTGAATTTTAAAAAAGGCCCTATCAGAGCTATTCGTCATGTTGTTACACCCCGTGTTGGATTTACCTACACTCCTGAATTTTCGGATCCAAAATGGAATTATTACGATTCATATGTCGATGGGGATGGTGTGGAGCAGGTCTATTCACGTTATGAAGGATCAATTTTTGGGTCACCGCCTGAAAGCAAATCCGGAAGAATCAACTTTGGCATAAGCAATAATTTGGAGATTAAAGTACGCTCAAAGAAGGATACCATTACCGGAATGAAGAAAATCCCGCTTATTGAAGATTTCTCTATCAGTGGTTCTTACGATCTTGCCCGTGATTCCCTAAATCTTTCTTACATAACAATGAGTGGGCGTACACGTCTTTTTAAGAACTTTAATATCAATTATTCAAGTAGTTGGGATCCATATGTGCTTGATTCCATGGGTAAACAAATTAATAAGTTTGAATGGACAGAAAACAAAAGGTTGCTTCGGCCAACACAATCGACTTGGAACTTTGGTGCGAGCTGGAAATTAAGTCAGAAGGATTTTGCCAAAACACCCGAAAAAAAGCCGGAACAACCTCCTTCTTCCATGGCAAGTGAAGCCGAGATTAATGACATTCAGCGAAATCCGGATGACTATGTCGATTGGTCGATACCATGGTCGCTTTCAATAAATTACAACTTACGTTATTCGAATAATATCCTATATCGGGATTATATTCGGTCGGATACACGTAAAGTTGTTCAAACCCTTGGGTTTTCAGGGGATATAAATATTACTCCAAAATGGAAAGTTTCGGCACAATCTGGATGGGACTTCGAAAATAAAGGTCTTTCCTACACCAGTTTAAATATTTACCGTGACCTGCACTGCTGGGAGATGCGTTTTAGCTGGGTTCCGATAGGACCGCGTAAAAGCTGGAATTTTTCGTTAAACGTTAAAGCCTCAGTACTTCAGGATCTTAAGCTTACCAAGAAAAAGGATTTCCGCGATATCTAGTCACAAATTCATTTGTAGGTTTTTTACATTTTCCAAATTCAATTGGATATATTTGTGCAAAATTGAAACAATGAAAAAAGTTATTTCCACATCAAATGCTCCCGGAGCAATAGGTCCTTACAGTCAGGCTATTGAAGCTAACGGGATGTTGTTTATCTCAGGACAGATTCCGATCGATCCTGCAACAGGCAAACTTGTTGAAGAGGATATTACAGTGCAAACCGAACAGGTAATGAAAAATATCGGGGCAATTCTGGAGGCTGCTGGCTACACCTTTGAAAATGTTGTCAAATCAACATGTTTGCTTAGCGATATGTCGAATTTTGCAGCCATGAATGCTGTTTATGGTAAATACTATCAAAACAGCCCTCCCGCGCGTGCTGCCTTTGCAGTTAAAGGGTTGCCTCTCAATGCTTTAATAGAAATTGAAACGATTGCGGTGAAATAACGCCAACAAAATCCGCATTTTTCGACTTTTTCCAGTCGATAAAACTATCCCAAGAATCTCGTATTTTTAGGATAGTTTTTTTTATTATTGACATAAGTTATTATTTTTAAATGTGTTATGTAGTTTGACACAATTCAAACACATATATGCTGCATCAACATAGATGAATAATGTCTGCGTTACATATTTTACGTATTGGATCAATTATCAGTAGAAAAGCGAAAGTTAACATCAATTAACAAAAACTTAGGAAACTTTTAAAACAAAAATAGTTTCCGTTTGTCATTAAGAAATAATTTTGCCCATTATTTCAAAACAGAGTTCTACAATCATTATTAATAAAAATTCAATATGTTCAATTTTAAAAAGTTCTTGTTTTTATTTAGTTTCTATGTTTTGTCGCTACCATTGTGGTCGCAGCAAGTCATCCAACTGAGCCTCGAACAGGCAAGGGCCTATGCGCAGCAGCACAATTATGATTTGCGTAATGCTTCGTTTGATATCGAGTCGGCTGAATACAAAGTAAAGGAAACGGTGGCCACCGGTTTGCCTCAGGCAAGCGCAACTATTGGTTACAACGACAACATTGGGTTGCCGGTACAACTCGTTCCCGGCGATTTTTTTGGTCAGCCCGGACAAGATATCGAAGTTCAGTTTGGAACAAGATATAGCGGAAGCCTTGGAGCAACAGTAAATCAATTATTGTTTTCAGGAAGTTATCTTGTTGGTCTACAGGCATCAAAGGCTTATTTGGAGCAAAGTAAGAAGAGTTTTGTTAAAACAAAAACAGAGGTAAACAAATCGGTATCAGAGGCTTATTTTCTGGTTTTAGCATCTCAGGAAGGCATTTCAGTTATTGATTCAACGTTGAAAATCACGTCAAAGCTCGCCGAGCAAACCCGAATCATTGTTGAGAACGGCTTTGCAGAAGAAACAGAATACGATCAGCTTCACTTGCTTTTGGCTGATTTGGAAGTGAGTCGCACCAATATTCTTAGTCAGATCGAAAGCACAACAGCTATGCTAAAATATCAGCTGGGAATGAGCGATAAGGATCAGATTCAACTTACCGAGACTTTAGTCACATTAACTGAGAAACTTGCTGCAGAACAACTGCTTGCCAAACAGTTTAAACTCGGTTCGAATATTGATTTCCAAATCCTGAAGAATCAGCAGGATCTGGCCCTTTTGCAGGTAAAACTGGAGCAAAGTGCGTTTTTACCAACTGTTTCAGCTTTTTTGAATTACCAGACACAAGCTCAACGAAATGAGTGGGACTTCTTCAGCTCAAAGGGAAAATGGTACAGCAGCTCGGTTTGGGGTATCAGCATGCAAATTCCAATTTTAAGCAGTGGTGAACGAATGCATAAGGTGAAACAGGCCAAATTTCAGTTCGAGAAAACAAAAGTCGCTGAAGAGATGGTTTCAACAAGTTTGAATCTTAAGCATAAAACAACAAAAGATGAGTTAACGAATGCTTTGTCAACTTACCAGAACACACGCTCAAATAAAGATCTTGCGGAAAAAATATTCAGGAGAACAGGTATAAAGTATTCCGAAGGCTTGGCTGGTAGCCTCGACCTGCTCAATACGCACAATCAATACATTACTGCCGAATCACAATTTATCAATGCTGCACTTAGCTTATTGAATAAGAGCGTTGCCATGGAAACATTACTCTCAGAAAGTGAATAAAAGTACTAACGAAATGGACTTAAAAACCAGCGAAATCATTCAAGAGGCAACCCAATTGTTTCAGCGCTATGGCATTAAAAGCATTAGCATGGAAGAATTGGCGCGACAAATGGGGATCTCGAAAAAGACGTTGTACCAGCATTTTACTGATAAAACCGAGTTAGTCGATAAAGCCGTCGCACAGATGGTTGAGAAGAACACATGTAATTTTAAGAACCTGTACAATGAGGGGTTAAACGCTCTTGAGGAATTGTTTAAGGTATATAACCTTGCAAACGAAATGATAAAAGAGCATAACCCTGGTTTTGAATTCGACTTGAAGCGTTTTTATCCATCCATATTTAAGAAAGTGCGTGATTTACATCGCAGTAGTATGTTTCAATCCACCCTAAGTAATCTTGAGAAAGGTAAAAGTGATGGATTGTATCGTCTGAATTTCGATTCTCAAGTCATAGCCAAACTTCATGTTTTACGTATTGAAAACTTGATGCATACCGATATTATTACATCTGAAGAAATCCATTCAGACTACTTTTTTAAAGAGGTTTTTAAGTATCATCTTTATGGGGTGATTTCCAAAAAAGGCCACGAGTATATTAATCAACATTATCCAGAATTTACAAGCAATGAATAATCTTTTAAAAATGAAACACATAAACATTATCCTTTTCGCTCTTGCAGCGATAGTTATGGCTTCCTGCGGTGGTGGTGAGGCTTCGAACCAAGATCTCAATACCCAACTTGAGAGCTATAGAAAACAGCAAACAGAGTTAAATGCAAAAATTGAAGCCATACAAACTCAGCTGGCAGCATCTGATGCTAATGGTAACAATGTTAACCGTGTGCCGGTGGTTACTTCCGTTCTGGCGCCAACTACTTTTCATCATTATTTCGATGCAAGCGGCGCTATTATAGCTGTTCAGGAAGCAATGATTTCACCCGAAGTAAACGGTCAGATCAAAGAAGTGTATGTAAAAGAAGGCGACAGGGTGTCGAAAGGGCAGCTTTTGGTTAAACTCAATACGGAGATAACTGATAAATCTATTCAGGAAATTAAAACTTCCTTGGTTCTGGCAACGGATGTTTTTGAGCGCCAGGAACGTTTGTGGAAACAAAAAGTGGGTTCCGAAATGCAGTACCTCGAAGCTAGTAACAATAAAGCTAACCTCGAGAATCGCCTTGCAACCCTTCAGGCTCAGCTTGATCTTGCAACAATAAAAGCCCCTTTTGATGGAGTGATTGAAAAAGTAAGCCATAAAAAAGGCGAACTTGCTGGCCCTGGTATAACAATGATTCACATGGTAAATTTGAATAAGATGTATGTGAAAGCTGATGTTTCTGAAAGGTATATCTCCAGTGTGAAGAAAGGTGACTCAGTTGTGTTAACATTACCAACTTATCCTGAATTTCGCAAAGCATTTTTAATCAACAGAATAGGTAACGTAGTTAATAAAAACAACCGTACGTTTGAAGTTGAACTTTTAATTGACAACAGCGAGAACATGCTCAAACCAAATATGGTTGCTGTGATTAACGTCAATGATTTTTCAGCTGCCAATAGCATAGTTGTTCCTTCAAAAGTTATCAGAGAAGATATGAAAGGAAAGTACTTATATATTACTGAACAGTCAAACGGTGAACCAGTTGCCCGTAAGCGATATATTACTCCCGGACGTACTTATCTTGAAGAAACACTCATTGAGACAGGTTTAACTGCTGAAGAAGTAATTATTGTTGAAGGTTACAATCGTGTAAGCGATGGTGCTGTAGTTAAAATCATGAATAAATAATTCCGAAGATGGAACAAATGAAAGATACACAGCCCGAATTGGAAATCAGGGATTTTTCCATGACAACCTGGGCGTTAAAAAATGCAAATACCGTATTTCTGACAATTCTGATTCTTGCTTTCTTTGGTTTTTATGCATATCGTTCAATGCCAAAAGAGCTTTTTCCGGACATCGTGATTCCTACGGTAATGGTGCAAACGATCTATCCCGGTAACCCTCCACTTGATGTAGAGAACCTCATCACCCGCGAGTTGGAAAAGGAAATTGAATCGGTGACAGGGATTAAAAAAATGACCTCACTTTCGAGTCAGGACGTTTCGAACATCTTTGTTGAGTTTAATACCAATGTTGATATTAAAGCAGCGTTACAGGATGTGAAAGATGCTGTGGACAAAGCTAAAAAGAACCTCCCCGACAATTTATTGGATGATCCGATGATTACCGATATCGACTTCTCGGAGTTTCCTATTATCAACATTAACCTTTCGGGCGATTACAGCGTTAATGAGTTGAAGACTTTTGCAGAGTTTCTTGAGGATGAAATTGAAACTTACACGGAGATTTCAAAAGTTGAGCTAACCGGTATCACCGAAAAGGAAGTGAAAGTGAATGTTGACCAGCATAAATTGGATGCTTTCAGGCTGAGCTTTAATGATATAGACGGCGCTATCCGTAATGAAAACATGTCCATTTCCGGTGGTGAATTAAAATCAGGAAACACACGCCGATCGGTACGTGTTGCCGGCGAGTTTAGTTCTATTAAGGAAATTGAGGATATTATTGTTAAGCATGAAGATCAGCGAATTGTGTATTTACGCGATGTAGCCGAAGTTATTTATGGCTTTGAAGAGCCAACAAGTTTTGCCCGTTTGGATGATCAACCTGTTGTTTCATTGCAGGTCATAAAAAAGGGGGGTGAAAACTTGCTGGATGCTACAGATAAAATCTTTAAGTTGCTGGATAAATCCCGTGCCGAAAATACGTTGCCAAGTGATTTGCGTATAACACTCACGAATGACCAGTCGGAGCAAATCAAGCTCCAATTGACAAACCTCGAAAACAGTATTATTATGGGGGTTATATTCGTGGTGTTTATCCTATTCTACTTCCTTGGCACCCGAAACGCGTTATTCGTAGGAATATCAATTCCGCTATCCATGTTCATTTCATTCATGGTTATGGGTTTAATGGGTTTTCAGTTAAATATGATTGTCCTGTTCTCTCTGATTTTAGCATTAGGAATGCTCGTGGATAACTCTATTGTTGTTGTTGAAAATATCCATCGATTCGTAGATAAAGGACATCCAGTAGGAGAGGCTGCCCGATTGGCGGTGGGTGAAATTGCAATACCAATCATAACCTCAACTTTAACAACTCTTGCTGCTTTCTTCCCTTTGATTTTCTGGGAATCGATAATGGGTGAATTTATGAAATATTTGCCCATCACTTTGATTATAACTTTAACTGCTTCACTTTTTACAGCTTTGGTGTTGGTCCCTGTTATATTAGTGGCCTTCTTTAAAAATGAAGATCCGAACGAACGCCCAAATGCAAAGAATACACTGATTGTTGCTGGAATTATGATAACCCTTGCTGCAATTGCATATTTCATCGGAAAAAATACAATAGGTAGCCTTCTTGTTTTATTTGCTTTAATAGGTCTTGCTAATTTGGCCTTCTTAAATCGTCAGGCTCGTTGGTTTCAAAATGTGTTTCTTGTTTGGTTGGAAAGGATGTACATACTTACCCTAAGTTTCGCTTTAAAAGGCAAGAATGCGCTTTGGGTTGTGATTGGGACCTTTTTTCTTATGATTTTTTCAATTGCCTTTTATTTCGGAACTAAACCAACTGTTGAGTTTTTTCCTTCCGGAGATCCAAAATATGTGAATGTTTCGGCAGAACTTCCTTTAGGTACCGACATAAAAGCTACCGACTCTGTTACCAAAATCCTTGAAGCACATATAAATCGGATTCTTGAACCATATAAACCTCTTGTGAAATCGGTACTTACCAATGTTGGAAAAGGAGCAGTGGGCGAGAATGATGGTTTTACTGGCAGGGGAGGAACTCCTAATAAGGGTCTCATCACTGTAACTTTTGTTGATTTTCAGGATAGAGGAGGTGTTAGTACTGTGGATATTATGAAGGAAATGTCTACTGCAATCATTGGTAATTATCCAGGCGCTGTGATTACAGTTGAAAAGCAAAACGAAGGTCCTCCTGTTGGAAAACCAATCAATATCGAGGTAAGTGGTCGCGACTTTGATAAACTTCTGGCAATTACTGACTCCGTTATTAGTGAGATCAATAATGCCTATATCCCTGGTATCGAAGCGCTTCAAATTGACCTCGACCTTGGAAAACCTGAAATAAATGTTACAATAGATCGTGACAGAGCACGCAGATTTGGCCTTTCGACTGCTCAAATTGGAAGTACAATTCGTACAGCTTTGTTTGGATCTGAAATTTCAAACTACAAAGTTGGGGAAGATGAGTATCCAATTCAGCTTCGCATGCAGGATGAATACAGGTATAATATTGCCTCGCTTATTAATCAAACGATCACTTTCAGAGATCAAGCCAGCGGAAAATTGGTTTCAGTTCCAATTTCTGCCGTTGCTGATGTTTCATTAAGTTCAACTTATGGGTCGGTTTCCCGAATCGACAGAAACAGGGTCATTACCATTTATTCAAATGTTTTGGAAGGCTATAATGCAACTGAGATTAACAACAAACTCAAGCCTGTTCTTGCTTCGATGGAGTTCCCTGACGGCTATCGATATTCATTTACCGGTGAACAGGAGGAACAGGAAGCTTCGATGGGCTTTCTTGTGAATGCCTTGTTGATAGCTGTGGCTCTCATTGTTTTGATCCTTGTTGCTCAGTTTAATTCTGTTATCAAACCCGTTATTATTATGTCAACAGTGTTAATGAGCACCATTGGGGTTTTTGGTGGTTTGGCTACCTTCCAAATGGATTTCGTTGTGATCATGACCGGTATTGGAATTGTTTCACTTGCCGGGGTCGTGGTAAATAATGGAATTGTGCTAATTGACTATATTAGTTTATTGAAACTCAATCGCAAAATTAGTCTCGGGATTAGCCCAAAAGATGACTTACCTGTGAAAGAATCAATCGAATGTGTTGTCGAAGCTGGTAAAACCCGACTCAGACCTGTGTTACTAACTGCTATAACTACAGTATTAGGCCTTGTGCCTTTAGCTGTAGGTTTAAATATTGACTTCATTGGATTGTTCGAAAATTTCGATCCTGATATTTACTTTGGTGGTGACAATGCCTTATTCTGGGGACCTATGTCATGGACAGTTATCTTTGGACTTTCCTTTGCTACCGTGCTAACATTGGTTGTTGTTCCAGCAATGTATCATACGCTCTATCTAGCGAGATACAGGTTCAAAAAACGATTCCTAAAAGTATAGTGATTTTTAAATCATGTAAAGAGCTGAACCTTAAACGGTTTAGCTCTTTTTTTTATTCAAGATATGATGCTATCTATCGATTCGTTCAAAGCTAAAACCTCGCGCAACTCCCTCTTTCAGTGTAGCTTCAAGTGCGGGAAGCATATTCTTCACTGCCTTTCGGCTATCGTGAAACACAATGATTGCTCCATCGTTTAGATTTGTCAACACATTATTAATGCATTGCTCTTCGCTTGTTTCAGCATCAAAGTCGTAGCTAAGAACCGACCACATTACAATCTTAAATTCCTTTTTTAATGCTTGAATCTGAGATGGTGTAATACGTCCATAAGGTGGTCTAAACCATTCTGAATCAATATATTGTTTTGTAGAAACAACGTTTTCGTAATAGGTATTCAACGAAGTTTTCCAGCCGTTGAGGTGGTTATAGCTATGATTGCCTGTCAAATGACCTTGACTCAAAACTTGCTGATATGTCTCAGGATGCTTTCTTACATTGTCACCAACACAGAAAAAAGTAGCGTGTGCTTTGTATGACTTGAGTAAATCTAACACAACAGGCGTCACCTCCGGATTGGGTCCATCATCAAAAGTGATGTATAGCCGCTTGTTTCCTTCAGGCATCTGCCAGAGCAGCGAAGGATAAAACATCCTCAAAAAAGCTGGTATCGTTGTAGGTTTCATGCTACAAAAATACAATCGCAATGGAGGAAATGCATTAAATTTGCAAAAAATAATAAGAAACAAAAGATAATTGGTTATCTCATTGATTAATAATAAAATATCAAAAAATGAAAAGATTGGTTTTAATTCGGCATGGTGAAAGTACTTGGAATAAACTGAATGTTTTTACCGGTTGGACTGATGTTCAACTTTCGGAAAACGGAGTTGAAGAAGCCCGCAAGGGAGGCAAACTATTGAAAGAACAAGGATTTGATTTTAAAATGGCTTACACCTCTTACCTGACACGTGCCATTAAAACATTATGGCTTGTTTTGGAAGAAATGGACCTGATGTATATTCCTGAAGTTAAATCATGGCGACTCAACGAGAAACATTATGGCGAGTTGCAAGGTCTTAATAAAGCTGAAACAGCTGCCAAATATGGTGATGAACAAGTGTTGCTTTGGCGCCGCAGCTTTGATGTTCCTCCACAGCCATTAAAAGAGGACGATCAACGAAACCCGCGAATTGATAAACGTTATTCGGATGTTGATCCTGCTGATCTTCCTTTGACGGAATCACTTAAAGAAGTGATTGAACGTATGTTGCCATATTGGAATAGCGATATCAAACCTTCATTGGAAGAACATGGTGAAATTTTGGTTGCAGCACATGGAAACAGCCTTAGAGCACTGGTGATGCACCTCAAAGGTATGAGTGAGGAAGAAATTCTTGCCTTTAACATTCCAACAGCTGTTCCATATGTTTTTGAGTTTGATGATAACATGGAATTTGTTAAAGACTACTTCCTTGGAGATCCTGAGGAAATAAAGAAATTAATGGAAGCCGTTGCTAATCAAGGGAAAAAGAAATAATTGACTTTCATTTTGGCGGACGCAGATCAACTTAAAAGATTTGCGTCCGCTTTTTTATGCTCAAAAATCACCACTTTTATCCATTAAGCGGTGACATTTTATATCTTTGCCTTATTATCAATTGAAGGCCAACCTCATGGATAAAAAGAGATGGGTAATCCCCGACATTCACGGATGCAGCAAAACCTTACGTAGTCTTATCGAAAATGTGATCAAACCTTCCCGCTGGGATGAGTTGATTTTTTTGGGGGATTATATCGACCGGGGCCCCGACAGCAAAGGAGTAATCGACTATATCATGTCGCTTCAACATAAAGAATATGATATACGCCTTCTAATGGGAAATCATGAGGAATACTGTGTCAAAGCCTGGGATGAAGATAAAAACAAAACACGCTTTCTGGGGCTTTCGTTCCGTACAAAAACTCAAAAGATGTGGGAATTACACGGAGGAAAAGAAACACTTGCTAGCTTCAAAGTTGATTTTGCCTCCGAAATTGCTGAAAAATATATCGATTGGATGCGAAATCTTTCGCTCTTTATCGAAACAGAGAAGCATGTTTTGGTGCATGCCGGTATGAATTTTTCCATCGATGACCCATTTACCGATCGCTTTGCAATGCTTTGGACCAAGGAATTTAAGGTTGTCCCTTCAAAGATCAGGAATAAAAAGGTGATACATGGCCATACACCTGTAGATCTGGAGTTTATGGATCATGTGATAAAGTCTGATTCTTATCATTTCATCGATTTGGATAATGGTGTTTATATGCTTAACAGAGCCGGATACGGAAACCTGATTGCATATGAACTGAATTCAAATACTTATATGATACAGCCCAATTTAGATTTTTAGGGTTTTATCCTTGATTTTTAGTTTCTAATCAGGGAATAAACAAGCAACTATCACCATAGCTTAGAAAACGGAAATTGTTTCTCAGCGCATAATCGTAAACTTCTTTCCACTTATCTCCAATAAGAGCAGAAACCAGCAACAACAAGGTGCTTTTAGGTTGATGGAAATTGGTAATGAGGCCGGTAGCAATTTTAAACGTATATCCCGGGGCAATCATAACCGAGGTTGATGCCTGAATTTCGTTCAACTTATGAGCATCCATGAACCTTAAAATTGCCAGTAGCGTTCTTTCTGCTGAAATGGTTATAGCCTCATCTTCATATGTGTAGGGTGTCCATTGGTCTACCTTCAAAATTTGAATTGTTTCATCCGTAAGTAGTTTTAAACCAATCCAATAAAGACTTTCAATGGTGCGCATACTCGTTGTGCCAATTGGTATTATTGGCTTTCCAATTTGTATGAGCAATTTTTCGACAGTTGCTCTGCTAACAAAAATACGCTCTGCATGCATGTCATGTTCACCAATTGATTCGGTGGAAACCGGTTTAAATGTACCTGCTCCTACATGAAGTGTTACATTTATTAAAGAAATTCCTTTTTCTGTAAGACTGTCTACAACTTCTTTGCTGAAGTGTAAGCTGGCTGTTGGTGCAGCTACTGACCCTTCATTTTGAGCAAAAATTGTCTGATACCTGATGCTATCACTATTTTCAGCTTTCCTGTTAAGATATGGTGGTAAAGGTAATTCACCTGCTGTTTCAAGTATCTGACCAAAGTTAACATCCTGGTTGTCCCATGAAAACTCAATTATTGAGTGATCACCTTTTTTCTCCAATCTCTTTGCCGCAAGCCTGGTGCTAAACTCCATAGGATTGATTTCCATTAAAAGCGAGTCTGATTTCCAGCGTTTTGAATTGCCTACAAAGCATTTCCATTTGACAGGTGATTTGGATGAAATATTAATTTGCGAATCACCTAAGTTTTCTGCCGGCTCTAAGCAAAATACTTCAATTGATGCCCCGTTTGCATTTTTAAAAAGTAAGCGTGCCCGTATGACTTTAGTCTCATTGGTGATGAGTAAAGTTTCAGATGGCAGATAATGAGCCAGTTGTGCAAATGTGTCCTCACTGATTTTTTCACCCAATTGAAGTAAAAGCTTCGACTGATCGCGCTGCTCTAACGGGTATCGTGCAATTTGGTGTTCCTGTAAAGGATAATCATAAGCTTCGATCGAAATTTTGCGAACGTCTGTCATCATTTATTCAAATCTGAAAAGAGTTGGCTTAAATGTAATCATTAACCAACCAAAGTAAGGTGATTCAAGATCTTGAGGATCAACTTGCTTGACTTTTGAATAGGTATCATTGGTGATGTAATAACAAAAACCAGCATTAAGAATTAATTCTTTTGAAAAACTATGACTCCATACGAGATCAATTTCAGAACCTAATGATCCTTCCAGATAGGATTTTTCTGCAAATGGATCAGCAACAGATTGTTGCAAAGCAAAGTGATGATAATCAATGCTGATTTTGTTTTTGGTGTTGGGGTAAAAATGGATGCTTGGATATATATCAACAAGACCTCCGTTTAATGTTCCGGAAGGCAAAACATATTGATTCATTAAACCATAGCGGAGGTATCTGATTCCATAAAAAAGGTCAAAATTGTGCTCCGTTTTCTGATAGTCCGAATCGTTATTTGAAGCATCATGACCACTTAAAAGATCAATTCCTGCTCCAAGGCGCCATTTCTTTAACCGGTAAGCTGCTTCTGCTGTTATCATCCATGAACTTACATCTTTTCCAAGTTGACTCTTCCCCGACTGTCCATAAAGATTAATTCTGCTTTCAAAACCAGCTTTTTTAAATTCACTATGCAACCCATATGTTGCCATAAGATATATTGTACTTGTTGTTTTATCCTTTTGATAACCAGTAAGTAAACCTGTAGTTGAGACATACCATCCGTCTAGTATATTTCTTTTCAAGTACACGAAATTTAAAGTTCGCAACCTTCGGCTTATAGGATCAACATCAAAATTATTCAGACCACTTCCAGCAGGAGTACCTTTTTTGTTATCGTTATTATAGGACAATGCAATATCAAACTGCCATTTATTTTTATAATATTGAAACAATATAGCATCGTAAGTAATTCCTGATTGAGGCCAATTTCTTATTGATAATAGCCGTTGATCATCATACATAAATTCCTGACGACCGATTTTGAGTGTGGATGATTTAAATAATTTGAGTTTCATCCATGCTTGGTAAAGCCCAGTACTTGAACTGTTTGAAAAAGCACCGGTACCTGAGGATATGTTTTCGTCTCCCCAAATCCGGGCGTCTTGCAGGCTCACGTAAATGGCATATTTTTCTTTGGTGAGTTGAAAATTCAATCGGCTTCGCTGACTGATGTATGTCGTTACATCTGTTTCTTGAGTGGGTGTAAAATTAAAGCCATTGTTGACTTCTAACCTTGGACGAAGTTCTGCCGAAATTTCAAATTGTCCAAAAGCTTGTGTAAAACAGAGCGTTGTCATGATAAGCTGAAGGAAAATTATTCTTTTCATCATTTTTTTTGGCAAATTTAGTCAATCTAACAGGAGTAGCAAAATCAGTAATCCCTTCCTTTCAGTTGAAAAGGATACTGAATCACTTTTTTTATCAGTTAAGGTGAAAGCTGCGTATCTTTGCTTTTTAAATCAACGCCATGAATATTAAGAAACACATCCCTAACTTTATTACGCTGCTGAATTTATTAAGTGGTGTTATTTCCATCGTTTTTTTCGCACAGGATCAATTAACGATGGCGGCTTACATGATTTTTTTAGCTGCTGTTTTCGATTTTCTTGATGGCTTTTCTGCCCGGATGTTAAAAGCTTACTCACCTTTGGGAGCTCAACTCGATTCATTGGCTGATGTCGTTTCTTTTGGGGTTTCCCCGTCACTTATCCTTTTTGCGCTGATTAGTAAAAGTCATGGATTGCCGGCAGTGCTTTGGCACGACCAAAACCTTTTACCCTTTTTTGCGTTGATAGTTCCTTTATTTGCTGCTCTAAGATTAGCGAAGTTTAATATTGATGATCGCCAGACAGAATCATTTATAGGGCTGCCTTCACCTGCTTCAGGACTGCTTCTTGCTTCTCTGCCGCTTGTTCGCGAACAATTGTATGAGCAGCAATCGCTGTTTTATATGGTAGTGACTAACACCTATTTTTATATTGGAATGGGATTGATAATGAGTGTTTTGATGATTTCTGAATTGCCTCTTTTTGGACTAAAATTTAAATCTTTTGCTTTAAAAGGAAACGAAGTCAGGTACTTTTTCCTTCTGGCATCCATTGTTTTAATCGTGACTTTGCAATTTGTAGCAATACCGTTTATTATATTGCTCTATCTTTTACTGTCGCTAATTGTTTTTCTTGCTGATATCCAAAGCTAAGTAGCTTGCACCCCATTTTCTGGATTTAAAAACTGACAAGTAGGATTATTTTTTGCGAAGTTCGAAATTCTGCCCTAAATATACTTTTCTTACATGTTCATCTGCAGCGAGCTCCTCAGAAGTTCCTGCCATTAGGATGGATCCTTCAAACAGAAGGTAAGCCCTGTCGGTGATAGACAATGTTTCGTGGACATTGTGATCGGTGATTAGAATCCCAATGTTTTTATTCTTTAGAGCTGCCACAATTGCCTGAATATCTTCCACTGCAATTGGATCTACTCCAGCAAAAGGTTCATCAAGCAAAATAAAGCCCGGGTCAACCGCCAGTGCACGCGCAATTTCAGTTCTTCTGCGTTCACCACCGGAAAGTTGAATGCCTTTGCTTTTTCTAATTTGCTGTAAACCAAATTCATCCAAAAGATTTTCCAACTTTGCTTGCTGCTCCTCCTTTGATATTTTTTTAAACTGCATGACCGAGCGAATGTTGTCTTCAACCGACATTTGACGGAAAACACTGGCTTCCTGCGCTAAATATCCAATTCCTCGCTGTGCCCGGCGATACATCGGCTCGTTGGTTATATCAAGATCATCAAGATAAACGTGACCCGATAATGGTTTTATCAAGCCAACAGTCATGTAAAAAGTAGTCGTTTTACCAGCACCATTAGGACCTAAAAGCCCAACAATCTCACCTTGATTCACATAAACAGAAACGTCTTTAACAACTGTTCGTTGCTTGTATTTTTTGTAGAGATTAGCGGTGCGTAGCTGCATGAACCTTAAGTTTTTATCGGATTAATTAACGTGGCAAAGGTAAAAGAATTGTCAGGTGCTAAAACATTAAAAGGCAAATTGCAATGAAACAAACACTGCAAATGGTGTTGAACCTTCATTTTCGTTGTGCGATAATCGCCACACAGCATCAACCCGAATGATTTTGAAAATATTCTCAATGCCAGCTCCTGCTTCGAAATATGGTTTATCAAGCATAAAGGTCGCTTTTGGCAGCGAATTCAGCTGAAGGTTTGCGTCGGAAATGGAACCTGCCAATCCTTTGACAAACAGCACTTCGCGCCATTTAAGTTTTCTGAAAAACGGAACACGGTTAAAAAAGAAGCCGTCAAAATGATGGGTATAATAAATACTCGCATACCTGTCGGAAATGAATTCATAGTAATTCATCAGGTTGAATGCGTATTCATCAAACACAAATGTTTCATTTCCAGGATGTAAAACAAGTAGTGGAAATGGTACTTCCCCAAAAACATGTCCCCCTTCAACAATAAATTTTGACCAACCAAAGCTACCTATATTGAACCAGTGTGAAACACCTGCCTGTAACCGGTGATAACCGTAATCACCATTGATGAGCCCTGGTACACCTAAGCTATACCGAAAATTGATAACAGGGTAGGGGGTGCCAAGATTTATGCGATCAAAGGATTTAATAACAACTCTTTCGCGATAAGCAAAACGACCTTCAATAGCAAGCTCGGTCGTGATCAGTGAGTTATGAATGATTGAATCACCACTGGGAGTGTAGGTTTTAAGCTGAAAGTCGCCCACAGGAAATAGTTCACGATGCAAAAGTTCCAGCCTGTTCGAAAGGCCAATGAACCATTCATGGTCGTAATACAAACGAAATTCGCCCGTGAGATTTAACTTATCTGCCGGTTGTCGGCGGAATAATGATCCAATAATATTGTCTTCGCTAAACGCATTGAAACTTGAGCCAAGTTGCTCCATATCATACTTAAAGTTAGCACCAACAGCCCGAAGGGGATTTTTTGCAAAGGTGTAGTAGATGCCGGCCCCGTATTTCATTTGCTGATCGCGCAGTGCGAACGCTAAATGACCTTCGAGGCGAAGGTTTTCGCTGAAAAGTGTACTTGTACGCGCTCCGATTCTAAAGCGATGTCCTTCAACCGAATTGAAACTTGCCAACTTATTCAAAGGCCCTAACTCCAATTTTCCATAAGGCAGGTAACCGTAGATAAAAGTATAAATAGCATCAGAATAGGTTCGGAAAATGGGAACACGCTCAATCGAATCAATCATCATATATATTTTTGATTCTTTATCTGAAAGGCTAAGGTGTCGGTTTTCTTCCCAAAACTCTGATGTTTGTTTCATAATGTTTTCATCAAGCAGCAGTTCAGAAGTTTGACTGTAAAAAGAATCTTCTTTCGTTTGATTGACAATGAAATCACGATAAGTGGTGGTTCTTTGTCCGTAAAAACCAGGAAGCTTTTTGTTTTGATCGGTGATTGTGAAGTCGGCTACCATGTAGTCATATGTTAAAAACCAATGTTTTCCATTGATGTTTTTAAATTCCTGACGAATGGATAAGTCGTTCACAAAGTTTAGGTTAGCATCGGATGCAGCGTCAAATTCCAGTTTTTTTACTGCAAAAGAGGTGTCCTGAATCCATAAGCTACCTGTGAAGGTTAGCTCTTGTTTTCTTCTTGGCTTGAACATGAGTTTATAACTTCGCTCGTTTTCAAGAATAAGGCTGTCAACCAGATAATACCGGTAGTAAGTAAAAGCAAAGTCCGCCAATGGGCTAACAAAGTTTTTGCCAAATAATGGAATGTAATTGTCATATACGTTCACTTCCTGATAAAGATTACCCATAAACTGAGCTATGCTTGGATTCTCAATTCCCGAACCTTTTGCAGCTTTGATACGCTCTTTTTTCTTGTCAGGGTTCTTCCTCACGTAAATATCACTCAGCGTTTCAGAAATGAAAACAGGTAAATAGGTTTTCCCATTAACAGTTGAAGTGTCGATAAAATCAAAAACAAAATCAAATTGCTTTAGCAGACGCTTGTCTTTTAGTTTCTCATCAAAATTATTAGCATCAAATTGAATTTTATTATACACCTCATATTGATAAGATTCGAGTTGATTATTTTTGTTTATCTCCTTGTTTTTTATAACGTTACGCATAATTATGTCAGCAGGATTTTCTCCTGCCACAACAACTACTTCCTCCAGCTGAAATTGATCAGGATGTAGGGTAAAATTTATTTCCTGGTAGCGGTTTAACTTGATAGGTTGACTTTGACGCTGGTATCCTATAAAAGAGGCAGCAACAGAATCGGCACTAACCCTCGTTTCAAAATAATAATTGCCTTCGAAGTCGGTTGTTGTGCCAACACTCGTGCCTACAAGATAAACATTTACAAATGGAATTGCTTCGGATGTTTCAACATCCATGACTTTTCCTCTAATCTTGGTTACTTGTGACAGGGCAGGTACTACCAAGATACTAAAGAAGATCAGCACAATCCAATGCTTTGCTCCCAGCATGTATAATCGTTTATAAATCAATTGACTAATTGCGTTGCTCCATCAGGGCTTCCCAAAACTCAAGAGCTCTGCGTGTATGTGGTATTACAATGGTTCCGCCTACAAGGTTTGCCACACCGAAGATTTCCATAATCTCGTCGGTTGTCACGCCAAGTTCAGCACATTTTTGCAGATGATAATAAATACAATCATCACATTTTAAAACCATTGACGCTACCAACCCAAGCATCTCTTTTGTTTTTGAATCCAAAGCTCCCGGCTCATATGTCAACGTATCCAAACTATAAATACGTTTCATTATCTTATTATTGGGAGCATCCATCATTTTATCGTTCATCTTTTTGCGGTACGCATTGAACGCTTCAATTGTTTTCATTTCTTGTTGTTTTAATTGTAGTTATATGATTCCTTCTTTGATAATATCATGGATATGGATTACACCTTTGTATTTACCGGCTTCAACCACCGGCAGTTGTGTAATGTTGAAACGACGCATGGTTTCAAGTGCATCAACCACTAATGCACCCGGCTCAACATGTTTTGGGTTTTTGGTCATAATATCAGAAGCTTTAATCTGATCCAAACGCGGGTTGTTCATTAGCATGCGTCTTAAATCACCATCTGTAATTATTCCTAATAATATGTCATGATCTAAAACAGCTGTCGCTCCTAGTCGTTTGGCAGAAATCTCAACAATTATCTTTGTCAAATCATCTTCAGGACCAACAAAAGGCACCTGATTTTTTAAGAAAATGTCGTCAACCCGCAAATACAACTGTTTCCCAAGCGCACCTCCCGGATGTACTTTAGCGAAATCTTCTGCTGTGAATCCTCTGCACTCCAGTAAACACACTGCAAGTGCATCACCCATAACGAGTTGGGCTGTTGTGCTGGCTGTTGGTGCAAGATTATTTGGACAAGCTTCTCTGGGTACTGTTGAATCAAGTGCCACATCAGATTGTAAGGCCAGATAGCTTTGAGTATTTCCAACAATTGAAATTAACTTGTTTTTTCTAGCCTTTAATAAGGGAATGAGAACCCTTATTTCAGGTGTCTCACCACTTTTTGACAATAAAATGATAATATCCTCATCACGAATAACACCCAGATCACCATGAATGGCATCAGCAGCATGAAGAAACACAGCTGTCGTTCCTGTCGAATTGAATGTAGCAACCATTTTCTGGGCAATAGTGGCACTTTTTCCAACACCACTTACAACAATCTTTCCTTCACAAGCTAAAATCAACCTAACGGCTTCAGCAAATTCATCACCAAGAACTTTTAACAAGCCTGCTAAGGCGTTGATTTCGTTATTTATAACTTGAGAAGCTATCTGTATAATTTCGCTGTTAGTTTTCAATTTCTACTTTTTTTTCTTGTTAATCAAATTGATCAATAAATGCTGCAAAAAATAACCGATTCCTTAAATCAGGTAAAACTAAAACACAAAAATACTAAAACTGAGTTGCCTTGTCATACAATTAACATTTGTTGCGAAGGTATACATCAATGAAGCGTTTATAAATGAAAAAAAAGCCTTAAGATTTTTGAGTAAACTTATGAAAGGATTCTTCCATGCTTAAAGTTTTCTTTTTTAGTGCAACAATTATCAATTGCCTGTCAACAGCCCATTTGGTAAGTGCTTGCCTGATATCGCGCCCTGCTTCAGGTTCAATTACCCAGCTGTTAGATTCTTTAATAACACGTTTAACGCCGGGAATTTTCATGAGGTCAGCCGATTCTATTGATTGTTCAAACTCCACTATGATAGCTTCGGTTGTTTTACTGTTGCTCAATTTGTCGGTTAAATCATCAGCCACAATCACACCTTTATTTATAATAATTACACGATTGCATAATGCTTCAACTTCCTGCATTATGTGTGTTGACAAAATGACAGTTTTATCTTTTCCAATGTTTTTTATCAGGTTACGTATTTCAACCAATTGGTTAGGATCGAGACCTGAGGTGGGCTCATCAAGTATAAGTACTTGAGGATCATGTATCAATGCTTGCGAAATACCCACCCTTTGTTTGTACCCCTTGGACAGCATGTGTATTTTTTTGTGAATTTCAGGTTCCAAGCCTGTAAGATGAATCATTTCGTCAACTTTACCGGCTGTTTTTTTTCCAAGCTGATGAATCCCTGCAATGAAAGTTAAATACTCCCTGATATACATTTCGGAATAAAGTGGATTGCTCTCAGGGAGATATCCAACAAGTCTTCTAACCTCAATAGATTGATCCTGAACGTCGAACCCCATAACAGAAGCTGAGCCTAAACTGGGTGGAATAAAGCAACTGAGGATTTTCATCAATGTTGATTTTCCTGCCCCATTTGGACCCAACAACCCGACAATTTCTCCGGGTTTTATAGTTAGGGATACATTGTCCAAAGCTTTTTGAGTGCCATAAAGCTTTGAAATTTGTTGAACTTTTACCGACATACAACTGATTTGAGGGAACTATTAAGGCTGCAAAAATAGCAAAGAATACCTTATCCGACGGAAGGTAGTATGCCGGACATTTTTATAAATTATTTAAATCATTTCAAGAATATAGAATGAAGATGATTATGTGTACTTTTGCCGCCTGAAAAAATCCCTTTCTGATCGGTCAGTAAATCAGCTGAAAGATAGGTCGCGGAGTTTCTTATCGGTGGTTCAAAAAGTTACAGAAAAAAATATCAACAAATAGATGTTAGTAAATTTGTTGGAATCAAAAAATGTTTCTATTTTTGCACCCCGTTTTGGAAAAAGTATGTACTGAAACGAAAGAAGTAATCTACAAGTCAATGAATACACTTAGTTACAAAACAATCAGCGTCAATAAAGAAAATGCTGATAAAAAATGGATGGTTATCGATGCCGAAGGACTGATTTTAGGACGTTTGGCGTCAACAGTTGCTCAGGTATTAAGAGGAAAACACAAACCATCCTTCACTCCCCACAGCGATTGTGGCGACAATGTGATTGTGATCAACGCTGAAAAGGTCGCCCTCACAGGCAACAAGATGGAAACCAAATATTATGTCCGTCACACAGGTTTTCCTGGCGGTCAGCGTCTCCGTCCGATCAAAGAGCAGCTGAAAAGAAAACCAATTGCTGTTGTTGAACATGCAGTAAAAGGGATGCTTCCAAAAACAAAATTGGGAGCAGAGTTGTATCGTAACCTTTATGTTTATGCTGGTCCCACCCACAAACATGAAGCTCAGCAGCCAATGGAATTAACATTAAATACAATTAAATAAGCATCATGGAAGTAATCAACGCCTTAGGTAGGAGGAAGACTGCTGTTGCCCGTGTTTATCTGAAAAGCGGAAACGGCAGTATCGTGGTTAATAAGCGGGATTTCAGAGAATATTTCCCAACAGGCATTTTGCAGTTTGTTGTTGAGCAGCCTCTTGCCCTTACGGGTAATATGGGTGTTTACGACATCAAAGTGAATCTTGCTGGTGGTGGAATCAACGGACAGGCAGAGGCTTTGAGTCTTGCTATTAGCCGTGCACTCTGCGAAATTAACAGCGAATATCGTCCTGTTCTCAAAGCAAAAGGCCTCTTACGTCGTGACCCGAGAATGGTTGAACGTAAAAAACCAGGTCAGCCAAAAGCACGTAAGAAGTTCCAATTCAGCAAACGTTAGTCTCAAGGGCAAACGATTCTGTTTAGTATCCAAATTGCTGAGATGTCTTCTCAGATCTACTCAGCGATTGTGTTCGTGAAAGTAAACAATTTTTAATCTATTTTTTTATGTCAAGAGTATCCTTTGAAGAATTATTAGATGCAGGTGTTCATTTTGGTCACCTTAGAAGAAAATGGAATCCAAATATGGCACCATATATTTTTATGGAGCGCAATGGAATCCACATCATTGACTTATACAAAACACAAGTAAAGATTGAGGAAGCAGCCAACGCACTTCGTCAATTAGCTCGTTCTGGTAAAAAAGTTTTGTTTGTTGCAACAAAGAAACAAGCAAAAAGTATCGTGGCTGAAGAGGTTTCCAAAGTCGGCATGCCTTACGTTACAGAACGCTGGCCGGGTGGTATGTTGACAAATTTTGCTACCATTCGTAAAGCGGTACGCAAAATGTCAAATATCGACAAACTTATGGTGAGCGATTCATATATGAACCTCTCCAAAAGAGAACGCCTTCAAATTCAACGTGAACGCGAAAAACTTGAAAAGAACTTAGGTAGTATTGCTGACCTTAGCCGTCTTCCATCTGCATTATTCGTTGTTGACGTTATCAAAGAACATATCGCTGTTGCTGAAGCACGTAAGCTTAACATTCCAACTTTTGCAATTTGCGACACAAACAGCAACCCAAACATTATTGATTTCCCAATTCCAGGAAATGACGATGCAAGCAAATCTATTTCTTTAATCCTTCGCACTATGGCTCAAGCTATTGAAGAGGGATTGAATGATCGCAAACTTGCTAAAGATAAAGGTCAGGAAGATGGCGAAAGCGACGGTGAAGATTTTGGCGATGATAACGACAAAAACTTCGAAGTTGATGAAGAAGAAAATAAAGGCGATGCTGGTCGCAAACCAGCAGGTGATGACGCTCGTGGAAAAAGACCACGTCGTCCGGCTGCCAGAAAATAATAGACTTAATTTTAAAGAATTATAAGCAAATGAATATTACTGCTGCTCAAGTAAATGATTTAAGAAAGCTGACAGGTGCTGGGATGATGGATTGCAAAAATGCCCTCGTCGAAAGCAATGGAGATATGGAACAGGCTGTGGATTATCTGCGCAAGAAAGGTCAGAAAGTGGCCGCAAAACGTGCTGATCGTGATGCTACTGAAGGTGTTGTTATCGCCAAAACAAGTGACGATCACCTGTATGCAGCCGTTGTAATGGTAAACTGTGAAACAGATTTCGTTGCAAAGAATGAAGATTTTGTAAAGTACGCTCACGGTATTCTTGATTTAGCTATTGCTAATAAAGTTCAAAGCATTGATGAATTGAAGGCGCTTGAACTTAATGGTAGAAAAGTTGAAGATACAATTACTGACCAAACAGGTGTAATTGGAGAGAAAATTGATTTGGGAGCATTTTTCAAAATTGAAGCCCCCGTCACTGCTGCTTACATTCACCCGGGTAATCGTTTATCTACTATCATTGGTTTGAATCTTTCTGAAGCTCCTAATGTTCTTCAAATTGGTCGCGAACTTGCAATGCAGGTTGCAGCTATGGATCCTGTTGCCATTGATGAAAGTGATGTTCCACAGGAAGCTATTCAAAGAGAAATTGAAATTGGTATGGAACAAGCACGTAATGAAGGTAAAGCTGAAGAAATGCTTGAAAAAATTGCACGTGGTAAACTGAATAAATTTTATCGCGAAAGCACCTTGCTTAATCAGGATTTTGTTCGTGAAAATAAAAAGACCGTCAGACAGTATTTATCAGAAAGTGATAAATCTCTTACTGTTACTTCCTTCAAACGCGTTGCACTCGGTTAATTTAACCTTTAACAGATAATAAAAAAAGGAGCTTTTGGCTCCTTTTTTTGTTTCCCCCCTGTAATGCGAGTCTTTTTAGACTCAAAATATAACTAATTATTAAGTAGTGTTTTAACAATTGTAGCAACAGTTTGATTGTCAGCTTTGCCTGAAATCTTCGCTGAAACAATTCCCATTACCTTACCCATATCCCTCATGCCTGAGGCACCTGTTTCAGTTATGGCAGATGCGACAATAGCTTTGATTTCATCTTCCGACATTTGGGATGGAAGATAGTTTTCGATGATACTTGCCTGAAAAATTTCCTCATCTGCCAGATCTGCACGCATTTGAGATACATAGATGGCTGCTGATTCGCGGCGCTGCTTAACTAATTTCTGTAAAAGTTTCAATTCAACGCTCTCAGGAATAACACCGCTGCTTACATCTTTGCCTGTTTTTTCAAGTAAAAGGGCTGCTTTGATAGCTCGTAAAGCATTCAGCTTCCGCATATCTTTGGCAAGCATTGCCTGTTTGATATCATTATTTATAATAATTTCCAGCTCCATAATTTCTCGATTTAATCAACGTTGTCGTGTAGAAAAGGATTATCAAGACGAAGTCCCGGACGACCCGGTGTGGGATCAATACTGTAGCGCGAAACATCTTGTGATGCCATTTCTTGCTTTACATCCGTACCTTTACGCAAATAAGCCGGCTGTTTCTCAAGTTCTTCAATTCCCTGATCAGTTCTGATCTTCAAACTCATGGCTTTCAGACGATTCTGACGTTCAAGGCTTCTTCTCTCCATTTCAAGTCGCTCTGCCATTTCATCTTCAGCATTAATACGGGCGATGCTAGCCTTAACAACTTCTGTTTTTGCTTCTATAATTGGTTCAACAACTTCAAATAGGATTTCATCTGCATCTTTAGTAGTTGAGTGAGAGAAAGATGTTTCTGCAGCTGCATCTGTCATGAATGATGCCTCTTCAACTTCTTTTTCTTCCGGAATTTCATCGAAAAGGTGATGAACTCTTTGTGTCATCTGATTTGACTGAGAAACTGATTCAGAATGGGTATTTGTAACCTCTTGATCATCATCCGAATCATCATTGCTAAGGGTAAAAACTTTTACTGGTGCGCTTGGTTTATTTTGTTGGTTGTTAAACGAATCGTTAATCCTGTCACCATATAGTGGATTTACTTTTACATTCGAAGCGCCTTGGCTCACAGTTAGTAACTCCTCATTTTCAAAACCTGTTGCAATAATGGTGAGGGCAATATTATTTTCTAAGGTGTTGTCAACCCCATTTCCCCAGATTACTTCAGCGGTATTTCCACAGATATGTTGAATATAATCAGTAATTTCATGAACCTCGTCTAAAGAAATTTCTTCCCCGCCTGAGGTGATATATAACAAAATATTTTTGGCTCCTGAAATATTTGAATCATTTAGAAGGGGTGAACGCATGGCTTCTTCAATAGCTTTAATAGCTCTGTTTTCGCCGGATGCAATTGCAGAACCCATAATTGCTTTACCACTGTTCTTCATTACTGTTTTAACATCTTCAAAGTCAACGTTGATGTAGCCGGTAACAGTTATGATTTCAGCAATGCCTTTGGAAGCGATTGTCAAAACATCATCAGCCTTTTTAAATGCTTCAGTTAAACGCATATTTCCATATTCTTCTCTCAGCTTATCGTTGCTGATAATAAGCAATGTATCAACATGTCTTCTAAGCTCTTCGATACCTTCAATGGCTTGCTGGCGACGCTTTTTTCCTTCGAAACTAAAAGGAAGAGTAACGATCCCAACTGTTAGAATATCGAGTTCACGGGCAATTTTAGCTACAACAGGCGCTGCCCCTGTTCCTGTTCCGCCTCCCATACCAGCTGTAATGAAAAGCATTTTGGTATGAGGTTCAAGTAATTGTCTTATTTCTTCGGTTGTCTCGATGGCAGCTTCACGGCCAACAGCAGGAATGTTTCCTGCTCCAAGTTGTCTTTTTCCAAGATGAACTTTGTTTGGAACTGCACTTGTATCAAGTGCTTGTGAATCAGTGTTGCATAAAACGAAATCAACCCCTTTTATACCCTGATGAAACATATGGGTAACAGCATTGCTTCCTCCTCCTCCAACACCGATTACTTTGATGATATTTGATTGATTCTTAGGATGTTCGAATTTTAGCATTTCAGTCATGATTATAGGTTTTAAAATTAATTTCTTGTTTGATTCTGATATTGTTTTTTTATTTTATTTGTTAACATTTTATGGTTGATAACCTTAAGTTATTCAATCAAATCGCGGTCGAATATCCTGATTATTTTGTCCAGATAACTCTGACGTTTCTTTTCTTTCAAGTCTTCTTGAATTGTAACAGGAGCTTTTGTGTTTTTAAGTCCCACATCTTCAGCTTCTTCTTTCATCTTATCCATTTCAACTTCGAAATCATAGCGTTTGATTCCTTCAATTACCAGTCCAATTCCAGTTGCGTACATGGGGCTTGCAAGTTCATCAGGAGTACCTTTAGCCAGATGTTCGTTTGGATAACCGATACGAACTTCCATTCCAGTAAGAAATGATGATAGCTGATCAATATGTTTCATGAGCGCTCCACCTCCTGTCAATACAATTCCTGCTATTAGCTTTCGTTCAAGTCCGGAGTTTTTGATCTCATAATACACGTGTTCTATAATCTCTTCCATACGTGCCTGGATGATGGAAGCTAAATTGCGAAACGAAATTTCTTTTGGTGGTCTCCCCCTGATACCTGGAATTGACACTACTTCGTCATCCCTGTTTTCGCTCGCTAAAGCTGATCCAAATTTTACCTTGACTTCTTCAGCATGTTTTTTAATAATTGTACATCCTTCTCTGATATCTTCAG
>CAYXCZ010000008.1:0-137838 GCA_964463695.1 uncultured Lentimicrobiaceae bacterium | reverse complement strand
TGGCCTGATTCAGTTGTTCCAGTGTTACTTTCAGCGCATTTTCAGCATTTTTGCGCTCGGTAATGTCGCGCAGGATGCCGGTTATTTTCACCGGGTTGCCGCTGGCATCAAACGAAAGAGCGGCAGAAATCGCACAAGGAATTATTGAACCGTCTTTGTTTTTCAGCCTCAATTCATAATCGTTAACTCTTTTCAGTTCAAACAATCTCGAAAAATAAGCAACACGTTCACTGGAATTTTCATAAATCCCTGCAAAAGATTGTCCGATCATTTCATCCCTTTTGAGATGTCCTTTTGTAATTACTTCAATAGAAGGACTAACTTCGAGGAGAGTCCCATCCATAGAAGCCTCAAAGTAAACTTCCTGCACACTTTCAAAAATACTTCGGTATTTTTCTTCGCTGTCCTTCAATTTATCCTCCGCCAGCTTGCGTTCGGTGATATCGATATTGGTTCCCCTGATACCGATAAAAACATTTTCACCATTGTAAACCGGCTGACAGACGTGTTCAATGTGACGGAGTGCTCCCTCTCTGGTAATAATTCTAAAATAATGTTGCTCGGATTCCTTATCTTTTTGTTGGTGCTTGTGATGATCCAAATAATCTTTCCTGTCATCCGGATGAATTATTTTTAGCAATAAATCATTGTCATTATGAAATTCATCAGCCGAGTAGCCTGTAATTTTCTTACATGAGGGAGAGTGATGCATCCAGCGGCCATCTGTCCCTTCCCAGAATTCCCAGTTAAATGCATTATCGGCAACAATCCTAAATTTTTCTTCTGATTTTCGGATAGTTTCTTCGGCAATTCTGCTTTCGGTGATATCTCTTGCCTGCCCTTCAATTGCAAATGGTTCGTTATTTTCGTCGAACAGCAATAAATTGCGCTGTTCAGTCCAAATAACAGAACCATCTTTTTTAATCCATCGCAACACTAGGGGTTCACCATTACTGTGCCTGGTTGTGTCTTCAAGCCGTTTTCTGTCGTCGGGATGAACCAGTTTAAACCCAATTTGCGGATCAGCATAATACTCTTCAGGAGTATATCCGGTAATCTTAGTTGCCGAGGGACTTACATAATCGAACCTGAGTTCGGGCTTCAGTACCAGCCTATATATGATAGAAGGCGAATTATCGGCCATCTTCCTGTATTTTTCTTCGCTTTCTTTCAATTTGCTTTCAGCCAACTTTCGTTCTGTGATGTCCTGAATCTGGCTGATGAAATGAAGCGGATGACCCAGCTCATCGTTGACCAAAGACACACTGAGTAGGATCCATATAATACTGCCAGACTTATGAAAATATCGCTTCTCCATCTGATAGGTTTGAATGGTTCCTTCAAGCATCTGCTTCACATAGTTAAGGTCTTTGCCTAGATCGTCAGGATGTGTTATTTCCTGAAAAGTTTTCGACATCAATTCAGTCTCAGTATATCCAAGCATTGCAAGAACAGCAGCGTTGACTTTCAGCCACCGGCCCTCCGGAGATACGAAGGCCATACCAATTGCTGCAAAATTGAAAGCACTTGATATGATCTCTTCGCTTTTACGCAATTTATTATTCGATTCATTTCGGGCGATAACCGAAGCGAGCTGATTGGCAATTGCCTGTATCCTGTTCAGATCATTATCTGTAAGAATTTTTCTGCTTCCCAATTCAAGATAGCCGGCGATTTTTCCGTTTGAAATTAGCGGAACTGCCACCGACGACTGATAATCAATGATGTCGCACAATAATGGTAGTAGTTTTTTGACAAACTTTTGTATCATCACCGGCCAGGGAGTGCAAATCAGATAGCCGGCAAGTCGGTTGATAATCGCTTTTTTTCCTACAAAAAGCAGCCCTGTCAAACTTCGTTCCACTTCTGTGAAAGGGTGTTCCCCGTCCATTTTCAGCCGAATCTGAGGTATAGCTCTCCCTGTCAACTTTTCGATCTTGTTTATTAACTCATTGTCAAGCTTGTTCCCATACATCCTCAATTCACGATTTTCCACATCGGGTAAAAAAATTGAAATGAGGTGACTGCTGAATGTTTTTCTTAATTGTGCTGAGATTAATTCAATAATCGACCCCAGGTCGTTATTGTTATTGGCAGCGAGGGTGATATTATTCATTAATTGCAGGTCATCATTGCGCCATAGTATTTCATTTTCGGCAATTTTCCGATCGGTGATGTCCTGGGCCGCGCCCCAAAGGGCAACTATTTTGCCTGTGTCATCCATTTCTGCCTCACCGCGAACCCACATCCATCCGTTGGTTCCGTCTTTTCTTATGGTTTCCAGTTCGAGTGTGTAAGGAATCCCTGTTTTCCGTGTATGAGCCAGGGCTGTGGAAAGCCTCTCCCAGCTTTCAGGGGTAAACAATTTCATGTGTTCTGTATAAGGAGGGGGAGGAACAGATGAATCGAAGCCATACATGTTGTAGAGTTCTTCAGTCCAAAGCACCTCATTGGTTTTCAGATCCAAACGCCAGCTACCTACATGGGCGATTCTTTGTGATTCTTTCAGATCGTACTCTTTTATTCGCAGCAACGCCTCGTCCTGCTTTCGCACGGTAATATCGGTATGGGTGCCAACCATGCGAAAAGGTTTGCCTTCGGGAGTCCATTCCAGTACCTTGCCTCGGTCGCTGATCCATTTATATGAGCCATCCTTGCAACGGATGCGGTGCTCAGAGAAGTATTGAGGGCTTTCGCCGTTAAAATGCCGCTGCAGGGTTTCCATTACTTCTGGAAGGTCTTCAGCATGCACCCGTTCCATCCATTCGCTGATCTTTCCTTCCAATTCGTCGGGATTATACCCTATCATCTCTTTCCACCGATTCGAGAAATAAACATCCCCGGTAAGCACATTCCAATCCCAGATGCCATCGTTACTCCCTTCAATTGCAAAGTGCCATCGGTCTTCGATTTGTTGCAAATTCCGCTCAGTCGCTCGTTTTCCAAGAATTTTATCCAATTCATTAGCAATAGATTGAATAAAAGTTACATCTGAATCTGTATAATCTGACGTTTTGTTACCAACCCCAAAAATAAGACGAACTTTTTCTTCATGCACAACCGGAACACTCATGGTTCTGCCAACAGGGGCGTGGCCTGCAGGCATGCCTTTTCTGTTTGGCGACCAAGCATAATCATTGTAAACAACCGGCTTTTTTTGCCTTACACAGTCGGCCCAGTTCCCTGCTTTATCAATTGGATAATGATTGTCATAGACTGTTGAGCAATTTTTTCTTGCTTCATTATTCCAGGTAGTTAGTATTATCTGCTGCTGATCATCACTAACCTGATGGAAAAATCCAATTGTGCTGCCGGTAATTTTTACGGCTATATCCAGTGCTTCATCGTAAAGTTGTTTATCGGTAAGAGCAGGAGCATTTGCAAATAAAGCAAGCAGCAAATAATTAAGTTCAGCCGTTTTTCGAAACTCCAATTCTCTTTTATTTATATGAGTAATATCGGCTGCAGTAATCAGGCAATGTTTCCCGTCATCGGAAAGAGTTCCTTCCAAAAGGGCATTAATGCATGAATCTTCTTCTGTACCGAAAGTAATTTCGCAACTTTGCCGTCTTGCAGGACTGAATATTTGTGAAAGAAAATCATCGAAAACTACCCGGCTCGAACTGCTCATAAAAAAAGCAAGCCTGCTGTTTATCAGTTTCTGTCGCTCTTTTCCCAGCATTTGAGCGCCAGCAAGATTCAACTCCACGATATTACCACTTTCAGTAAGAGTAAAATAGGCTAAAGGTGCAAAGTCGAAAAGGCTGGTATACTTTTCTTTAGCCAGCATTTCCTGATGCCTTGCCAGATTGAGTTCTTCGTTTTGCAGCTCTAGTTCTATCTGGTGAACCTCTAACTCGTGAATCAGTTTCAGTATATCAGTTTCTGATGCAGGTGCGGAAAGGGGTGCCTTGTATTTACGTTGCAACAATTCTTCTGCCTTATGGCGAAGTATGGCAACATCTTCCGGCTTATTGATTTGCTTTTTCATGATTCATATAGATTTTTTTAACAACTCTATTGCCTTTAGAAATTCGGTTTATAATTTTTCTTTCTCTGTATTCTACAAAACAACTTCCTGGCCGACAATCACTAAAACCTGATTCACGTTTTCCACTTTCAATACTATTTCCAATTCTTATTCGTCTTTCAGTATTTTATCTTTGGAAATAAAAGTAATTATAAGCCCGTCAATACGGTCATCGTGTGAGCGGTTTGTCATAAGCTTCATTAACTTTCAGCACGTGGAGCGCAGCGACAATCTCAGCATATTGTTTTATCATCATTAATTATGTTTTACACATATGATTTATCACGATTTTTTTATCCATTACATAAAAACTGATCAACAATCCTTAAAAAGCTTTTAACATCGAGGGGTTTTGTAAGGTAATTTCTGGCTCCTGATTTAAGAAGTTTCATCAGTTGGTTTGGCATAGCATCAGCGCTGACAATTACTACCGGAATTTTTTTGGTGCGGTCGTCCGCCTGAAGAATCTCAAGTACTTCGCTTCCATGAATATCAGGTAGATTTAGATCCAAAAGGATTAAATCAGGCATGCATTCGAGTGCTTTGTCAAAGGCTTCATTACCTTTTAGTACAGTTTCAAGTTTGATTCTGTTGCGCTGACTGTACAAAACTTCTTCGATGAGTTCAATATTCGACACATTGTCTTCTACATAAAGGATTACACCGCTGATTGATTCCGATAATTTTTCTTCCGTGTTCAAACTTCCATTCTGAATTGCATTTTCAGTTGGACTTGAAACCTGCGGAAGCTCAATCCAAAAGACCGAGCCCTCGCCGACAACACTTTCAACGCCAATAGCACCTCCCATTGCATCCATTAGTTTTTTCACGACAGCCAAACCAAGTCCGGTACCTTCGGTCAAAGTTTTTTCCGCACCGATACGTTCGAATGGAATAAAAAGTTTGGGTATATCTGTATCTGAAATTCCCAGACCAGTATCTCTTACTTCAATTCTTAATTTAGGGTTCAGCTTGTCATGACCTATATTCAAAATTGTTTTTATCGTAACTGATCCTTTTTCCCTGTTGTACTTAATCGCGTTACTTATCAGGTTGATCAGCACTTGATTGAGGCGCTGACGATCGGCCCTGATAAACAAATTATGATTTTCCTGCTGAGAGATATTTATTTTTATTTCCCTTGCATTTGCCATTGGGTTCGTGATATCGATTATTTCCTGAACGAGATAATCAATCTTTACAGGTTCGAGAGAAATTGACAGACGACCTGATTCAATCCGCGAAATATCAAGCACTTCATTAATGAGATCCAACAAATGTTTGCCACTGCGAATGATGTGTTGAACGCCTCCTTTTTGTTTGGTATTAAGATCACCCATTTCAAGTAATTGCGCAAACCCAAGTATAGAATTCATTGGTGTGCGCAATTCATGACTCATGCGTGAAAGAAATTCACTTTTTGCCATATTGGCTTTATCTGCCTCAACGCGTGCTACTTTCAATGCCTCTTCCGCCTTCTTTCGCTCTGTAATATCAACGATAACGGCAAGCAAACACCGATCGTTTCCTATATAAATTGAATCACATGAAACAAGGCCTGTTTTTATAACTTCCGCCTTTGATCGCAATTCAATTTCAAGTTTTCTAACAGGAATACCCTTTTGAAGGTCATCCAGAATTTTTCTTCTCACACTGTTATCAACAAAAATATTGAGATCATCACCTGTTTTTCCAATTACATCAGAACGTTCGTAACCAAGAAGATCGACAAATGAATTGTTAATATCAATATATTCTCCACCTTCGAAATAGGAGATCGCCATTCCAGCTGCATTAGATTGAAACGCAGTAGAAAACTTTTGTTCGGATAGTTTTATTTGTGAAATATCTTTACTTACTCCAAATATGACCTCCTGCCCATTCCAAAAACCCCTTTTTACCCTTGTCTCAACCGGAATTTGTTCGCCGGTTTTTGAAACCAGAGGCAATGTGCAAACGCCGAGTTCACCGTTAAGCATCATATCAATTGTTCTCAGGGCCTCAGCATGATGTTCTTCAGGCCTAACCATTAATACGTTGTGGTTTTTCAGCTCTTCGCGCTCATATCCCAGCCTTTCGCTAACAGTATTATTGGTGTCAACAATGAACCCATTTTCATTAAAAACAAACAAAAAGTCGTCAATTGTATTAAAGAACGTTTCGTAATTCTGACGTGTTTGTTCCAGTAAGCTTTCGGTTTTTTTGTCATTGATCAGGCTGGCAAGCATGCTGCTCCAGACTTTCAGGATGTTGATTTCATTCTGATCATATTCCCTGTAGCTATTAACTGAATCGAGACCAACGAAACCATTCACTTCATTGCCAGCAATCATTGGAATAAGAATAAGCGACTTAATATTTTGATCTTCAAATGAATCACGTTCGGAATGCCACTCTAAAGGAAGTGCTGCGACATCTGGAATGATAATATTTTCCTGCCTTTGAATATGTTTAGAAATAAATGGCATCACATCAAAGGGTGTACCCTGAAGCTTGTCTATTTCAGCTGTGATTCCCTCATTGCACCATTCATACGTATTGTTGTAGACTTTCTGAATGTAATCAATTTCAAAGATATAGGATCTGTCTGCATTCAGAAAACGACCGATGCGTTCCAGTGCCATATTCACTGCATTATCAATTTCGCTGAGTGGTATTCCTGTCAGTTTAGTGGACAATTGCAGAAGTTCCTTCTCGAACATTTCGTTTCGTTTCCTTTTGGTGATATCCCTTGCCGCGGCATAAATTCTGTTTCCAACGGGCACACTGTGCCACTCGATAAATCGATAATCACCATTTCTTGTTCTGTATCTGTTTGTAAAATCCAGAATAGGGTTTTGGTCGCTCAGCAATTGCATGGCGTCAAGGGTAGTTTGCAAATCATCAGGATGCACGAAATCAAGGAATTTTCTACCTTGAAGTTCATGGGTTGAATAGCCTAAAATTTCACTCCAGGCCTGATTCACCTTCAGGAAATTACTTTCCATATCTGCAATGCAAAGTAAGTCGAGTGCCACAGAAAAGAAGTTTTCCAGCTCATTCGATTTTTCCTTAAGTGCTTCTTCTATTGCTTTTCTTTCGTCAATTTCTATCAATAAATATTCATTGGAATGAGCCAGTTCTTGAGTTCTGATCTCGACCTTTTTTTCAAGACTGGCATTCAATTCGAGGATTTCGTTTTCAGCTTTTTTCCTTTCGCTGATATCTTGTTTTATAGCCAAATAGCTGGAGACAAGTCCGTTTTCATCAAAGATGGGCGTTATCGAAATGCTTTCCCAATAGAATTCTCCATTTTTCTTTTTGTTAATCCATTCACCTTCCCAGGCTTTACCTTGGTTGATCGTATTCCATAAATCTTTATAAACAGCCTCCGGAGTTTTGCCCGACTTCAGCACATTTGCATTTAATCCGATGGCTTCTTTGGCGGTGTACCCGGTAGTATTGTAAAAAGCTGGACTTACATACTGAATAATTGCCTTCAGGTCGGTAATGACTATGGCTACAGGACTTTGTTCTATAGCAAGAGTTAGTTTTTTAATTTCGTTTTCCTGAAATTTCTTTTCAGTTATTTCCCGAACAAAACGCAACACCTTATTTTCGTCCATGGCAACGATTCTGCCCTCAAAATACTTTGTTATCTCATTCTCAGTTTTTGGATATTCGTAGGTAATAATATCTCTTGTTTCGAGGCATTCTTTTATTTTTTCAAGATGAAGTTGCACTGTTATTTCATCAAAGGATTCTCTCAGATTAGCGCCTACTAAATGCTCATAATTGTTTTGAAGTGCATTAATCTTCGATTTAAAGTATTCGAGATAATTGCCATCTTTGTCAGACACAAAAATCATGTCGGGCATAGCATCCATAATGGCATTGAGCCGCATGTTCTGCTCCCTGATTCTCTCTTCAGCTTCCTTCTTCTCCGTGATATCTATACTGACTCCGCTAACCCTGACCAGCCTTCCATCCTCAAAAAACGGAACCATATTGGCCTGAATCCATTTGATTGATTCATCGGGCATCATCAGGCGGAAGTATATCGATTCCGGAATTTGAGAATCCTGCATCCGACTGAGTTTGCTTTCAAACACAGTTCTATCATCTGGATGAACCATTCTGCGAATCTGATTCAGTGCTAAAGGTGGTTCTGCAGGGTCAAGTCCGATTAATTTATAATAGTTCTTCGACCAGGTTACGGAATCTGTAAAAAGGTCATATTCCCAACTGCCCATTTTGGCAATTTCCTGTGCATGGTTCAGGGTTTCTTCGCTGCGTCTGAGAGATTCTTCTGTGCGTTTCAGTTCGGTGATATCTGTTGCCGAGGCAGCCATAAACTGCGGCTGATTATTCTGGCCGAAAATAAGCTTTGTATTCATTAAAGAAGGAAAAACTGTTCCGTCTTTCTTCACTCTCCAAACTTCTTCAGCGGAGAATCCCACTTGCGTTTGTATCAAACCAAGCAAAGGAGCAACACTTTCCATTTGCTCAGGCGTATGCAATACTGCCAGACTTTTTCCGATCAACTCTGATATTTCCCAACCATGCATCGCAGCAAAGGCTTCATTTACATAGGCAAGAGTTCCATCAAGGTTGGCAATTGCTGTGCCATAGTTTGCCTGATCAGAGATGGTCCGGAATTTTCTGAGCTCTTCTTCAGCCAGTTTACGTTCAGTAATATTGATATCTGCCCCACGATAACCCACAAACTCATTCAGAAGGTTTGTAACAGGAATGCCATTGGTTGAAACCCAAATAATAGATCCATCTTTTCTTTGAATCGGGTTTTCAAAGTCTCTGAGCGTAACCATATTGGTTAAAAGATCCGATGCGGCTTTTTTGTAGGCCTCTCTAAGTTCGGCAGGGTGCAGATCATAGAAGTGCATTTTTCCAACCAACTCAGATGGGGTGTAGCCCCATATTTTTTCGGCAACCTGACTTACATAAATATACAAGCCATTCCGGTCAACTTCCCAGGTTACAGTCTGGCTTTGCTCTGCGATCTGAGCGAATCGCTCCTGACTTTCCTGAAGTGCCAGCTGCATCTCACGCCGTTCGGTAATATCTTCTTTGAGTGCCACATAATGGGTGATATTCCCATCAGCATCCAAAATGGGCGCTATTGTTGAGGACTCCCAATAGAGCTCACCATTTTTTTTCTTGTTATGAAACACACCTTTCCATTCTTTTCCAACACTGATGCTATTCCACAACTTTGAATATTCATCATGTGTTGTTTCGCCTGATTTCAGTACACGGGGATTCTTACCAATGAGTTCTTTCTGACTATATCCTGTTGTTTCACAAGCAGCAGGATTGGCATATTCAATTTCGCCATTAACATTTGTAATGACAATGCTAACAGGACTTTGTTCCACTGCGCGGGAAAGTTTTCTGAGCTTCTCTGCTGCTGCACGTTTTTCAGTCATATCCTGCCAGGTTGTAAACAAAACTGTTTCCCCGTCGTATTCAATCGCTGTCAGGTTAATTTGTACAAGAACCTCCGTTCCATCCATCCGTAAATGTACCCATTCAAAAGTATTAGATCCATCTTCAAAAGTTTTCTTTAAAAGGTCAGCAGTAAGCAGAGCTGATTTTCTTCCGTCAGGTTGAAATTCAGGCGATATTTCTGCCGGGTTTTTACCTATAATTTCAGACCTGTCAGCTTTCAGAAGCAACTCTGCTGCTTTATTGCATTCAATGAATTTTCCGTCACGTATGATAAGATACGGATCGGGTGAATCATTAAACAAAACTTTATACTTCTTTTCGCTTTGTTTTATTCTCTCCTGCGAAAGCTTCGACTCTGTTATATTGGTAGAATAAATCAAAACGGCAATCACTTTTTCTGATTCATTTCTAACAGGTTGAACACTTACCCTGAACCAGGTTTCCTTACCTGCAAGGTGAACATGAACCTCTTTTACAAAGCCTTCATTCGTTTCAAGAACTCTTGCTATATCATGCAGGACTGATTCAGCCTGATCGGGAGGGAAGAGCTGTTTTACATTCATCCCTACCATAGCATCAGGATGCATCTCAAAAGGTAGGGCAGCTATATTATTCAAAAACATATAATTACCATCATAATCAAGCATTACGATGGCTGAATCAGAGCTTTCAATCAGACTGCGATATTTTTCTTCGCTTAACTTTATTGCAGCTTCGGCTTTCTTTCTATCGCTGATATCGCGGCTTATACCTTGAGTAAACAATAATTTTCCTTCATCGTTGTAAGTAAACCGGACTTTATCCTCCAACCATTGATATTCTTGTTTTTGATGATGCAAAGCTCTGTAGGAAAAAGTCAGAGATTCCTTCTGTGCAGCTATTGCTTCAAAAATTGTTTTAAACACCTGGTCTCTTTCATCAGGATGAATTATATTGTATATAGTCTCCTGATTTAGTGATAATTCTCCTACAGGATCGAAACCCATTTGTTTTCTGTAGGCAGGTGAGGCATAATCCAAAACGTTATTTTCGTTAATAATAAAAATACCATCAGAGGTATTCTCTGCAATCAATCGGTATTTTTCTTCACTTTCCCTGAGGGCGTTTTCCGCAAGTTTTTTCTCAGATATATCAGAGATAAACCCTTCCAGAGCAATCAATTCACCATTTTCAAATACACCCTGTCCGCGCTCCCAAACCCATTTTTGCGTTCCGTCAGCAGTTATAATCCGATATTCAAAAGCATACGCTTGATTTTTTGAAAGGCCTTTTTGTATTTCCTCCCAAACCTTATCTCTGTCCTCCTCGAAAATGACCGAGTTGAAATCTCTTACATTGTTTTTGATAAAATCATCAGCATCATAGCCAGTAAGCTCGGCTATTCCATTGCTGATGAAATCCATTGTCCATGCCTTGTCGTTGTTGCAACGATAAGCCACGCCCTTTAGGTTATTCATCAAAACGTTGATCTTCCGGTTACTTTCAATCAGTTCTTTTTCAGCTACCACCCTTTGTGTAACATCTACATTTGAGCCTCTGATACCCAGATAGTTGTTGTTTTCATCAAAAACCGGCTGACAAACATGATAAATGTGTTTAAGTTCACCTTTTCTGTTTATGATCCTGAAATAATGTTGGCCTTCTGCACGCTTACTCTTCACATAAAGATGATGCTCATTATAACTAGCCCGATCATCAGGATGCATCAATTCCGGTACCCAATCATAGTTTTCAATTAAATCGTGCACCTGAATTCCGGTAATCTTTTCGGAAGAAGGGGAGTGGTAGATTGGTTTTCCATCAGGGCCTTGCCAAAATTCCCAATGGAAAGTATTATTGGCAATAATCCTTAATTTTTCTTCTGATATTTTGATTGCCTTTTCTGATTGTATGCGCTGACTAATATTACTTACAAGTACAATAACTTTATTATGGGTAAATGGATTAAACCTCGCCTCAAAGTCCACCATTTCATCGTTAAGAGGAAGTTGGTACTGAACAGGTGAAGCCTTTTCACCCTTTAGAACCTGATTGATTACATTCGTAAACTGCTCAGCTAATAAAGGAGGAAGTACCTCTGAGACATTTTTATGTATAAATGCTTCAGGAGGCATTGCAAGATCATCATAATTTCCTGTTTTAAATTCATCAATTGTTCCATCTGAGTCCATTATAAACATGAGGTCAGGAAATGCATTTATTATGGAGTCGGTATAATCCTTTTGAGCAGCAAGTGTTTGTGTTGCTAATTTTCGCTCAGTAATATCCACAAAAGTAACAACTTGCATCTGACCGGTAGAAACAAAGCTTATTTCAAGATATCTGTCCTCTCCGTTCTTGCATTTTACTTTTGCCTCAACAGGTGTAAAGTTTGATCTGCCTTCAAAATAATTTCCAAGCTCTTTATTCCAGGCTTCATACGCATGAATTCTATATTCTTCATCCGGATATGCCATAAGCCACCAATCACTTACATTCGAAATGTCATGTTGATCATAGCCGGTTATTTGGGTAAATATATCATTCACCAGAACGACAGTTTGATCTTCGGAAAGAACGACCATTCCAACAGGAGCAGCACTTATTATCTTTTTGATATTCGTTTCGCTTTCGCGCAGGGAGGCTTCTGCAAGTTTTCGTTCGTGAATATCACTGAGTGAACCTCTGCTGCCTACTAAAACTCCATTTTCAAATATGGGTGAGGTTGAGGTGCGAACCCATTTAATCTGCCGGTCTTTGGTGTAATATCTGTATTCAATATAAGGTAATTTTTTGACTGATAACTCAGACAATGTTCTAACAACATAAGGAATATCCTCACGATACATATACTCGTAGATGTTCTCTCCGATCAGTTCAGCAGGTTCATATCCCAGAATATTTTTTATTGCAGGACTCACATAAACTATTGTTCCGTCGGACTTTATTTCATAAATAGTATCATTAATCGATTCAACCATCGTTCGATACAATTCTTCGGTTGAGACCAATTTTTGCTCTATTTCTTTTCTTTTGGTTACGTCGCGGGTGACGAAAATCATTTTTTGAACGACACCATCCTCGTCTTTGATAAATTCACCGTTAACTTCAACGTAAAACTTACTGCCATCCTTTTTAACTGCAACATATTCTTCAGCACCAGAACGTTCGCCCGCAAACATGCGGAAAATTGCTTCATTAGCTCTTCCTTTTTCTGATGGATCCAGATAATCAATCAGGTTGTGCCCACTAAATATAAAACTGTCTTCGTAACCAAAAATTTCCGCAACTTTTGGAGATGTGAAGACTATCTTCCCTTCAAGATCGGTTATGGTAATAATATCAGGTGAAGCATCAATAATTGATTTGTAAATAAGTTCCTGCTCTCTGGCAAGAATTTCAGTTTTTTTCTTAGTTGTGATATCTGTTATTGTCCCTGTGAATCCTTTTAATTGACCTTCATAATAAGTTGGATTAGCTGAAAGTATGATGTGTTTAACTTCATGCTCTTTGGTATAAAACCTCAATTCAAGTGTAAAATCTTTACCTTGCTTAAGACCTTCAATTGATTTAAGTAGCGGAGGTAAATCGTCTTCATAAATATATTGTAAGAGCGATCTTCCCAAAAGCTCTTCAGCATAAAACCCGGATGTTTTGTAAACAGAAGGACTTATAAAAATTAAAAAACCATCTGCATCAACCTCTATTACAATTTCATTGATGGTTTCAATGAGTTGCTTATACTTTAATTCGTTTATAAGATTTTGACGTTTTCTGTTGATTCGTTCAATGTAATTCCCTGTTTTTAATGCTAATGATTTTAATAAATCATATTCTTCCGGTAGAAAAATCTCATCAGCAAATTCTTTTCCCTGACTTTGGCAATAAATTGTAATACTCCCACATTCATCATTGTTAACAGCAATGGGTTGTTTCATCGTAAATGAATCATTCATTGATTCGCCACTCGAATAAACTACACCATTTATGTCCAACATTGCTGAGGTAATCTCAGGAAAACTCCAACCACTTGGTAACAAACGTACCAAATTATCAAAAACTACGCTTTCATCTTTTTCATTATCAGTAAACAGCTCGATAACTTTTGAAAGGACCTTTAATTCTTTTCTCCTTTCCTGAACGTCTTTTTTAGTAAGTTTTATTACTAAGTCCTTTTCAAAAAGTTGATCTTGTGCTTCTGCCAGTAGCTTTTGAAGAGCCTCTTTTTGCTTGAGAAGTTCTTCGTATGTCAATTTTTCAGGAGTTGATTTCATTTGATAGATGATAATGTTAACCTCTTTTGAGTTTTTATAGGAAATTAAGTAAATCTCATAATGAAATAACTCATTTTCATGTTTTAAAAACATTGCCAAATTTACTGACTTTGGGAAAGAAATCCTAATTTGAAACAACCTAAAAATAGAAATAATTAAAAAAATACGTATAAATTCATAAGAATCCGTATAGAAACACCGCAAAACCAAGTACGATATAGGTCTGAATAAATAATGAATTGATTTTTACTTCGAGGCAAAAAAATCCCTATCTCTACGTACAGTATTCTAGAGGTAATTGTCTAAAAAAAGGTTTGAAATATGACTAAATTGATTAAATCACACTCACAATAGTGTTTACCTTTTTGCTCTATAAGCTTCGGCAAAAGAGATGTTCAACGTAAATAAATAAAAAAGACAAATGACTAGGATCAATAAATAGAAATTTTCTCCTCTGTCAGATCTTCTTCTAGTCTAAGGTTGTTGATTATAAATGTTTGACGCTCAGGAGTGTTTTTTCCCATGTAGTATTCCAACAGTTCAGGAATCGACATGTCACGCCTTAATATAACCGGGTCAAGACGCATAGTTGGCCCAATAAAATGCCGGAACTCATCAGGCGATATTTCACCAAGACCTTTAAAGCGTGTAATCTCAGGGTTTGTGCCTAATTTCTTCAAAGCAGCCTGACGCTCCTCATCCGAATAACAATAAATGGTTTCTTTTTTATTGCGGACTCTGAATAAGGGAGTTTGCAATATGTAAACATGCCCGCTTCTAACAAGATCGGGATAAAACTGTAAAAAGAACGTTAATAAAAGCAAACGGATGTGCATACCATCAACATCGGCATCAGTGGCGATAACGATATTGTTGTATCGAAGGTTCTCGATCGTTTCGTCGATATTTATGGCAGCCTGCAACAGGTTAAATTCTTCGTTTTCATAAACAATCTTTTTTGTTAAACCAAAGCTGTTCAGTGGTTTACCCTTCAAACTAAAAACGGCTTGCGTTTGTACATCACGACTTTTTGTAATACTGCCCGATGCCGAGTCGCCCTCGGTAATAAACAGTGTGGTTTCGAGTCGTTTTTCGTGATTGGTGTTAAAATGGATGCGACAGTCGCGTAGTTTTTTGTTATGTAAACTCACTTTCTTTACACTCTCTTTGGCCAGTTTTTTAATATTGGCCATATCCTTGCGTTCACGCTCACTTTGAAGAATTTTCCTGTGAAGTGCTTCAGCGGTGTCGGGATTGATATGTAAGTAGTTGTCGAGATGTTTTTTAATGATATCACCAATAAAGGTACGAATGCTTCGACCGTTTGGTTCCATATTTTGGGAACCAAGTTTTGTTTTTGTCTGTGATTCAAAAACGGGTTCCTGGACTTTGATACTGATTGCTGCAACAAGTGAGTTTCGGATGTCGGCAGTATCATAGTCTTTGTTGTAAAACTCACGGATGGTTTTTACAATTGCCTCTCTGAAAGCATTTTGATGTGTTCCTCCCTGAGTTGTATGTTGACCATTTACAAAGCTGTAATACTCTTCGTTATAGGTATTGTTGCTGTGGGTAAAGGCGCACTCAAAATCCTCTTCACGGATATGAATGATGGGATACATCATGGTTTCCGTTCCGGCCATATTGCGCTCGAGCAGGTCGAGCAATCCGTTTTTGGCAAAAAACTTTTGACCATTAAAAACGATGGTAAGACCATTATTCAGGAAAACATAATTCCAAAGCATTTCCTCTACATATTCGTGGAGGTAACGATAAGTGCCAAAAATTTCCTCGTCAGGAACAAAACTAATATATGTACCCGGCCGTTCTTCGTTTGGCTCAACGGCTGCATCGTGAACAAGTTCTCCCTGCCTGTATTCAACCACTTTTGTCATTCCTTCGCGAATCGACTGAGCCTTGAAATAGCCGGAGAGTGCATTTACTGCTTTAGAGCCAACACCATTTAAGCCAACTGATTTTTTAAAAACATTGGAGTCGTATTTTGCACCGGTATTGATGCGACTAACACAATCAATAACTTTTCCAAGTGGCATGCCACGTCCAAAATCCCTGATACTTACTTTATTTTCAGTGATATTTACTTCAATAGTTTTACCATTTCCCATCACGAATTCATCGATACTGTTATCAATGATTTCTTTCAGAAGCACATAGATACCATCATCATGCGATGTTCCATCGCCAAGTTTTCCAATATACATACCTGGGCGAAGACGTATATGCTCTTTCCAATCCAGCGTCCGGATGCTGTCGTCGGTGTAATTTTCTGACATTTCGAAAAAAAATTTATGCAAAAGTAAGGTTTAATGCTCAATAGCAGATGAGCTTTTCAGAAAGCTATGAACAAAGCGATTGTTAAGAAAAGAAGATTTATCAGGTCATTATTAGTGGTAGACTGATTGTAAAGACACTTCCAATATTTACCTCGCTGGTCACAGCGATTGAGCCATCGTGTTTTTCGATGAACTCTTTACATAGTAATAATCCAAGACCGGTGCTGGGTTCGCCATTAGTACCTTTACGACCACTTGATTTATCAATTTTAAAAATATCTTCTATCATTTTTGGTGTCATTCCAATTCCGGAATCAATCACTTGAATTGTTAGTTCTGATTCATTTTGAACAGCTTCAATGCGAATTGTTCCTCCCGTTTTTGTGAATTTGATAGCGTTGGAAATGATATTGCGAAAAACAACACTTAGCATTTCCTTGTCGCCAACTATTTCGATATCATCAGGTAAGGTATTAATTAGATTAATACCTTTCAAACTGGCAGACTCTTTTAGCAGATTTACAGTTTCATCCAATAAAGAAAAAACGGATAATAGGGTAGGGGTGAACTCCATCCGGCCGGTTTGCGACCTCGCCCAATTGAGCAAGTTTTTCAATAAATTATATGCGTTTTTGGAAGCGTTATTGATTTCCTGAACATATTCTTCCATATTTTCAAAATCGTTCGATTTAAGCTGGTCGAGCATGATTTTGCTCAGGCTTGTAATTCCAATAAATGGGTTTCGCAAATCATGCGCAATAATGGTAAAAAATTTGTCCTTTTCGTGGTTCAGTTTTATAAGTTTTTTATTAGCCTCTTCGAGTTCCGAATGAGCGTGTTTTAAGTTAATATGGTTGCTAACTCTTACTTTTAATTCCATGATATTGAATGGCTTGGTGATATAATCTACCGCACCGGCGTTAAAGGCTTTGATGATATCTTCGATATCCGTTTTTGCTGTCAGAAAAATAACTGGTATGTCTTTCGTCTTTTCGTTTGATTTAATATGTTGACAAACTTCATAACCATCCATTTCGGGCATCATCACATCAAGCAATACGAGATCAGGAGTAAGACCGTCGAGAATCTTGAGGGCGTTAACTCCATTATTGGCAAAACTTAATGAATATGACTCGCCTAACACGCTTGAAATGACTTTCAAATTATTAGGCTGATCATCAACAACAAGGATGATGTCTTTTTTTGATTTTTTTTGAGTATTCACTGATTAGGTTTTAAAGAGTGTTCTAATAGTAACAAGACTGTATTGAATCTGTTCAAAATCAAAATTCTCTATATGATTGCGTAGTTCAGCAGCTTCAACAAGTAGCAGGTCAAGATCATTTTCTTGGCCGAATTTTTCCATTGCAGCACAGAGTTCTGTCAATTTATCGGTCATCATAAACAACGATTGCCGGTTAATTTCGTCCAAAAATTGTGTATTAAAAAGTGGTTTTATGGTGTCAGGAATCAATAAAGGTTCTATTGGTATACTGCTGACATCATTTAGCTCTGTTTTGTTTTGATATGCAACATGCTCATAAGGAATAAATTGCATCATTTCATTAAGCAGTGATCTTTTTTGAACGGGTTTACGGAGGTATCCATCAAATAAAGCTTTCAGCTTATCTACTTCGCTTTGCATGGTTGAAGCAGTAAGAGCAATTATTGGAATTTTTTGGGTTTTTTCATCACTCTTAAGTATGGTGGTTGCCTCATATCCATTCATTCCCGGCATCCTGATATCCATAAAAATAAGATCAGGATGATAAAGACGGGCTAACTCAACAGCCATTTCACCATTCTCGGCCTCAGTCAATTTCAGGTTAAACTCTTCAAGGTAAGCAGTTAACAACTGCCGGTTATAAGGAACATCATCAACAATAAGAATATGTGCATTGTGAAAATGAACTTTATCATCACTCCATAAATAGAAATTGTCATGAGAAAGCTCTTCATCGGAGTGTTTGATATTCTCGAAATGAACAGTAAAAGTACTTCCCGAGCCCAATATGCTTTTAACACTTATTTTCCCATTCATAAGCTCGCAAAGGCGGCGGCTGATGGCTAAACCCAGACCAGTTCCGCCATACAGACGATAATCCTGCCCCGATTGCTGACTAAAAGATTCAAAAATTTGTTGTTGATCATTTTCAGGAATCCCAATACCAGTATCAGTAACGGCAATTTCAAAACTTATAATTCCCTGATCATCTGCCAACAGATGGACACTTACAACAACCTTACCATGTAAGGTAAACTTAATGGCATTTCCAACCAGATTTAGTAGAATCTGACGTAATCTGATCTCATCAATTATAATGGTGTTCGGAAAGTTTTCATCAATTTCGGCAATAAGTTCAATGTTTTTTTCTTTTACTTTTTGCTCAAACAATTGGAAAATTTCTCTGATAATTATCCGTATATCAGTAGGTTCGGGTGATATTTCCATTCGACCTGCCTCAATTTTTGAAAGATCAAGAATGTCATTAATAAGCGAAAGAAGCGACTTGCCGCTGTCGAGTATGGTTTTAAGAAAGTTTTTTTGTTTTGGATCATGAGTTGTGTTCAACATCACTTCGCTGAAGCCTAAAATAGAGTTCATTGGCGTCCGGATTTCGTGACTCATATTTGCCAGGAATTCAGATTTAGCACGATTGGCTGCCTGAGCATTTTCTTTTTCGATAAGCAGATTCTTTTCAAGTTCAGCCCGAATGTGAAGATTAACAACCATCTGACTGAAAACATACAAAAGCTTCTTTTCGTTCTCAGCTGATTTCCGGAGCTTTGTGAGGTAATCAAATCCAACAAATCCAATACATGTATCATCACGCATCATAGGAACAGTTAGAAAACTTTTTACAGCACATGACTCGATCATCGTTTTCAAGTTTCCCGGTGCAAGCAATGAAATATCTTCAACTAAAAAAGATTCTCCTTTTTGATGCGCCTCCAGCCAATCAGACATAAAGGTAAGCGAAATGTTCTTGGCGCTTTCTTTTCGGAATGGAATACCTTCGGAGCACCATTCATGTGTATTCGTGCAAATGTTGTCACTATAATTGTAATAAAATATATTGACACGATCTGCTTCTACGAAGCGACCAATCTCAGCCAGAGACTCCTGAATAACCGGCTCTATCTGATTCAAATTGAGATTGATATATTTCGAGGCAATATTCATCAAAATCGTTTGTAAACCAGATAAGGAAGCCAAAGTCTCGTCCATCAGTTTACGTTCAGTTATATCTTCCTTTACTGCCAGAAAATGTGTAATCTGCTTTTCTTCATTTATAATAGGTGCAATCAAAGCCGACTCCCAATAAAACTCACCATTCTTTTTTACATTTCGCAGCGTTCCACTCCACTCTTTTCCATCAAGAATCGTTAACCATAATTCCTCAGCGTATTCCTTTTTGGTCGTATCTGATTTTAAAATACGCGGGTTTTTACCAACCACTTCTTCAAAAGAATAACCAGTTAGGTCACAGAATTTTTTGTTGACATATTCAATATTACCTTTTGGGTCGGTAATAACAATTGATGCAGGGTTTTGCTCAACAGCTTTGGAAAGCTTCAACACTTCATCAACAGCTTTTTTGTGGTTCTCAACAAGACTTATCAGGTCATCAACGAGTTTTTTTCCATCATCGGCGTGGCTCTCTAATTTTTGATCTGCAACCTGACTCTTAATAAGAACAGATATTGCTTCTTTGATTTTTTGAATGATAAATTTTTGTGATTCAGCATCCTGTTTATGTTTTAGAAAAGCATTTCTAAGTTCCAGTGAGCTGATATCAAGGGAGTTGACAAGCAGTTTGGCATCTTCATCAAAACCATCATACGACTTGCCAATGTCCTTTAGAAATGGCAAAAATCCATCCGGGACATTATCAATAGAACCAAAATGACGCCTTATTTGCCTTAGCAAAAGTTTGTTTTGTAAATCCATCACCGGTTATTAGACTTCTTTAAAAACAGTAATTGTCATTGTTTGGTTGTGCAATTCGCAATGTTGTTCGAAGGGTTTTAACGGGCAAATTTCACCGTAGGAATAAAACCCTGTTAGAGTTGTTGTTTGTCCAGTAACCTCCCGAATTGCTTCAAGTTCTTCTTCAACACGTTGTTTTAGAACAAGTTTTCTTCCAACACAACTGATTAGTATGGCAAGATCTGGTTGGCTATTGCGCAGACTTAAAGTCGACATTTCAGCAGCATCGTTGGCTCCATCTATCAAACGGTCGAAACTGGCCTTCATTAAGCGCACGTATGAACCTTGTGGAATATCGCCTGCAAAAACCATACTTCCATCAGTTTCATTAATGGATAAAATTGTACGAACAACCGATGTATCAATTTGTTCGAGTTGTAAGCTCAATGGGAAGAGTAGTGCCGAAGACGGAAGATTCGCAGCATGAGCACCCAGATATTTTTTATAGAGTTCGAGAGCGGGCTGACCATCAAGCTCATACAATATATTTTTTTCCGATCGTGTTACTTCCCTGTCAACCCCAAAGGAGTCCCAACCTCCCATCGAGCCATAACCAACCTGGATATTATCACCATAAAACCCAATTCCTATAACAAGATTACTATCAACAGCCTGATTGTGAACAATAACTGTTTCAATAAATTCAGCCTGATCGCCAGCTAATCCTCCTGTAACTGAAATACTGTTATCAAGCTCCTGATTAAGGCCCTTAGTAAGCTCACTACCATTGATATTTAATCCTTCTGAAAATATCATGATGTGACGCAAATTATCTTTGCTAAGTTTTTTTGCTATCCTTTCGCCAACCAAAAAGCTGTCATTCATGGAGTTGATCTTTTCTTCGGCAATTTCAATAGTGGTTTTTTCAAACCAAACGGCTGTACAGATAATATTTTCATCGAAAACTTCTTCCTGACAAATTTCACCTGAGGTGGAACAACCTGCTAACTGAGCCAGTGGATAGCTTTCTTTTATGAATGCAATATTTTCCGGATTTTTTAAAAGGTGGCGATTTCCAAAAACAAATACAAGTTGAGCCAAGTTTCCGAGTTCATTGTCGCTTTTTCTTGTCCAACCACTTTTTTTTGAATAGATAATCTGTTCTGTTTTCATAGAGGGTAATTAAGGTTATTAAAACAATATTGGTTGAGAAAGTATAAAACCTAATTCTTTTAAAACAAAATATTTTAACCAGCACTTAGCAAAAGTCGTCGTTAATAAAAGACTTTCAACTTTAGACCAAAAAATATTTTGTCCAATTATAAAAAAGCCTTTAAAATGAACGATGGATCAAGGCACTATAAACATAAGTACGCTTAGCAAATTACTTTGCCAAAAATAGAATTACCAAAGCGGTAATGATGACTCCAAATGCTACAGACATGCCAATCAAACGCTTACGGTAGACATCAGCTTTTGCTTTATGGATTACAATTTCTGTTTGATAATTTCTGATATTGATGATGTTATTTATCGTTTTGAGCAAATTCTCGAAAAAGCCTTCGTCCTTTAAAATATAGTCCATAGCTCCTTTTTTGAGCAGGGTAATAGCTGTAGTAAGCTCATTAGCAGCGGTTAACATAATAACAGGAACTTTACGAAATGGATTGACCCTTTTTTCGGGATTTTTGAGCTTAAACATGATTTCACCGCCATTTAAAGCTGCTCCTTCCATACTGTTGAGATAGTAATCCAATACAATAATAGCTGGAATCACATCAGGCTTTTGCTCTACAAATTCAAGCATTTTTTCGCCCGTTTCAAAGTGAATAACTTCAAAATCGAGTTCTTTTTCAAGTCCTTTTTTTGTTGACAAAGCAAAGCCAACATTGTCTTCAACAAGGAAAATTATTTCTTTTTTACTCATAATCAATAACTTATTTAACTGTCTTTATCAATAATATCTTCCAGAAACCTGTTTTCTTCAACAATCTTGCTTGTTTTCTCTTCTGCCTTTTTCCCCAGCGCCAACTCCATCAACCATCGTTTCAGATTTATACTTTCCGACATTATAGCCGCCAAAACGAATAAAAATAAAACTGAAAATGAAGGATTTGCATCGCGCAAAAAGTAAGCCATTATAATAATGGTAAGATTTGCAACATATAATATTATGGAGGCTTTTTTGTGTCTTGCCCCGGTCTCTATTAAAAGATGGTGCACATGCGTTCTGTCAGGTTTGAAAGGAGAGGATTTTTTAAGAATACGTTCAGAAAAAACGCGTAAAGTATCGTAAACCGGAAGCAGTAGAATTCCAACAACAACAATCATCAAACTTCCAGTTGGTGAAGTAGTTGCATTTTCAGTTATGTCAATTCCACGTATAACTACAATGCCAAGAACAGCCATCAAAAAACCAATAACCAATGATCCGGTGTCGCCCATGAAGATTTTCGCAGGATTGAAATTAAACTTTAAGAAACCCAATAAAGCACCGGCAAAAGTGAAAGCTAAAGTTGCATAAAGCATATTTTCCTGTTGATACAAAATAATGCCTAGCACCACCGAATTGATAAATGCCAATCCACCTGCCAAACCGTCGATACCATCGATTAGGTTAAAAGCATTAATTAAACCTGTAATAAGAAAAACCGAAAACGTATATTGTGCCCAAACTGGCATTTCATTTATGCCAAAAACACCATGTAACGATTCAATTTTGAAACCATAATATGAAATTATGAGTGCTACAGTTATTTGTATCACAAATTTGAGAGAAGCGCGTAAATCAAGCATATCGTCAAAAATGCCCATTGTAAACAGGACAATTAGTCCAATTAGCAAAATGAAATCAGCCAATTGACCACTCCACGACAACCATGCAATAGCAATCCCAATAAAACCACTAAAAAAACCAATGCCACCAAGTGTCGGTATAGGTTCTTTGTGCACTTTCCGCTGATCTGGCTTATCAACCAGATGATACTTTTTGCTTAACCTGATGATTATAGGTATAAGTAGCAATGTGATAATAAAAGCTGTAAAAAATGATCCGGCTAATGGAAGAATTGAATCTAATAATGATTTCCCTTCGGTTTCCATATATTTGGTTTTGTTTATGTTAGCTTAATTATAAGCAAAAAAACATTTGAATGATTGTAGCAAATATAAACAATATGGGATTGAATTCAACTTGATATCATTGAAATAATATTTTTTTTATACGTAGACATAATTAAGTACATGAAGTTCAAATTTTTCGTCAGGCTGGAAAACTTTTTTACATTTACAACCTCAAATAAAAAATGTCATTATATCCAATAATGAAACGTTACAAAATTGGTTTTCTTACGTCTTTCGACCCACTTGATAAACGAAAACTATCGGGTGTAACTTATCATTTGCTTCGGGCTGTTCAACGAGACCTGGGAGATGTTGAGATTTTGGGACCAATGAAAACCAGGCGTTTACTAAGTGGTATTCTGAATAGAATCGGAAAAAAATTCAAACGACCCTACAATTTGGATCACAGCATTTATATGGCTTTGCGTTATGCAGGGTTTTTTAATAAAAAACTTAATGGGAAAGAGTTTGATTTTATTATCGCCCCGCGCTCCTCAACAGAGATTGCATTGATTCGGACGGATATTCCAATTCTTTATTATTCAGACACTACTTTTGCCAGCTTGTATAATTATTATGAGTGGTTCTCAGGTTTCATGGCTTTATCAGAATGGGAAGGCAATTTGATTGAAAAATTGGCTCATAAACGATCCCGATGGATTGTTTTTACCTCGCAATGGGCAGCCGATTCGGCTATTCACACTTATCACACTGATCCTAAAAAAGTGTTTGTGGTTCCATTCGGACCAAACCTGGATGAGATTCCTGAGCGGCATGAGGTATTGCAAATCAAAGAAAATGACGTTTGTAAATTGTTATTTCTTGGAGTAGAGTGGGAGCGAAAAGGAGGTGATATTGCTTTTGAAACCTTGTTGGAACTTAAGAAAAAGGGTTTGAGAGCATCTTTGACAGTTTGTGGTTGTATTCCTCCGGCTTCGGTTGCCGATGTTGACTTGCATGTGATTCCGTTTATCAACAAAAATAACTTCGATGAATACAAGCGTTTCGAAGCTTTGCTTAAAAGTCATCATTTTTTGATTTTACCAACACGTGCAGAGTGTTTTGGAGTCGTTTTTTGCGAGGCAAGTGCATTTGCGATTCCTTCCATAACAACAGATACAGGCGGAATTGGTGGTGCTGTATATAATGGTGTAAATGGTTTCAGGTTGCCACTGGAAGCCAGAGGAAAAGAGTTTGCCTCAAAAATTGCAACTATTTTTAATGATTATGAAAAAACATATATTCCATTAGCTGTTTCGTCACGTGATTTCTTCGAATTGCAACTCAACTGGGATACGTTTTCTGACAAAATCAGGGCTATCATTGAGAGTGATCAGCGAATTATGAACATTTAAACAAGCAGTTTGACTTAATCATATGAAACATTATTGATGTAAATACGTACAATTACGGTTGTTAACAAAAGTGGAGGTGTTATTTTTACTACCGTGAATCAAAGGGATAAACGTCCCAGGAAACAATTAACCAACAGGCAATACTACAAATCTTTAATAGATTATAAGCCTGAGGCAGCACTGCTTGTGGATGCTGAAGGCGATATCATGCTATCAAATGCAGCCTTTGAGTCGTTATCAGGCTTTAATGAAAATTTATTGCTGGACCTTATTGCCCGACAACTTTTTCTTGTCTATCCGAATGAAAGTAACCCTTTTGATATGAAGCAGTTGCGTGATTTTACTGCTTCAATGTTTCTTCTAACGGCAAATCATAATCTTCAGAAAGTATCTGTCGAAACTTCAGAAATTGAAGGACAGAAATATTTGTGTATTGTTAAGCCTGTGGATAATGCCGAAACTAAAGTTTCCTCTCACTCGCCTGAGATAGCACCGAAAATTGAAAAACCAGCTGAGGTATTAAAGCCAAAAGTTCAGACGGTGGAAATTTCAAAAATTGAAGAATGGACTTCAGAACAGCAACATGAAATCAGAACGGCATTGAATGGTATCATGGGTTTCAGTTCAGTTTTAATGAAAGAACAACTCGACCCAAAGCTTCAAACTTACATCAGTGGGATTTACAAAAATTCACATAAACTCAAAAAACTTGTAGACAGTTCAGAGGATGTTTTAGTTCCTTTTCAGCGACACCTGAATTTGAGTGTGGTTGAACCATCGGCACTTATTGCTAAAATTCGCTTTTCGCTTGAAGAGGCTGCAACAGAAAACGAGCTCACTTTTGATGTTCAAACTGAAACAAACATTCGTATGCTGACCGACGCAGACCGGTTAGAACGGGTGCTGAGGTATCTAATGGAGAAAGCAGTTAAATTTTGCAGGTCGGAGCTCATAAAGATTAAAGTGGTAAAAAACAGTGACTCACATAGCCTTGATTTCAGTATTGACAACATAGGATTGGATTTTCCTTCACAACTGACGCAATGGTTGAAACAACAACAACCTCCTTATGAAACAGAGTCAACATCACTCGAATCACATCCTGAAATAAGAAAACTCCTTTTAGAACTAAATACACTTAGTACATCAATTTCGTTTAAAACTGGAACTGATATGGGTGAAATTGTCACCCTCAACTTCAAACCTTATATTGGCGAGAATTCAGTAGACGTAGAAAAGGAGTTAATGGATGAAATAAAAGTTAAAAATCCATCAATTTTAATTGTCGAAGATGACAAGATTAACGCACAGGTTTTGAAACTTTATCTGAAAGAAGTAGCAAATGTTGTGGTTGCTTACACCGGAAATGAAGCAATAAACCTTATTCAACAACAAATAAACACCGGACAAACGTTTCATCTTGTTTTAATGGATATAGGTTTGCCCGAACCATGGAACGGTGTTACCTTAAAAAGTGAAATCAGCAGAAACTGGATCAATTTCCAATCAGTGCCTTTTGTTGCACAAACGGCCTACATTCATCAGGAATGGACAACACTCATTGAATCAGGTAGTTTTGCTGGCATTTTAATGAAACCAATAAAACGAATGGAACTTTTGTTTATGATTTCAAAACTTTTAAAGTAGGTTTTATTGGTATTTATAAGGTTTGTTTTTAGTTCTTGAAACGAATGTTTGTGAGGGAAAACAACGAATTATTGATATTTTTTTTCTTTTTTTTTGACATAGGTTATGAAAGACATTTTTAGCCATATATTTGTTACATACAAAAGCACCAATTATGAGAAGGAGCCTTATGTTGCGTCCCGAATTGTTTAAAAGGGTAAGTATTTTTACCATCTACTTTTTCCTTCTGGTATCATGTATTCCACAGAAGAAAATTCTGTTGATGCAATATGATCAGATCAATGACTCCAGTTATGCAAACAGTTTTGTTTCAGAAGACACTATTTTAAAAGCTTATGTAATACAACCTAATGATTACCTGTATATTGCAGTCTCAACAATCGAAAAGGAACTTTCAATTTTCATGGAACCAATGGGAGGCATTAACTTCTTAAATGAAAGCAATCAGGCACTTATTGGATATTATGTTGATGATGAAGGATATGTTGACTTTCCTTACTTGGGTAAAATTGCAGTGGGGAGCTGCACCGTCAGAGAGGCTCAGCAAAGAGTAAAAGAAGCAGCTAAAATCATTCTGGGTGAGCGTATCAGGGTGGAAGTAAAGCTTATCAACAATTATGTGAATGTTTTGGGTGAGGTACGTAAGGAAGGTATCTACAACATGACAAAAAACAAAATCACCATCTACGAAGCGCTGACACTTGCAGGAGGACTAACTGAATATGCTCGCAGACAGGAAGTTAAAGTGTTTCGATCAGTAAACGGTGTCCGTAAAGTTTATCTAGTCGATGTTACAAGTGGGAAGCTCATTGGCGAAAATATGTTTTATGTCTTTCCCAACGATGTTGTTTACGTTGAACCAATGCGTGCAAAATCAATTGGTATAACACCAACTTTTTCTCTCACATTGTTTACGACATTGCTAACAACCAGTTTAACAGTGATTCTATTAATTCAGCAGTTTAATGCTTTAAATAACTGATATGGGTAAGACAGTTAATTCGGTAAAGCAAGGCTTGGATGTTGGGCGTATTCTACGCAAATATGCGCAGAACTGGTATCTTTTTGGAATTGCACTAGCTATAGCATTTTTATTTGCTCAAAATAAAAACAAATACATCATCCCGATGTATAGCCTCAAAACAACTGTTCTTATTGAAGATAAGAGCAATACCTCTGTGCTTCAGGAACGAGGTGTTATTTCTTCTTCTCCAACATTTCTTAATTCAAAACTGATTGACAACCAGATTGCTTTGCTGAAATCTTTTGCTCAGATAAAGCGCATTGTTGAGAAACTTGACTTCATCGTAACTTACTACGAATCAGGAGAATATATTGATATTGAAATTTATAAAGATGCCCCATTTCTTGTAAGCTTTGATAATGACCATACTCAACCACGGTACAAGACTATAAAAGTGAAGTTTTTATCAGAGGTAGAATTTGAACTTTCTTCCGAAACAGCTACCCAGTTTAAAGTGCCTCAACGTCATATGATTGGCGACACCGTTCAATCAGGAAATTACAAATTCTGGATCACTTGGAAACCGGAAACTGACCAGAAGAAACAGGTAAACCGTCGTTATGCTTTTACAATTAATGACATCAATGGTTTGACAAATCAATACATGAACAAAACCAGCGTTTATGTTGAACGTGGTACTTCGATGATCGTTGTTGCAACGAAAGGCGCTAACAAAGCAAAGGAAAAGGATTACCTCAATCAGTTGACTGCTGAGTTCTTGCTCACAAACCTCGAAAAGAAGAATCAGATTCTTACCAACACCATCCTTTTTGTTGAAAAACAATTGATTGAAGTTGGCGAAGATTTGAAACGTACTGAAAGTGAATTGGAAGCTTTCAGACAAAAGTATCAGTTTATGCTCATCCAGGAAAAAATTGGCTCTTTGCTCAAAAACCTGGATTCAGAATCGAAAGATGCCAAAAATTTACGAATCGATTTGCAGTATTACCGGTACCTTTACGATTATGTAAAAACCAGAGATAACTACGACGACATTGTAATGCCTTCCTCAATGGGAGTTAACTTGCCGATGTTCAATGCCTTGGTAGGAAAATTGTCATTAAGAATACTCGAAAAAGACGCCTTGCTTTCCAATTCAACCAAAGAGAATCCTTATATTCAGATATTGGAGGCCGACATAAAAAATATGAAGGACAATCTAATCGAAAGTATGCGCAGTACGATTGAGACAACTGAAAAAAAACTGCTTGATACGGAAGAAAGGATGTTTAAACTCAACGAAGAATTTCAGGTGCTGCCAACAATTGAACGTGAATATCTTGCAATTGAGCGTCAATACAAGATTATAAACAATCTATACGATTTTTTACTCAAACGTAAATCTGATGTTGAAATACAGCGTGCAGCCAACAGTCCTGATCATGAAGTAGTTGATTTTGCAGGTGATACAGGTATTTCAAATGTTTCAGCAAGTCCAAAAGCAGCATTTATCAATGCCATTATCTGGGCTATTTTGATACCCTCAATCTTCCTGTTCCTTATTGTTGTGCTCAACAACCGGGTAATGGCTCTTGAAGATATTATTGCTAATACAGATCATCCAATAGCAGGTAGTATCTCAACAAATCCATCCAGGAATTTTGATGCAGTATTAAAAGCTCCCGGAAGTTATTTTACGGAGCTTTTCAGGATTATACGCATCAAAATCAATCTTCAACCCTCACAAGGTGAACAGGTTATAATGGTAACTTCTTCAGTTATTGAAGAAGGAAAAACTTTTTTTGCACTTAATCTTGCTTCAGTTTATGCGCTTACCGGAAAGCGAACCATCCTTGTTGGTTTTGATATGCGTCGTCCAAATTTGGCTAAAGAACTTAATCTTGACGAAAACCTTGGAATAACCCCTTGTTTGATTCATCAATTACCAGCCGATCAGGTCATTCAGAAAACATCTACCAAGAATCTTGACATATTGCTTAGCGGACCCATACCTCCTAATCCGGATGAGTTAATTGAATCGCAGCGAACACAACAAATGTTCAATGAATTACGAAAGAAATACGACTATATAGTGATGGATACGCCACCAATTGGGTTGTTTGGTGATGCATTTCTGCTAAATAAATACAGCGATGCAACAGCTTTTGTCGTACGCCATAATTTCACACGTAAAAAAGAACTTGTTTCTGCTCTAAAAGATGCAGAAAGTAATCAACTAAAAAATATTCATATCATTTATAATGATGCTAATATTAAAGTAAAAGACAGAAATATAGCCGTTTATGGCGAAGAAGCTCCAAAACGCTTTTTCCTCTTAAACTGGTTACTTAGAGCCAGACGAATATTCATTGATCTCTTAAGAAAATTATAAAACAAGAAAATTATTATGAGTAAAGTAGCATTAATTACAGGTGTAACAGGCCAGGATGGCGCTTACTTGTCAGAGTATCTTTTAAAGAAAGGTTATACCGTACATGGTATCAAACGCAGGGCTTCTATGTTTAATACCGATCGTATTGATCATTTGTATCAGGATCCTTTTCTTGATGCAAAAAACTTCACCCTGCACTATGGCGACATGACTGATTCTACTAATTTGATTCGTATTGTTCAGGAAACACAGCCAGACGAAATTTATAATCTTGCAGCAATGTCGCATGTTAAAGTGAGTTTTGACACAGCAGAATATACAGGAAACGCTGATGCATTAGGAGCTTTACGTTTGTTGGAAGCTGTGAGACTGCTTAAAATGACTGATAAAACACGTATTTATCAGGCCTCAACTTCCGAACTTTATGGTTTGGTACAAGAGGTTCCTCAATCGGAGAAAACTCCTTTTTATCCACGCTCTCCTTATGCCGTTGCAAAACTCTATGCATACTGGATTATGGTCAACTACCGTGAAGCATATAATATGTATGCTTGTAACGGGATTCTTTTTAACCACGAATCGCCTGTTCGCGGAGAAACTTTCGTAACACGCAAAATCACACGTGCTGTTGCTAAAATAGCGCTTGGAATGGAGAAATCATTGCACCTTGGTAACCTGTCTGCCCGCAGAGACTGGGGACATGCAAAAGATTATATTAAAGCGATGTATCTCATTCTACAGCAGGATGCTCCAGACGACTATGTAATTGCGACAGGAGTTACTACTGAAGTTAGGGAGTTTGTTCGAATGGCCTTTAATGAGGTCGGGATCGAAATTGATTTCCAGGGCGAAGGAGTAAACGAAGTTGGTGTTGTAGTGAAATGTCATCACAAAGAATTTTTTGTTGAGCCTGGAACTATCGTAGTCAGTATTGACCCTAGGTATTTCAGGCCTACTGAGGTTGAGCTTCTTATAGGCGATCCAACAAAAGCAAATACCAAACTTGGATGGTACCCTGAGTACGATTTAAAAGCTCTTGTTCATGATATGATGCAATCCGATGTGAAGTTGATGCAAAAGGACAAATACCTTAAAGACGGTGGATTTGAAATCAAGAATTACTATGAATAAAAATGACAAAATATTTGTTGCCGGATCCACAGGCATGGTGGGCAGTGCAATTATTCGATCCCTTATCAATCAAGGATTTACGAATATTATTGGAACTTATAGAAATCGTAAGCCATCGTTGAATCGACTGGAAGTACAATTTTTCCCGGTTGACTTAATGGACACAAAACAGGTTGCGGCCTTTTATGAGGAACAAAAGCCGGATTATGTTTTTGATGCTGCAGCCAAAGTTGGTGGTATTGTAGCTAATAACCTTTACAGAGCACAGTTTCTTTATGAGAATCTTGTCATTCAGAATAATATCATTCATCAGGCTTATGTTGCCGGAGTGAAAAAACTTTTGTTCTTGGGTAGCTCTTGCATATATCCAAAAATGGCTCCTCAGCCTATAAAAGAGTCTTATCTACTTACAGATACACTCGAATATACCAATGAGCCTTATGCGATAGCAAAGATTGCCGGCTTAAAAATGTGTGAGAACTATAATCTTCAGTATGGAACGAATTTTATAGCAGCTATGCCAACCAATCTTTATGGTCCTGAAGATAATTACGACCTTCAAAATTCACATGTACTGCCGGCTTTAATTCGAAAATTTCATGAAGCCAAAGTGAGCAATGCCTCCAATGTAACCATATGGGGTACAGGATCACCGCTTCGTGAGTTTATGCACGTGGATGACCTTGCAGCTGCTTGCGTGTTTCTAATGGAGAACTACAATGAAAACCAGTTTGTTAACATTGGATGGGGTAAAGATATTTCCATTAAAGACCTGGCTACGATTGTTAAAGAAATCGTAGGCTTTGAAGGCGAATTGGTATTTGATACCAGCAAGCCTGACGGAACACCACGTAAGCTGCTTGATGTAAGTCTATTACTGTCAATTGGTTTTGAACCCACCATCTCGTTGCGGGATGGCATTCTTAATGCTTATGAAGATTTTCTTCAAAAGTACGCCTGATTCATTTAACAAAAAGATGTTCAACTAATGAATACAAAAACTGTCGGTCAACAAGAAAACTGGAGCATGGTCATGCGGCCAAAGAAAAGTCTTTTTGAGGTAAATCTCATGGAACTTTGGCAATACAGAGATCTAATTACAATGTTTGTGAAGCGCGATTTTGTAGCTAAATTCAAACAAACGATTCTTGGTCCACTTTGGTTTATCATTCAGCCATTGCTAACAACACTGATGTTTGTTGTTGTTTTTGGTAATATTGCAGGAATTCCTACGGATGGCATTCCAAAGGTGCTGTTTTACATGACAGGCATAGTCGGTTGGAATTACTTTTCAACATGCTTAAATGATACGTCCCAAACATTCATTAAAAACGCAAGCATTTTTGGTAAAGTTTATTTTCCACGTTTGGCAATGCCCATTTCAATCGTAATTTCAAATTTGGTGAGTTTTGCCATTCAGTTTGTCTTTCTTTTGGGCTTTCTGATTTATTTTATCATCATTGGAACAGATGTTATGCCTGGCGTTGAAGTACTTTTGATTCCATTTCTGGTTTTAATAATTGCTGGTTTAGGTTTGGGGTTTGGAATTATTATTTCCTCATTAACAACAAAATATCGTGATTTAGTTCATTTGGTCACGTTTGGGGTTACATTATGGATGTATGCCACTCCCGTTATTTATCCCTTATCAGAAATACCCGAGAAATACAAGCCATTTGTTATGGCTAACCCAATGACGCCCATTGTAGAAACTTTTAAAACTGCTTTATTGGGCGTGGGTACTGTAGACTATTTGAGTTTATTGTACAGCTTAGCTTTCACGGTTGTCTTGCTCGCTGTGGGCATACTCATCTTCAATAAGGTAGAACGTACATTTATGGACACCGTTTAGTTTATCTAAGTAACTGAATTTATTCACTTTAGAACCGACAAAAATGTCAGATGTAGTAATAAAATTCGAAAATGTATCCAAGCAATACAGACTGGGTGTTGTAGGAACAGGAACGCTTAGCCATGATTTAAACCGATTTTTGGCAAAGATTAGAGGCAAAGAGGATCCAACAAAGAAAGTTGGTGTTTCCAATAAGCTCAACGTACGCGATGGAGATTATGTATGGGCTTTACGCGACATCAATTTCTCGCTTAATGATGGCGAAGTGTTGGGAGTTGTAGGGAAAAACGGTGCTGGAAAATCGACATTACTCAAATTACTTTCGCGTGTTACTGCCCCAACAACTGGTGAAATAAAAGTTAAAGGCCGTATTGCCAGTCTTTTGGAGGTAGGTACAGGTTTCCATCCTGAGCTTACGGGTAAGGAAAATATCTTTCTCAATGGAGCAATTCTTGGAATGACCAACAGAGAAATTAAATCTAAATTTGATGAAATAGTGGAGTTCTCTGGTGTTAGCAAATACGTTGATACTCCGGTAAAACGTTATTCATCAGGTATGTATGTAAGATTGGCTTTTGCTGTTGCTGCCCATCTTGAACCTGAGATACTTATTGTAGATGAAGTTTTGGCAGTTGGTGATGCTGAATTTCAAAAGAAAGCTATTGGTAAGATGCAGTCTGTTTCCAAAAGCGGGCGCACGGTTTTATTTGTTAGCCATAATCTAACCGCCGTTGAACAGCTTTGTACCAAAGGCATTCTGCTTCAAAACGGTATGTTAGTTTTGGAGGGTGCAATTCATGACATCACTTCTGCATATAAGAAAGCATCAGTGAACGAAAACGAACTCAAACGCAGTGGAACCCGCCTCGTGGAAATTAAAAACTATGAAATGACGAATATGCAAGATAAAGTCATTGATGAAGTTTTCTTGGGCGACAGTTTCAAAGTAAATGCAGGTTTTGTAGCCAAAGAAACTACAGATTATACCGACTTTAGCTTGGATATTAGAAATGATTCCAACGAATTTATTGGCCATGTTACCAATGCCGACGATTTATTTGAAATAAAAAACCTTCAAAAAGGTTTGGAAAGCAGAATAAGTGTCGAAATTAAAGAAATGTCCTTCGCGCCAGGCACTTACTATATCTCTTTATGGTTGGGCAACAAATACGGTACTTTTGATTACATCGAAAATTGTATTCGCTTCACCATCAAACAAGGTGAATCATACATTCACAGGCCTTTTCCATTCGACAAGCGTGCAAAATCTGTCCTAAAATCCACTTGGAGTGCAAAATAAAACCTATTGTTATGGAAAAGCAACCATTTGTGAGTGTATTAATGCCCGTGTACAATGGGCGAGATTACCTTCGTCCAGCAATTGATAGCATTCTTAATCAGACTTTTAAAGATTTTGAATTACTGATTATTAATGACGGTTCGAAGGACGACTCTCAAGAAATAATCAACTCCTACAAAGACCCACGTATTGTATCTGTTGTTCAAGAAAATCAAGGTGTTGCCCGGTCTCTTAACAACGGTTTAAAAATTGCCCGTGGAAAATATGTTCGCCGGCATGATGCGGATGATATTTCAACTACGGATACTTTGCAAATTCAGGTTGATTTTCTAGAGTCACACCCTGAGTATGTAATGGTATGTAATCAGCAGGCTTTCATGACGTTGAATGGTTTCATTGCATATAAGTACAGAGTCCCAAACAATAAATTCTTTGAAGGAAAGCTATTGAAAGATCTTTCGTTTGATGATTTTGCAACAGATCGATCGAGTCCGGTTGTTCATGGCACAGCTTGTTTTAGACGACAAGATGTTTTGGACCTCGGATGTTACCGCACTGAATTTATTGTTTCTGAGGATAATGACCTTTGGCTGCGTTTGCTCGAAAGACATAAAATTGGAGTCATGAATGTTTGTAATTATTATATGCGTATTCATCCGGGTTCTGCAACACACCGTCATGCACATAAGATACAGCATTTCAGAAACTTACTGGTTGAATACTCACAACAACGAAGAACAACTGGTTCTGATCCAATTATGAGAGGAGAAACTGTTCCGCCGCCACCGCCAGAAAAAGTTGTTGAAAGTATCGATCTGCCTAAGGCAAATGGATCTTTATTCCGGGAGGATTTGCGTTATATGTATGGGTTGGTTTCAAATGCTGGTGATAAAAGTGTTCGAAATAAGATTGCCAAAGAAATCATACATGATGGATGGAAAGACAGCCGTACCTGGAAAATGTTGCTTTTCCCCGTTTTAGGCGAAAAGTTGATAGCAGCTGGCGTTTCTGTAAAAAAAATGTTCAGATAATTAAGGTTAAGAATACTTCTTATTTACTGTATTATGGAAGAAAAGACGCTTATTTCAATCCTTATCCCTAATTACAACAGGGGTAAGCTGATGGCTGAAACGCTGGCGTCGATTATTGCTCAGTCGTATTCACATTGGGAAGCTATTGTTGTCGATGATGGATCCAATGATGAAAGCGATCGTATTGGTAATGAATTTGTTAATAAGGATAACCGAATTAAATACTTTAAACGCGATCGTCAACCAAATGGAGCACCTTCTTGCAGAAATATTGCTTTTGAAAAGTCAGAAGGTGAGTTTCTTATTTTTCTGGATTCCGATGACTTACTTGCTCCTTTTTGTTTAGAACAGCGCATCAACAGCATTTTGGAACACCCGGAATATGATTTTTGGGTCTTTCCTATGCTCCTTTTTAAAAATGATCCTTCAAGCGCAACTAATCTGTGGAATAAAGCAAATGGTCGTTCTGAACTTCTTCGTTTTCTTGAGTTAGACGCTGTTTGGCAAACGTCCGGACCAATATGGAGAAGGAAATCAGTGGAGCGAATAGGAGGGTTCACTGAAGGTCTAGCTTGCTGGCAAGATGTTGACTTTCATCTTAAAGCTTTAATTCATAACTTTAGATATATTGTTTTAGATAATTTAAAACCAGATATTTACTATAGGCAACATGAAAGTGGAAGTATTAGTCAAGGTGAAATAAGTACACCTCCAAAGATGCTCAGCAGACAAAAGATTTTTTTGGATCATACGGTTGCCTTACAAAGGAAAATGTCGGAAGAAATCCGATTAAGCCTTAAAGTTTTAGGGGCAAATGTCGTTATTGGTGCCGTAAAATCTCTTAACCGTTCTGTTGCGAACACAAGTTTGTCATTTGGTCTTAAGAATAAAATTTTCGATACCCGCTTTTTGATAAAAGTTAGGTTTCTTCAGTTTATGTTTTTATTACGTCTTAACAGATTACCTGTGTTAGACCAGTTAATTCAATCTCTTATTAAGCGAAGACGCGTTGTTTCTTCAATAGGAAAATTCCATTATATTCAAAATCAATAAGATGAATACTGAAAATGCTATCGAATTTTCTGTTGTTATTCCAGTAAAAAATGGAATAGATACCCTAGTATCTTGTCTTGAAGCCTTGTTTAAACAAACTGTAAGGGATCGGATGGAGGTAATTATTATTGATTCTGGATCAACGGATGGAACTTTAGAATTACTGAAAAATTATCCAGTTAAAATACACCATCTTCCTCCAAAGGAGTTTAATCACGGAGAAACACGTAACCTTGGCGTGCAATTAGCTCAAGGTGAATATGTTGTGATGACTGTACAAGATGCAACAGCAGCTGATGACCATTGGATTGAAACTATGAGAAGTCATTTTGACGACCCTGAAGTTGCAGGTGTTTGCGGACAACAAATTGTAAATCATGATAAGAGCAAGAATCCCCTTCAGTGGTTCAGACCAATAAATCAAGCTGTCCCCTTCAGTTATCAGTTTAAAGGCACAGATGAATTTAAAAAAATGGCAGGAAAGGAGCAGCATAAATATTGCAATTGGGATGATGTTAATGCCATGTATCGAAAAAGTTTGAAAGAGAAACTCCCATTTCGGAAGTTAATGTTTTCGGAAGATACATTGTGGGCAAAAGATGCTTTGGAGGCAGGATACAAAATCGTTTACGACTACAGGGCAAGGGTGTATCATTATCATCATCAGGATTATTCTTTTTATTTTAAGAGAAGCTATATCATTCTATACCAAAACTATAAGTTTTATAACTATATCAAATATCCTAAAAATCCATTCGTTAAAATTGCTGAAATAAAAATCAGACTTTTAAAAATGAAGGAGCTAAGTCTTTCTGAGAAGTTTCATTGGATGTGGTATAATTTTCAACTTGTCAGAGCAGCCTGGACTGCTGCGCTGATATTTGGATATAACGCCCGATTTAAAGGAATGGATGGTGTTGAGGCTTCTCAAAAAAAACATGTTGGTTATCCACCTCAAGGAGTTCAATCAAAAAAACAATAAAATCAAAACGATGGAAAACAATGAAAAACCTTTGGTAAGTGTCCTTATGACGACTTACAACCGCGAGAAATATTTGGCTCAAGCCATCGAAAGTGTGTTGGAATCTACTTATAAGAATTTTGAACTTTTGGTTGTAGATGATCAATCAAAGGATAAAAGTCTGGAGATTGCACGCAGTTATGCTGCTATGGATCCCCGTGTTAGATCGATCCTGAACGAAAAAAATCTTGGTGATTATCCAAACCGAAACAAAGCAGCCAGCCTGGCAAAAGGTAAATATCTTAAATATGTCGATGCTGATGATATGATCTATCCTACAGGTTTGCAGATACTTGTAGAAGGAATGGAAAAATTTCCCGACGCCGGATTTGGCTTATCTTCTTTGCCTCAGGACAAGTTTAAAATGTATCCTTTCAAGTTAAGTCCGAGGGAAGCATATCAACGTCATTATTTTCAGCAGCAATTGTTTCATAAAGCACCTTTATCAGCGATAATGTTAAAAAGCGCTTTTGATGCTGTAGGTGGATTTAGTGGAAGGCGCTATTTGGGTGATTTCGAGATGTGGCACATGTTAGCAGCTAAATTTCCGGTTGTGCTTATGCAACAGGGAGTTGTATGGTACAGAGAACATGAAGAGCAGGAGATGCAGCATAATCGTACTGATTTTACAGTGCCTTTCAAATACATAAAATGTTCTGAAGAGATGCTTCTAAAAGAAGAATGCCCGTTGAATACTGATGAAAAAACTAAAGCACTTGAGAAAGTAAGATGGAATCAAGCTCGATATATTATGGGTGTTGGGAAAAACCACTCTTTGGCAACGATGCGCGTTTTAAAAAAAGAATCAGGAATGAGCTATGGTGAGATTATCTCGCGCTTAATGTCAAAGCCAAAATAGGTTTTCATAAAAATCATCATAACAGACTTTTAACTGTTCAAAAACTATGAAAATCACGAGTGAAAAACTAAAAGATACCTTCTCTAATCCATTGAAAATCTTCATTTGGATGATTACCCGATTGCCTTACTTCAGGTTTATCAGAGACACGCAAAATCAGAATGACCGATATACATTTTCAAAGTGGTATAAACAGAAAGTATTGGGCTACAACAAAGAAGCCTATTGGCCAACCCATTTTACAAGTCGGATTCTAGGTGCACACAACATTCTTGTTGGAGTTGGGACTAACCCCGGCTTTATTCCGGGTTGCTACATTCAGGGATCAGGAAAACTAACATTTGGAGATTATACTTTTATAGCACAGAATGTTGGTATCCTTAGTGGTGGACATGAAATTTATGACCACATGAAACAATTTTCAAGTGAAACAAAAATTGGCAGTTATTGCTGGATTGGAATGAACTCAATGATTTTGCCCGGTGTAGAACTTGGTGATTTTACGGTAGTTGGAGCAGGTTCGGTAGTAACTAAATCATTTCCGGAAGGAAATTGTGTGATTGCTGGTAATCCTGCCAAACTAATTAAAAAACTCGACCCTGAAAAGCTGGTAAGATTGAATTATAAGCAAAAATACAGAGGTTATATTCAGGCTGAAAAATTCGAAGATTATCGCAAAAAGAAACTATCAGTTTAAAATAATTCATTATGTCACTCACTACTATTCCATTGGTTTCCATAGTAATACCATCCTATAATGCGGAAAGGTTTATTGAAGAGACACTTGATGCCGTTGTTCATCAAAGTTGGAAAAATTGTGAAGCATTCGTGATTGATGATGGTTCAAAGGATAAAACTGTCGAACGTGCCCGAAAATTTGAATCTGACCGAATTAAAATAATCCTTCAATCCAATCAAGGTGCCTGTGTCGCGCGCAACAAGGGCTTGGCTGCGAGCAAGGGAAACTATATCCAATACCTTGATGCTGATGATGTGCTTAGTTATGACAAGATTGAAGCTCAGGTTGATATCCTCGAAAAGAACAAGGGATTTATGGGTATAAGTCCTTCAGTTCATTTTATGGATGGTGAGGATTACCACAAAATGACACCAAGAGAAGAATCAAATTGGATTTTTGACACAGATGATCCTGTAGACTTTTTGATTCGTTTATATGGTGGTTATGGCGAAAGATGGATGGTGCAGACAAGTGCCTGGCTTACTCCAATTGAAATTGCAAGGAAAATTGGCCCCTGGGACGAATCGTTGCTTTTGGATCAGGATGGAGAGTATTTTGCGAGAGCAGTTCTGGCCTCCAAAGGCATAAGGACCACCGGCGGAATCAACTATTACCGAAGATTTATTGCCGGAGGAAATATTTCTTCGCGCTACAACAAAAAAGCCAATCTGGAAAGTGCATTGCATGCGTTGAACTGTAAAGCCAAATATTTGGGAGAATTCACCAATTCGATTCATTACCGACAGGCAATCAGTACTTTGTATCAAGAGATTGCAATCAATGCTTATCCAATGTTTCCTGATCTAGTTGATTTTTGCGAACAAAAAGTGAAGGAAACTGGTATGAAACCTGCTCTTCCGGTTCTTGGAGGTAAATTGATTGAAACTACCAAATCAATGTTTGGCTGGAAATCAGCAAAGAAGTTAAGATCATTGGTTCATTCCCTCACTCAAAAAAGTTAAACCATGCCAAAGAAAATTTGTATATTGACTCAGAGTCACTTATGTCGAAATCCAAGAGTAGTGAAAGAAGCCAATACGCTATCAAAAGCTGGTTTTGAGGTAAGCATTCTAACAACTTTCACTTATCCCGACCTATTGGAAGAGGATTTAAAACTTATTGATACTCAGAAAATAGTTTACAAAGGCGTCATTAATATGATTCCAGGTCAGGCCTCCGACTGGTACAGGCTCAAAGAACGTCTAAAACGACGTGTTGCAGGGGAGTTTATCAGCAGATTTGGGATAGAAAATAAATATGCCCTGGGATATGATTATCATGCAAACCTTCGTGCAGCTGTTGCTGAACGTGCTGATCTTTATACTTGTCACCAGGAAATGAGCACAGTTATTGGAGTAAGACTTTTAAAAAAAGGATTTAATGTTGCTTTCGATTTTGAAGATTGGTATTCGCATGACCTATTGCCCGAGGCAAATAAAAGCAGGCCAATCAAACTTCTGGAAAAGAATGAAAAGTTTGCACTTAAGAATTCCAGCTTAACTTATACAACTTCTGAAAGTTTAGCTTCAGCTTTGGCTGTTTTTGCCAATTCTGAACGCCCCAAAGTGCTTCATAATGTGTTTCCATGGGCTGAACGATCTTATATGGATGGTCTTTTCAAAGACCGTTCAGATACAGGTCGCCCATCCATTCATTGGTATTCACAAACAATTGGACCAGGGCGTGGTCTGGAATTTCTGGTTGAAGCACTGGGTGAAATTAGTATTCCGCTTGATCTTCACCTGCGAGGGAACCTTTTCGGATCATTCAAAGATGAACTGATAGCGCTGTTTCCGGAAGAAAAAGGCCACAGACTTTTTTTTCATTCACTTGTGCCTCATCTAGAACTGCTTTCACGAATAGCCGAACATGATATTGGACTTGCCATTGAGGAATACGTGCCTGACAGCAGGAACTTAACTATAACAAACAAAATTTTACAATACCTTCTTTCTGGAATAGCAGTTGTTGCAACAGATACTTCAGGGCAAAAGGAAGTAGCTTCAGTGGCCGGTAATGCCGTTCATTTATTTAGAAATAGAGATAAAAAAAGTTTTGTAGATACACTGAATCAGCTACTTAAAGATGAATCTAAATTGAAGGAAGCAAAAAGAGATGCGTTTCTTATAGCAGAGGATATGTTTTGTTGGGAGAAGCAAGAACAGAATCTAGTTAATTGGGTTTCAAAGGTTATTTAAAATCATCGGATATGAAAAATGTCTTGGTAATATCGCCTAATTTTCCACCTATCAACGCTGCCGACATGCACCGTATCAGGCAGAGTTTGCTTTATTTTGAAGATTTTGGTTGGCGTGCAACTGTTGTAGCTGTTGAGCCTGAATTCATTGAAATGAGTGAGGACCCGTTGTTGTTAAAAACCATACCTGAAACTAGTGAAATCATTCGCATAAAAGCTTTTGAAGCAGATAAAACAAGAAAGTTTGGTTTAGGAAATAGTGGATACAGGTCATTATGGCAATATTATAAAGAAGGAAATCGCTTATTACGATCGAGAAAATACGACCTGGTTTATTTCACAACAACAGCATTTCCAGTGATGATTTTAGGTCGAATTTGGAAAAAGAAATTCAATATACCCTATATCATTGACATGCAAGACCCATGGCGCAACGATTTTTATCTTGACAAGCCTAGTCACGAGCGACCACCAAAGTTTTGGATGGCTTATCGTATGGACAAGTATCTGGAGGCTTTTGCAATGAAAAAAGTAGCAGGAATTATATCTGTATCAGCTGGTTACCCTAAAATGCTTATCGAACGTTATGCCAACATCCATCCTGAAATGTGTACAGTAATTCCTTTTGGTGGAGCAAGTATTGATTTTGATATTTTAGATGAAGCTCAAATAAAGAATGAAGTTTTCAATAAATCTGATGGGAAAATCCATGTGGTTTATATTGGAAGGGGAGGACATGATATGCAATTGGCTCTCAGTGGAATTTTTGCTGGTTTTGCCAAAGGAATTGATGAACATCCGGAGTTGTTTAAAAAGATTCAGATGTTTTTTATTGGTACGAGTTATGCTGCTGATGGCAAAGGTCAAAAAACTATTGAACCAATCGCAGAACGTTATGGTGTACTTGATCAAGTAACTGAAATTACTGACAGATTGCCCTATTTCACTGCTATGAAAGTGCTCAAAGAGGCTGATCTTCTTATAGTACCTGGCTCAACTGATACCAATTATACTGCCTCAAAATTGTATCCTTATATCTTATCAAAAAGGCCATTAATTGCAGTTTTTAACGAAAACAGTAGTGTTGTTGAGATTTTAAATAGCACCAAAGCAGGGGAGTGTGTCAGTTTTTACAATGAAGATAACCCCGAATCCATTGCTGATCACTTCTATGAAGTCCTAAAAAGTGAACTTAATAAGCTTCCTTATACACCTGCAACAAACTGGGAAGCTTTTGAGCCTTTTACAGCCAGAGAAGCTACACGAAAGCAAGTTGATTTTTTTGAAAAAACACTAAAGTCATGAAAAAGAAGCGTTTAGCAATTATTTCTTCTCATCCCATTCAGTACAATGCTCCTATGTTTGCAACCTTAGCCAGGTCTACAAAATTATATCCTAAGGTATTTTATACCTGGAGCCAAAGTCAGGAAAAATTGTTTGATAAAGATTTTGGTAAAGAAATAAAATGGGATATCCCATTACTAGAAGGTTATGAATACCAATTCATTAACAATATTTCTAAAACCCCCGGCCCAATTGGTTATAAAGGAATCGATTGCCCTGATTTGATTCCTGCGATTAAAAATTGGGGTGCTGAGGCAGTTTTAATCTATGGCTGGAACTATAAAGCTCATTATGGAGCCATGAGATATTTTAAAGGGAAAATTCCTGTTTATTTTCGTGGTGACTCAACTCTAATTGATGAGATATCTGGCTTGAAACAAATGCTCAGAAGGATCGTTCTGACACATGTTTACAAAAAATGTGATGGTGCTTTTTATGTTGGACAAAACAATAAAGCCTATTTTTTGAAACATGGATTCTCGCCAGATAAGTTATATTTTGCTCCACATGCCATTGATAACGAAAGGTTTAGTAGTAATGCCACTTCTTTTAAACAACAAGCAGGTGAATGGAGGGAGAAACTTGGGATTGAAAAAGAAGATAAGGTTGTATTATTTGTTGGAAAGTTTGAGTCGAAAAAGAATCCGCTTCTTTTACTGGAAGCATTTCGACATCTAAACCAAACTGGAAGCCATCTTATTTTTGTTGGCAATGGTTTTTACGAAGAAGAAATGAAACAAATGACCGAAGGTCAGATAAATATTCATTTTTTGCCTTTTCAAAATCAACAAATGATGCCTGTTGTCTACCATTTGGCTGATGTTTTGGCATTGCCTTCACAGGGTCCTGGCGAAACATGGGGTCTTGTTGTAAATGAAGCTATGGCTTGCGAGAAAGCTATTTTGCTTAGCGACAAAGCAGGCTGTGCTCCTGATCTGGTTCATAATAATGAGAATGGACGAATTTTTACTTCAGGTGATATGCAAGACTGCTCAGCAGCTTTGAAACAACTCCTTAAAAGTAAAGAAGGATTGGAAAAAATGGGCAGTGAGTCGTTCAGGATCATTCAGGATTGGTCATTTGAAAATATTGTCAAAAGTTTGGAAAATCATATCTAGGAATTTTTTATGTATTTGACACAAAGAAGTTTAGGACTTGTGACCGTTGGCATTCTTACGTTTGCCTGGTTCGAGTTTTTTACTGACTTATATTTTGTGTCAACACTTGGTCTTGTGCTTTCTTTTGGTGTAGTTCTCAAATTTGTTCAGGATTTGGGAAAGCGAATCGAAGTACGTGACCTTATCGCTTTTTTGGCGTTAATGCAATGGATTGTTGGGCCGGTGATGGCCTATAATATTCTTCCTTACGATGAGCTCTACTACATGGATGTAGATGAAGCAACTTATATGCATTATGTGGTACCGGCGTGTGCAGCTCTGGTAATCGGGTTGTATTTTCCAATAACCGATGAACGGATTATCAATGATGAGGATATTCAAAAGCTGAAAGAGTTTATAAGTGATAAACAGCTTCTTGGTTATTTGATTGCAGCTATTGGACTTGCGGCAGGCTTTGCTGGAAAATTTCTCCCAAAAAGCCTTTCTTTTTTATTCTTTTTACTTTCCGGAATGCAGTTCGTTGGTGTTTATATCATTCTATTCACCAAATCGAAATTGAAGTGGTTTGCATTTGCAGGAGTTATGGGGATGGTGATTTTTCAAGCTGTGCTGATGGGTATGTTTGGGGAATTGATTTTGTGGATGATGTTTTCACTTTTAGTAGTGGCTTTTGTGCTTAAAATCCCTATGCCAGGCAAAATTGCTATTTTAGGAATTGGTTTTATTATGGTGATGCTTATTCAATCCACCAAAGAGGAGTATCGAATGGCCACATGGTACAGTGATAGCGATAAAAGCAACGGTGAAATTTATCAGGAAGTTATATTAAGCCGACTCGAAAATCCTGCTGTTTTATTTGAAACAAGCGCCATGCAAAATGTCGGAGCACGGTTGAATCAAGGATGGATTATCGCCCGAATTTTAGGTCATATGCCTGAAAAATATCCATTTGTGAAAGGCGAAACAATTGAAACGGCTATTTATGCCGGACTTTTGCCCCGTGTACTTGCCCCGTCAAAAGCAAAAGCCGGTGGCAGAGCTAATTTTGAACGCTTCACAGGTACCGAACTTCCAGAAACCACAAGTATGGATATTTCATTAGTAGGTGAAGGCTATGCAAATTATGGTGTTTTAGGAGGAATCATTTTTCTTTTTTTTATTGGAATATTTTATAATGTAATCATTATCAAAGTTATATCCTTATCTAAAACCTATCCAACACTCATTTTGTGGCTACCGGTTTTATTTTTTCAGGTAATTAAAGCTGAAACTGATTTCGCTACTGTTTTTAATCATTTTACAAAAGCTGCGCTTGTCGCTTTTATTGTCTTCTTTGGAATGACAAAGATTCTCAAACTTAAAATGTAATCCTTAAAGATATGAATATCAATGTGGTGTATTTTTTCAGAAAACCTTTTACCGACTATTTCAGTATAGAGGAATTATTTGGTTTCATTCAGTCAGGCTTGCCGGAGAATGTTGAACACAGCAATTATTACCTCAGTAGAGCAAGCAAAGGAATTGTGGACAGGATAAAGAGTTGCTTCGAGGTAATTGGCCAGCAGGGGCAGGTAAATCATATTACCGGTGATGTACATTTTATTGCCCTGTTAATGGCAAAAAACAAAACAATACTCACGATTCACGACCTGGAGGTACTGAAACGCCTTTCGGGAATAGCTAGAAGAATAATCAAACTATTTTGGTTTTCATTGCCTGCACGTCGTGTGCGTTATATTACTGTAATATCGGAGTTTACCAAGCAGGAACTGTTAAAAGTAATCCATGTTGATCCTGAAAAGATTGTTGTTGTTCATAACTGTATTTCCCCTTCAATAAAATATTCTGAGCATACTTTTAACTCTCAGAAGCCTAATATTTTACACATAGGTACAGCACATAATAAAAATCTGGAGCGTTTGATCGAGGCCATCGATGGAATGCAAGTTAAACTAACTATCTTAGGGCATTTGCGTGATCATCATAAAAAACTGCTCGAAAAGCATCACATTGAGTTTGAGAACTATTTTAACCTTCCCTATGAGCATGTAATTAAGCGCTATAAGGAAGCTGATATTGTTTCATTTGTTTCGTTGTATGAAGGTTTTGGAATGCCAATTATTGAAGCAAACGCTGTAGGTAGAGCAGTTATCACCTCTAACAGAACAAGTATGCCTGAAGTTGCCGGTGATGCAGCATTGATAGTCAATCCTGAAGATGTGGGTGAGATTAAAGCAGCTATTAGATCGCTTATTGAAAATGAAAATCTTCGTAATGAATTGATTCAAAAAGGATTAAAAAATGTAGAACGTTTTTCAGCAAGAACAATAGCTGCGAAATATACGCAGCTTTACGAGCAAATAGCTCAAACAACTTAATGCCTTTAACAGCTTTTTAATTATGAAAACAATACTTTCTTTCATTGATTGGTACCTTCCAGGCTACAGGGCTGGTGGCGTTTTGAAAGCCTTTTCAAACCAAATAGCTCATTTAGAGGGTAAATATGAGTTTAAAGTTATTACCCGTGATACTGACTATTGTGAAACAGTTCCTTATGAACAAATAAATAGTAATCAATGGAATCGAATTGCTCCTAATGCTGAAGCTTATTACATTTCAGCTGATCAGCTTAAAATACAGACATTAAGAAAGTTAGTTTCTGAAACCAACTTTGATTTAGCTTATGTACATGGAGTTTATTCCTTTTACTTTTCTGTTTTGCCGGTAATTCTTGCAAAAGTTAAAAAGGTTCCGGTCGTCATTGGTTCACACGGAATGTTAGGCAAGCATTCGTTAGCAGTTAAGGCAAAAAAAAAGGCTATAGGCATTAAATTGGCTCGATTTGGTGGATTTTACAAAAATGTTGTGTTTCATGCAGCCAATGCTGTTGAGGCAGAAGATATTAGATTGACTATTGGCAAAAAAGCCAGAATAATGATTGCAGAGGAACTTCCAATGAAAATAGAACTTGCTCCCTGGAAATCGCGGATAAAACAAAAAGGCATATTGAATTTATGTTCAGTTGCACGTATTTCACCTGAGAAGAACACCCTTTATGCTATTGAAGTTCTGAAAAAATGTACCAATGGCTTGATAGTTTTTGATATTTATGGACCGGTTTACAATGAAGAATATTGGAATCAGTGTAAAAATGTAATTGCAGAATTACCCGGTAATGTGAAAGTTAACTATAAAGGGAGTATTCCTGGTGATCAGGTATTGAGTATGTTATCGACATATCATGCGATGTTTATGCCAACTAATGGCGAAAACTTTGGGCATACAATTTTAGAAAGTTTTATGGCCTCTACACCAGTCATCATTAGCAGAAACACTCCCTGGCGTAATCTGGAAAAATCTAAATCTGGCTGGGATCTGCCGTTGGAAGATGATTCTACATTCATAGCAGCAATTAAGCAATTAATTGAAATGGATCAAAGTACGTATGAAATGTTTTCAAAAGCATCTTTGCAGTATGCACATGAATTCATGCAGAACAACAGTATTTTGGAACAAAACATAAAACTATTTGCAGATGAATAAAACTACCAATTTATCCGTTTACACAACCGGAGATTTCAAAACAGGAGCAGGGGCAATTAAACGTTTACTCTGGTTTATTATTAATGTTATATTTTTTATCAACCCCTTGAATCCTGTTAATAGCCTTAAGATTGCTTTTTTACGTTTATTTGGAGCAAAAATCGGAAAAGGGGTTGTGATAAAACCTTCTGTAAATATCAAATACCCATGGAAACTGTCTGTTGGAGATTATACCTGGATCGGCGAAAATGCCTGGATTGACAATCTGGCTGAAGTGACTATCGGAAAGAATTGTTGTATCTCGCAGGGAGCCATGCTGTTGTGTGGGAACCACAATTTCAAAAAATCAACTTTTGATTTAATTACACTGCCAATTATTTTGGAAGATGGTGCATGGGTTGGAGCTCATAGCGTCGTTTGTCCGGGGGTAACTTGTTTCACACATAGTGTATTGGCTGTCAATTCAGTAGCCACTAAAAACCTGGAAGCATTTTCTATTTATCAGGGAAATCCTGCAGTGAAAATAAAAGATAGAATCATCGAATAAACCAAAAAATTATGAAAATCTCTGTTATTACCATTGCTTACAATAGTGGCCATTCCATTAGTGATGCCATTGATTCGGTACTTTCGCAAACCTATAACGACGTTGAGTATATTATCGTTGACGGAAAATCGAAAGATAATACGGTTGAAGTAGTTAAATCCTATGGAAGCCGGATTTCGAAATTTGTTAGTGAACCCGATAAGGGAATTTATGATGCGTTAAATAAGGGAATCAGAATGGCTACCGGTGATGTAATTGGTTTTATGCACTCTGATGACTTGTTTGCATCTGATAATATCCTTGCTAAAGTTGCAGAAATATTTAAAACAAATGATGTTGATTCCGTTTATGGTGACCTTCAATATGTTTATAAAAACGATACGAATAAAGTTCTTAGATATTGGAAATCGGGTAGATTTAGCTTACGAAGGCTGAAAATGGGATGGATGCCTCCTCACCCGACTTTCTATGTAAAAAAGAAAGTTTACGACAACTATGGTCTTTTCAATACCGATTTTAGGATCGCAGCTGATTATGATACGATGCTTCGTTTTTTAGGCAAACACCGGATATCGACTTACTATCTTCCTGAAGTGATGGTCAAGATGAGGGTAGGAGGGGCAAGTAACCGAAGCTTGAAGAACATCATAAAAAAGTCGAAGGAAGATATGAAGGCTATTCAGGACAATAATTTTGGAAGCGTTTTTACACTTGTTTTTAAAAATCTCCGCAAAGTTAAACAGTTTATAATTAAATAAAGAATTGAAAACCAGCATGCTTATCGCTGTTGCTGTTTTCAACGAAGCAGTTCATCTGCCTGAATTGTTGAGACAGTTGATGCCATTTAAAGATGATGTGGTAGTCATCGATGATGGTAGCTGTGATTCCAGTGCCGATATTGCAGTCTCACAGGGATTTGAAGTTGTTAAATTTCCTTCAAATGCAGGAATAGCAGCGGTGTATCGGGCTGTATTTGCATTTGCGACGCAAAGTAATAAAACGCATGTGATTTTTATGGATGGTGATGGACAGCACAATCCTGTTTCTATACCATTTTTTGAAACAGCACTTCAAAAGCATTCTTTTGTATTAGGCAGCAGGTTCTCTGATCCAGAGAATGTGCCTGATGCAAAAATTGCCTCCAATTTGTTTGCTGTTTTGCTAATTGCCAATTCTTTTGGTGTTACAATGCCTGATGTTGCCTGTGGGTTTAGAGGTTTTCAACAAGGTGATTCCTGGCCATTAATAGCTGGAGCCTTTGGCTATGAAGTGATATACTGCACTTTAATTGATCAGATTGTAAAAGGAGTCAATCCTCACTTTATAAAAATGGATGCTGTTTATCCACCTCAGGAGGTTTACTACACACGAAATACAGAGATTCTTGGACTTCTGAGCGCAGTTGCCCGAAAGACTTCTAATGATTTTTTGCAACACATCCAAGCGACTGTTGTTGAACAAAAAGATTTCAATGTCCATTTGGGTGACTTTGACTTTTATGCCAGATCTATACCACATGGATATGTATTTCAGACAGATACAGATAAAGCAAAGCGCTTTTTTAGAAATTTAAACACTATTTGGTAATGGATACAGCTAAAGAGAAACTGGGATATTTGGGTTCATTGGACCTTTTGCGCGGATTGGCTGCGTTGGCCGTAGTGTTTTTCCATTTCACACATGGTAACCCCGATTTACTAAGTAAAACTAATCCATTATTTGTTATTGGCAGATATGGTTTTCTGGGGGTAGAAGTTTTCTTTGTCATTTCAGGATTCGTGATCCCTTATTCAATGTATCGTGGAAGATATCATTATTCCAATTTTTGGAAGTTCCTGGGTAAACGATTTGTTCGTATTGAACCACCCTATCTTGTGAGTATTGCTTTGGTTTTAATTTTAAATTGGGTGAGTACTTTATCTCCTTACTACAGAGGTGCTGGTTTTTCGATTGATTTTACTGCATTGGCTTTCCATTTGGGTTATTTAAATGCTTTTTTTGATTATCCATGGTATAATGATGTTTACTGGACACTGGCTATTGAATTTCAATATTACCTGCTTATAGCGTTGGTGTTTCCACTTATTCTTCATCCAAAAAAATGGTTGAACTATCTTGTAATTGTTGTTTTTGCTTTGTCAGGCTTTTTTGTTGACAGGCATAGTTTGATTTTAAATTATGGGTTGCTTTTTGTTGTTGGAATCCTTATTTTTCAAATGAAGGTCAACTATATATCACGGCAGGAATTTGGATTATTGCTGATGGTTGTTCTTATTATGATATTTGTAAGGTTCGACAAAAGATACCTTATTGCAGCTTTGCTTCCCTATTTTTTCATCATGTACCTTGATTTTACGGATCGGATTTCGAAATTCCTGGGGGATATTTCTTATTCGCTTTATCTTGTTCATATTCCCATAGGAGGCAGAATGATAAATTTGGCTGAAAATTTTCTTAAAACAGAATTTCAACGTAGCCTTGCTGTGTTTGTAGCTATGTTTGTGTCCATTTTCGCTGCATGGCTATTCTTTAAATTCGTTGAAAAACCTGCAATGCAATGGTCGAAAAAACTAACATATAAGTCAACTTAATTTAAGTTATTCCTGTTTTGAACACTTTGTGTATAAAGTAGAAAGTAATCTGATTTATGGAATGGTATACTTGTTATATTTGTCATAAATAATTATTAATCATATATATACAAATTTGGCATAAATATTGATTTATCAAACTAAATCCCTAAAAAATCAAATGAAAACGAAATTCTATTTTAACACCTTATGGTTGTTTTTGGCGATATTAGTAAGTCTTCAATCATGCAAAAAAGAAAATGACGACCCGGATGATCCAAAGCCAATTACATCTATTGATGAACTTGTTGTCAGCGATAATTTTAATTACGAAATGGTTCAGACATTTAACATGCGAATCGTGACTAAAGACATATATGACAATCCAATCTCCAAAGCTATTGTATACATTTATCGATCTTTTGACGAGGAAACGTTTGAAGGTGATCTGATGTTAACCGGCCAAACGAACATCAATGGAATATGGGAAACCTCATATCCGCTCGATTTTGTTACTACAAAGCTTTATATTGTAACACGTTATGTAGGTTTACCAACAGTAACAGAAGTGAATGTCCAAAACAGTTCCTTTGATTTAACAATCGGAGGAAGTGCAAGCGTATTAAGTCAATTAAAAGGTTCTTATGAACTTAAAAATGTAGCAGCCGGATATTTGTTTCTTTGTGCATTTAACAGCTCGGGTACCCCGGCTTGTTTATTAACTCCCCGTGATGTGATTGATGCTGAGATGTTAGCCGACATTAATGCAGCTTTGCCGGAAAGGGCTCCTGTTCCTCAATATCATCCTGAATACTTAGCAGATAATAATCAAACTGATACCCGGATAATTGAAGATGCTGATGTTTGGATAACATTTGTGCATGAAGGTGCAGGTTATAAAAACACTATTGCCTTTTATACTTATGATTTAACTGATCCTCCAGCAACAAAGGCGGAAATTGATACTATCCGTATCATCTTCCCCAACCTTTCATATTACAACAGCGGTGGCGGTTTATATTCAGGCGATAAAGTTAAGATTGGAACTTTTCCTGCCGGTACAGGGATCGGTTGGGTCCTTATAGCAAATGGCTACACAGGTTCAACTGTCAATACAAACTTAGTACATTTTTATTCCAACCCTGATTTTAATCCTGAAACTGATGTTACTAAACGTCAACATAATGTATTGTTATATGATGCCGTTCGTCAGCTTTATCTTATTGGATTTGAAGATATTACAAGAACTTCTTCAGGATGTGATAACGATTTCAACGACGCTATCTATTATGTGACATCTAACCCAATTGAGGCTATTGATAATTCAAATATGCCTTTCGTGGATCCTAACCTGATCGATACCGACGCAGATGGTGTTTTTGATGTTATGGACGATTATCCTGCTGATCCCTTAAGGGCGTTCAATAATTATTTTCCAGGCAGAAACAAATCAGGATCACTTGCTTATGAGGACCTTTGGCCTTTGAAAGGTGATTATGATTTTAATGATCTTGTGCTTTCTTACAATATTAATCAGGTGACTAATGCCGATAATTTGGTGAAGGATATTGTTTCAACCTTTACTATAGAGGCAATTGGAGCTGGGTATAAAAATGGCTTCGGTTTTCAAATTAATGTTCCTCCGTCTGCTGTTGCTTCGGTTGATGGATTCGATCACAGAGAAAATATTGTTACCCTGAATGCAAATAATACTGAAGCTGGGCAGACCAAAGCAACAATTATTCCTTTCGATAATACCTATAACCTTTTTGAAACAATTGCTTCAGGTTTTGTGAATACCCGTCCCGAAATGGCTTATGTTCAGCCGGAAGATGTGACAGTGAATGTAACCTTTACCAATGCTCAAACAATGGGAGCAATTGGATTGCCTCCCTATAATCCTTTTATTTTTATAAATAAGGAACGTGGAAAGGAAGTCCATTTGCCTGGCTATCCACCAACAGCTTTAGCAAATCCAGCCTACTTCGGCACTGAAGATGACGACACAAACTTAAGTTCAGGGAAATATTATAAATCAAAGACTAACCTTCCATGGGGAATGCATCTTCCACAGGATTTTGCCTATCCTTTGGAAAAGAAAGTGATTCTTGAGGCACATTTGGTTTTCGGGCAGTGGGTTCAGAGCAGCGGGTTTAGTTATATGGACTGGTACGAGAATAAACAAGGCTACCGTGATCAAGAATTTATCTATAATAAAGGAAACTAACCCTTCGGAAGTAGTTTTTAAAAAATTGACAAACAAAATTAAAAGGTATCTTTGTTTTTATAACAAGGGTACCTTTTTCAATTTATATCCCTTAGAATCATCTTTTTATGTTTGATAATTTTCATCCTGACAAGTCGAAAAAAAAACTGCACCTTGGATTGATTCCTGATGGAGGAAGAAGATGGGCTGTAAAAAACGATGTGACTTTAAGCGATTCATACGCTTTAACCAGGAAACACTTAGCTGAATTTGTTCCTAAAATGTTTCAGGAAGGTGTTGATGAAATCAGTATATATTTATCAAGTAGTCAGAATTACAGACGGGAAAATCACGAAATTTTAGCTTTTTCTAATGCTATTCAAACCGCTTTATTAGAAGACCTTGCACGAATTATCAATCAGTTTAACATAAGAATAACTGTAGCAGGAAATCCGTCGTTTTTAGGAGATGAATCAGAAATGGCTTTGAGAGAGCTAATTCTCTCTTCAATCAATAATAAAAATTACAAAATTAATCTCTGTATTGCTTACAATCCGCTTGAGGAAATAATTCAAGCTCAACAACTTACAAAGGGAAATGAAAATTTTACTGATCATTTATGGGTCACTAATCCTCTGGATTTGATTATTCGTACAGGAAACGCAAATTTGTTAAGCAATTTTCTTCCTTTACAATCAGGCTTTGCACGCATTTTTTTTTCTGAAAAGTTGTTTAATGAACTTAGCTGGGAGGAAATTGCTGAATGGATTGCTTTCTATAATCAGCTTGATCGAAAATATGGGGATTAGAATACTAAAAGTAAACTTATTGAATTTCTATTTGATTACAAACTAAACTGATCGCTTACGTAATAATTGACCAGTTTGAGGTATTCAAAAGCTACCATAGTAGCGCTGTATCGATCAGACCACCACTTTTTGGAATTAAATACGGAGTGTTTATTAAAAGGGACAACTACTAAGATTTCCCGATCAAGTTGCTTGATAGCTTTCTCGAAAATTTTCTTTGCCCGTAATCCATGAAAAGAAGATGTAACAATGATTACAGAGTTGATTTCGGGATGCAGTTCAAGATAATTTTTCAATATAAGCGCCTCATCCTTTGTGCTTGAGGCAACTTCAGGAAGTAATTCGATATCCTTTTCAGGCACTCCCAATGATAATATTGCTGTTTTAAAAACATCGGCTGTTTTGTCAATATGTAAGCGCTCAGCCAAAACTGCATCTAGCCCTGCCTGATACTCGTTGGCCATCAATATTTTGGGAGCCATTTTTGTGTTGAATAATTCAGCTGCAAGCAAGGCTCTGTCGGGAACCGGGCCAAGAAGCACGAAAATTAAATCACTTTGTGTTGCAGTTGAGGATGAGAGTAAGAACTTTCCCAGATTTCGCGAAATGAGAATAAGGGCAATCAATCCTACAACCAAAATAATAAGGCGAATGTTTTTCTTTTTCATCGGATTCAATTATTTAAACTCAGTATAATATGTATTCAATAAGTGAACAACTGCAATCGTTTTACAGGAAAATCCTTTTTCGAATCTAATAAAATATATTGTAATTGAGTAACATACGATTTTTATAATCCTATTTCAAATCACTGTAACAAAAGGGGAAAGTACATTTATTTTTGAGACAAACAGCATCTTCTGGTCCATATTTAGTAATTTTTAATTTGGCATTTTTTTTTAGTTGAAAAGTTAAAATGATTCTTACCTTTGGGTCAATGATAATTCCTAACTGACGGATAAATGTTTAAAAAATTGTCACTATGATCAATAAATCAGCACTGTATTCAATTGCCCTTTCCATTGGGAGCTCAGATGATTTCAAAAAAAGTATAGAGATTTTTATTTCATCATTAGTTAAGAATCAACTTGCACCTCATGTGAATTTTTGGATACAGAAAGTGGCTGTTTTGCCCTCGTTGGAAGCAATTACAGGTCATGCAGAGCTATTTGTGAGTTTTCCTGAGCAGGAGAAAATCATTAATTCATTCAATGCCAATAGGTTATTTGATAAACTGGCCGATGAGGGATTTATTGCTGAACCCTCATTTGAGTTGTTTCCAGTTATCGACCAGAATGCGAAAACGAAACATTTTTTACTTTCACTTGGCAATGCAGGGTTTATTGAATTGATTTTTGATAAAAGTTCTAAAGGCGTTTTCGGATTTAATAGCTTATTCAGTAAGAATGATTACCTTGAGTTTTCACCAGTTTTGGATAAGTTTGCGAACCAACTAAGACGCGATGCTGCTGTTTATGATCGGACTTTACAACGTGAAAAAAACAAAGGAAGCAGATCAGCACTTGGTAATTTGTTGATCAGAAAAGACTTTCAGCGCAGAATTGTAGCCACATTGAGCCATGAATTCAGAAATCCGCTCAATATCGTAATGGGTTATCTTGATTTGCTATCTGAAACAAAACTGAGCAAAGAACAAAAAGAGTATTTAGAAATTATCACAGATACAAGTCAAGGCCTATATTATACGGTTAAAAAGGTCTTTCAATTTACGAACCTTACGCTGGATCAAAATGTTTTCGATACTACCTCATTTAACCTCATTCAGCTCTTTGATCAGCTTGAAAAATTAATGGCACATCAGGTAGCAAAAAAACGTTTAAGTCTTAATTTTTCTGTTGATAATCAACTAAAAAGCTGGCTTTTGGGTGATGTTTCAAAGCTAAGCGATGTACTGATTTATTTACTGGATAACGCGATAAAATTTACAGCTAAAGGAGAGGTATATGTTCATGTTAAAGTTTTAGCAGATACCAATGATACAGTTGCGCTACAATTTGAAGTCACAGACACAGGAAAAGGAATAGAAGAAAAGCATTTCGATCAGATTTTTGAGTTTTTCGGACAGGAGGACGACAGTATTACGCGTCATTATGGTGGTTTAGGACTTGGCCTTAGTATTGCAAATGAGTTCATTACACGCATGGGAGGCGCATTTGAGTTATTTAGTAAAAAAGAAGAAGGAACAAAGGTTGTATTTCGGATTCCTTTTAGAAAGGATAGGCATAAAAAAGACCTGATATGGAATACACGTTTGGAAATCGATGAAAAATTAACTGCAGGTATAAAAGTTTTATTAGTAGATGATGACCCATATCAACGGGATATGGGTTCTAAAATATTGAAAAGATGGAACCTCAGTATTGCCGAAAATGGCTACGATGCTATTCAGTTTTTGAGGGAGAATACAGACACTCAAATTGTTTTAATGGATATTCGTATGCCTGTTCTTGATGGTATTAGTGCAACACGGATTATTCGGGAAGAATTAAAAAGCAAGGCTATTATTGTTGCAGTTTCGGGTGAAGTTCAGGAAACAACTATTGAAGAATGTTTAAATGCCGGAATGGATGCCTTTGTGCCAAAACCCTACGATAAGGACAATCTCATTCAGACAATAATTGAAAAGCTAAAACGTCCTGAACTTGTGGCTCGCGATAAAGAGTTGATAAAGCCAATTAACTTGTCGGGACTAAAAGCACTTATTGTAGAGGACAATAAAATGATACAATTGCTGACTGTAAGACATATGAAAGATGCAGCTTGCAAATATGATATTGCACACGATGGGGAATCAGCGCTTGAATTCTTTTCTTCAAATACCTATGATTTTGTCCTGCTTGATTTATATCTACCAGATATTGAGGGTTTTGAACTTGCGTTGAAAATGCGTGAAATCAACAAAAACTCCTGCATTATTGCATATAGTGCCGATGATTCTGATGAAACACGTGAGGCTTGTAAAAAGGCCCTGATAAATGGTTTGATTCTTAAGAATTATCAAAAAACTGATGAGTTGGTGGTTAGTATTCACCAAATGATGGAAGAAAGTGGTTTGAAAAGCGACACATCTGATCCACTTTCGGAACAAGCTTACGATCTTACAATTCTTCGTAAAATGATTGGAGACAATCCCGACGACTTAAAAGATATCATCCAGTCGTTTGTATCTTATTCAACACAGATGATGGGAACACTGGAAAGTGCAATTCAGAACGAAGACAGAGTATCGCTTCGAAAAATTGCTCACTCAATGAAATCTTCAGCTCGTCAGTTTCAAATGATTACAGCAGCTGACTTACTCGAACGTATTGAATATGAGAACGAAAAGCTGGAACTTGATCAATTAAGGGTAATGGTATCACAAGTTGTATCCATTTTTAAAGATGTTATCAATCACATGAGATCATCTGGCCTCAATTAGTTTTCAATAATTAAGGTTGACTATTCTACAATTAAATCATTCATCTAAGTACCTGTTTTGCATAATCATGAAGTTTATTTGTTCAGTATTTTTCAGCTTCTTTTTTTGTATTATAACTGGTTTTGCACAGGAAAAAGAATTACTTCTAAAATCAGTGCAGGAAGCTGAAAAAGAAGGCGATGCAACTGCAATAGCGCAAACTTATTATAAACTAGGTGTATATTATGATCAACATGATTCAATACTTTTAAGTAATGAAACACTGCGAAAAGCACTTCCATTTGCGCGCAAGAGTGGTGATAAAAAAATCACAGCACAAATTCTAAATTATCTGGCATCTTCTTATTCAGAAGAGGGTACATTTGACTCTATTAATGAGATGTTTAAGGAAGCATCTGACCTGTTTCTTGCTAATGGAGATACAGCCAAAGCTGCTGATGTTTTGATTAACATGGGAATGGAATATGCTAATGGCGGTCAGTACGAAAGAGCTCTGGAAACAAAGCAAAAGGCATTGGAATACAGGTTATTGTGTGGTGATTCTACTAACATTAGTTTCTATTTTCAACAGATAGGCGAAGTTTACAAAGAGCTGAAGCTAAACGAACAGTGGAAATCATACCTGGAAAAAGCCAGAATTCTAGCATCAAATGAAAAATATGCAAGATTGCGTACACGCATTTCGATTTTGAATGACTTAGGTGGGATTTATGCTGATGAAGAAAATTTTTCGGAGGCTTTAGATGCCTATGAAGAAATGATAAAGCTTTCCATTGCAAATAATTATCCGAAAGGAGTAGCTACAGCAAACTCAAACCTTGTTGAAGTTTATTTTGCACTCAATGATCCTGAAAAAGCGTTGAAAGCTGCCATTAAATCATATGAAATGTCTATAGACGGAAGTGCGTATCGGCAGATATCTTCTCTTGAAAACCTTGCTAGCTGTTATAAACAAATGGGAGACATGAAGATGGCGCATAATTTTTATGATAAAACTCTGAAGCACCCATCCATTCTTGATTATTCGGATGTTTATCTTATTGCGCTAAAAGGAATTGCTTTTACCTCATCTCAATTAAGCATGTATAAAGATGCTTTTAATTACCAATTGATTTACAATAAACTTAATGACTCAATACAAAATATTGAGGTTAAGAAAAATATCAGTTTACTTGAAACGCGTTTTCAGACAAGAGAGAAAGAGCAGCAAATTAAATTGTTACGTACACAGAATGAGCTACAAAAGGCGCAAATTACCCGAATAGGAATTCAAACAGGTATCGGGATTGTTTTTCTTATTTTAGTTTTTACAATTGTTTTTTTATTGTCAAGACAGCATAAATTGCGAATCCAACAACAACAATTGCAGCTTGAGCAAAAGCTTCTTCGTACACAAATGAACCCTCATTTTATCTTTAACGCCTTGGCCGCAATTCAGCAATACCTTGTTCGTGGCGATAGTCAGCAAGCTTCTGTTTATTTGGGTAGTTTTGCCCGATTAATGCGTTCAGTTTTGAAAAGTTCGCGAGAGGAGTGGATAAGTTTGAAAGAAGAAATACTTATAATAGAAACTTATTTGGAAATTCAGAAATTACGATTTAATGAGCATCTCATTTATACAGTTGATATACAAGAAGATATCGAATCAGACTTCATTCTCATTCCCCCTTTACTTATTCAACCATTTATTGAAAACGCTATTGAACATGGTATAAGTAAGCGCGAAACACCAGGTAAACTTTATATAAAAATTTCAGAACAGAATGATTCTTTAGAATTTCTAATTGAGGATGATGGCCCGGGCTTTAGCCAAACTGAGAATGAAAGCAGCCACATTTCATACTCAACAACAATTTTTAAAGAAAGAGTTCATAATCTAAATCTCCGACTTCAAAAACCGATCACATTTCAAATTGTTGATCGAGCTCTGGTATCAGAAATATTTAAGGGTGTGTCCGTCATAATTCACTTACCAATCGTTTTAAAGGGTAAAAAATGAAAGCATTGATTGTGGATGATGAGTTGCCGATAAGGCAAACAGTTCGAATGTTCCTGGAACGTTGGTTTCCAATCATTGAGATAGTGGGAGAGGCAGCAGGCGTTAATGAAGCTGTTGAAAAGATAAACCAACTAAAACCTGATCTGCTATTTCTTGATATTGAAATAAGAGGCGGCACTGGCTTTCATGTGCTCCAAAAAGTTGAATGGAAATCCTTCAAATTGATTTTTATTACTGCTTTCAATGAATTTGCACTTCAAGCAATCAAGATGGGAGCACTCGACTATCTTATGAAACCACTTAATGAAGTAGAATTTAGAATAGGAGTTGAAAAAACTATCGGTGCGATCAATTTAAAAGATGAAGAGAAAGTAAATCAACAAATTACTTCTGATTCACCACGAAATTCAACAAAACTTGTATTACGTACATCTACTGATATCCACATTGTTGAAATAAAGGATATCGTTCATTGTGTTGCCGATAATACTTATACAACATTCTATTTCAAATCAGGTGACAAATTATTGGTTTCCAAGGGACTGTCAGAATATGATGAATTACTGGAACAACATGGTTTCTTTAGAGTACATCAGTCTCATTTGGTCAATTTAGCTTTTGTCAAACGGATTGAAAAAAGTGAGGGCGGTCATGTTCATCTCACAGATGGCTCTGCAATTCCAGTTTCAATTCGTAGGAAACCCTTGCTGCTTGAAGTGATCTCGAAGCTTTAACTTATTACTTTTTGACGCTTTTCTTAGTTGAAACAGCGAATTCTGCTGTTATTCTTACGTATTCAAATTCCTGATACTTTCCATCTATTTTGTTTGTAATTTTGCTTCAACCAAATTAATTCGAATAAAAAGATGAGAAAAATCTTTTTAAAATTATTACCTGATTTTTGCAATAGCCTTATTTGTCAGGTTCACCCTCTTTTTTTGTTCAACATTGATTTGGAATATATTAACCTTTATAAATCTTCCAAACAATGAAAAAGTTATTCTTACTACTTTTAACGTTAGTCGTATTTCATGTTGCAGGATCTGCTCAGATAGATCTGAATAAAGTTGTAAACCGCAGTGTTAAAAAGGCTGAGCGTAGTGTTGAAAATCGTGTAGAACGCAGGATTGACAAGGGAGTTGACAAGGCTCTCGATAAAACTGAAGAAACAATAGATGAAAGTGTAAAGGGTGACTCGAAAGAAAAGAAAGATAAAAAAGAGAAGGAAAGCAAAACAGATACCAAGAACACGACTTCATCAACAAAAAAGAAAGACGAATCAAAGAATGGTGAATCTGATGAAGAAGCTATTGAAAATCAATCAAAAGAGAATGAAAAACCTGCTCCAACTTTAACATGGGCTAAATATGATTTTGTGCCCGGAACTGAGATCATTTTCGAAGACAATCAGGAAGGTGAGCAAAATGGCGAATTTCCAGGTAAATGGGATCTCGTACAAGGAAATTTTGAAAATGCATTCTTTGATGGCGCAAATGTCATTTACCACATCAAATGCAACATGAATGGTGGTGGTGGAATCGTTCCAATGTTAAAAAACGCAAGCGAGGATTATTTGCCCGAAGAGTTTACAATTGAATTTGACGCCTATTTCAGCGACTATCATGGTGGACAATATGTAATCTATCTTGGCGATTATAAAAACCAGTTAAAACTGGATAAAGAATATAGGCTTTCCTACAAATATATAAGGATTTACAAAAACGGTGCTGATGGTAACAACATCGAAATGAACTACTATCCTGGTTATAATAGCGGAATATTTGACAAAACCCCCAAATGGCGCCATATAGCCATTTCATTTAACAAAAGAGCATTGAAAGTATATTTAGACGATGCAAGGGTGCTGAATATACCAAATTTGGGTTATAATCCTACAGGTTTTACTATTGGAAAACAAACTCCTTCTGGCGAGCATGTTGGTTATACCAAAAATTTCCGTATAGCTAAAGGTGCTGTGCCATTATATGATAAAGTGCTAACCGATGGAAAGTTCGTTACAACAGGCATCAAATTCGATGTGAATAAAGCTAGCATCAAAGCTGAATCAATTGGAACCTTCAACTATGTTGTGAAAATGATGCAAGACCATCCTGAGCTGAAATTTTCTGTGGAAGGCCACACTGACAGTGACGGAGAAGAAGCTTCTAACCAAAAACTAAGCGAAGCCCGCTCGAAAGCAGTAATGGAAAAAATGGTTGAGCTTGGTATTGCTGCTGACAGACTTACTTCCAAAGGCTGGGGCGAAAGCAAACCAATGACCGGTAACGAAACTCCCGAAGGAAAAGCACAGAATCGCAGAGTAGAATTCGTTAAGTTTTAACCTGACATTTATGCTTTTTAAAGCCATTATCATCATGATGGAGTATTCCCATCTATAAATAAAAACACTATCAAATGAAAGTAAAAATTTTAATTATCAGATACTTATTGGTTGTTTTGCTTATTTCGTCGCAAGCGAGCCCCTTATGGGCACAAAGCGGTTCATGTAGTCAATTGGATGAAACAAAAGTAGGTGAATTACTTCGGGAAGCTGCTCGGTTGGAAGAGACTGGTGACGAAGCCGGTTCGCAGGCCTTAATGGATGAAGTGGGTCAATTACTTGAGGCTGATCTTGAGCAGGCAATTCAGCAACCTATGCCTGATCCACTTGGTTTGTTTTGTAAAGATAATCCAACTGTAAAGTACATAGCTTGCATTCTGAAACTTACTGCAAAGGCTGAGCTTTCTGGAAATAGTGAACTCCACGACAGGGGTATGCAACGCGCATCAGAAGGAGTTGATTTATGGACTACCCAGTTTGCAAACACGATGCCACCGGTTGGTAATGAATTATGCAAAGATTATTTGGCTTGTATCTTTAAAGCTATGGCGCAGAGAGAGTTGATAAACATTCCACATAGTGAAGTGGACGATTTGTTGCAAGCCAAAGCCGATGAAATTCTCAAAAAGGGATGCGATCCTTGTGAAACCAAATGGGTTGCAGTAGGAAAAGTTGAAATTGAGTGGAGAAACGAGGATGAATATGTGACCATGGCTGGCAATGCTCAATGGGAGAATTTTCACCTTATCGCAAATCTTTCTGAATTGGAAGACAAATGCATGTATCTGGATTACGACGACCGAATCACCTTTCCTTATGCCTGCGATGGAGGTGTGGTGTCTCATAAAGGTGGAAAAATCAATACCCGCCTGACGATGACAGATGGCGACGAAACTTTTGCGCAAGACATTGTGGATGGAGATCTAGTGATTTGTGCAGAAAATACTGTGGCTCCAAAAGAACTTCGCTTGCTATCATATATTGGTTTCTCTGAACATGGGCAGTCAGTTGAAATTAACCTGACTAGTCACATTTCTGCTATCAAAGCAAGAAAACCTTTTAAAGTGAGTGAAACCGTGACCGTTGAAGAAGTCCCCACTTACAAAGCGAAATTTGAATTTATGTTTTACCCAATAAGTGGATGGGAATTGTCTGGTTTTGAATAGTTTAATATAATGATTATGAAAGCTATATATTTTAGAATGTTTTTATTTTTACTAGTCATTTTTAGTCTTGGTTCGTGCGACAATCAGAACAAAACCTTGATCAATGATGCTATCATATCCTCTTATATCATTGAATACAGAACAACTGTTGAGCAAGGTAACCTGAAAAGTCTTTCTCATATGACACAATGGGTTGATAATGAGAATAAACTATACGCAGTTTTAACTATTACTGAAACAGATATTGCAGGTCGAAAACTCTCCGGTAAATCATTGATGATTAATAAGAAGGGATGGAGTTATGTTTTAAATCTTGATGAGAGATCAGGTTTCAAATCAAAAACCAATCAAGATGAATCATTGATTTCAAGCTATCTGAAACCATCTGAAACTGCAAAATTGAAGGAAATGGTCGAAGAAGATAATGGCAGAATAGTAGGCGAGGAGCTGATTCTTGGTCGAAGTTGTCAGGTAGTTGAGATGCCTGAGATGGATGAGTCGGGTAGGAAAACCCTCACGAAGATTTGGTACTACCGTGGTATTCCATTAAAGATTATTACTCAATTATCTGTTATGGAGGCTATTATATTTGAAGAAAATATAACTATTCCATCTGAGAAGTTTGAAGTGCCGGAAGGTATCGAAGTGAAAACAATTCCTTCGTTATGAATTTATTGTTGTTACTTCAATTTTACCACTGTTTATTTTACTATAATTAGATATTTTAATTTATAAATCAACTAAACTTTTTCTTATGAAAAAATTGTTAACTCTGGCAGTTTTAATGATTATTGCCTTGGCATCAATAGCCCAAAATGAAGATTACATGAACATGAAACAGTTTGATGTAAAATCTGGTAAAATTGAGTACAAAATTGAAGGCAAAACAAAAGGAACCAAAACACTTTGGTTCGATGATTATGGACGCTTTCAGTATGAACACACCGTTACAACCACAAAAATGTTCGGAATGACTTCCAAAGAAGAAAGACTTCGAATAAGGGATAAAGAATGGATGTTTGATCTTAATTTGGTTGACAAAACAGGAACAAAAATGCATGTTGACCAGGCTAATGAGATGCTTAACGTTGTAACTGATGCAACTACTGATGAACAACTCAAAAAGTTTGGTGAGGATGTCCAGAAGGATATGGATATTAAAGATGGCGGTATGGAAACTATTCTTGGTAGACAATGTAAAGTTACAACAAGTGGTAAACTTAACTCTAAACATTGGGAGTATAAACGTATTCCATTAAAAATGAGCGTTGATTTTGGAGGAATGCTCGGTTCATCCAATGAAGAAGCTATTTCTTTTGAAGAAAATATTTCTATTCCCTCTTCGAAGTTTAACGTTCCATCTGGTTTTGAGATTCAAGAAATTGATATGAATCAAATTAACGGATTAATGGGTTTACCTGATGATGAGGAATAAAAGCTCAATATTATAGGCTTATCATTTACAAGCCATTTTTATGGAAATAGGAGATTGTAGCTTTCCAAAGCAAACAATCTCCTATCTTTGTTTTTTAAAATTCGAAACCGATGCGAAAAGTTATTGTTTTAATTATTGCCATAATGCTTGTTCAATGCACAGGTAATCAACAAACAAATGTTTCTGAGCATATTCCTTCAACAGACGATATGCAGGTACTGACACAGGCTGCAGAACCTCAGGCCGAATACATGAAACCAAAACAATATGATTTGGAATTTCAACTCGACGGAAAAACTATTTTCTTGAATGTCAATATGTTGAATAGTTCAATAATGCCATTTGCATTTTTCGATGAGCAAGAAAATGAAACAGTAATCTGGGTTCGGGGTAGCACAGCCGAATACCCAAATGAGGAGCTTTTTTTGGAATTTCGAATTTTTGGAAGAATTCAGGAAGGCACTAATCAGATGCAAAGAGTTACACTTCACATTAATGATAAAACGGCGATTGAAAATGGAAAAACTATGTTTCTTGCAACATCTACTGATTTTGCTGCAGAAGCACGGAACATCTCTGAAACAGTTTTGGTCGACAGTATAAAGGGCTTTTCTTTAGAGTTATCCTTCGAAGGTAAACTTAAGAAAGCTGGAGGTGGCATTGCAACAATAAAGGGAGGGAAACTTGGTTTGGTTTATTAAACCCCTTCAAGTCAACTTAAAATAAGATCTATCCTGTGATTGAATACAATATATGAAGCAACTGACGTTAATTTTCACTTATTGGATTTACTTTTCTTTAATTGTCATAACACTTTTCCAATCAAATTTAAAATGTCACGCGCAAGAACTTAGGATTCCTTTCTCTGATTTTAAGAGTAAAATCAATGACTTTAGTTCATCTAATGGTGCTGATTTGTTGAGCATTAAGGAATTGCCTCAGGGCTATGAAGCAGTAATAAAACTCAAAAATGCAAGGTTGTTGATGATAAAGATTGAGACACTTCCTTCATGTGGACGACTTGCAGGTTTAGCTGAATCATATCTTTTTGAAAGTTTTGAAACAAATTATTTGCAAACTGATCTCATTACATATCTTCAGTTACAGCATACTGCATCATCTTTTTGTATCACATTAAGTGTTGATAGCAAGGAGAACAAACAACAAATGGAAATCATTCTGAACTCGACAAAATTAATGACACTACTACCTCCTGAAGTTGTTTGGCCGGATTTAATTCCTGTTCCGTTGAGAATCTACTCATCACCTTTCCAAATATCCATCAAGCCGTCAGATGTTGAAGGTTTTATAACTGAAGTTCATGTAGTTGTTCCCCGAAATGAAAAAGTAATCGAAACCTTAAAAATGTATTCACTCAACTATGAAAATCAAGATGATTTCATGGCTCTTCCTAGTCTGATTTTAGTTTATGAAGGTGGGACATTTTCACGACTTTTTAATGAAACATTGGATGAAACCCCAATAAAATTCACTTATTTTTTAAAACAAAAATAATTTCACCAAAATTGTTTTTGTGCCTGGCATGATAGCTCATGAAATTACGGAATATGTTTTACCGAAATTCCAATCGAACAAAATGACTTGTTGTCACACCTGGAAGTGACTCGAAACTACAAACTTCATGAACAAGCCCCAAAAAGCACTTTTATTGTATCTTTGGAGTTGATTTTATTGAAAAGCATGGCTAAAGGAATAATTAACTATACTTACACATTTCGTAACTCATTTATTATATGTATTTTATATGCTTTCATTTTGGCGTCTACACCAATCGTTGCCCAGGTGAAAAGTGTAGGTTTGCCATTGATAAATAACTTCCCACGAACCACTTACAACGCTTCAACCCAAAACTGGGATATTGTCCAAAACAAACTTGGATTTATTTATTTTGCCAATAATGATGGGCTACTCGAATTTGATGGACAGCATTGGAAAACATTTCCGATGCCCAATAAGTCGATTGTCAGGTCAGTTATTGCTATTGGCGACACAATTTATGTTGGTGCTTTTGAGGATTTTGGATATTTTGCCCCCGACAAGGAAGGAAGCTTAATATATACCTCGCTACTGCATTTAGTACCAGAAGGTTATCGATCTTTTGATGAAATTTGGAACATTCATAAAACACCGCAGGGAATTATTTTTCAGTCGTTTAAGTTTCTTTTTAATTATGATAATAATACCGTAAAAGTCATCGAGCCAAAAGGAACTTATGGCCATTCTTTTACAGTTGGAAATGGATTTTTCTATGTCGACGATCCGTCAGGTTTGTACAATTTCAATTTTAATGGTTCTCAGAAATTGTTGAACAACCCATTATTTGAGTCAAACGAGTTAAGATCTATTTTGCCTTTTGGAAAAGGTAGATTTTTACTCGGATTTATCAACGAAGGACTTTATGTTCTCGAAGGTGATAAGTTAACAAAATGGAATTCAGATGTTAACAAGGAAATTCTTCAAAGTAGTATTTTTTCTGCCATACGACTGTCAAGTGGTAATTTTGCATTTGGTACTATTCAAAACGGGATATATATATCTGATGAACAAGGTAATGTTCTTCAGCATTTGAATCGTTTCAAAGGCTTACAGAATAATACTGTGCTGAGCTTGTATGAAGATAAAACCGGAAATCTTTGGCTGGGTCTCGATAATGGAATTGACTACATTGAAATCAATTCGCCATTATCAATATTTGATCATACCTACCATATCGAAAGCACTTATGCATCAATTGTTTTTGGTGACATTTTGTATGTTGGAACAAACCAGGGTCTTTTTTATATGCCTCTTAAAGAAATTAATAAAAAAGAGGCAATACATAACAGTTTCAAGTTTATTGAAGGCACTGAAGGGCAGGTTTGGAAACTTGAAATCGTGAACAATACTTTGCTTTGTGGTCATAATTTCGGATTATTTCAAGTAACTGGAGATCAGGCACGTAAGGTAACTTCCGAAAGAGGTTATTGGTCGTTTATAGCTCAAGGTATTCCCAATGACACCCTTATTTGCGGAACCTACAACGGATTATCAGTCATGGTCTTAGAGGGTTCGAATTGGAAATTTTCTCATTTAATTGCTGGGTTTTCTGAATCATGTAAAAGTTTTGTTCTTAATACCAACCAAGATGAGATTTGGATGGCGCATGGATATCGAGGTCTTTATCATTTACGGTTGAGTAAGGACCTGAAAAGTGTCATTGAATACAAATTATATTCTGGCACGAACGGTTTACCAAAAGAGTTGCCTTACAGTGTTTTCAAATTACGCGATGAAACAGTTTTTGCATCTAAATCAGGCCTCTATACATTTAATAACGATCTTAAGCAATTTGAGCCATTCACTAAGAACAAAGAGATTTTTGGTGAGAAAATGAATGTTAACATAGATCAGATAGAAACTGATGTAAATGGTAATATTTGGTATTTTTCAAGTGGCAGGATGGGCCTCCTTCGTTTATTAGAGGATGGAAGTTACAGCAATGTTACAGCGCCGTTTATGCGTATAAATTTCTCTCTGATACAGGCATTTGAGAGTGTTTTCGTTTACGATAACAGGAATGTTTTTATTGGAACAAAAAATGGATTGATTCACTACGATCCATTTTACAGAAAGGACTATTACAAGAGTCAGCCTTTGGTGTTGCGAGATATTATTTTTTCAGGAGTTGGAAAGAGTATTAAAATAGGTAATTTGACAGTTAAAGATGCTGAAAATGATCCTGTTAGGTCAGGTGACATTAGAATACCTTTTTCTTTGAATGATGTGATGATACGATTCTCAAATCCGGAGTTTGAAGGGGCAGGAAGCTGCTTGTTTTCTTTCCGTCTTGATGGAATTGAATCCACATGGTCCGATTGGAGTCAGCAAACTTTTAAAGAGTACATGAATCTACCTGAAGGAGATTATTTATTTGAATTGAAGGCACGTAGTTTTAATAATTCAGAAGAGAAATATAGCCGGTTCAATTTTACTGTTCAACCACCTTTTTACCGGTCTGTTGTTGCATATATATTGTATGTAATTATTTTAATCGCGGTGGTTATTGGAAACGTTTTCTTTATTCAGCGCAGGGTTTCCCTTACTAAACAACAAGAAAAGGAAAAACACAGCAAAGCATTACGCGATCAGGAACTTAGTTTCAGAGAACATGCACTTTTAGCAGAAAAGGAAATCATTAACTTAAAAAACGAAAGTCTTCAATCTCAGGTAAGTCATAAAAATAAAGAGCTGGCTAATACAACTCTACATCTTATTCACAAGAATAAAATCCTCAATGCCATCAAAACTCAACTGAATGGACTGCTTGATAATGCATTGGCTCAGTCCAAGAAAAATCAGATTGAAAATTTAGTTCTTAAAATTAATAAAGAACTCAAAAACGAAAAATTTAAGCAAGTATTTGATGAGTATTTCGATGATGTGCATCAGGATTTTATTGCACGACTAAAAGATAAGCATCCTGATCTTTCACCCCGTGAATTGCGCCTGTGTGCTTATTTAAAAATGAATCTGTCAACCAAAGAAATCGCACCACTTATGAATATCTCCGTCAGAGGAGTAGAGATTGGCAGGTATCGTTTGCGAAAAAAACTTGAACTGGAGCGCGATGATAATCTTATTGACTACCTATTAAAGTTTTGAGTTTTTTCGGATATATACGGCAACATCAGTTATGGTGCCATCCGATAGCTTTTCAGACATAAACTCCGTCTTATAAAAAGTGTATTCGGTTGCCTCCGGAACTCGTCTGCTTGGCGCGTTATCAACAGCGCAACGAATAATGATTTCTTTCAGATTTAGCTTTTCAAAAGCGAATAGGGATAAAGCTTCAACTGATTTTCTTGCAATTCCTTTGTGCTGGAATGGTTCTGAAAGCCAATAACCCAACTCTGACCGATGGTTTCTGATGTCTGAATTTCTAAAACCTATCAAGCCCGCAAACTGACCTTCGTAATTAATCCGAAATACGTATTCCTGCGCTGCAATACCAGAGGCAACTGCATAAATGATAAAATTCTCAGTATCCGAAAGTTCTTTGGTATTCTCAACAAAGGGCAACCATCTCGCCAGATATTCTCTCTGTTTATCAATAGTTTCAAAAATAACCCTGGCATCGTGGTGACAAATTTCATGCAAGCTGATGGATTCATCCACATGAATCAATAGTTTATCTCTTTTTGGTTCAACATGCATTTCGGAAAACTTATAAGAAAATGGGTTAAGTGATTCACTCTTTTATCATTTCAATATCGTTATGAAAGCGAAAGGCAGCTTTGCGGAGACGATCCATAATCGCAAACCCAATACCTATCTCAGGAACAGGTTCAACTACTAAAAAGGAAATATCTTGATCTTCTATATAGTGTAAAATTTGAAACAAATTTTCTGCAGCCTCTATTAAGTCACCGTCTTTGCTTAAATTTTCTACAATTTTAAATCCTTGATAATGTGATAGGTGAAAGTTTACCAAAGCAGCATCGCTTGTATCTTCCGGAATAGTATGCTCTCCAATAATATAAACTGTCTTTTCAGGACTATAATGCGACTTCATCAGGCCAGGTGATGCTTCGGGCAACGGGTTGATATTTTTACCAGAAGATTTATGGACATATTGCAAAAGCATGGATTCTGTTATTGCACCATGTCTCAGAATTACAAAACCATCATCATTTAATTTTACAACAGTTGACTCCAAGCCAACTGAGCAATTTCCTCCATCTAAAATACATTTCACTTCGGGAAGTTGCTTTCTAACATGTACTGCTTTAGTCGGACTCAGTTTTCCAAACTTGTTAGCGCTAGGAGCAGCTATGGGGCATCCAGCTGATTCTATCAGCCTCAATGCAACTTCATGGTTAGGCATTCTTATTGCAACATCAGGCAGGCCTGAAGTTACAAGCGATGGAATTAAATCACTTTTTGGCAAAATGAGTGTCAAAGGGCCTGGCCAAAATGCATTAGCAAGGGTTAGTGCACGATCATCAACTTCTTTGCATAAATTGAAAAGGTCATTTAATTGACATATATGGACAATCAATGGATCAAATGCAGGGCGCTCTTTAACAATAAAAATCTGAGCTACAGCTTTAGCATCCAGCGCATTGGCTCCCAAACCATAAACAGTCTCTGTTGGAAAAGCCACCAAACCACCGCTTCTAATAATCTGAGCAGCCGCATCAATCTCTTGTGTTGAGATAGTTTTTTCCGGCTTTCTTATCATATGAAACAATTTAGTTGAGTTCCTTCATAACTAACCATGTCGTGTAACCTAAATACACAGCAAGCAAAAGGGCTGCCTCCCAACGATCAAGCTTCTTTTTCCCACTTAAAAACATTGCTGCGAAAAGGAATAGCGTTCCTCCGGCGAGGAGATATAAGTCAAGGTTGAAAGCAGTTGAGAACGTTACAGGTTTCAAAATGGAACTTGCTCCAAGAATAAAGAAGATATTAAAGATATTTGATCCAATGACGTTACCTACAGCAATATCATTATTCTTTTTCAATGCTGCAACTACGCTTGTTGCTAATTCTGGTAAAGAAGTTCCGGCGGCAACAATTGTCAAACCGATGATTTTTTCACTGACTCCCATCATCTGTGCCATCTCTACAGCATTAGTAACTACTAGACGACCTCCTAATACTAAACCGAATAATCCTCCAATTATCATTCCCCATAAAACGATTGTTGGTCGTTGTTTTTCTGAAACAATTGTAGCTTCTTCAGACCCAAGTTGTTTATAAACATAAAAAAGAAACCCTACAAAAAAGACAAGCAATATGATGCCATCAATTCGGCTCAACATATTTTCATTATTCATAATTAACTGATCATTAACCAGAAAATACAGTACAATAATGGCAATAAATGAAATGGGAATTTCTTTCCAAACAGTACTTTTTTGTACCACTAATGGGGATATCAAGCCTGTAATGCCAAGAATAAATAATAAATTGAAATTATTACTGCCGATTATATTTCCAAAAACAATATCGGCGTTGCCTTGCCAAGCTGCAAACGTATTTACTACGAATTCAGGTGCTGAAGTACCAAAAGAAACCACTGTCAGACCGATAGCTAAATCGGAGACATTCATTTTTTTTGCTATGGCTGAGGCACCCGCTACTAACCAGTCTGCTCCATAAATCAGGATTACCAGACCACCCACTAAAAGTAAAATGTTTAAAAACATATTTTATAATTTTAATATTAACAAAGCTAATTGAGTTTAGTTGGCAAAAATAGTATCTTTTTCTGTTGGTGACAGGTCATAACAGGAATTGAGTAAAACAATATTACAATTCAATTTGTAAACTATTATCTTACTGAATTATTGAATGCGTATATTTGCACATTAAATTGTAGAAAAATCACTTGAAAGAAAACATGTTTTTCAATTGATTCATAGGTGAATATATGGCAATTATTACATTAACCAGCGATTGGGGAACTTCAGACTACTACCTTGCGGCAGTAAAGGGAACTATTTTATCTCAGTTACCTGATGCTGTAATTATAGATATATCACATCATATCAAGCAATTCGACATTGAAGCGGCTGCATTTACTGTTCGAAATAGTTACAAAAGTTTTCCGCCTGGAACTATTCATATAGTATCGGTGAATACAGAAGAATCTATCGAGCACCCTCATATTGCAATTCGCAGTGGTGATCATTTTTTTATTGGCACAGATAACGGGATCTTTTCAATGATTTTAGGTGATGCCATTGATGAAGCAGCTGAGATTGATATTCCGCAGGATTCTGATTTTTTTACATTCAGTACCCGTGATCGTTTTGTGAAAGCTGCAGTGCAGCTTTCAAAAGGAGTGCCTGTAGCTTCTTTAGGAGAGCCTCGTGAAAAAATTACACATAGGCTACTTTTTGAACCAGTCACTGGTAATGATCACTTGAAGGGTATGGTCATGCACATTGATGCCTATGAGAATGCTATAACTAACATTCCTTATAAACTTTTTAAAGAAATCAGGAAACAGCGGCCTTTTGAGATTTATTTCGCTGGTTATCGGCTTCAAAAGATTCAAACCGGATACATGGATGTTGGTGTGGCTGACCTGTTAGCAATTTTTGGGACGCATGGAATGCTCGAAATAGCTATGAATCAGGGGAAAGCAGCCTCACTCTGTGGACTTGAACGCAATACTCCTGTTTCAATTCGATTTCTTTAATCAACACTGATCACCACAGATCTTTTTTCGGAAAAACTGATAAAAGTTCCATACGATCCAACCAATTCCAGCTCCTACAATTGCTCCAACCAGCACATCACCGGGGTAGTGAACACCAAGGTAGATCCTGCTGTAGCTCACAAGTGTAGCCCAAATGAGTAAAATCAGCCCAGATTTTGCATAAATTGGTTTTAGCGCAAATGACATAAATGATGCCATGGCAAAACTATTGGCAGCATGTGAAGAAATGAAACCGTAGCTTCCACCGCATTTGCCGGTTACAAGGTGAATAATCGACTGAAGATCAGGCTCATGACAAGGACGAAGACGTTCAAATACATCTTTAAAAGCTTTAACTGAAATCTGGTCTGAAAGACTAATTAAAAGGGCAATAAATAAAAGAATGCGGATCGATTCCCATTTATAGTGTTTAACAATGATTACAAGAAGAAGGATATATAGAGGTAACCAGGTAAATTTCCCCGAAACAAAAACCATAATGGGGTCAACTACAGGATGATGCAATGAGTTTAAAAAAAGAAAGGCAGTGCGATCGAGCTGTAAAAGAAAATCAAGCATTTATTCCTCTTTTTTAACAGTTAAAAGGTTCTTTTTTAAATCGTAATAGTTTTGATTGTAAGGATCCCTGCGAATCAGCACATCCAACGACTCCAACGCACGCTTTACTTTACCCTTACTGCTATACTTTTCAAAAAGTTCCATATAATGGGCATCACTTTTACATCGAAGTCCGGGACTAACTCCTTCAATTACAATGAATCCCTGAGCTGTTGTTTCAGTTTTTGAGATAGTGAACAGAACAGGTACCTCAAATCGGGTATAACGGTCATCTTTGCAGCTATTCCAATTTCCTTCAGTGGCTTTGAAAAATTCTTGCAGCTTTTCATTCAATCCATAATGCAATGGATTACGCATTCTTAAATCACTGATCACATTATCACAGCCAACAGTAAATGAAAGTATTACGGTACCGATGATACAATTATTTAACGCTTCAGGAGTGTAACTTACGTGCTTTAAAAGTTCACGTTCAAATGCACCTGATCCTCCTTTGAACCGATAATCAAGCATATGCCTGATGTTTTTATTCCTGCTTTGAACCACATCAAATGCTGTTGTATCAGCTTGTGAGAATAATAAACCCGGCTGAATCAGCAGGATCAACGTTGCGAATACAATTAAATTGATTTTCATAGGTTAAAACGGAATTACAACAGTTATGCTAATCTATCGAAGAATTAAGGTTTTTCCACAACATATCTTTTAAATCCTTGATACCTTCACCAGTTATTGAACTGATAAAAATATAAGGAATTTCAGGTAGGTTTGGCTTTATTCCTTCACGAAGTTCCTGGTCGATAAGGTCACTTTTAGTAATGGCCAAAAGTCTCGTCTTATCAATCAAATCAGGGTTGTATGACTGAAGCTCATTAAGCAGCACTTTGTAATCTTTTGCGATATCATTACTATCGCCAGGAATCATAAACAGCAGTAGTGAATTTCTTTCAATATGACGTAAAAATCTCAATCCCAATCCTTTACCCTCTGATGCACCTTCAATGATACCAGGGATATCAGCCATAATAAATGATTGGTGATTGTAATAACTTACAATTCCAAGGTTAGGTGTAAGCGTGGTGAAAGGATAATCTCCAATCTCGGGCTTTGCTGCAGAAACAACAGACAACAAAGTTGATTTTCCTGCATTTGGAAAACCAACCAATCCAACATCAGCAAGAATTTTCAACTCCATGATGATATAAGCTTCCTGCTCAGGCTCTCCAGGCTGCGCATAACGTGGAGCTTGATTGGTTGGAGACTTGAAGTGAACGTTGCCCTGACCTCCGCGACCACCTTTTATAAGGATAGCAGTTTGCCCGTCTTCCGTTATCTCAGCTAAAAGCTCATTAGTTTCAGCGTGTCGGGCTAAAGTACCAAGTGGAACATCAATATAAATATCTTCGCCACTTGCTCCGGTACTTTGCTGTTTACCTCCCGATTCACCATGTCCCGCATGAAGATGCTTTGTATATCTTAGATGCAGCAAAGTCCACATTTGAACATTACCGCGGATAATGATATGGCCACCACGACCTCCGTCACCACCATCAGGACCACCTTTAGGAACAAATTTCTCTCTTCTGAAGTGAGCTGAACCAGCACCTCCTTTTCCTGAGCGGCAATAAATTTTAATTTGATCAACAAAATTTGAACTGGCCATATAAATGCAAATATTCGTGCAAAGATACACAATCTGCAGTGATAGCTGTCCAAAACGTTAAAATCAGGCCCGAATTTATGATTTACTTACACGTATTTCCCTGATACCTCTTTTGATAGCATCCTGAAGACGTTCGTTCACTTCTTCTTTTGTGCCAGCGGCATCGGCATCAAAAAATACACTTTGCTTTTTATAATATTCGATAACAGGCTTAGTCTTTTTCTCGTATTCCTCAAGCCGGTTTAAAATCATTTCAGTTGAAGAGTCGTATACTCGTGCTCTTTCAGTTTTCGACCTGTCATTCAGCCGTTTCATGGCATCCAGAGTAGACAAACGGAGGTTAAGCATCAAACTTACCTTTGAATTTGAACGGCGAAGTAACCCATCTAAAATATAGGCTTGAACAATGGTGCGGGGAAAACCTTTAAAAATGAATCCTGCCGCAGATTTATTTAACTCTATCTGTCTTTCAATCAATTTAATTGCTATTTCGTCTGGCGCGATTTCGCCTCTTTCCAAATATGGCTTTGCTGCCATCCCCAATTCAGTGCCAGCTGCAATTTCCCGACGCATAAGTTTCCCTGTTGATATATACACCAGGTTATTATTTTTTGCCAGTATTTCACCTTGAGTGCCTTTTCCTGAACCTGGTTTACCAAGAAGAACGACGTTAAAGTAATCGTGTCGGATGGTATTATCAATGGTATCACATAATTGGCCGAAGATCTCTTCCACATTACCAACGCCATTGATAGGGTAGAAGTTGCCCTTCTTTTTATAGAAATCCATTACTGGCTTGGTCTTGTTCTCATACTCCTGCATACGCACATTGATTACCTCCAGGTTATCATCAGCACGTCCACTTGTTTTTGAACGTTCAAGCATACGATCAATTAGTTGATCTGTAGGAACTTCTAAACTTAACATACAGGTTAAGCTGCTGTTTAATTTGAGTAGCAAACCTTCAAGAATATAAGCCTGAACTACAGTTCTTGGAAAGCCGTCAAAGAGAATCCCTCTGCTATCAAGGTTCATAATCACTTTCTTTTCAATGATTTGAACGATAATTTCATCTGGTACAAGACCACCTTTGTCAATTATTTCTTTAGCCTCTTTACCCAATGGAGTTTGCTTGGCAATCTCATCACGGAGAATATCACCTGTTGAAATATAAGTGAGGTTGTATTTTTCAAGCAGCAACTTCGACTGCGTTCCTTTACCGGCTCCGGGAGGGCCAAAGAGGGCAATGTTTAACATTTTGTAATAAAGTGTTGGTTTTATTCAGAAACAATACGGTAAATATCCGGCAGATTACGTGCATGTTCGTTGTAATCAAGGCCATAGCCTATGATAAAATCATTTGGAATTTCCATTCCCACATAATCAATTGGATAAGTGTATTGAAAAGCTTTTGGTTTGAAAAGTAAGGTGGCAATTTTAACGTCAGCAGCGTCTAACTTCCTCAGTTTGTCCATCGTATATAGCATTGTCAGACCCGAATCAATGATATCTTCGACCAAAACAATGTTTCTACCGTTTACCGAATGATCAAGCCCGATCAATTCCCTTACTACTGAAGTTGATTCCGTTCCACGGTATGACGAAAGTTTTACAAATGAAATTTCACATTCAATTTCAACATGTTTAAACAGTTCGGCAGCAAACATGAAAGCACCATTGAGCACGATTAAAAACAAGGGATTTTTTCCCGCGAAATCACGATTAATCTGTTCTGCAACCTTCTTTATCGCTCTCTCTATCTGATCCTGAGGTATATAAATCTCAAACTCTTTGTCGTGAACTTTAATTCTGCTCATAAATAATTCTTATTCTTTATATCGAAATACAATTTGAACCTACAAATATAAGTTTTCAATCAATTGCACTACCTAAAACGTCTAAAAAAAGAAGGGTATTTTATTTTTTCAATCCTGATTCGTTCAAACAAAATAAAATTGATTAGAAATTTATCAGTGTTTCTGTATGAGCATCAGCCCGTCACGCATTGGCAGTAAAACCTGATGAACATGGGTGTCAGTGGCAACCATATCGTTAAATTGCCTTATCGCTTTTGTTTCAAAATCCTGAATGCTGTCATCCAACACTTTCATCCCCCAAAGCACATTATCGGCTAATAGGAATCCGCCTGAACGAAGCTTCTCCATTACAATAGGATAATAATGCGGGTAATTCACTTTGTCTGCATCAAGGAAAATCAGATCGTAGGTTTCATTCAATTGAGGAAGTAAGTCCAAGGCATTACCTATCATTAATGATATCTTATCTTTTAACCCGGCTGATTCAAAGTGTTGAATTATAACATCTTCCAGTTCTTCATCTACTTCAATTGTTGTAAGTCTGCCATCTGCTGACATTCCATTTGCCAAACAAATTGCTGAATAACCTGTGAAAGTCCCAATCTCAAGAATGTTTTTTGGCTGGATCATTCTGCTGATCATTTCAAGAAACTTTCCCTGTATAGGTCCGGAAAGCATTCTGGGATAGATGGTTGTAAGATGGGCATTGCGATAAACCTCCACCAAAACTGATGAGGGTGGAGTGGTATGATCTTCAAGATATTGATCTAGGGTCACTTTCATCTTAAGTCGGAGTTAAATAAAACTTTGACATCGGAATCAGGCAAAGGAACAATATGAACTTTTGATGGATTGGCTAGTGTTTCTACACGTTCAATTTCTAAAAGTTGAGGATGGAGAATAATATAACCAACTTCTTCAATTCCAACACTTTCGCAAAGTAGTTCGAGCTGCTGCCTACCTCCGATAGGAACTTCAGCAAACAATAATGGTTGTTCCCGGTAGAGAAAACCGCGTTCAGAATCTTGCATAGAGACATGAAACCAACAGTTGTTTATGAATCCACCACTGATATTTTCCAATTCAAAAACCATTCGAACACATTGTTGGTATTGTGATAAATCAATGAGTTTTAACATAACAACTTTATCAGTATAAGTGGAATCCTGATAGGTGTTTTGATTTTCATTTTTTGTTTGTTGTAATAAAATATAATTATCTGACTGAGCTTTCATTATGTTACTTGAAGTGAAAATAACGATAGCTAGCAATGAAAAATGAACTAATTTTCTTAAATCTAATGTAGTAAAATATTGTATTGTTAACATATTCAATTAATTATGAGTTACTTCCTTCAAACGTCAAGGTTGATAGCTGTGAAGGATTAAAAATCTCATTTGCAATTTCCAGCAATTGGGCCGAATTTATTGATTCGATTTGAGAAATGATCTGAGGCATGCTGTCGACCAATGCGTTGGACAGATGATTACGGCCTATACCAAGCGTTTCTTGCAATCCTGATTCATAGCCTATAGCTATTTGAACAATCAATTGCTGTTTCGCTCTTGAAAGCTGGAGACCACCTAATTTCTCTTCCCTTAATTTCTTTAATTCTTTGTAAACTAGTTGCTTAGCTTTTTCAACAGTTGCATGGTCAGTTCCAAGGTAAACACCAAACCAGCCAATATCAGAATAGGCTGTGTATTGAGAATCAATCGAATAAGTAAAGCCAAACTTTTCCCTGATATTCATGTTAAGCCTCGAATTAAGGCCTGGGCCTCCTAAAATATTGTTTAACAAGACAAGAGCTGTCTTTTGAGGATGGTTATAATCAAATGCAAGATTTCCTATGTAGCAATGAGTCAGATAGTTATCTCTTTCTTCTTTAAGCGATTTTGGCTGATAATCAGCAAACTTAGTTCGCAAGATACCAGTGTCAGAGGCTGGAAAAGATCCATAATGCTTCTCAACCATTCGCACCAAATTCTTAAATGAACTGTTTCCAACTGATGAAATTACAATTTGTGATGGAGAGTAATTATTTTTGGTAAATGAAAAAAGCGATTCCCGGGTAAACTGCTTCACCGACTCAGTTGTTCCAAGAATATTATGACCAAGCTGGTGTCCACTAAATAATTGATTTTCAAACTCATCAACGATTTCTTCGGCAGGATTATCACGATAGGAGTGAATTTCATCAATAATTACTTCCTTTTCCTTTTCAAACTCATGTATTGGGAAAATTGAGTTAAAAGTGATATCAGCAAAAAGCTCTAAAGCACGTTCATAATGTGGATGCAAAAAAGTGGCATGAAGACAGGTTTCTTCTTTAGTAGTGTAAGCATTAAGATCGCAACCAACATTTTCCATTCGACTGATTACATGAAAAGCCTTGCGCTTTTTTGTGCCTTTAAAGACCATGTGTTCAATCATATGGGCCAGCCCGAATTCATTTGACAATTCGTCTCTCGATCCTGTATTAATCATCAATGCAAGATGAGAGACAGGAGAAGGATTGTGCCTGTGAATCAGTCTGATGCCATTTGAAAGTTGATAATAGTGGTAATCAGTGTATGATGGTGTCATAGAAATAAATGCATCGGATATATATAATTAAGGAGCATATGCCTTAATTATTTGTCGCAAAACTAATCAATTCCGGAATGAACTGAACAAAACCAGCTATTTTTGTAGAATTCAAGATGCTTAATCCTACACAGTTTTATGAATTTTCAGATAAAAACGCCGACAATAATCATCGATGCTAAAAAAGCAAAATCAAATATTTTGCGGATGAAAAATCGGGCGCACGAAGCGGGTGCTAAGTTCAGGCCACATTTCAAAACACATCAATCTGCCGATGTGGCCGAATGGTTCAGAGAACTTGGAGTTGATACAATAACTGTTTCCTCCATAACTATGGCTCGTTATTTTGCAAACAGGGGATGGACAGATATTACTATTGCTTTTCCATTCAATATCAATGAGATAGATGATCTGATAGAACTTCAGAAAAAATCAAGAATTACATTGATTGCAAGCTCAATTCAAACATTTGCCTTTCTCGAGGAAAATCTCTCAACAGTAACCGACGTTTTTATTAAAATTGATATCGGTGCAGGCAGGGCAGGTATTCCAATTGAAAACATTGATCTAATTAATGAATTGACATCATTCTTGTCAACATCAAGCAAGCTTAAACTCAAAGGTTTTTTAACTCATGCTGGCCATACTTACCATGCAAGAGGATTACACGAAATACAATTAATTTCAGATAAGAGTTACAGATCATTTCAAAACCTTAAGCAATATACAGGTAATCAGTCATATATGGTGAGTTGGGGCGACACACCTTCTTGTTCGAAGGCAAATCTTACTGCATACTTTGATGAATGGCGTCCTGGTAACTTTGTTTTTTATGATGTGATGCAATATCATATTGGATCATGTGCTCTGGAAGATATTGCTCTTGCGGTTGCATGTCCTGTTGTGGAACTTCATCCCGAAAGAAATCAAGCGATTATTTATGGGGGTGCGATTCATTTTTCGAAAGATTTTATAGCGGCTGACAATGGTTTTAAGCTGTTTGGTTATGTGGTGAAGTTTAATGACGATGGCTGGTCAGATCCTGTTCCCGGTGCATGGTTGATGGCTGTTTCACAGGAACATGGAATCGTTCAGCTTTCGGATAATCAAAAGGATATGTTTAAAGTTGGCGACATAATTGGTATTTTACCTATACATTCGTGCCTTACAGTGAGCTCTTTAAGCGAAGTTCAAACACTTGATGGAACAAAGATTTACACCATGATTCAGGAATAATTCAAATTAGGTTAACTTTGATTTTCATAACTTCTTTAAGGTAATTATCAATAAATATTTCATAGATATGCACATTATAGCTGATTCCGGTTCAACAAAAACAGAATGGTTGATTGTAAATGATAATGGGCAGCTCATGAAAACCATTTATAGTCGTGGTTTTAATCCTTATTATCAGCCTGAAAACGAAATCACAACCATTCTGTCGGAAGAACTTCTTCCTTATCTTGAGGAGCAACCAAATTATATTGTTTATTACGGTGCAGGATGTTCAACATCTTATAATTGCTCGTTGATTCGAACTTCTTTTCAATCGGTTTTCGGATTGATTGATATAGAAGTTTTTACGGATTTGATGGCTGCAGCACATGCTTTACTCGGCAAAAATGAAGGAATTGCATGTATTCTGGGCACAGGTAGTAATTCGTGTTTGTATGATGGACAAAGAATTATTCAAAATGTACGATCACTTGGATATATGCTTGGAGATGAAGGTAGTGGAACTTATATTGGAAAAAAAATGCTAACTCAGTGGCTATATGGAAACCTTCCACAGCATTTATCAGAAGCATTTGAAGAACGTTACAAACTGACGCCTTCAGATGCATTGGATCGTGTTTACCGTACCGGGCGACCAGGTAAATTTTTATCTGATTTTGCTCCTTTTGTGAAAGATAACATTCACAATGAATTCTGTTATCAGTTGGTGGCCAGCTCGTTTGACGCATTTATTGAAGTTCAGCTTGAAAAGTATGCGCCATTAAGAAGGGTGAAACTAGCCTTCGTTGGTTCAATCGCATTTCATTTTAGCTCAATATTAAAGGCGCGATGCGAGTTGAGAAATATTCATGTCACTAATATTCAGCAGAATCTTGGTAAGGGATTAATTGATTTTCATTTGCTATAGAGCTCTTCACGATTTCATAAAAACTATCAATCAAAGCGTCAATAATTGGGATTGAAGCCAATTATTGGGTTCTTTATTAGAAGTTGTTTTCTGTTAAATATTAAGAAGCTAATGTATTAAAATATTGATAATGTTTGAGTTGCAAATTTTCCTGCCAGAACAAAAAAGCAAATTTTGATTAAATACCTAAAGTCAACTGAAGCATCCAATGAAAACCAGCTTGAGGAAAATAACCATCAAGTTGATATGGCTCATTATTATAATAATATCTGTATACCCATGCATTCGTTTCATACTTTGTGTTGAAGAGATTATTCAGTTGTAAACCAATTGTTGTTTTTTTAAAAACGGAATTCGTTAATTCATAGTTAACACGCATGTTTCCAATGTGATATGGGTCAATACTTCGATATTCATTGGAGGTATTGTCAATGTATTGTCTGCTAACATATTGGGACTGATATGCTATTTCGAAATTTGAATACGGCATCCAGCTGACACTTGCTGAAGCTGTAACATTTGGTGAAAATGAAATATCAGTGGTTCCTCGTTCGAAAACAAACTGATACGGTTCGGCTTCCGGATCATCCCAGTAATTCCAGTTATCGACGTATTCGGTAAAGTTCTTTATTTTGTTGGTGCTCAGGGTAAAATGTCCGGAAATCTGAAGTTTTGGTGTGATCATCAATGATGCACTTGTTTCCCAACCTGCCCTGTAGCTTGTTTCAACATTGGTAAGAATTGCCGAACCTACGTTATTAATTTTTCCCGTTAGGACGAGTTGATTATGATAATCCATAAAAAACAGATTCGTTTCGAATTTTAGTTTTGCACTTTCAAAGCGAGTTCCAGCTTCATAGTTTATAAGTCGCTCTGGTAGAATCACTTGTCCGGAATCTGCATCACGGTAAACGGATCTGTTGGGCTCACGGTTTGAAACAGCAATACTGGCATATGCTCCCCATCTGGATGAGAACTTAACGTTTATTCCTGCCTTGGGGTTAAAAAACCGAAAGTTATGACTTTGAGTAATATCTCCTAAATCATCATGAATTCCTGCAATTACGTAATCGATACTCCTGTATTGCAAATCGCCGAATAATGCAATAGTTGTTGTTAGCTGGTATGTTGACTTTGCAAAAATGTGAAAATCAGTTTTTTCACCATCATTAAAATACCATGGAGTGTCTAAAGAAGTATTTGGAAAATGTTTCGCCCAACTTATCAATCCATAATGATCACCCTCATACCTGTTCCAACCTGCCCCAAATGTGTTTGAGGTCGATTTAGTTGTAAAATATACAGAAGCTTGTCCTCCGTAAAAGTAATTATCCAACCATTTTTGTTGAATTAAATCAGTCCGTTCTATCACTTCTTCTCCAACCTGAACTGCATCATAGCCATAACTACTCAGCTTTTGATCATTTTTCCAACTTTCGTAAAATCCTTTACCACGAGTTAGAAAAGCTGCACCTGTAAATAAAACCGATGGACTAATTTGGTGAGCCAGGTGCAGCTGATAATAATCTTGTTGATAATTATCGGTTTGATTTTCATAGAACCCGAGGCTAGTTCCCTCATTATTAATCATCTCACCTGCAGGATTATAGGTTCGATTGGAACTAAGACTATCTTTAGGTATACCATACCATGATTGATACGTCTGCTCTATTCCGCTGGTTGTTATCAGCTTAACTATTGTAGATTTATTTGCCCATGTTCCTGAAAGATAAAACGACTTTAAATCAGACCATCCCCGGTCGATATAGCCATCAGAATTAATTTTGCTCAACCTTCCATCTAAAGAGAATCCATTTTTACTTGTCCCGGTTCCAAATTGAAGTGTGTTTTTAAAGCTATTGAATGAACCTGCTGAACTGCTCAGAGTACTAAAAGGTTGATCAGACCTGTCAGAAGTTTTAATATTGATGCTTGCTCCAAATGCTGCAACACCGTTGGATGAAGTGCCAACGCCCCGTTGAATCTGAATGTTTTCAACAGATGACGCCAGATCAGGCAGGTTTACAAAGAAAACCGCATGTGATTCCGGATCATTTACCGGAACCCCGTTGAGAGTAACATTGATTCGGGTGAGGTCGGTACCTCTGATTCGCAGATTCGTATAACCTATTCCTGCCCCTGCATCAGAGCTAACCACCACAGATGGTGTCGATTGAAGGAGATACGGCAAATCGGTCCCTTGATTATTTTTTTGTATTGCTTCAGATGATAAGACACTGAAAGTGATGGGCTGATTATTTGTAACACGTGATGCACTTACAACAACTTCGTCCTGCAAAAAAGCCGATGGCTGCATAACAATCTGAATCGAAGTATCATTAAGCAAATTCAGCTTGAGCGTTTGCTTCTCAAAACCTATGAAGCTAACTTCGATCTGAAGATTTCCTGGCTTAAGTGAATTGAAGACAAATGTTCCATCTGATGCACTTATTTTATGCTGATTGGATGGAATGAGCCGAATGTGGGCCCCGGTAAGTGCCTCACCCGATGCAAGTTCAATAACTTTACCGGTCAGTTTTGTTTGACTGAACAATTGGATAGCCGCAAAGACTACCATCATAAATAGTAAAATACTTTTTTTCATAACACATTGATTTAAAGATTTTAATAACCAATAAATCAATAGAGGAAACGAGCTTTTCTTTTTCCCTTCGCCGGCATTATCCGGATCAGGTTCAAAGGGTATGATCTCAGCCTGTCTTTTGTTCCGCTTCAGCGGACTAAGGCACCCCTATTGGAATTCGTTGCAAAATTAAGCAGATTGTTGGCTTTGTCAAGTAAAAAACTCTTTCATGTTGATTTCAGTAGAATTATTGGTTTTGTAAATAATTGAAATTGAAGGAAATATCGAGTTTTATTTTTATGCCTGTTTCAGCTTGCATTCTAAATAAGCAGTTTAACATATTGAAATTGAATAAAATAAATTTAGAATGCAAATTAATTCGGATAATAGGTAATGTAATACCTAAATAGTTTAATTTTGCATCATAAATATCAGCAAACGACAGGCTATGAAATATTTTGATGAAAAGACAACGCTATACGATATTACGGAGCAGTATCCCGAAACACTTAAGGTGTTTATTGCCAATGGTTTTACTCAACTATCTGATGAGACAAAACGTAATACATTTGGTAAAGCATTACAATTAGGCATTGCTTTGACAATGCGCCAATTGGATTTAGATGCTTTCGTTAATCTTCTTGAAGAAACAATCAAAAACAGAAAACTAACTTCTGATAATCAAAAAATAGATAACTCATCGGTCAAAATTAAAGGGTTGTTGCCATGTCCTGTCAGAATTCCTTTGCAGGAAAATCTTGACAATTATTTTAATGAGCTTAGGGTAAAGGGAATCACTGTTCAAACAGACCTCAAATCTGCTTCAATGGGTCTCGATTGGATCAAAGAAGAAGTGTTGGCAGCCACCTCATCTAATGAATTGGATGATATTTACTTATCGGCCGGATTTGACATCTTTTTTGAAGATGCCTATTTTGGCCGCTTTATAAAGAAAGGGGAATTTGGAAATCCATTGAATTGGAATTCTATTAACCCCATTTTCAAGAATTCCGACTTGCAATTGGATGACCTTCAAGGTCGTTATGGAATGATAGCCGTTGTGCCGGCAGTTTTTTTGGTAAACACGGCAATTTTAGGCGACAGACCCATTCCACAATCATGGGAGGAACTGCTCGACCCTATTTATGAACGTTCGGTAAGCTTGCCGGTTTCTGACTTTGATTTGTTCAATGCAATTTTACTTACAATTGACAAAACTTATGGGCGAAAAGCGATTACAGCTCTTGGAAAAAATATGCTTCAAAGTATGCATCCTGCTCAAATGGTGAAATCTGAAAGACTAAAAGAGAACAGGCCGGCGATCACCATCATGCCTAATTTTTTCACAAAAATGGTAAAAGAAGGAAGTGCTATGAAAGCAGTATGGCCCAAAGACGGAGCGATAATAAGTCCAATTTTTATGATTGGAAAGTCAATGCAAAAAGATTATCAAAATGCTGTATGTGAATTCATTGGAAGTAAATCTGTAGCTGAAATATTAGCACATCAGGGATTATTTCCATCCTTACATCCGGAAGTGGATAACAGACTCCCGGAAGGAACAAAATTTATGTGGCTTGGTTGGGATTATATCTCCTCTCACAACCTTAATCAAGAATTTGAATCGTGTCGCCTTGCTTTTGAGACAAATTAAAAAATTATCATTTTATGAACCTAATAACAATTTCAGGTCCTCCGTCTTCAGGAAAGACTGCGGTAATAATAAAAACTGCAGAAACGCTCATGAAACGCGGAGTTAAGATTGGAGCTGTAAAGTTCGACTGCTTGCATACCGATGACGACATCGCGTATGAAAAAGCTGGAATTCCAATAAAAAAAGGACTGTCGGGTCAACTTTGCCCAGATCACTATTTCGTTTCAAATATTGAAGCGGTGTTGGAATGGGGATTGAAAGAAGGTTTTGACCTTCTTGTTTCAGAAAGTGCAGGTTTATGTAACCGCTGCTCACCTTATGTCAAGGAAATAAAAGCTGTGTGTGTGATCGATAATTTAAGTGGAATTAATACGCCAAAAAAAATTGGTCCAATGCTTCGTATGGCTGATATCGTTGTCATTACAAAAGGTGATATTGTTTCCCAGGCTGAGAGAGAAGTGTTTGCCGCCAGGGTTCACGCAGTTAATCCAACAGCTATAGTTATGAACATAAATGGATTAACTGGTCAGGGTGCATATGAACTAAGCACAATGTTTATCGATTCCGAACAACACGTTAAGACATTGAAAGGAAAGAAACTCCGATTTTCGATGCCTTCCGCCTTATGTTCGTACTGCCTTGGGGAGACACGAATTGGTGAATCATATCAATTAGGAAATGTCAGAAAAATGAATCTTGAGGAGAATTCAAATGCATAGCAAAGAACAACTATTATTAAAAAGCCCGTTGGAATTACTGGAAAAATATCCATATCTGGAAGCTTTTTTCTCAAATCAGGCTGTGAACATGATGGCTGATGAATCAATGACTTTGCAACAAATTATGATTCAAATGGATGAATCGGGTGCAGAAGATACTGCTTTTGATGCAACACATTTTTTGGATCAGCTTTATGATTTTATTGCTCAGATGCAAGAGTTTAGTGGAGTTAACAGTCAGGTAGTTGAAGTTTTGACCATTCTTCCCGGAACGGATAAATCGGGTCAGCCAGAAGGATTTGTTGAGCTGAATTTTAAAAAGAGTACCATTACAAGTATTGTTGGGCCAACAGGATCAGGTAAAAGTCGTTTACTAGCTGATATTGAATGGGTTGCTCAAGCAGACACTCCAACTTCACGAACGATTTTGGTTAACAACACAAAGCCTTCCACTGACTGGAGGTACGCAAGTGGTAAAAAACTTGTTGCACAGCTATCGCAAAACATGAATTTTGTTATGGATCTTACGGTAAGGGAATTTTTGGAACTTCATGCTGGCAGTCGAATGATTGCAAATGCTTCAATTATTGTCGATAGGATAATTGACGCCGCCAATGATTTGGCAGGAGAGAAGTTTAGAGCAGATACTCCCATTACTTCGTTAAGTGGCGGGCAATCGAGGGCACTTATGATCGCTGATACTGCAATGCTTAGCTCGAGCCCGGTCGTTTTGATAGATGAAATAGAAAATGCGGGCATTGATCGCAAAAAAGCGCTGGAAATACTTACAGGTGAGGAGAAGATTGTGCTAATGGCTACGCATGATCCAATTCTTGCATTGATGGCAGATCAACGAATAGTGATCAAAAATGGTGGCATTCATAAAGTGCTGCAAACTTCTGAGGCAGAAAAAGCATTGTTAGCAAAGCTAGAGGAAGCAGATCGAAGAGTTCAGCAATTGCGTACGAAACTTCGCTCTGGTGAATCAATTGTGGATGACTTCTTTCCATAACAATAGTTAGATTTCAGCATGAAATTAGATAATATATTCAAAATCAACATTATAAAATAAATAATTATGTCACATGAAGGTTGCTCAGGAAGCTTCGAAAATGGTCAGTTAGTTGTTAACAAGGTCAGACAAATGGGATTCGATCAACATTATATGCCAATGCCTTTAACCATAGTTTGCGAGAATTGCCATACCAGCTTTGAAATGGAATGCTACGAAAGTCATTGCCCGCAATGCGATATGGTATACGCTGTTACTCCCTGCCATGCATTTGATGCTGCATTTGTTAAGTCAGCTGGTATTGGCTATTAAATTGCCGTGATACTACTCTTGTCATGAGAAAATGGAAATGGATTCATCGTTGGTTTTCACTCGTTTTAGGTGTTTTTTTGCTTTTATGGGCTTTCTCAGGAATAATACTTAATCACAGAGAGCTTTTTTCATCTATTCAAATAAGCAGGAGTATACTGCCTGCTGAATACCATTTCAATAACTGGAATAATGCTTCAGTTCGCTCAGCATTGGAACTTGAAAACGGAAAGATGTTTATTTATGGTGCGATTGGGATTTGGCAAACTGACACCACATTTGAAGAATTTTTTCCTTATATGAATGGCCTGCCTGATGGAGTTGACCAGGCAAGGACAATGAAGCTCGTGAAAGCAGGCGATGGAAGGATATTTGCAGCTACCCAGTCAGGACTCTATGCTTTAGAAGCAAAAAGTGATTACTGGACTAATATTGTACAAAATATTAAGGATAAGAGAGTTGTGGATTTGTCGATCCGAAAAGACACGCTTTTTGCAATGACACGATCTGAAATCTTCGTCTATGAAATTGGTGAAACAATTGATTTGGTAAAAACAGTTCAATTGTCAAATGCATCGAGTGATGATGGTAAAATTGGATTGTTTCGCACCCTTTGGGTCATTCATAGTGGCGAAATATTTGGCTTGCCGGGTAAGTTAATTGTTGATTTTATGGCTTTAGTGCTTATTTTTTTGATTATAACGGGGTATATTTATTTTTTCTTCCCGCGATGGATAAAAAATAGAAGAAAGCAAAACTTTGAATCAAAAAACCATGTTAAAGCTACTAAGTTTTCGGTTAAGTGGCACAACAAGGTTGGAATCTGGACAGTATTTTTCCTGCTTATAACTGTTTTTACAGGTATGTTCTTGCGACCACCCTTGTTGATAGCAATCGCAAATCAAAGAATTTCAAAAATTCCCTTTACTAGATTGAACCATTCCAACAGTTGGCATGACCGGCTTAGAGCTTTAGTTTGGGACGAATCATCAAAAGGATGGATCATTGGAACTGCTGACGGGCTTTTCCGGGTGGATGCCTCATTTTCCTCAGTTCCTGTCCAAATTGAAAATACACCTCCACTTTCAGTAATGGGCATTAATGTATTGAAAGCAACATCAGAGGATGATTTTCTGGTTGGTAGCTTTAATGGTTTATTTCTTTGGAATCCTGAAAAAGAAGTTATTATCGATTATATCACAGGAGATATGCCTGTTCAGAAAAGTTCTGCCGGGTCACCTCTAGGACAATATCTTATAACCGGGATGATAAACCAAGGTAGTAAAGAGTATATTTTTGAGTATAATAAAGGTTTACTAAATCATGAAATTCCTATGCCTGAAGTTTTGAAACAAACTCCAATGCCATTATGGAATTTGGCGCTGGAAGTTCATACTGCACGAATATTTCAGTCGCTGATAGGTGTATTCTATATTCTAATCATTCCATTATTTGGCTTGTTAACGCTGTTAATTTTGCTTTCTGGTCTCGTAGTTTGGCTGAGAAAAAGCGTGTCTAATCGAAAAAAAGGTATTTAATTATTGAGACTTGCAATTGTATTATATTGAAAATGAAAAACATAATGCATTAGATCATAATCAATAACAAATTCAAAAAATATTTTAGCAATTGAAATTAATTCTTGTGAAAATTGAAATTAGATCTTAAATTTGTACAGGAAATTAAGAATATAAATACCGAAATACTAAATTAAAATCACATGAAAAAATGGCTTTCATATTTTATACCGCCACCTGAATGGAGAGCAATAGCGGTGATCATAATCGGTGTTTTTGTTGGGCTTGGAATGTATGCGATGTATTCAAGCAAAGCACTTTCGTATCTGTCCGATTCGCCGGCTACCTGTGTTAATTGTCACATTATGGCACCTCAATATGCTACCTGGCAGCACAGTTCTCATCGTGAAGTTGCAACTTGTAACGATTGTCATGTGCCGCATGACAATGTTTTCAGGACTTACTATTTTAAAGCAATGGATGGGATGCGTCATGCTTCAATGTTTACTTTGCGGTTAGAGCCACAAAACATTTTTATCAAAGAGGCTGGCATTGGAGTAGTTCAGGAAAATTGCATCCGTTGCCACAATAATTTGATTACAGACACAAAATTACTCGTTCAAACAAGCAGTTTTCATGAAAAATTTGAGGATCGCCTGTGTTGGGATTGTCACCGCGAAGTTCCACACGGAAGGGTTAAAAGTTTGTCAAGTACTCCTTATGCAAGAGTCCCGATGTTAGCGTCACCTGTGCCTGAATGGCTCAAAAAATAAAATCATTTACGAATCATAAACTGAACTATTATGAATACAATTGGTAAAAAAAGAAGTCCCTGGATGAATTGGGCGCTGTTTTTTATTTCTTTAACAGCTGTTTTTTTGTTAGGGTTGCTCGTTTCAACTATCAGTGAACGACGGGCCGAGGCAATTTTTGCTTATGCTCCAAAAGTTAAAATAGCTGATTTTGAGCCTCGTAATGAAGTGTGGGGTAAAAATTACCCCTGGCAATATGAATCCTATCGTAAGACTCAACAAACCGATTTCAAAACGCCTCATGGTGGAAATGCTATGAAAGATGTGTTGGAAGAAAGTCCTGAATTGGTTGTCATGTGGGCGGGATACGGCTTTTCTAAGGATTATTATCAGGGAAGGGGTCACTCATATGCCATCGAAGACATCAACAACTCGCTCAGGACTGGTGGCCCAAAAGCGCCGGATGATGGTCTAATGCCAAGTACTTGCTGGGCATGTAAAAGTCCGGATGTTCCAAGAATGATGAATCAACTGGGTAGTCCGGCTGCCTTTTACGCAGGAAAATGGGCGAAGCATGGAGAAGAAATTGTTAATTCGATTGGATGTGCCGATTGTCACAATCCGGAAACAATGGATCTAGCAATTTCGCGGCCAGCACTGATTGAGGCATACACAGCCATGGGCAAGGATATCCAACAGGCAACTCATCAGGAAATGCGTTCATTGGTTTGTGCTCAATGTCACGTGGAATATTATTTTAATAACCAGAACAAGGAGGAGCGACCAAATTATTTGACATTTCCATGGGTTAATGGTTTTGAGCCAGAGAACATGTTAAAGTATTATGACGATATTAATTTTTCTGACTGGACACATTCCATTAGCAGAGCGCCGATGTTGAAGGCTCAACATCCTGATTATGAAGTTTATATGACAGGAATTCATGCTGAGCGCGGAGTTTCATGCGCTGATTGCCATATGCCGTACGTTAGCGAGGGAGGATTGAAATATTCGAACCATCACGTAACATCACCTTTGAAATACGTTTCACAAGCCTGTCAAACATGTCATAGAGAAAGTGAAGCCACTCTCCTGAAAAATGTTTACGACCGGCAGAATAAAGTTGCTGAAATACGACAAACTGCAGAGAAAATGCTAACCAGAGCACATGTTGAAGCAAAAATTGCATGGGACTATGGTGCAACGGAAACCGAAATGAAACCAGTTTTGTATGAAATTCGTGCAGGACAGTGGTTTTGGGATTATGTAGCAGCGTCTCACGGAGGATCATTTCATTCACCCGTTGAAAGCGCAAGAGTGATTGGGAAATCCATTGAACATGCGCAGAACGCGAGGGTAATTCTGGCAAGGCTACTATCATCTAAAGGATTAACAGATGAAATTCCTTATCCTGATATCTCAACAAAAGCCAAAGCGCAAGAGTACATTGGATTACCAATGGACAAATTGAGACAGGAGAAAAAAGAGTTTCTCGAAGAAATTGTTCCCGTATGGAAACGTAAATCTGCTGAACGTGAGGCCTCTGTGAAAGTAGTTTTAAATGATTAAGAGCTTGTTCAAATTGTAAAGATTTGTCATTAAAAGGCTTTCAAGCTAGGTAGAGTTAGTGTCTCTTTACTCACTTGTAGTTGTTTATAACAATTTAAGATAACTTCTTAGTTTCCACCAAAGGAAATTAAGAAGTTTTTTAGTGATTCAAGAAGTTGTGCTAATTCAAAGCCCTAAAATGTATCTTTGCACAGCAACATACTAACAATAGAGCTATGGTTCCAGCCCGATTCGACTTTCACAAGAAAAACCACCTTTTTAATGATACGCCGTTTATCAGTCTGATGAAGAAGCGAATCTATCATGTTTTGCTTGTTTCATCCGTATATGATGCTTTTATGCTCGAAGAAGACGGTCGTATTGATGAGCAAATATTCAATGAATATGTTTCTCTGAACCTTCGTTATCCGCCAACTTTCATTCTTGTAAGTACACAGGAAGAAGTTATGAAAACCCTGGCAGATGAAACCATTGATTTGGTCATTATTATGTTAAGTTCACAAGAAAAACAAACATATGAACTGGCCGAGAAGATAAAGAAAAGCTACGAAGACGTCCCAATTGTGGTGTTAGCGCCACTTTCAAGAGAGTTGAGTATCCGCATCGATAGAAAGGATTTAAAATCAATTGATTATGTTTTTAATTGGTTGGGAAATGCTGATATTTTGCTTGCGATCATTAAGCTGATCGAAGACCGGATGAATGCAGATCACGATATCGTTGATATTGGTGTTCAATGTATTATACTTGTTGAAGACTCGGTAAGGTTTTATAGCAGCTATTTGCCAAATATTTATAAAATCATTTTTAAACAGTCAAAATCATTTATGACTGAGGGTCTCAATGAGCATCAAAAAACTCTGAGAATGCGCGGACGACCCAAGATTTTGTTGGCAACCAATTACGAAGAGGCAATCAGTTTGTATAAGAAATTCAAGGGTAATTTGCTGGGAATCATATCTGATATTTCATATGAACGAGAAGGTAAAACCGATCCGGAAGCTGGTATTCGTTTATGTCAGGTGGTAAAAAAGAATGATAAATTCATGCCACTACTTTTGCAATCTTCCGATGATGAGAACGAAGAAATTGCAAAACAAATCAAGGTTGGTTTTATAAATAAGAACTCAAAATCACTTTCAATAGAACTCAGACGGTTTATTCGTGAGTATTTCGCTTTCGGTGACTTCGTTTTTAAAGACCCTGCTACCGGCATGGAGGTTTTAAGAGCTAACGATCTGAAATCAATGCAAGAAAAGATATTTCAGGTTCCTAATGAATCGCTTCAATATCATATCGAACGCAATCATTTATCAAAGTGGCTCAGGGCCAGAGCTTTATTTCCATTGGCTGATTTATTTAAAATGTTCTCACCTGAGGATTTTTCCGACTGTGACGACATTAAAAGGTTTGTTTTTGACGCTATAGCTACTTTTCGTTTAAATAAAGCGCGTGGTGTTATTGCTGAGTTTAATCGTGAGAGTTTTGATGAATACTTATCTTTTACACGGATAGGGCAGGGGTCTATTGGAGGAAAAGCCCGCGGTCTTGCGTTTCTTGATTCTTTAATTAAACGTAACAGACTGTACGACAGATATGAAGGTGTTACTATTGGGATTCCGCGTACTGTTGTTTTATGTACCGATATCTTTGATGAATTTATGGAGGAGAATAATTTGTACTCCATTGCATTGTCTGATGAATATTCTGATGAAGAGATTTTGCGTCAGTTCATCGAGGCTCGCCTTCCTTTTCGTATTCATGAAGATTTGTATACTCTGATTTCAGTTATCCGGAATCCTTTGGCTGTGCGTTCTTCGAGTCTTTTAGAAGATTCACATTATCAGCCGTTTGCAGGTATTTATAGTACTTACATGATACCTATTGTGGAGAATGATGAACGCACCATGATCAAATTATTGAGCAATGCCATCAAAAGTGTTTATGCGAGTGCATTTTTTAAGGACTCTAAAGCCTATATGATGGCCACTAAAAATGTGATTGATGAAGAGAAAATGGGAATAGTGCTGCAGGAAGTATGCGGGAAATCATATGGAACTCGTTACTATCCAGCTTGTTCCGGTGTTGCCAGGTCGATAAATTTCTATCCTATTGGACCAGAGAAACCTGAAGATGGTATAGCAAATATCGCGCTGGGACTTGGAAAACATATCGTTGACGGAGGACAAACACTGCGTTTTTCACCCAAGTTCCCTCAAAAAGTGTTGCAAACTTCGCAGCCTGACCTTGCTTTACGCGAAACACAAAAGGTTTTTTATGCGCTGAATCTCGATCCCGAAAGTTTTAAAATTACTCCTGACGAGTCGGCCAACTTACTTCAGTTAAGGATTGTTGAAGCTGAAAAGGATGGTGTAATGAAACTTATCTGCTCAACATACGATTATCACAGTAATGTTTTGAGAGATGGATTTCAGGAGGATGGGAAACGACTTGTTACTTTTGCTAACATATTGAAATACAACACATTTCCGCTAGCTGAAATTCTTCAATTGGTTTTGGAGACCGGTCAAAAAGAAATGGGCAAACCGATAGAAATAGAGTTTGCCATTGAGTTGAATAAGCCTGTCGGCGTTCAAAAGATGTTTTATGTTTTGCAGATTCGACCCATTGTGAATATCGACGAGACAATAGAACTTGACCTTGATGGAATTGAAAAAGAAAAAATGTTGATTAGAGCTGAACATACACTTGGCAATGGTATAATTAATAATATTTTCGATTTTGTGTATGTGAAGCCACAAACTTTTGATTCTTCAAAAACACGCGAAATTGCTGCTTTAGTCGGACAAATAAATGATAAATTTTTACTCGAAGGGAAGAATTATGTGTTAGTAGGTCCTGGACGATGGGGTTCAAGTGATCCATGGCTTGGTATTCCTGTAAAATGGCCTCAGATTTCAGCTGCACGTGTAATCATCGAGTCAGGTCTCGAAAATTATCGCATTGATCCAAGTCAGGGTACACACTTTTTTCAAAATCTTACCTCTTTTGGAGTGGGGTATTTTACAATAAATCCTTTTATCCATGATGGGTTTTACGACCTGGAATATCTTGACAAACAAGAGGTTGTCTATGAAGATGAGTACATAAGACATATAAGGTTTGAAAAGCAGATTACAATTGCCATCGATGGAAAGCACAACAAAGGTGTGATTTTAAAAGACGGAATGGATTTTGAGAAGGTTAAAACATAATTCTGACTTAAATCGTTGAATTGTTAAAGCCAGTAAAAGTTGCTTTTTATAATATTTCTAAATTAGGTTTTGAACTACCAGATTTTGATTTTGGGAATGGAATAGCTGTATATTTGTTAATTACTTAACAATACACTTCACAATGACCAGACATGTAATGCTGATCCTTATTGGATCAAGACAAGAGGCAGCTGATAAAGTTCAGAAAATACTCACAGGTTGGGGATGTTTTATTAAAACGCGATTAGGTTTGCATGACGATGTTCTTGATAATTGCTCACAAAGTGGGTTGATTTTTCTTGAACTCAGCGGCGATCTGGAGAATATGCAGGAAATCGAAAGAAAACTTAATCTCGTTAAGTCTGTCGATGCTAAACTGATTAGTTTACACACAGAATAAAGTATAGCTTGATATCTGTTTGATTCATTTCTTTTTCGGAAGTAGCACTATAATCGGAAAAGAACATCTGAATCATGGCCTTGAAAGTTTCGTTGCTTTCAATAGGAAGAAATATGGTATTTTTGCCTGTGTAAGAGCGAATGATAATCCATAAAATTCTATATGAGACAAACGATAAGTTCCGATTTTAAGCTTGGAATATTAGGAGGCGGACAGTTGGGAAAGATGTTATGTCAAGCTGCAAGTAGCTGGGACATAACTACCTGTGTGCTTGATCCTGATCCGGAGGCATCAGCATCTGGTGTTTCTACACATTTTGTTCAAGGTTCATTTCGTGATTTTGATACGGTAATGAAGTTTGCCGAAGGTCTTGATATGATCACTATAGAAATAGAAGGGGTTAATATTGAAGCTGTTGAGAAGCTGGAACAATCAGGTATTCCTGTGCTGCCACAGCCATCTTGTTTGCGAATCATAAGAGATAAAGGACTGCAGAAGTTGTTTTACCTTGAGCATGACTTGCCAACAGCACCATTTAAGCTGTTCCAGAACGCTTCTGAAGTTAGGGATGCTATTCATCAAGGACACATCAGACTACCTTTTGTACAAAAAACCAGACTGTCAGGATATGACGGGCAAGGAGTTCTTATTGCCAGAAATGAAGAAGATTTGAAACAATTATTTGATGTGCCTTCATTGGTTGAAGATTTTGTTGAGGATGCTTTAGAAATTGCAGTTATAGTTTCACGTAATGCAGAAGGTGAAACGAGCTGTTATCCAGCTGTGGAAATGGTTTTTAATCCTGTTGCTAATTTGGTTGAGTCACTACTATCACCAGCGCGTATTTCACATCAGATTGAAGAAATGGCTTCAGCTTTAGCTGTTAAAACTGCTGAGGATCTGGGTATTATAGGTCTTTTAGCTGTTGAGTTTTTTATTGATAAACAAAATCATTTGTTAATAAATGAAGTTGCACCACGACCTCACAATAGTGGACATCACACCATTGAAAGTGCACTTACTTCACAATATGAACAGCATTTGAGAGCTATTTTTGGATATCACCCCGGTTCAACCAATCTGAAAATGCCTGCAGTGATGGTAAATATTTTGGGTAGTGAGGGGTTTTCTGGTCCGGTGATTTATAAGGGCTTGAATGAGGTATTAATGGTAGAAGGTGTTAAATTACATATCTACGGTAAGAAGCAAACACGTCCTTATCGAAAAATGGGTCACGCCACAATTTTGGCCAAAACACCAGGGGAGGCTTTGGAAAAAGCTGATTTTGTTCTTAAAACATTGAAAGTTGAAGCTTAAAATTCAATAGATTACTATGGAAAATTCATCCAAACAGAACATTATGGTTAGCATAATTATGGGATCGGATTCCGATTTACCAGTAATGAAAGAAGCAGCTGAACGCTTGGCTTTCTTTGGAATTGATTATGAGATTCGGGTTGTTTCTGCTCACCGGACTCCGGAATACATGGTTCAGTTTGCCAGGGAGGCTGCCGGAAGAGGAATTTTAGTAATTATTGCCGGAGCAGGGGGAGCAGCACATCTTCCTGGAATGGTGGCTAGTTTAACACCACTTCCTGTTATAGGTGTTCCTGTAAAATCTTCCAATTCGATTGAAGGTATTGATTCACTGTTATCTATAGTGCAGATGCCTAAAGGAATACCGGTTGCAACTGTAGCTATTAATGGTGCGGCTAATGCAGGAATTTTAGCAGCACGCATCATTGGGGTTTTTGACTTGACGGTAAGAAAAAAGATGGAAGCTTTTATGAAAACACAGACGGAGACCGTGCTTGAAAAGGCTTCGAAGAATCTGCACATCTAGCCATAAGTCATTTGAAAATGAATGTCAATTAGCGTTTCCCGTCTTTTGAAAAACAGCTAATAACTTCATTCATAACATCTTTACTTCCTGAAAGGATAAAAAGCTTGTCATTTATTTCTATTTTGGTCATTCCGTTTGGTGTAAGATACTCACCTTCACGTTGAATCATTGCAATAATTGCGTTTTCTGGGAAATTCAGTTCAACTATTTTCTTTCCAACTGCAGTATGCTCCGGGTTGATTAAAAATTCCTCGAGGAATGCTCCCTTTGGTTCAGTTAAAAAGTCATCCAAAGGATAGCTTTTCTTCTCACCTTCAGGTACTTCAAGATGCAACCATCGGGCTAAGGTTGATAAGGTTGTTCCTTGAATGAGGACAGAAGTTACAGAAATAAAGAATACAATATTAAAGATTAAATCTGCTTTTTCAATTCCGGATAAAAGGGGATAGGTCGCAAAAACAATTGGAACAGCTCCTCTTAAACCAACCCAGGAAAGAAATGTTTTTTCCTGAAAAGTCATTTTAAAAGCACTCATGCTGATAAATACACTTAAAGGGCGAGCTACAAAAATTAGAAACAGTGAAATAAGCAAGCCAATACCTATTACAGGTATAATTTCTGAGGGATATACAAGTAATCCCAAGGTTAAAAAGAGTATTATTTGCATAAGCCACGCCAATCCATCAAACACTTTTAGGATTGTTTTCTTATGTATAAAGTGTTGATTACCAACATATACAGCAGTAAGATAAACAGCCAGAAAACCATTTCCATTTAAAACTTGTGTTAATGAATAAGTTAAAAGCATTAAAGTAATAACCAAAACTGGGTAAAGACCCTCAAAGCCAAGTTTGATATTATTTATCAGCCATTTACTTATCCTTCCAAAAGCCAGACCAACAACAGCACCTATTAGCATCTGTTTCAAAAACAAAGGAATAAGGGAAACCAACTCCTGATCCTGATTCACCACTAAACCAAGAAAAGATAACATAAGCACATAAGCCATTGGATCGTTACTGCCGCTTTCTAGTTCGAGGGTTGGCCTTAACTGACTTTTCAGAGCAACATTTTTAGATCGTAAAATTGAAAATACAGCAGCGGCATCCGTTGAAGAAACAATTGAACCGAGCAACAAACTTTCATAAATGGTGAAATCAGTGATGGCCCAAACAAAAAGGCCAACAATTGCGGCGGTAAGAAAAACGCCAGCAGTTGACAGTGTGATTCCTTTACGCAATATAGGTTTAATAGATGTCCAGTTTGTGTCAAGTCCACCTGAGAAAAGAATGAAATTGAGTGAGATGACTCCTATAAACTGCGCAATTTGCGGGTTGTCAAAATAAATCTTACCGATACCTTCCGAACCAGCCAGCATCCCTATTGCGATAAAAAGCAATAAGGTAGGAACTCCATAATTGTAAGATGTTCTGCCAGCCAGTACACTGATTAGCAATAGGATAGAGGATACCAATAAGAAATGCTCAAGCGTTATCTGCATCGCATCTGTATGATTTGAATTTGTGCTAAGTTACCAAAAAAATGAATAAGGATAAAGAACACTTTTGATTTTTTCATCAATTTAGAAGTGATAAGGTCTGCTAAATCGCTTAGAATGTTGGCTTTATAGAATAATTTGAAATTTATTTGCAAGTAATTTTTAGACTGTGGATGGTAAAGTCCAAGCTAACTTTCGAGCATTTTTAGGATTCTTTCGATGTTTCTTTTTCCAATGCTGTAGCCGATTTGGAAAAGCTTGTCAGCAAATTGAAAGTCGAAAATACCATATTTGCGAACTTCAGGAGCGTCAATAAAAAGGTCGCAACCATCAATCTGATCTTTCAATGTATTGTTAACACCCAGAAAAAGCACCCTCTCACTTACAGTTTTAATTGAATCAAATGCAGTGTCAACCTCCTCCAAATGATTGGATTCCAATGCAATAACCAACCTTTTTTCTTTTCGAAGGCAATTAATGGGAAGGTTATTCGTGAGACCACCATCCACATAATAATAATTGTTGATCACCACCGGCTGAAACAAAATAGGGATTGAAGCTGATGCAACAACCCAATCAATCAGGTTTCCGCTGGAAATCAATTCATTGCAGCCACGATTGAGATTTGTTACAGAAATTATCAATGGAATCTGCAATTCTTCAAAAGTGTGTACACTTAGGAAAAGGCTAAGTTTTTCTCTAAGGACAACAAGTGAACCAATTCCACCTCTGCGACCAATCCATGCCGGAAGTTTTGTTAGCTCAGGTTTAACAATTGCTTTTAGCATATCAGCAGGTGCAACTCCACTGGAATACATAGCACCAACAATAGCCCCCATGCTTGCACCTGATATAATCGCAGGTTTTAATTGGGCTTCGTCGAGTGCTTGTAAAAATCCTGCATGAATGATGGCTCTTGCTCCTCCACCACTTAAGGCAAGGCCAAAACTGTCGTATAATGCCATTGTTGTGAATGTTTCTCCTCACAAAAATAAGACATAAAAAGGCATTTTCAGACTTTAATCATTGTTAAAATCATTTTAAAGGATGTTATTGACTGCAATGCATGCGAAATATTTGCAGGCATTATAATGCTGTCACCTGTGGTTAGTAGGAAAGTTTCGCCTCCGATCTTAATATTTAATTGACCATCAATAACTTGCACTAAAGCATCAAAAGGTGCAGTGTGTTCAGACAAACCTTCACCCTCACTAAAGGCGAAGAGGGTAACATTGCCTTTTTCATTTTTAATAACTTGTTTGCTTACAATGCCGGTATCTGTATAAGCAATAGCATGTTGAAATTGAACGATTTGAGCTGTTGGAAATGTATTCATAGGAATTATTTTTAAAAATATAAAATTAAGGAATAAAAATGGGTTTCAATGTAAGCATGACGTATGCCCAATTATTTGTTTTGGAATAATCACCACCTTTTAAGGTCTGAAGTGTTTTGGTTCCAAACATCTGTGAGTATCCGGCAGTCAGGAATGCAATTTCATTTATCTTATAATTTACCGAGATATCGTATTCATTTCCAAGATAATTGGACATTACGACGTTAGGTTGTGTTTTATCAAGTATCTCGTTTGCGGATGAAAAGAAGTGGGAAGTAACCTGAGCTGAAAGTTTTTTGTGTTTGTAATTAACCTGAAAGAAAATGTCTGACAGACCAACTGAATTTAAATGATTTCCAACATAGAAATAGTCCATGTGGCCGTTAAACTTATGATTTGTTCCATATAAGGGATTAAAACTTTTGTTAGTGTATTTTGAATTGTTAGTTTCTTTCTGACTTGTTCCGGAAAGAATTTCCCAACCGACACCAAAACCAAATCTTTTATTACTCTTGTAATCAACTCCTAACATGAAATTGTATGCTGCTAAATCGCGATCTTCCCCATCTTTTCCTGTACTGAAATAGGCATTGCCATAATAACTGAAGTAGTTTGTTTTATAGTTTAAATGCGTTCCAAAGGTTTGACTAAAAACTGTTTTGAAATTTTCTTCATTGTTTTCTGCGAAATTAAACTCCATTCCATTGTTGAGAAACAGCAAGCTTAGATTTATGTTTTGAATATGTTTGTTAAACCAAATGAATTGCATTGTTTTGTAATTATTTGTCAATCCATATTCAGTCGTTAGTAACTGGTCAAATTGTTGATTGAATGCGAATCCTGCATGTAACGAAAATTTCTTTTCGTACTTTAATAAAGCGATATCATGCGTTCGAGCCTGTTGCGCCCAATCTACATTACCGAAAATTCGTGCATCATCATATACAAGTTCCTGCCTTCCAATCTTCAGTGAAATATTTGTAGTAAACCCAATTTCAGCCCACACCTGATGCGTCATAAACCGGTTTGAAACTGCTGTTAATTGTGGAGTTTCGCCCCAGAGTCTGATATCTTGTACACTAATTCCAAATTTTAATTTTTGGAATGTATAACCTGCATTAATTCGTGTTCTCTGAGAAATCTGAAATGCAGGTTTTGCATCGGCAGGGACAAGGGCTTTGAATCCGTGCCTGTATTCAGCACGGGGTCGGAGTTCCGCCTGAAGTGTAAACTGTGCCTTAAGGAGCAATCCGCTGTGAACTAAGATTACTATTAATAATGCTTTTGCAATGTTGTTTAGATGTGTTTTCATACATAAACTATTTAGTTTGACAAAATAACAATGCAAATATATAAGAATTAAAGCATTTAAATACCTAAATGATGATAAAAATATTTTAATCCTAAATTGCTGTTATGCTGTAATATAAATAAAAACAATATGTTTCACGAAGGTGGATTCTCGACAGTTAATGATTAAAGTTGGGTAAATTAATCGTTATCATGGCATTATAGGAAGATGAAAAAAGGGGAGTAAAGCAAATACAAATAAAAGTTAAAGGAGGGTTAAGAACAGGATTTGGAAAGATTCAATGATTAAAATCCAGCAGCCTGACCATCTTTTCTCGACTCAGAAGCACCATAATACACTCCGGTAACAGGGTCACGCATAATCGCCTGATAACCACCGTATCCGCCTACATCAAATTTGATTCGGTGACCTTTTTTCATGAGCTCACGAATTGTTTCATAATTGAATCCTGATTCTAAATTGACCCATCCACCGTCGCTCATGGGGTTGCCTGTTGGCTCTGTGCTGCCTTCGTGACTTATACGTGTTGCATCACCTGCCTCTTGCAGATTCATTTCGAAATCAATCAGGTTAACCAATATTTGCACATGACCCTGAGGTTGCATTGCGCCTCCCATAAGTCCAAAACTAAGCCAAGGAGCACCGTCTTTTGTAACAAACCCAGGAATAATGGTATGAAAAGGACGTTTTCCTGGCTGGTAGACATTTGGATGCCCAGCCTCAAGAGAAAATGACTCCCCTCTGTCCTGCAATACAAAACCTAAATCAGCAGGAGTCATTCCTGATCCCATGCCTCTGTAGTTGCTTTGAATAAGTGAAACCATATTTCCTTCAGAGTCGGCAACAGTAAGGTAAATAGTATTATCTGTTTCGAGAATTCCAGCAGGGTAACTTTTGCCAGCTTTATCATTGTTGATAAGCTTTGATCTTTCAACAGCATAATTTTTCGAAATAAGTCTATCTACAGGTAGGGTTGAAAAAGCTGGATCAGCATAATATTTAGCTCTGTCTTCAAAAGCAAGTTTCTTTGCTTCTACGAAAAGGTGTATATACTCCTCGCTACCATAACCCATTGTTTTCAAATCGCTTAACTCTAATATATTGAGCATTTGTAAAACAGCAATCCCTTGTCCATTTGGCGGGAGTTGCCATACATCATAGCCTCTGTAATTTGTAGAAACAGGTTTAACCCACTCACTGCGATGGGTGTTAAGATCATTAACAGAAAGAAAGCCACCATTTGCCTGAACATAGGTCGCAATCTGTTCAGCGATTTCGCCTTCATAAAAACTTCTTAAACCAGCTTCAGCCATATGACGGTAAGTGTTGGCAAGATTTTGGTTTTTAAAAATTTCACCTTTGACGGGCGCTTCACCATCAGGCAGATAAACTTCAGAAAAGCCGGGATAATTCTTTAATCTGGCTGCGTTGGACTTCCAATAATAGGCAACCACTTCAGTTAAGGGAAATCCTGCTTCAGCATACGAAATAGCTGGTGCTAAAATTTCTTCAACTGATAGTTTTCCAAATTTTTGGTGCATCTCATTCCATGCATCAACACAGCCTGGAACTGTTACAGGCAGTGGGCCATAGGAAGGAATTTCCTTGATTTTATTTTTCTTAAAATAATCAAATGTCAGTGTTTGCGGTGATCTGCCACTTCCGTTTAATCCGTATAACTGTTTTGTTTTTGCATCCCAGATGATTGCAAAAAGATCGCCTCCAATACCACAACCAGTTGGTTCGACCAATCCAAGCAGGGCATTCGCAGCGATGGCAGCATCAATAGCGTTGCCGCCAAGTTTAAGCATATCGAGAGCCACTTGTGTTGCCAAAGGGTGACTAGTTGCTGCAATACCTTGACGGGCAATGACTTCAGATCGGGATGCAAAGTTTTTTCCTGTTACACGATCCTGCGCATCAAGAGTGTTTGCTACGAAAACAAGGGTTAGGATGAATAAAATCTGTGTTCTTTTCATTGTGATTATAAGAGTACTTGATTTAGAGCTTGTGAGAGATGTTCGATAGCGATTTCAATCTCGTCATCGGTTATTGTGAGTGGAGGCGCTATTCTAAAAGCTTTCTCATGAAATAAAAACTGATCAATAACAAGTCGCTGTTTTTTCAGTGCATATATAACATCATTGATATTTATGGTTTCTTTGATTTCGACAGCCAACATTAACCCAGCCCTGCGAATTGACGACACGGCAGGGTGCAAGAGTAAGGCTTCTTCAAAACGCTTTCCTTTAGTGTTGGCAGCTTCGGCAAGTTTTTCATTTAGAATTACTTCGAGCGACGCTAATGCAGCGGCGCATGAAACAGGGTGCCCACCGAAAGTGGTAATATGGCCTAATTCAGGGTGATGCGTGAGTTCCATCATCATTTGTTTTGATGCGATGAAAGCACCTATAGGCATTCCACCTCCCATTCCTTTTGCCAGACAGAGAATATCCGGAACTACATCGTACTTTTCAAATGCAAAAAGCTTACCGCTACGGCCAAAACCCATCTGTATTTCGTCAAATATAAGTAACGTGCCTGTTTCGTTGCATTTATGACGTAAAGCTGACAAGTAGTTTTCGACAGGCAGTATAATGCCAGCTTCGGCTTGAATAGGTTCTATCAAAACTGCTGCTGTTGCCTTTGTTATTTGATTTAGTTGCTGAAAATCGTTGAAATCAAGCATCCGGGTAGCCGGTACCAAAGGCCTGAAAGCATTTTTCATGGTTTCATGACCCAAAAGACTTAATGCTCCTGCTGTACCGCCGTGATATGCGTTTCTAAAATGCACAATTTCAGCCCTGTTAGTTATGCGTTTGGCTAATTTTAATGCTCCTTCAATTGCCTCGCTGCCTGAGTTAACAAAATAAACGGCATCTAATGTTGATGGAAGGTTCTGTGCCAGCAAGGTTGCAAGTTTAACTTGTGGAGAATGAACAAATTTGCCATAAACCATCACATGCAAGTAGTCATCTAATTGCGACTTTATGGCTGCAATAACCTTGGGGTGGCGATGTCCAACATTACTAACAGAAACGCCTGAAACTAGATCAATATGTTTATTGCCTTCATTATCTGTCAGATATATACCCTCTGCTTTAACTATTTCAATAGGATTATCCACAACAGAAGGTAGTCCCATGTGTAATTGAAACATTTGTCTGTTAGTCAGCATTCAAAATTATTTTGTGCAAAATTATCACTAATTAGTGAAGGGTCAGGTAGGTTGCTAATCATTTATCTTTCAACAATGATTGGATGATTGTTAATAACTCTTTGAATTTTACCTTTAGAGCGTTCTTTTCATTTATTAACTGCAAAATTCTTTCCTATGTACTACATTTGCAAAAAAATCAGGTATGAGCAGGCTTTCAGATAAAGTCATTATTATTACAGGAGCCTCTTCCGGTATTGGCAAATCAACTGCCCTGGCTGCATCACAAAGAGGTGGAAAACTTGTGCTAGCGGCGCGGAATTTAGCTTTTTTAAATGTTGTTGGTAATTTATGCCGCGAAAATGGGGCGCAGGTTTTAATAGTACAGACTGATGTGAGCAAAGAAGACGATTGTCGTCTGCTGATTGACAAAACTATTAAACATTATGGCAGAGTAGATGTGTTGATTAACAACGCAGGCATTTCGATGCGGGCTGTTTTTGAGAGGACAGATCTATCTGTAATTCATAAGATTATGGATGTCAACTTTTGGGGAACCGTATATTGTACAAAATATGCTCTTCCTTTTCTGCTTGAAAGCAAGGGTTCTGTGGTAGGCGTTTCGTCGATTGCCGGATATAAAGGTTTACCAGGACGAACAGGCTATTCTGCTTCCAAGTTTGCCATGCAAGGTTTTTTAGATGCTTTAAGGGTTGAGAATTTAAAAAAAGGGTTGCATGTGTTGGTTGCTTGTCCGGGTTTTACTGCATCCAATATTCGTGCTGTTGCATTATCAGCTGATGGCAGCCCTCAGGGGGAATCGCCTCGCGACGAAGGAAAGATGATGAGCAGTGAGAAAGTTGCCGAAAAATTATTGGATGCAATTGAAAAGAAAAAACGCTCAATAATTCTGACTACGGTAGGGAAATTAACCGTTTGGTTGAACAAACTTTTCCCTTCGAAACTCGACAGGATGGTTTATAATCAAATGGCAAAAGAGCACGATTCACCTTTTAACTCCTGAGAAGTATTTTTATAAATCTTTGATAATCTGTTTATTAAAAAATTCGGTCTTAATTACCGCTTCACTTTCATGAAATAGGCTATTTTTTCGAGTTTTGCAATCATATCATAGTTTTCGACATATACATAGGATGGCACCTGAAGCTGAACAGAAGTAAAATTTAAAATGCCTATTATGCCTGCGTTAACCAAAATCATACTTATTTCCTTTGCAAATTCACGAGGCACAGCCAAAGCACATATAAGGATTTTCTCTTGTTTAATGACTTCTGAAAGTTGCGTAATGCTATAACAGGGTACATCGTTTAATAAGGGGTGTGTCATGTCGAAATAGAAAGACGCAGCAACTTTCAGTTTCTTTTCATCAGAAGTAAAATATTCAGAAACTGCTTTACCCAGATGCCCTATTCCAACAAAACACATCTTCTCTGGTTGGTCATCATCAATAGCTTCTCCAATCTTGTTAATTAACTCATTGATACTATATCCTTTATGCACATCGCCTGTTACGCCTATGAGCATAAAATCGCGACGCACAGTTGCAGGCTTTGTTTTTAATACACGGGCAAGGTTATGTGAAAAAATAAAAGCATGTTCCAGATACTGATAATTGAGAAGAACGCGGCGGTATTGACTTAACCTTTCTACTGTTTGTTCGGGTAAATTATGCTGCATTCATTATTTTTTTGGCAGGTTATACAATAGTCCTAGACGTATGATATAACTTTTGAAATTAAGATCCGGCATTTCGGGATTTTCGTATATACCTGCAAACCCTAACTGCAATCTACCTTCAAGTGAGACAGAAAGAGGCCCGTAGATGTTATAATTCCCTGACAATCCAATGAGAATACCTGCATCATACGTGTTGATGACATTGGTGGTTGGACCACTATATAAAATGCGGGAATAACCAGGTTCAAAACCATAAAGGAGAAAGGAATTAGCACTTATCGGATCGAGGTAAAGTTCTTCGTAGCCAGAATGGTTGTTGACGAGCAACAACGAATAAAACAAACCTGCTTTTGCAGCAAAGTCGAAATGACCTTTCTTTTTTGAATAATGAATAAGCAAGGGTAAGTGCAAATAATCGGAAAAATAGGTGACATCATAAGCATAAAAACACTCCCAGCAAACATGGGAAGAAGTGTCTGTTAGCCTGAATCCGTTTACATAACGCTGTGATTGGAAACCTCTTCGTTCAAAAAGCATCTCAAACTGCAATCTTAAATCATCCGTCAAACCATAGGCCAGAGTAGCCCCGGCTTGAATACTCTTTTTATTTGTTGTTTTTGAATTAATCGCATTAGCATCTGTATCGCCAAATAAAGGACCTCCTGTTATACCAACAAACCAACTTCCCTTTTGAGAAATGCTTTGTCCATTAACATAACCAAAAGAGAAAAGGAGTAAAACGAAAAACAGAGAAGTCTTTTTCATGTTAGAAATAAGCTGATATCCAATAAATTCCAACAATCAGAGATGCTGAAGCCCCAACAATTTGAATGCTTTTGAATAGATACGGTTTTTTTATATCATCCGATTTATAGGACACGAATCCCAAGAGTATCGAGAATGTGATCATAGCGATTATAGTCCCGATGCCAAAGCCAATAAGGTACAATGTAGAATCTGAAATTGTTGGAAACGCTAACGTTGGCAACATGCCAATTAGGTGAGAAACGCCTGCTAAACCATGAAGAGTTCCAATCAGGATTGCAGAAATAAAGGACTGTTTAATTGGTAATAAGTGACTGTGAACGTGCACATTAACAGCTGGATGATCATGCTCGTGTATGTGTGTGATCACTTCACCTGTTGGAGAGTGATGAGTATGAGGGTGCTCATGAGCATGAGCGTGATTTCCTCCAAAAATTCTCCATAATGCCCAGACGCCGATAGCGATAAGTATTAAGCCTACTATGAGCTCACTATAACTAGATATCGCATCGACAGGGATGTAATTCTTAAAAAAGATAAACAGTCCACCAATTAGCAACATACCTGAAGTGTGACCTAAACCCCATCCAAGACCAATTATCCAGGCTTTCAGTTTGTTGTCAATTGCGAGTGGAGTAACAGCTGCTAAATGGTCGGGACCAGAGACCACATGCATAATACTGGCTAATAATCCGATTAAAAAGGGTGCTCCTACAGTAATGTGTTGATGATCAGCGTGAAGCGTGATCCAAAATAGCGTCTCATGCATAACGACTTTTTTTGCAAAAATATGGCTTTAATACGAAGTATTATGGATAAAAAGTTACTTTGGTGAGGATTATAAAATAAAAAAGAAAGCCTCAAAGATAATCCGCCAAACTGTGTTTTTTTAAGTGTTCGCGAAAATCATTTGTCATTTTGAAAGTCACATTGTCCATGATGCATTTATTAAACGGACATATTTGTTTATCGTGAGGACAAGAAGTGACTTCAATTTTTCCTTCAATAGATTCGTAAATTTCAAGGAGAGAGATGTTTTTTGGATCTTTTTTTAAGCTAAAACCGCCACTGGGACCACGATGAGAATCAAGAAAGTTGTCCTTCACTAATCGTTGGAAGATCTTAGCTACGTGGTGTTTAGAGCTGTTTGTTATATCAGCAATCTGAATGACATTTGCTTTGCCACCCGATTTGGCAACGATTATCATTCCGTGTAATGCAATTGAGGCTCCCTCGGTAAGTGTAACTATTTTGGACATCTTGTTAATAGGTAATTAAATACCAAAATTACTACGATTACTTTAATCTCCAACTTTTTCAGAAAAAAAAATCAAAGATCTGCTTATGGAAAAATGAGATACTTTTGTAAATTGAAATTTATATCAACACACTTTTAATTTATGGTAGCAACGATGCTTCAGCAAACTTTCATTATCACCACTTTTGTAATGGGGATGATGATTATCATTGAGTATATTAATATACAAACGAGAGGGTTATGGTCGCTTCAAATTCAGCATTCTCCTTTTCTCCAGATCATACTTGGAACACTCATGGGAATAATTCCAGGTTGTCTAGGTTCTTACACTATGGTTTCATTGTATATCCACCGCGTTGTTATGTTTCCGGCTATTGTTGCTACAATGATTGCTACATCAGGCGATGAAGCATTTATCATGTTTTCCTTGTTTCCTGAGGATGCTTTTAAACTGCATATTTTTTTACTAGTAATCGCTATCGTTTCAGGTGTGATTGTTCATTTTACTGTAAAAAACAAGTATATTGGTTTAAAAGGACATGGTGATTTACCACTTCATAACCCAAATGAAGAATGTCATCCGTTTCATCCCTCAAGTTCGATTGAAAATATTCGAAATTTAAGTTTTACGCGCGCGCTTTTGATTGCTGGTGTGGCAGGAATTTTGATTTTGCTTTTTAGTGGTGTCATTGATGGAAGTCATCATTTGAATACCTTGATGGGAGGGAGCGTGGATTTGGAGCATGACCATAGTCATGCTGTTGATGGCCATGATCATGATCACAGCGGTGAAGCTGATTGGATTCGCTACAGTTTGATAGGAATATTTACTGTTATTATGTTTATTATTGTTTCAACAAAAGAACATTTTTTACAAGAGCATTTGTGGCAACATATTATACGTAAACACTTTACGAAGATCTTTTTATGGACCCTGGGAGTATTGATAGCTATTTATTTCATGAATCAATACGTAAATCTTGAAACATGGATATCTGCAAATTTGTGGGTTGTTTTAGTGCTTGCGATTCTAATTGGTATTATTCCTGAATCAGGTCCGCATTATGTTTTTGTATTGTTGTTTGCCCAAGGTGTACTCCCAATGAGTATATTGCTGGCAAGTTCAATTTCTCAAGATGGACATGGTATGTTGCCAATGCTGGCAGAATCACCACGTGGGTTCATTGCCGTGAAGCTTGTCAACATAACGGTTGCATTTATTGTTGGAGCAGCCGGAATTTTGATGGGATTATAACGGATTTGTTTAAGTTACTCTGAAATATGTCTCACAATTTTGTTGAAACCAATGTGTAAACATTATCAGTAATACAAAATTAGGGAGAAATAATTCTCATCTTTTTTGATGATCTACATACGTAACATAATCAATTGAAGCTTGTTATCTGTACTTATTGATTCATCAATAAATAATCAAAACAAGAAGTGAGTTCACCATTAATGAGTTTTGGTCATCGATGAAGGTACTGCGATTATGAAATCGGCAACATTTTTCTTGTCATCGGGAAGCTTAACAGGCTGATCAGTTTCAATACTTGAAATAGTAACAATACGTATTTCAGGGATCAGCCTTTTCAGATACCAGATAATACCTTCATAATTATCAGAATGATAAGCACCATTATAATGGATAAAAACTTTTGAAGCCTCAATGTTTTTATATATGAACCAGGCCATTGTAGCGTCTTTTACAGCCTGAGCTTTTGGGAAATTTTCGGTAGAACTGCCATGACCCATATCTTCCATCATTTTAACCATTTCCACATAACCTGGCAATTGAGGGTCGTAGGCGATTGGAAGTGGTGCAATAAAAGCTTTTTCGTTATCAGGCAAGGTGTCGAGAACTTGAAACCCTTTTCTAAAAACCATGCTGGCATACCTTCGGGGTATGTTTGAAGCAACAAACTTTAAATTGTTCTCTTTAGCAAAATCAACTAAAGGAGCGATATCAGTTTTGTAATTTGGCCACAGTCGGGCTAATTTTTTAAGGCTATCAGTTTCTATGCTTCCTGAAAGGTACTGATTCAAAAACAACTGATTGTCTGTTTCGAACATTTCGGCACCTAATGTTAACCCTGCAGGATTAGTCTTTAGCAAGTCGGTTGTAAGTTCAAGCTGCAGCCAATGACTAATTGGGTTATTATGCAGTTCACCAAAGAAAACTACTTCGGCATTTGATGCGGCTTCAACCAATTTCCGATATTTAACCTCTTTACCTTTCGAGTCAAAAAGTTTGTATGCAGGTTTGTCGCTTTTAAAAGAGGCAAAAATGATCAGAGTTGATAGTAGGATAATAGTACGATATTTCATTGTAAATCAATATTTTAAAAGGAAATCATCAAGAAAGGAAAAAGGCAATAATGTACGCATGGAAGGAGCTATTAATACCGGACCTTCCTGGCCCTGCATTATGACTTTCATGTCACACTTTGATTTTTTTTCATATTCAGCCATCACCTGACGGCATGACCCGCATGGGGCAATAGGTTCATCGATGATGGATTTTTCACTGATTGCTGTCACAGCGATAGCCATCACAGCGATATCAGGGAATACAGCGCTAGCATGAAACAAAGCAACCCTTTCGGCACATAAACCTGATGGATAAGCAGCGTTTTCCTGATTGTTACCAAGAACAATCTCTCCATTGGCAAGCAAAACGGCAGCACCAACTTTAAATCTGGAATAGGGAGCATAGGCATTTAATGCTGCTTTTTTCGCTTCAGAAAGAAGATTTAGCTCCACAGGAAGAAGTTCATGAGAACCCTCATAGAGATTCATTTCGAGCTGAAAAATTTCTTTTTTCATAGCATAAGTTAGATGCTACAAAAATAATAATTAAACTGAACTAAAATCAGGAAACAATTTTTCGGGATGCACACAGAATTGCATGAAGGCTAAGCTTAGCTGCTAATCAGTAATTGAAGGTAGCCATTTGGTTAAGGTTGACAAAACAGCTTCAGGACCAATTGGTTTTGCAAGATAATCGTTACATCCATTAGAAATGGCTTCGTGCATGGAGGCAGGACTTACAAAAGCTGTAATAAGAATTACTGGAAGTTCAGGCCGCATTTGGTGAATAAGTGGTGTTGCATCATAGCCACTTAACGAGGGCATCATTCCATCCATAAATACGATATTTATTTGAGGATTTTGCTCACATTGCTCCACGGCTTCCTGGCCATTAAGAGCCCTGATAATATTAATACCTGTTTTTTTTAGGCTAAGGCGGAAGTAATTGAAATTTGACTCATTATCTTCTGCGATAAGTATAGTATATTTCGATAAATCCAATTCATTCATAACTAAAGTTGTTGAACAGCAAAATTATAAAAAATCAGATAGAAAGTATAGGACTTATTAGAATGAGACTAAGTTTTAACAAAATATGTTATTGTAGTTAATTCAATTTTTGTAATATTAGGATGATTTGGTTTCATTCCGGGTATTCTTGAGTATTAAGTTTCAATTGACCTTTGAACTTCTAAAAGCATTCAAAGGATTTAGCAATAAAAAAACCTGTCAAACGACAGGTTTATTAATAGCAGGAATTTGTGTTATGTCGATAAAATGCTAAAAATCATCTTCTTCATTCTCATCAGTATCAAAGTCAAATAAATCAAGATCAGCATTTTCGTCCTCTTCATCCAAAGGGTCGTAGATGCTTAATTTACGATCGCGTTTTGCCTGAGTTTTTTTAACAGGTTTCTTGATAAATTCGTCATTGGAACTAATTTCCTTTGGGCGCTCTTTTTTCTTTACCGGTTTCATTGGGAAAATTTACTTTTGATAAAATGCATTAAGGGTTATTGATATAAATGATAGATGTTTTTGAATCAATCTTAAAAGCATAAATTCAAATTAAGAGTATCTTTATGAAAGATTCCTGGGATTGCCTCTGAAATTCAGGGCGTATGCAGATATGTGGTGATATAGATAACATTGTCGGATATTCGGAACAATTAACTTAACTATCTGATAAGTGCATTTTTAAAATCTGGTGCAATTTTAATAAATTTTCAAATGATACAACCAAACTTTGGAATTTTTTTCTTTTTCTTCGTTTAAGAAGCTTGAGATAAGTAATGATTTCAAGGTTGAAAAGTAACGGTATTTTGTAAATTAATTCTCCTCAACAATTTGTAAACTAATACTATTCAGTTTGTTACATCAAGATATTTCATTTTTACTGAATGTTGCCGAAGTTTTTTGGTTGAAAGTCCCATTTGAGAAAAGTTGATCTTGATTGCAAATTTTCGGTTCGGATTTAGTGTTAAAAGTGCTTCAGCAACAAATCAATAGGTGATGTATTTGGCGGTTAGGCTTTTGGGAGTATCTTTGCCAGCCAGAAAGGAAAATGGAAAAACAGAAGTTAACAAAGGAAATGCGTCTAAGCGGTAAGAAGGTTGTGGATAGTTTATTTACTACCGGAGAATCGTTTTTTGTTTATCCTTTTAAAATAGTTTATCTTAAAGATGTTGAGCAAAACGATGCATCCGTTAGGCTGTTGGTAACTGTTTCCCGACGAAATTTCAAGAATGCCACAGACAGAAATAAAATAAAAAGAAGGTGTAAAGAGTGCTGGAGAAAAAACGTTTCAACGTTGATTTTCAGATTAAGAGAGAAGTCCAATGTGTTGAACGTCGGGTTGATTTACACGGGTAAGAATATAGAAACCAGTATGGTTCTTGAAGATAAAATAAAGCGGATTATTGAACGTTTACTTGAGAAGAATGAAATGGATAAATAAGCTACTTTCAAGTATTTTTATTCTCTTTATAAGGGTTTATCAATATACTTTATCACCATTTATAGGGAGGTCGTGTCGTTACACTCCCACGTGCTCACATTACAGTGTTGAGGCACTGCAAAAATATGGAGTGATAAAAGGTGGCAAATTGTCCATTAAACGTATTGCTTCTTGTCACCCCTGGGGTGGAAGCGGATACGATCCTGTTCCATGAAATAAATTAAATGATATGAATAAAAACAAATTAATTAAGAAGCTTTTATTGGTCCTGATTTTAGGTTTTTCAATTTCACTCCAGGCCCAGGTTAACAATAATTTCGAAATCTCGAAAAGTATTGATATTTATAATAGTTTATTTAAGGAATTGAATATCAATTATGTAGATGAGGTAAATCCGGGCAAGCTGAACGAAGCGGCCATTAATGCCATGCTGGAGGATTTGGATCCCTACACAGTTTTTGTGCCGGAATCACAGATTGAAGATATGCGTATGATGACAACAGGTGAATATGGAGGTATTGGCTCATTGATTCAACAAATGGGAGATTATGTGATCATAAGCGAACCATATGAAGGTTTTCCTGCTCAAAAATCAGGTTTGATACCGGGAGATATTATTTTGGAAATAAATGATTTTAATACAGTAAAAAAAGCTTCATCTGAAATAAGTGAATTATTAAAAGGTGTACCGGGGTCGGTTGTACGGTTGAAGATTCAGCGCGCTGGGAAGTCTGAGCCATTCATGGTAGAACTTACCCGTGAGAAAATCAAACTTGACAATATACCATACCATACGATTTTAGATTCTGGAGTAGGTTACATTTTGTTGAACGGATTTACCCAAAAAGCAGCCGCCGAATTGAAAGATATATTTGTTAAGATGAAAGAACAAACCCAGCTGAAAGGATTAATTATTGATTTACGCGGCAACGGGGGAGGACTACTTAATGAAGCAGTTGACATTGCTAATATTTTTGTGAACAAAAATGAACTAATCGTATCAACAAAAGGCAAATCGCCTGAACGTACAAGTGTTCATCGCACACGGCTTACACCCGTTGACCTTGAAATTCCTTTAGTAGTGCTTGTGAATGAATCGAGCGCATCGGCAAGTGAAATTGTTGCAGGTTCATTGCAGGATCTTGACAGAGCAGTAATTGTTGGACAAAAAACTTTTGGGAAAGGATTGGTGCAAAATGTTGTTCCATTAACTTATAATACCCAGTTGAAGATAACTGTTGCCAAGTACTATATCCCAAGCGGTCGTTGTATCCAAGCCATTGATTACAGTCACATTAAAGAAAATGGAGGTAAGATACCTGACTCCCTGGTTTCAACCTTTAAAACCCGAAATGGCAGAACAGTTTATGACAACGGCGGAATTATGCCCGACATCGCCCTCGAACCTTTTGAATTCAGCCCTGTTACTGCTCATCTTTACGGTTCAAACCTATTTTTTAAATATGCTAACAAATTTGCATTGGAGCATCAAACAATTCCTTCCGTAAACGAATTTGAGATTACAGATTCTATTTATGATGAGTTTATGCAATTTGTTGAAGCTGATAAATTTACCTATACAACTGAAAGCGAAAAACATCTGAGTGAATTAAGACACATAGCTGAAGAAGAGTCCTATTTGCAGGATGTTTCCACACAACTTCAGGCGCTCGAGGAGCAATTTAAAACAATAAAACGAAACGATATTACAAAACACCGTTCTGAAATTGAGCGGATTCTAAGAAGTGAAATCGCTTCGAGGTACTATTATCAAAGAGGAAAAATCATAACAGCATTGAAACATGATCCTGAAATTGAAAAAGCTGTTGAAATAATCCTTGATAAAGAAAAGACAAAGGCAATTCTATTGGGGAAAATCTAAGATCTAAAGGCTTCTCAATGGTAAAAAATTTCGAGAAAATTAAGCTTGATGCCTATTTCGTGGTGATGATTCTAATCGCCATAAGCCTGCCTTTTTCGAAGTTCACGCTCTCCCTTTTTCAACTTTTGCTAATCGTATTTTGGATAGGGGATGATTTAGTGTTTTCGCCGATAAAACGTTTCTTTCGACAATCAAATATCTTTAGAGCTATCTGGTTATCAACACGCTATGTGTTTTTACAGTTGATTGAAACTTTCGTAAAAAAAATCAGGTTATTCCTTTCGAATAGGGTAGCATTGATATTGGCTTCACTATTTTTTCTACATATTGTTGGCTTAATTACTACCTCAGATTTTGATTATGCATGGAAAGACTTACGTATTAAACTTCCGCTTTTAGTTTTGCCATTGGTAATGTCATCTATGAGAAAATTCACTTTAGGTGAAACAAAGACATTGCTTGGCTTTTTTGTTGCAGCAGTTTTTACAGGTACGCTGATTAGCTTTGTGCACTATTTGCAGAAAGATTTTAACGACATCCGGGATATTTCCATCTATATCAGTTCAGTAAGGTTTAGTTTGATGATCGTTTTTTCATTTTATCTCGTTCTAAATCAAGTAATTACAGGTTTTGATCAAAAACATATCTTCAAAGCATTGTTTATGCTTATTGCCATTTGGTTGTTAGGCTATCTTGTAATTCTTGAATCGGTAATTGGGCTCTTAAGTGTTGTTATTATTGGTACTGTTTTGCTAGTTAGATTGGTTTTGATGATAGGCAGTAAAAAATGGAGGGTTGCTTTGATTATCATCACTTTAGGGCTTCCTTTAACACTCTTTTTGTATCTGAATGATATTGTCAAAAAACTAACGTTTCGTCATCCAATTGATATTGAGAAACTTGATAAATTTAGTCGACTTGGTAATGAATACCGCCATGACACGATCAACTTTGGTGTTGAAGATGGAAAATATGTAGGGATTTATTTTGCAGAAAACGAAATGGCAGAGGCATGGAATGAGCGAAGTAGTTATGATTTTTATGGAAATGACGATGCCGGACAGCTTATTATGTATACAATTATCCGTTACCTTACATCGGCTGACCTGCGAAAAGATGCTGATGGAGTGAGTCAACTAACTACTGAAGATATTAAGTTTATTGAAAAAGGAATAGCAAATAAGAGCTATGTTGAAAACCCCAGCTTACGAAACCGGATCTCGAAAATAATTGTAGGTTATCAGCAATTTACTGATTTAAATGATCCAAACGGCAGCAGCATTATGCAACGTGTTGAACATCTCAAGGCTTCAAAACTTTTAATTAAACAACATTTTTTGTTTGGAGTTGGTACCGGTGATCTCCCGGAAGCATTTCGATCAACATATAATGCTATGAACAGTCCTTTGCGTGAGGAAGTTAGATGGAGGTCGCACAACCAATACCTAAGTATTTTTATAGCTTTTGGAGTTTTTGGGTGGTTGTGGTTTATGATAGTTCTTGTTTACCCTGCTATATATTCAAAGAAAATACTGAACACGGAATTTTTATTTTTTTGGCTTTTAATGTTGCTTTCAATGCTATCAGAAGATACCATTGAGACACAAATTGGTGTTACACTTTTCGCCTTTTTCTTCAGTTTTCTGCTACTAACAGCAAATCGTAGCCTCCCTGCAAAGTAGTTTTGCATTAATTGTTTGATTTTATTAAAAAATTTATTAACAAATTAAGTTAAACCCAGACTATTTCAGTGAAAGGCAACATGATCATGACCAGATAATTGTTTGGTGATTGAAATAGTGAAAGCAAACGAGAGCCCTTCCTTTTGGAGGGCTTTCGTTTTTAGGTAAATTCACTTAATGATCACCAATTCTGATCTGCTATTCGACAGATTTCCTTATTTTTGCCTGCTGCATGAAGAAATCAAGGGTAAAAAAATCAATATTATATCATCTTACAAACAGCCTCCAACTGATGGCTTTCGTTTGTATTGCTATCATTCCTTTTGCAGCTAATTCTCAAACAACTAAAGTTGCCAATCTCACTTTAAATACCCGAAATAACTATCACAACGGACTAAAAATCAACCAATCAGTTATTAACCTTTTCACTTCAGGCAATGAAAATCTATTAGCTGAATGGAACACAGGCTTTGAGCTTCATTACCATTGGGTTGCAAACAAAAATTCTCTCAACACTTTCGAAATCAACCTTTCTATCGATAAAATTGTCACCAAAGGACATGATAATTACCGTGATTTTCTCATTGGTTATGCCTTAGTGCCTGATGTTGTAATGGGGCGGTTTACACTTTATGCTACTCAGGGTTCAGAAGCGTTTAAAGTGAGTTTCAAGGAAGTCCCTGCTGCTGTCTCATTAGGAAACTTTAGTGGCACTACCGTTGCAAAAGTGGATGGTTCAATCGATAGTTTTCTGTATTCCGAAGAAAAATTCAAGCAATTACAAGAACTTGTAAGTCAAATAAATCAGTATTGGGCTGTAAATGAATTTGTTGACCAGGTTCACAAAGACATCGCATCACTTGAAAGCAAAAATATTGAACAGCCTGCACAATTGTTTCTTCTTCGCGAAAAGATCAGAAAAAGTCTCCTGTTGATAAAAGAGACAGCCGCATTTCAAGTTATGGAGAAAACAGGTGCCGATCCTGCTGCTTTATGGGTAAAATATCCTGATTTAGAGCGGTTGTTAACCCGCTATTCAACACTTTTCAACAATGAGGTAAATAAATCCATATTGCAATCGTTGCTCATTACTGAAATTACTTCCGCATATCGTAAAGATCTTCTCAATGTTTTCAAAAAAGCTTATGTATCTGATTTCAGAAGTCATGAGCTTATTCTAAGAACCGGTCGTCTTGCTCCTGATAATCAATTTTATAGTGCTACCGATTTATTAAACGATTCTGAAAAGAATGTAAGCCTCGCCGAGAGCATTGCCTTTGAATTAGTGTCTTTGGCTGACTCAATTCATGAGTCAGGCGACTTTGTAAATGCCCTCGGCTTGTATGAAGATGCACAGAAAATTTTAGAAGACAAAGGACACATGAATGCATCCGATGATGTAAAAAAGCGCGTCGAATCAACAAAACTTGGTTTGCTTCGATCGTATCTGCAAATTGCAGCAAAAGCACTTGAAGCTGGTAATGACTCACTATCAAGAATTTATCAAATGAAATCTAATTCTTTTGTTAACAAATATCCCGAGAATAACCTCGTTAACAGGATCGCAGGTGAATCGGATGCCCTTATTAAAACTTATTTGAGAAAAGGAACCATATTTGTCGACCAGAAACAATACCTTGCTGCGATTCAAATGTTCGAACAAGCAGCAAACACAGCAAGAAGTTATTATAACAACACATACAACGAACAGATCAATCAATCGCTGTTTATGTCGTATCGTTTTATTTTTCTCGAACTCGTTAAGGAGGCTGAGAACTATTACCTCATTGGCGATTTGCCGGAAGCAAAACATCGACTTGAATATGCACTTAACTACCAAAAAGATCATTTTCAATACCTTAGAACGAGTAATGAGGCACTTTATCTGAATAACAAAATTAAAGGAAATGACGATTCAAACCCTAACAGTCTGGCAAGCAATAGCAAATCAAATTTTCCAAGCCAATCAAACATAGCTTCAACTGAGAATCTACAGCAAACTGAAAATGATATCATTCAGATGATTAAAAACGCCCAATTAAAAGTATGGGCAAATGAAATGGATGATGCATGGAAAGTTTACGAAAAGGCTTCCGAATTGGCTCAATCGAGTCACCTCAACAAAAAGAAAACTGTAAAGGAGGCATTTCAGCAACTGGATCAACGGATGATTGAAAGGATTTGCCTGAATCATCGCTTTAAAATTGATGATTTAATGACAAAATCGAAGGTGATGATTGCTCAAAAAGACTATGAAGATTTGAAACCAACGCTGCAGGAAATAATCGACCTGAGTGCAAACAATCAGGGATGCATTTTAAATTCGGGTGAGGCCATCACTTTGATGGAAACTTATTCTGATTTATTCCGTTATCAGGACGACTATAAAGCTGTGCTTAATAACCTATATAGCACTGGTTTGCAATCTGTAATTCCGCTTTACACAATCTTTGATCAGCAACTTGAAAGCTATAAGTTATCTGATTTTGGCGTAAAACATCAAACCCTGTCACAGTTTGTAAAATCTCAAAATAACGGTAATCTTACGCTTCAGGCAATAAATTTTTATCTGGAGCAAATGGATGCCGAAAATATGCTTGTCTATTTAAAAATTTTGCTTCGACAGGATTTCCCGGCTTATGAAACTCTTGAAATGCAAGAGAAAATAGCTACTTTAATCGCTGTGGCTGACCATCAGAATGGAATCAGGGATGCATCAAAAAGAGTTTATGAATTGATACAGGATGACAAACGTTTTAGTGAATTCAAAAAAAACTATCTTCGCTCTATGAAGAAATTAAGTAAGATGAAAGAATAACTCACTCAAAAATAAATAATTATGAAACTGCTTCTTATTAGTAACTCTACCAATTCGGGCGAGGCATATCTTGGATGGCCTCAACCTTTTATTGCTGATTTTTTAGCCAAAAATAATGTGAAAAGTGTTTTGTTTGTGCCTTATGCAGGTGTAGGTTTATCGCACGAAAGTCTTGATAAATCGTACGATGTGTATGAACAAAGAGTAGCTGATGTTTTTAAGAATTTTGAATGCGAGCTTGTTTCCGTGCATCATTTTGCCGATCAGGTGGCAGCAGTTAATGATGCTGAATGTATCGCAGTAGGAGGGGGCAACACCTTTCATTTGGTGGCTTTGATGCATTCAACCGGAATCATGAAAGCCATACGTGAGAAAACTCTGAGCGGAACTCCTTTTATGGGCTGGAGTGCCGGTGCCAATGTGGCTTGTCCAACTTTGCGTACTACCAATGATATGCCTATCATTCAACCTGAGAGCTTCGATTGCCTTAATCTGGTTCCTTTTCAAATCAATCCGCATTATCTGGATGCAAATCCTGCAGGTCATGGCGGTGAAACACGCCAGCAGCGTATCGAAGAATTCCTGATTATCAATCGTAATATCAAAGTTTTAGGACTTCGTGAAGCCAGTTTGCTCGAGGTAGAAGGACCTGTAATGCAGCTAAAAGGTCATCGCCCCTTGCGTCTCTTTACTTATGGTAAAGAACCTCAGGAGATAGAAGTTGGTGCTGATTTATCTTATCTGCTTGCATGAAAAACATGTTTTCCATCAAAAAAACTTTTGGACTGATTTGGGTGTTTGTTCTCTCACTTTTGATTTCAATCCCAATTTTTGCGCAAGAGGAAACGAAGCCTGATTTAACACGTAAGGAGAAAAAAGAACAAAAAAGAGCGGCTAAGATCAAAGAGCAGGTGGCAAGTTTCGACCGGATGATTCAAATGGTTCGGGATACAAGCTTTGTTTTTGAAGGTGACCTTATTGTGACTTCAAGAGGTAAAACTGAGCGATTGAACCAACAAACAAACTTTTTTTCCCTTGAAGGAAATCATGCGAATTTTCAGTTAGCCTTTAATGATTTATCTTCATTGAACGGTCGAAACAGAACAGCTCAACTAATTGAATATCATGTCTCAGCAAAGGATTTCACAAAAGCAATTATTGTCTCCGGAACTCTTGAACCCAACGCATTCGCAGGAAATGTGCAATTCTCAGTCACCATTCAATCCAATGGAAGATCGATCCTTACACTAACTCCAGCATATGGTAAAAGTTTCAAAATTGAAGGTAAAACCCTTGCAGCTGAAGAATCAAACATTTACCGCACTTCGCCCGACTTTAAACCTTGATTAAGCCTGATGCTGTGGCCTTAAAAGATCGTTTACCGTCTTCACCGGATTAAAAGTAATCAAAGGTGTTTCAACAAAAATAGTGATCCAGTCGGCCATTGCACCATTCCAAAGTCCTGGTAATTCAAGTGCCTTCAGTTCACGTCCATCTTTCGACTTGGTTGAGATAAATCCTGTTTCGTTATCAATAAAATCAGGAAGGTTAAATTTCTGTCCTTTAAAATCATAGATACCACAAACCAGATCTACGGGGTTAAAATGGCTGGATGATTTCACAAGTTCAAGCTGTGCCTTATTCTTCAAATCCATTTGCGAAGATTCTACGATCTGAAGCGAGACAACTCCTTCACTGTTCTTAACCCAATAAGGACCTCCGCCTGGCTCGCCTTCGTTTTTTACCATACCGCAGATACGCATAGGCCTGTTTAGCTGACTATAGAGGTAATCGATTTTTTCAATCTCACCTAAACCATCATAAGAAGACGGAATATTTATCAGGAGATTCTGCTCTGCAAACTTCCTAATCTCTTCTAATTCATGCTCTTCGAGGAATCCTCCATCCAAAATATCTAAGTAGTCATAGGTTTTCTCTAAAAGTTGAAGAAGTAAGCCTCCAATAGCTTTTTTGTATCTGTATGTTTCTTCCCGAAGAGAATCAGGAACAATATTATCTATATTTTTTACAAAAATGATCTCTTCTTTCAGGTCGTTCAGGTTTTCTATCAGTGCACCATGGCCGCCTGGACGAAACAGTAATGAACCATCGTCATTTCTGAAAGGCTTGTTTTCCATATCAACTGCAATGGTATCTGTTGATGGTTTCTGTTCTGAAAATGTGAGCTCGTATTTCACACCATATTTCTTTTCATATACTGGAACAATATCATCTAAAATAGAAATGAAATTGTTCCGGTGCCCTGCCGAAATCGTAAAATGGATCTTAGCTACATGGAATTCATTGGTACAATAAATAGCAGCTTCAACGAGGTGTTCTTCAATTGCAAAGCGATTCTCACTTTCATAACGATGAAAACGCAACAAAGCTTTAGGAAGATTGCCGTAATTAAGACCATTTTCCTGCAGAATTAACTGAATAACTTTGTCGTAACGTTTTGAATCCAGCAACTCCTCTAGTACAAAACCATTATCAATTGCAATGTCTTTCAGGTCTTTGTAAAAGGCCATTTTGTCGATGTGCTGAATCAAATAGCCAACACTATTTGCATCACTATCATTTTCTATAGCATTGATTTCTTCTTGTGTGCCTTTGAAAGACTGAACAAAATCATACAAATGTTTAAACATCCTGCTGGCAGCGCCTGAGGCAGGGACAAATTTTAGAAGGTCGTAATTGTCTTTCCCTTCATCAAAATACTCAATGAGTTCATTAATTTCCTCTTCATGATACTTCATGATGCCGTGTCCGATTGTTGCAGGAGCAACCAGATTAATGAAAGGATATCCCTTCTTAAATGCATCAATTTGCTTACTAATTATCTCAAAATCAATACCTTTTTGATTTATCTGATCCGTATCTTTTGAAGTAAAGTCAATCATATCATTATTATTTATTGTTGGAAATTCAAAAATACAATTTGCTTACACATCATTGCAAGCAAAAGCAAATTTATTTGAGATTTATTTATTTCATAGGAAAAATTTATAACATTCAACATATCAAATACATATTGAAACTACATGGAAGGAGGCCATGTTGTTTATGAAATCCATGTCGTCAACAATCACAGGAGTGCCGGTAATTCTATATTTCCACTTATAAAATGATACCAGAAGGAATTATTTTTTTGACTGAAAAATGTAAAATATACCTTGTTTGTTTAAAAAAATAGACTACTTTTGCTCCACTTTTTGCCCAGGTGGTGGAATTGGTAGACACACCAGCTTGAGGGGCTGGCGCCTGCAAGGGTGTGCAAGTTCGAATCTTGTCCTGGGCACTGTTTTTTGAAGGGTGTTTTAGCCCAAGTGGCGGAATTGGTAGACGCGCTACATTCAGGGTGTAGTGAGCGCACGCTCGTGAAGGTTCGAGTCCTTTCTTGGGCACAATTTAAAACACATAAAAGCCTTAACAGTCGATGATTGTTGAGGCTTTTGCTTTTTTATCAGTTGAATTTAGTTTCTTTAGAGTGGATCAAATTAATATCGTTAAAACCATTAACAAGATTGGTTTTAAAGTAACATTATGCACTTTGTGCAACTATTTATATTTCAAATCAGTGTTGTCAGGCTAAATGACGATATTCTTCGCTAACACTCAGAATGACTTTGACTTGTATGGATTTAAGGTAAGGTGGCTTTTGTCATTTTGAACGAAGTTTACAATCTCAAATGAATTACGGTCTTTAACTTTGCCTGACAATATTTCTTTTTTTTGTTGCTCGAAATATGTGGCAAGCAGAAATCAAAAAAGTTTAGATCGACACTTTAAAACTTTTAGATATATTTGTTGAAAAAAATCTGATGTTCAGATTCTGCCTTATTATTTGCTTGATAATCAATCTTGGATTAATTGCTTCTTCAAAATCAGTGGCAAGCGACAGTACCTCGATTCTGATTGAAAAGGCCGTGTCATATTCAAGTTTTAGAATTGATAGTCTTAATAACTTAGCCCAAGATTTTGAAAACTTAATCAACCTTCATGATAATACGTTGCCTGATAGTGCAGGATATTTGTTTGTTTTAGGGATGATAGACAAAAGAAATGGAGAGAGATCGCTAGCAGAGACAAATTTCAGAAAAGCACTAAAAATGGCTTTTGCTGCAAAAGATGAAAAGTTGCAGAATCAGATTAAACTACAGCTGGCCAAGTATTTGCGAGAAGAACGGACTTTTTTGGAATCCGGAAAGCTAATCCCCGAGGTATTGGCTTATTTCAAGACCTTGAACGATAGCATAAACATTTTTTATGCATATAAAGAATTCGGACAGTTGCACTTTGATCAAGGAAGAAACACTGCTGCTTTGCATAATTACCTTGAGGCAAGCAAATATATTTCTGGTCGAAAAAAGCTATTTGCAGAAGCAGAGATACATAGATTAATAGGGTCGTCATATTACAAACTTGCCGAGTTGTTTTCTCATATTAATTCCGAGAAATCTATTGTATATTATAATGAATCAATGCGTTATATCGGTATGGCACATCAATATTTTGAATCTATGGATCAATTATATTGGGAATGCTCATGTAAAATTGATCTGATGCAAACCGGTTTGAAACTTGGAGATGTATTATTTACTGATTCGCTTAAGTCAGAATCAGCTTCATGTTATTCAGTACCAGACAATGCCATTTTGATTGGGTTACACAAAATTCAATCGCAAATAGAAAAAAGTAAAGGACAACAGGAAAAAGCCATTGAAGAACTTCAAAAAGTGTTGATTATTAAATACAAAATGCTTGCCCCAGTACAATATTACGAAGCATACCATCAATTTGGATTATTAATTCGTGAAAATGGTTTTTCGGATAGTTCATACAAAATTATGACCAATACAGCTATCTGGTTTGCAGATCGAGGTTTAAGGCTAAAAGCTTTTGAGTCATATTCCTGCCTTTCAGATTGGTATGAAAAAGATACCAACATTTCATTGGCCCTGGAAGCGAATAAAAAGGCTAGTGCATTAAAAAATCTGCTTGTTGATGAAGCGGATATGGAAATTTTTGATGAGTTGCGTTATAAGTATCAAAATCAGCAACTTGAGGAGAGGCTTCAAGAGGAAGTAAAAAAAGGCCTTTTACAGAAGAGGCAGTTGATAATTTTGCTGATAATCTCCATATTGCTAGTTGCAATAATGGTGATGACTTTGTTTTTTGTTTCGTTGTTACGAAAGAAATCCATGCTTATGAAGCAACTTGCTAACGAGAAAGAAGCTAAAACACAAGAGGAGAATAAAACGCGTAAACTTGCTTTGGATCAGATAAAGGTACAGCATGAGTTGGTACAACAAAAAGCTGCTGCAAGTAAATTGCTGGCCGAAAAAAAAGATCAGGAGTTGTTGCTCAATGTGTTACGTAGAACCCAGATGATAAGTTTTCAGAAAGAAATGATGCTGCGTTTACAGCCTTTTATTACTAAATTAGGACGAAAGACTGACAGAGAAGCATTTGAAGCATTGATGACTGATTTCAGGCACGAATCGGAGAATGATCCGATGAATCAGTTTGAATTAGTTTTTAAGCAAGCTTATGGAGATTTTTACTCAAAATTAATTGAAACAGCCCCTGACCTTTCCAGATCTGAAATTCAGGTTGCAGTATTACTTAGGCTCAACCTCACAAGTAAAGAGATTGCCCACATTTTGAGTCTTACTACTGCGACAATTGAGCGAACACGTCATCAGTTACGTCAGAAACTTAACCTTGAACCCAATCAGCAGCTGGTAGCATGGCTGATTGGTTTAGGTTAAATTGGACTGGCTTTTTTCAAATTGTTACGAATTTTGTTTTAATCGATCTGTCTTCCTCAGTTGTTTTTTCTACATAAATTTAAAAATACAGCTTGCTACATCCTGATTAGTGGGCTTGCAAAAGAGCCTTGCCTTCTGCTGTTATAGCATACTGTTGCTGTTTACTTTTCTCGTAATCCTTAATAGTAAACTCAATCAGACCCAAATCCAATAAAGGTTTCAAAAAAACACCCTTGTTTCGCGACTGGTAGGTAAGGCCAAGGCTTTCCTCTAATAAAAACCTCCCTTTTTTAGGACCATAGAGACATAATTGCAAGATTTCGAAATGGTTCTCATTCAAATCTTCCAAACACCATTGCTTGATCGGAAGCTTTTCTTTTTTGTAAAGCTGACCTGCCTCTTCAAGAATCAAGATAGGTTTTTCTGTCTCAGAACCGATCTCGTTTATTAACCAATCAATGTAAACTTCAACCCGTGAAGCTAAAAAATAGGGTAGGTTCAATAAATAAAATGGCTTACCATTAGTGGTTCTAAGCGTATCTAATTGACGACTACCGGCGTAAAAGCGTATTGCAAAATGAATTGGTGAATGGTCAAGAAAAACCTGTAATGATTTAAGGTGTCCTTGTGCTCCGGATTTCACCTCGATAGGAACAAGTATGCCTTTGTATGGATAAATAAAATCAACTTCAGCGTCGGATTGATTCTTTTGACGAACCCAAAAATGCAGCTTATTTAAGCTCAACGATTGAAAAGAAAGCAGTTCCTGACCAACTAAATGCTCAATTACTTTTCCTTGATACACACTATTGAGATCTTTGGTACAAAGGATGTCTTTTTGTAAACCAGCAAAATAGTTGATTAATCCTGTATCAAGAAACTGTATACGTGGTGTTTTTTTATAATCCGGTTCCAAAGGCAGTGTAGTACCTGTTTCAGGATATAAAATATGAAGTAAGTGTGTCTTCTCCAAAGCACGTAACACCTCTCCAATTGCTTTTGAACTGTAGTTTGCATTGCCAAACTGCTGAAAAGTAGTGCGTTGACCAGCTTTAAAAATTGCTTGATGGATTGCAAACCGAATGATCTGAAGTTGCTGATCGTTTTTTGCATACTTTTCAGCATCTTCCAAATAGGAGCTGATTAGTGAGTCATAAATCGACCCTAATGCAGTAATGTCGCGGTGAACACTATAATGCTTTATGATTTCGGGCATTCCACCTAAAAGCGCATAGGTTCGAAAAGTTTCAAAAAGAACAGGTTCAGCATACTTTTCAATAGGCGTTTTCCTGTATTCTTCTAAAAGTTGAACTTCACCTAAAGCGATCAGAAATTCTTCAAATGAAAATGGTCTTAAAACCTTGTATTCAACACGCCCAACCGGGAACGTCAGGTTTTTTCCAAGCAAAGTTTCCAGCATGCTTCCAGCAGCAATAACAGCTAAATCTGGCGCTTCTTCTTTAAAATAGCGAAGCAGGTTAACTACTTTTGGCGATTCCTGAATCTCATCAATAAACAACAACGTTTCGTTAGTGTATGTTTTCTGTAAGCGTTTTTCTAAAAAAATGCGGGTTAGAAGATGTTGAATGTCATCAAATTGATCAAACAATTGAGCATCTTTACCTTGTTCCAGGTTGAGGTAAATGTACTGTTTGAATTGCTTACCAAATTCATGCACCAGGGTGGTTTTACCAACCTGACGTGCACCACGGATAACCAATGGTTTTCGTTCGGATGATAATCGCCATCTTTCTAACTCTTTTATTTGTTTCCTGTAAAACATAATTCAAAAATTTTCCACAAAGATACAACATTTTCCCAAAGTAAGGGTTAATATTTAAATAATTTGACTCAAAGTAAAGGTAATATTATATATTCCTGCCCCAAAATAAGGGTAAATATTATAAAATTATTTTACAAATTATGTAATATATTCATTATCAATATTATAATGACTTATGATGTTGGTTTTCGTTTTGAACACAGAATTGAGAGTTCCTTTTTCAATGAAGCTACTTAAATTCACTGTTGTCCGGTTAAAATATGAGATTCTTCGCTAACGCTCAGAATGACTGTAATTTATGTAGGTTTACAAGGGGCGGGGGCTTGGTGGCGGCGAAGCCGCCACCAAGCCCCCGCCCTGTTTTTCTAAAACACTGTCATTCTGAACGTAACGAAGTGGAGTGAAGAATCTCTTATACATTTTCAAGATTTATCCGGACAAGAGTGACTTAAATTATGTGGTTTATTACCAGTATATGAAGAGTTTTATGTTTCATTATTGGATTTTTTTATCATTTAAATCTATGGCTTACTAAACCGCCAATCCCTCAATTTTAAAATTTTTACATATTTTTCGGTAAGACTTTTCAAGCTTTTTGGATATGAAAATTATTCTCATACTTTTCAGTATCTTGTTTTTGTTCGAGCACCATAAACTGCATTTTGAACAAGTTCATTTTTGAAACTGACAATATAAATACAAAAATGCTTGCTTGGAGCTTATCTGGGGCATCTTCATATTCTCTTCATACTCTAATCTAACATACTGTTATTCAGTATTATAAGTAGTGTATTTTTTTTTAAGGTTACTTACCATTATTTGTGTAACATTTGACCTTACTTACACATTTACAATAAGTTAAAGATGATTAACAAGGTTTTTGCAAGGTTTTTCATGTCTGATTACCTTGCTAAACTTCTCTACTGAGTTTAAATTTGATGAAAGTTTAAAATACAGATAACCACTTAATTTAAAGAAGATGAAAAAACTATTAACTTTTATTTTATCATTGACAGTTGGGCTTGCTTTTTCATGTGCAGCCCAGGAACAGCCAAACGATTTAGTGGTTGTTGGAACAATATCCGGCGACCAGAATATGGAACAAATAGAAGCTCGATACCAGCACAGGCTCGGTGTTTTATTTATCAAAGCATCTGCATTAAGCGGTGCCGAACAAATCTCCATTGCACTTGATGGCAAGAAAATCAACAACCTTCACATTTTTGTCAAAGATGATCTGCAGGGATTGTTCCTTACCAATGTTCCTGTAACCCTTGACAATGCCAATGATTTTTCGAATCAATTCAACGGTTGGAAACAGTCTGTTGAAGGTAAGATAGTGATACACAACCAAACTGGCGCATCCAATTTGGAGTACAACCAACTTCTCAATAAGCTGAAAGATCTGACTGGCCTTGAGGTAGAACTTAAACAATAAACCTGGGTATTTAAAAATTTAAAAAAAACGATATTATGAAAAAGTGTTTCATACAACGCAGACAAACCTTGTACATTAAAGGAAATCTGCTATTAGGAGTTTTGGTAATGATGTTACTAGCATTTCAACCAACTTTATTTGCAGGGGTTATTTCAGGAACATTTACTACGCTTACCTCCTGTCCGCAAACGCTGTCGGCCATGTGTGTTGATCCCACAACCGGTATCATGTATGCAGTCGGGGATCAGTCGAGCAATGCATTTTACAAGTACACGGTCTCTTCAAATACATGGACGGCTCTGGCGAATGCACCGGTTACTACAGGAAACAATGCCGGAGCAACATACCTAGGCGGTAAAATATACATTGCCTATACATCAAAAGCTGATATTCAGGTTTATACAGTCTCTTCAAATACATGGGCAACATTGACCGGGCCCACCGGCGGGGTTTATACGGGTTGTATATCGAATGACGGGACTAATGTTTATATCGCCTGTTCTGGTACTCTCGGAAAATTCTGGCGATACAATGTAAGCGGCGGAACCTGGACAGAACTGGCATCTGTACCCATCGCTGACAAATGGGGTGGATTGGCATATAACAATGGCTATTTTTACTGCACCCAAGGAAATGGCAATAATGGTTTCCAGAAATACAGGGTATCGACTGATATATGGACCACTCTTACAGATGTGCCTTTGACTGGTGCGGTGCTTGGCGCTGCCATCTACGATGCCTATTATTACTGCATGGGTGACTACGGTGGGACCAATCTCTATTCCTACGACCTGGGCGATCAGACCTGGAACAATACGCTGACACTGCCCTGGACCATAAATGATGCTACCATCTGCGTTTACAACAATGCACTTTATATAATTCAGGGCGAAGCCGGAACCGGATTTACCAAATTCACACCGAACAACCCCATGCTTACCAGCATCGAAGGCACAGCGCTCAACTACAACCTGGGAGATGCGGCGGTGAATGTTACATCCACCCTTATCGCATCGCAGAATGCGGGGACTAACTTTCAGAGCGCCACGGTCACCATTGCGAGCGGTTTCCAGACTGGCAAGGATGTGCTTTCATTTGTAAATGCCAATGGAATAACCGGCTCATGGGACTCAGGTACAGGGGTACTCACCTTAACAGGAACCACCACCATTGCCAACTACCAGACGGCACTGAGGTCGGTAAAATACGTAAATGCTGATTTAACTTCTAACAATATCACGAGGATGATCTCATTTAAAGTTTACGATGGGTCTATCTATTCCAATACTGCCAGCCGAAACATCCTAATACCGGGTCCTCCATCTGTTACCACAGCTGAGGTAACTAATATCACTGCTACATCAGCCAGTTGTGGAGGCACAATAACTGAAGATAACGGTGCCAATGTAACGGCAAGGGGAGTTTGTTATAATACAACAGGGAATCCGACAATTTCAGACACAAAAACCACCGATGGAACAGGCATGGGAACTTTCATAAGTTCTCTGACAGGTCTTACTTTAGGCGCTACCTATTATGTAAAAGCTTATGCTACGAACAGCAATGGCACTAATTACGGAGCCCAGAAAACTTTTATCCCGGTAATTTGTACTCCTCCCACATCATCAAGCGCCTGTTCGAATATGTGGATAACCAATGTTACTACAACAGGGGGAATAACAAACTTTAGCAATACAACGGCCTGCTCTGCGACATCCTATACCAATTACAGTTCAACCAAATCGGTTTCGCAGGCGGCAGGCAGCAGTGTAAGCATGAGCTTTACATCTCAAAGTTATGCCTTAAATTATGCCGTATGGGTAGATTTTGATGATGACGGAACCTTTGAAGCAGATGAAAAAATGATCTCGCTATCAAATTCAAGCCTGACAACCAGTGCAACAAGTTTTACGGTTCCTGTTGATGCTACCTCGGGGTCTCACAGAATGCGTGTCATGGGAGAATATTCTAGCAATCCAATACCGAGCGACCCATGCGCGGCATTGCAATATGGAGAAACAGAAGACTATATGCTAATAGTAGGAAGTTCGGCTCCTGCCAATCCTACTTCCATTTCAGTTACGAACAACCCAATCTGCAGTGGTACTTCTACCCAACTCACCGCTAATGGTGTAGATGGAACAGTTTATTGGTACACTGCTAGTTGTGGCGGCACTGCTACTACGCCGGCTACTGGGAATACGTTAACAGTTAGCCCATCGACAACAACCACATACTATGCAAGGAATTATAACAACAGCCAGTTCAGTGAGGGTTGCGCTTCGATAACCATTACAGTCAATCCATTGCTTCAATACCGCACTGTTCAAAGTGGCAACTGGACCACACTAGCCAATTGGGAACAATACAATGGGGTTTCTTGGATAGCTGCCACGAGTTACCCGGGGCAAATAACCAACAGCTGTTCAAGCCCTTTGGTAACAATTAGAACAGCACACCAAATGCAATTGAGCGGAACTGACATAACGATTCCGAATCTTAAGGTTGAAGGAACAGGAAAACTAACAATAGAATCAACCGGAAAGATTTTCGTAAGCGGGCAGTTGCAGTTGGATGCAAATGCTTCGGGTGCGATAGTGGTGAAGTAGTCTTTTTTACAATTTAATAGGAATTAATAATTTAGAAACACTGTTGTCCGGTTAAAATATGAGATTCTTAGCTAACGCTCAGAATGACTGTAATTTATGTAGGTTTACAGGAGGAGGGGGCTTGGAGGCGGCGAAGCCGCCTCCAAACCCCTCCAAGTTTATCTAAAACATTGTCATTCTGAATCCCGCACGTGCGGGAAAGTGAAGTGAAGAATCTCTTAAATCTTTTCAAAATTTCTCCGGACAATAGTGAAATGAAATATACAAACAGTCACTGGCGTCTATTAAAAAATGTTAATTAAATTAGAAGTCCAAATGCAGTTGGCAATCGTAATCATCACAGTGCTTAATTGCCGCAGGAGTCAAGAGCTCATGAATGGGGTCTTTGACCAGCAGGGAATTGCCAAGGATACGCATGACCTCGACAACAGGTCTGTCCAGTTTGATGTCGTGTTCAATAATTGCAACGAGACAATACGTGATGATAGCGACATGTATCTGAATTCTGACAGCATTCTCAGATTCTCCCCAAAAGGATTTGACACGGAGATGTTGCTTAATCCATTTGAAAAACTTCTCAACCTGCCATCTGCAGCGATAAAGAAGGGCAATGTCTTTTGCTTTGAGGTAGAAGTTGTTGTTGTAGTAGGTGAAGGTTCTTCCAAGGTCAGGGGCATAGAATAGGATACGTCTGAGTTGAATCGGATAGTTTTCTTTGTTTAGCTTGCCTGTGAATCTGAATGTTTGGTCTCGAAGGACGTTATCATCTCCTTCAAGCATATCTTCACCGTCCGTGATTTCATAATCAGGACGAAACTTCTCGCGGATGATGAAGAAAGCTATAGCTTGCTCAATGACGTAGAGTCTGGAGAGGTCAAAGTAGCCTCTATCAAACACATAGCAAGCATTCCGTTCATAGATAAACCAGTCCATGGACTTGGTATCATGGACATTTGCATGGCTGATTCTGTAGAAGACTGGTATTTCAGTGGCAATATCAATCTGTGTATGAATCTTGATTCCAGACTTTGTACTTCTGTACTTTGCCCATCTAAAGACCGACAGGCACAGGTCGATAGTGGTGGAGGCAATGGCATAGAACCTTCCGTGAAGTTCAAACTCTTTGGTGATACGCTTGGCTTGAGCAATCGATACAATGTAAAAAGCAAACTTCTCAAAGATGCCCGGGTCTCTGAGGCTGTTGGCTTTGGAAAGAACGCTTCTGTTGATGGGAACCTTTCCAAATCCCAGGTGAAACGATCTTTTGGCATGAGCAATAGTGATATCAGTGAGTTCTCTAAGACTATGGCAACCAATGAGCTGACCATACATAATGACCAGCATATGACTCCAGTAGGATGGCGCCATTCCGGCTGTCCGGTCTTTGTGTTTGATTACCAGCCGTTCAAAGTAACGTTTTGGGAGAAACTCCACAATCTGTGCGAAAACATATTTGCCGACGTTCATATTTGTTCCAATTTGCGTTTTGCAAAAGGAATAAAATTCAAAAGGGCGACAAGGTTTTGATGACTTATTATACTGTGCATAAAATAGTTACAAGATAATTTAACAAATATTAATAGATACTAGTGATTTTACATATTGTTCGGTAAGACTTATCAAGCTTTTTGGATATGAAAATTATTCTCATACTTTTCAGTTTCTTATTTTTGTTCGAGCACCATAAACTGCATTTTGAACAAGTTCACTTTTGAAACAGACAATATAAATACAAAAATGCTTGCTTTGGAGCTTATTTTGGGCATCTTCATATTCTCTTCATACTCTAATCTAACATACTGTTATTCAGTATTATAAGTAATGTATTTTTTGTAAGGTTACTTACCATTATTTGTATAATATTTGACCTTACTTACACATTAACAATTAGTTAAAGACGATTAACAAGGTTTTTGCAAGGTTTTTCATGTCTGATTACCTTGAATTTAGCACTCCACTGTTCTAACTTTGAACAAAAAGTTTTTTGCTTTACAATAACCTAAAAGAAAGATCTAACAATGAAAAAAATGAAGCTGTTTTTCGTATTAATGATTTTGGGAATAAGTCTTTTTTCTCAAAACAATCTTGTTGTGGATTTAGTACCTGGAAATTATTCAACTGATTGGGAGCTAAAGATATCAGCTGATCAGTTAGATATTTATTCCAAATACTCTGATTGCAGCGATCCGGCCAATGGTTTCTATCCTGAACAAATACTTGTTAAAGTAACAAATAAAACCAGTCAAAAAATTTATGTGTACTGGGAGTATGAAACAGCCTATGATGGCGTACCATCAACATCTTCAGCTGATGAAAGGCTGGTTCAAATACAATTGGAACCAAACCAGACCCTAGAAGGTACTTGCCATTCCATCCATGAGAAAAAATTGGGTGTGTTTGTGCGGTACATCGGGCAGCAGCCGGTTCTGAGTACTCTAACTCTTAGTAATATGAACATTTATAATCTGAATTAATATGAAAAAGCTCGCATTAATTTACAGTTTTTTATTTGTAGCATTTGTAATTCATTTAAATGCACAAACAGCTGATATTACAGCCACTCCGTTGAGTGGTGGCACTTCTTTAGGACCAATATCATTTCAAGGTAATCCACAGATACAGGCGACAGCATTTAACTTCAATTCTGGTGCATTACCCACGGGTTGGACCAGTTCTCCATACAATGTCGGACAGCCTTGTGCGACAGATTCACCTTCCAATACCAATTATTTTTGGGCAACCACGACTGACGGTGGTATTCGTTATGTTATAACCAATAATGTAGATGTTTCTATGGGCGGCAAAATCGAATTTTACATCAGGTATGGAAGCGATGATCCCGCTCCAGGGTGTGAAGACCCGGATGAAGCTGCTGAAGAAGTAAATTTACAATATAGCATTGATAATGGATTATCCTGGGTTACAATTTATGATTCGTGGAATACTGTATCTGATATGAGTGCTCTCTGGTACAACTGGCACTGGAACTCCATCGATATTCCCGTTTTAGCCAGGACGGCCAGCACCAAATTCAGGTGGTATCAGCCAAGCAATTCCGGCGATGATTGGGATAACTGGGGGCTGGAGGATGTGAGCATTGGCGCTGCCATTTCCGGCATCACTTCCCATGAATGGAAAATCAACGGATCGGTGGTGAGTACATCAGGCTCCAGCTTGGTACATACGTTCTCTTCGATTGGCAATTACACTGTGTCTTACAGTTTTACCTCACCTTCCGGTAATGGAAGTAACACAAAGACCTATGTTGTGAATTCTGTTCCTACTCTTGATGCCATTTCAAATCAAAATGCCAATGTATCGGGGGGCTCACAGAATTTAAGTTTGTCGGGTATCTCCGATGGTGGCATTAGCGGTCAAACACTATTTGTTACTGCAACAAGCAATAACACCTCAGTTGTGCCAAATCCGGTAATAACCTATACATCCGCTAATCCCACTGGAACTTTAACCTATACACCCTCAACCAATGGATCTGCCTCAATTACTGTATATGTTTCTTATAATAATGTTCAGACAGTTACCTTTTCCCGCACTTTTACAATAACAGTAAACACTATCCCAGCGAATCCTACTTCCATTTCAGTTACGAACAACCCAATCTGCAGTGGCACTTCTACCCAGCTCACCGCTAATGGTGTAGATGGAACAGTTTATTGGTACACCGCTAGTTGTGGCGGCACTGCCACTACGCCGGCTACTGGGAATACGTTAACAGTTAGCCCATCGACAACAACCACATACTATGCAAGGAATTATAACAACAGCCAGTTCAGTGAGGGTTGCGCTTCGATAACCATTACCGTCAATCCATTATTGCAATACCGCACTGTTCAAAGTGGCAACTGGACCACACTAGCCAATTGGGAACAATACAATGGGGTTTCTTGGATAGCTGCCACGAGTTACCCGGGGCAAATAACCAACAGCTGTTCAAGCCCTTTGGTAACAATTAGAACAGCACACCAAATGCAATTGAGCGGAACTGACATAACGATTCCGAATCTTAAGGTTGAAGGAACAGGAAAACTAACAATAGAATCAACCGGAAAGATTTTCGTAAGCGGGCAGTTGCAGTTGGATGCAAATGCTTCGGGTGCGATAGTGGTGAAGTAGTCTTTTTTACAATTTAATAGGATTTAATAATTTAAAAAGTTACCAACATGAAATTTAGAAAGATTTTTTTACTACTTGGTTTTCTGCTTTTTGCTTTTCAGGAATTTTCGTTTGGTATCAATGTCGCTATTCTTGGAAATAATAATAATGATAATATAGTAACCTATTTAACAAATCATGGTTTTACTGTAACAAATTATGGTTCGACGATTCCATCTGCAGCAACACTAGCTTCTTTTCAAGCTGTAGTACTTTTACGAATGGATGGAAATAGTGATTTAACGAGTTGGGTAAACAATGGTGGATTATTAATAACAGAATGGTCAGGTGCTGCTTGGGCCGTGTCAAATGTAATTACAGCAACGGTTTCAACTTCAGGAAGCATAGCAACCGGGACGAGTGTTACATTTTCAGGAAGTACGCTTGGATTGAAGTTAAACGCAGGACTTACTAATCCTTATTCTGATGGAGGTTCAACTGAATTCTTTTACACTTTTAGTTCTCAAGGAGGAGGTGTTGAGACACTTGCAACCCGTCCAACAAACATACCTGCTATCATTGGTGGGGCTTATGGCTCGGGATATACCTTTGTTATTGCATATGATTGGGCAGATGGTTTTGTGAGTACTGGAAGCAATAGTGGAATTTTGTTAAAAAATGCACTAAATTCTGGTGCAACAGGTATTCAAGCATTACCATCCAATCCTACCTCAATCACCGCAACGAACAACCCAATCTGCAGTGGCACTTCTACCCAGCTCACCGTTAATGGTGCTCTTGGAACAGTTTATTGGTACACCGCTAGTTGCGGAGGAACGCAGGTTACAACAGGTAATCCAATAACAGTTTCACCAACGGTTACAACAACTTACTATGCACGGAATTACAACAATAGCCAATTCAGTGAAGGATGTGCTTCGCTAACCATTACAGTAAATTCTTTACTGCAATACCGCACTGTTCAAAGTGGCAACTGGACAAGCCTCTCCAATTGGCAGCAAAACAATGGAAGTTCATGGGTGGCAGCAACGAGTTCTCCAGGTGAAATCATCAGTAATGCCTGTCTAAGTCCAATGGTAACAATCAGAACCGGCCATCAAATGGAAATCAATGGTGTTGACATTACCATTCCTAACCTCAAAATAGAAGGCACAGGTAAATTGACTGTTGAAGCCACAGGAAAAATATATGTAAGAGGACAGTTGCAGTTGGACTCAAATGTTGCAGGTGCGATAGTAGTTAAATGATATACATTTCGTTAAAAAATAAATAGTTAAAATAATACCATGAAAAAATATTTCTCAACATCCCTTACCTGCTTGAAAACGCTTCAAAGTGGAAGGAAACAAATCAATTTTAGGTGCAATAACCATATAATCCTAATAGTGTTTGTTTCACTGTTTGGCTTTCAAACAACAAAGGCACAAGAATTTGGATATAATGATTTCCCAGCTTCCTATAACGGTATCAATATAACTATGGTCACCAACGGAAGTATTTACACCGGCGCTTATCAAGGTATGTGTAATGTAAACGGTGGAACTAAGGCTAATTCAATAGGCTTATCATCAGCTAATTTATACATAACTTTTACCTTCTCATCTGCGGTAAATAATATAACGATTAAAATTGGTGCAATTAATGTTGGACATAAATCAGTCTATACCACCAATTCTGGCACTCCCTCGATTTCAAAGATTTCAGGAGATTCTCAATGTGGAGCGATCATTTATGGTAATGAGCTCACCTATAGTTTTATTGATAGCTATGTAGACGATCGTATCCTCGTTTCCAGCACTTCTGCTTTCACCTCTCTTACTGTCACACAACCCGCTGACAATACTGATTTTGCAATCTATTCATTATATATGGGTGAAGTTTCACCACCAGCTCCTGCCAATCCCACTTCTATTTCAGCTACGAACAACCCAATCTGCAGTGGCACTTCTACCCAGCTCACCGCTAATGGTGTTGATGGAACAGTTTATTGGTACACCGCTAGTTGTGGAGGCACTGCCACTACGCCGGCTACAGGCAGTACGTTAACAGTTAGCCCCTCGACAACAACCACATACTATGCAAGGAATTATAACAACAGCCAGTTCAGTGAGGGTTGTGCATCTGTAACTATTACCGTCAATCCATTGCTTCAATACCGCACTGTTCAAAGTGGCAACTGGACCACACTAGCCAATTGGGAACAATACAATGGGGTTTCTTGGATAGCTGCCACGAGTTACCCGGGGCAAATAACCAACAGCTGTTCAAGCCCTTTGGTAACAATTAGAACAGCACACCAAATGCAATTGAGCGGAACTGACATAACGATTCCGAATCTTAAAGTTGAAGGAACAGGAAAACTAACGATAGAATCAACCGGAAAGATTTTTGTAAGCGGACAATTGCAGTTGGATGCAAATGCTTCAGGTGCAATTGTGGTGAAATAAAGGAGATTAATAAATAATCTATAATGAAACAAATATCATCCCCACTGTAAACATAACTATATGTCATATTAATTAATTGGTAACTAATTGTTTAAAAAATTAAATATAATGAAAAATCTTATCTCAATCAAGAGTCTTTTTGTTGTTAAAATGAATGGACTCTGCTTAACCAATACAATGCTTGTACTTTGCTTCACATTGTTTCTGGTTGGCATTAATCTTTCAATGAAAGCCCAAACACCTGAAGAACGGATGCAGTTTTACAAAGCATATAAAAACAGCATTAGTAACAAAACAGCCATTATTAATGCTGATTCTAATCTATATCAGGAAGCTTTAAAAAATGGTTGGTTTCAACAGGTTGAGGCAGGCTTGAAAAATGCCGAAGATTATACAAAAGGAATCATCGGTAATGAAGGTGGATCTTCCCGGAGCTCTGGTACTTGTTCAACCGCTACACCTTTTTGTACCAGTTCCGGTTCTACGTATCCGGCTGGTGTTGGTACGGGAGAAGGAGAATCCGGTCCGGATTATAGCTGCCTGGGGTCAACGCCAAATCCTGCCTGGTTCTTTTTGAAAATTGAAACTGCAGGTGATATTCACATTACCGAAACCAATAGTGAAAATATTGATGTTGATTTTGCTTTGTGGGGCCCTTTTGACTCTCAAAATTCGTGCGGTTCATTGACTACTGATAAAGTCGTCGATTGCAGTTATTCAAGCCAGGCTACTGAATATATAGATATTTTAGGGGCTACAGCTGGTAAATATTATATATTATTGATTACTAATTTTTCAAATAGTGCTACCGAGATTACCTTAGCAAAAACCAGCGGCTCAGCAACAACAGACTGTACAATAACACAAGTCCCCAAGCCACCTACTGCAGCAGCCGCTACCAGTGTTGGGTCAGCTGGTTTTCAAGCCAACTGGACAGCAGCTTCGGGAGATTCATATCCTGCTACCTCATTCGTTCTTGATGTTTCTACATCAAGTAACTTTGCAAGTTTTGTCAGTGGGTTTAATAATTTAAATGTAGGAAATGTATCAAACTATTCAGTAACAGGATTATCATCCGGTACAACATACTATTACAGAGTACGCGGAGTAAATACCACCGGACAGAGCCCGAATTCCAGTACCATTACTGTTGCAACTACCAGCAACCCGGCTCCTGCCAACCCCACTTCTATTTCAGCAACGAACAACCCAATCTGCAGTGGCACTTCCACGCAACTCACTGCTAATGGTGCTGTTGGAACAGTTTATTGGTACACAGGTAGTTGCGGTGGCACTGCCACCACACCGTCCACAGGTAATACGTTAACAGTATCTCCTTCGGTAACCACTACCTATTACGCCAGAAATTATAATAATTCACAGTTTAGCAACGGCTGCGCTTCAATTACTATCACCGTAGCAACACAACCCACAGCCCCTTCTTTAACCAAGAATCCTAATGTGGCTGATGTATGTGCCGGACAAATACTAACAGTTTCTGCTACCTCCGGTACCGGCGGTGCGGGAACAATTACCGATCAGTATAGCTATTCAACAAATAATGGTTCCTCATGGAGTGCCTGGTCAAATAGTATTCCAGGTTTTACCTCTGTTGCTGGAACAAATCTGATCAGAAGCAGACGTACTGCAACAGCTTCAGGCTGTAATGAATCAAGCTATAACTCCATAAGTTGGAATGTCGTTGCTCAACCTACAGCTCCCGGTCTTACCAAAGTACCAACCGATGCCGCGGTTTGTGTAAACCAAA